>JAGVUB010000200.1 GCA_019136515.1 Verrucomicrobiota bacterium
GGAGGGCCGGGAGAAGACGGAGGAATGTCATCGGGTGGGCGGTTGGGGCCGGGACACAACCTTGGTCGGGAGCCTGGGCGCGCGCGAGAAAAGTGTTTGGCGGCGGAGCGCGGGGCGGCAAGCTGCCGGGGCATGAACGAACTCCCCGTGGCGCTTTCCATCGCCGGCTCCGACAGCGGGGGCGGCGCGGGCGTGCAGGCCGACCTGCTCACCTTCGCGGCCAACGGCGTGTTCGGTGCGACGGCGATCACGTGCCTGACCGCGCAGAACCCCGACGGGGTGAGCGGCGTGACGGCGGTGGCGCCGGAGTTCGTGGCCGAGCAGGCGCGGCAGGTGTTCCGGTTCTTCGAGGTGCGCGCGGTGAAGACGGGCATGCTCTTCAGCGCCCCCATCATCGGCGCGGTGGCCGAGCTGCTGCGCGAGCGGCGCGGCGTGCCGGCGGTGGTTGATCCGGTGATGGTCGCGACCAGCGGCGCGACGTTGCTGCAACCCGACGCCGTGGCGGCGGTGTGCGAGCGGCTGTTGCCGCTGGCCGCGCTGGTGACGCCGAACCTCGACGAGGCGGCGGTGCTTCTGGGCCGGCGGCCGGGCGACGAGGCGGCGATGCGGGCGGGCGCGCTCGAGCTAGCGCGACGGTTCGGTGTGCCGTTTCTCCTCAAGGGCGGCCACCTCGGCGGCGCCGAACTGGTCGACGTGCTCGCGCGGCCGGACGGCGGCACGGAACGGTGGAGCGGCGAGCGGATCGAGGGTGTGGACACGCACGGCAGCGGTTGCACGCTCAGCTCGGCGATCGCGGCGCAGCTGGCGCTCGGGCGGCCGCTGGTCGAGGCGGTGGCGGCCGGGCGCGACTACCTGCGGCGCGGCATGGAGCGCGGCGCGCGGGCGGGCGGGCGGAGATTCATCGCGCATCTGGTGTAGCGCAGAGTCGCGGGGACGAATTCTTTCGGACGACAGAAGAGAACGAAGAAAACGAAGAAAACGAAGGAGAGCCCAGTGTAGGGGGAGAACGGAGCGACGGATGGAGCGGAGTCTCGGGCATCGAGCGCCGGTGTTGTGGCTGCTGGTGCCGACGATGGTCGGCTTCGCGGCGGCGCGGGCGTTGCCGGCGGGCTGGGGCGGAGGCTGGTGGCTGGTGCTGGCGACGGCGGGCCTGGGGTTGGCGGTGGCGGGCACCTTCTCCGGGGACCGTGGCACCGTAGGGCCGGTCTCCGACCGGCCGCGGAAGGACGGCGCGGGCGGGGCAGGATCGGAAGACCGGTCGGAGACCGGTCCTACCCGCAAGCGTGCGGTGAGAGCGCCCGGGATATGGATGCCGCGGGTCTGCTGGGGGGCGGGCGTCGCGGTGGCGGTGGCCGCGGCGGCGTGCGGGTATTTCCAACTACGCGAAAACCGTCTGCGGGTGTGGGAGCGGTTGCCGGCGCGGGAGGCGGAGCTGGTGCTGGAGGTCGAGCGGGTGTTCCCGCGGGTGCCGGGCCGGGTGACCACGGCGGGGTTGGCGCGGATCACGGCGGCCCCGGGGGTGGTGGCCGAGACGGTGGGACAGCGGGTGTATTTCTCGGTGCGGGTGCCGGAGGGGATCACGCTGCTCGCCTCGGCGCGGGTGCGGGCGAGCGGGGTGCTCGCGCCGCTGCCGCGGAGCGCCGCCGCGGGGTTCGACGGCTACCTCGCGGATGCGGGGGTGGCCTTCAAGTTCAACCGCGCCCGCTGGCTGGCGCTGGAGCGCGAGGCGAACGCGTATCGACGGTTCTGCGCCGCGGGGGCACAGCGGTTCGAGCGGGCGCTCGGGGCCGGGCTGGAGGACCGGCCGGTGTTGCGTTCGATCCATGTGGCGATGCTGCTCGGGAGCCGGGCGGAGCTGAGCGAGGAGCAGCGCGAGCTCTTCATGAACTCCGGCACGATGCACCTCTTTGCGATCTCCGGTCTCCACATTGCGGTTATCTGGGTGACGCTGTCGCAGCTGTTGCTCGTGCTGCGGGTCCCGCGGGTGGCGACGGTCGCGGTGGGGCTGCCGGCGCTGTTCTTGTATGTCGAGATCACCGGCGGGGCGCCGTCGGCCGAGCGGGCGTGGCTCATGATCGCGTTCGTCCTGGCGGGGCAGACCCTGCGCTGGTCGCGCAACCCGATCGCGGGCATCGCGGGCTCGGCGCTGGTGATGCTGTGGTGGGAGCCGTGGCAGCTTTTCCAGGTGGGCTTCCAGATGTCGTATGCAGTGGTCGCGGCGCTGCTGCTCTACGGTTTGCCGCTGGAGGAACGGTGGCAGCGGCGGTGGCGGCCGTGGGCCGATCTGCCGGCGGCCGAGCGGGGTTGGTGGCGGCGCGGGCTGCGCTGGCTCGGGGGCGAGGGCATCTCCGGGGCGGCGCTGGCGGTGGCCGCGACGTTGGTGAGCCTGCCGATGACGGTGGCGACCTTCGGGTTGATGACCCCGGGGGCGTTCCTGGTGAACCTGGTGTGCATCCCCGCCTCGAGCCTGGCGATCATCGCCGGCATGGGCTCGATCCTGGCGGGTTTGGCGGGCTTGGAGGCGGTGAGTTCGTTTTTCAACCACGCCAGCGCGCTGACGATCGCGGCGATGGAGGGCGGGCTGACGTGGTCGATGCGGGTGCCGGGGATGCATTGGCCGGCGCAGTTCCGGGCGGAGGCGCTGGGGGCGGCGGTCCTGGTCGGGCTCCTGGTGGGGTTGTTGGTGGGGTATGGGTGGCGGTGGAAGCCGCGTGTGGGCGCATTGTGGCTCCCGGTCCTCGGGGTGGCGCTGGCGCTCGCGGTGCTGGTGCGCCACGGCGCGCGGCCGGCGGCGGAGGCCGGCGCACCGGGAAACTTGCCAGCGGCGCGGGCCGCCGCTATCGCCCCTGCGCCATGAAGAGCGCCTACGAACTTGCGATGGAGCGGCTGAAGGCCGCCGAACCTGATGCTGCGCCGCTGAGCGCCGAACAGAAGGAGCGGCTGGCCGAGCTCGATGTGCGCTACAAGGCGAAGATCGCCGAGCGCGAGGTGTTCCTGCGCAAGGCGCTCGACGAGGCGGCCGAGCGCGGCGAGGGTGAGGCGATCGAGCAGATCAGCCGGCAGATGGCCAACGAACGCGCGCGCCTCGAGGACGAACGCGAGGCCGAGAAGGAGAAGGTGCGTCGCGGCCGGTAGGTGTCGCAGTCCGGCCGGGGCTACCGGGCCATCGCGGTGCCGGCGTGCCACCCGGTCGTCCAGGCGGCCTGGAAGTTGAAGCCGCCGGTGAGACCGTCGATGTCGAGCACTTCGCCGGCGAAGAACAGGCCGGGACGGAGGCGGCTTTCCATCGTGCGGAAATCGACCTCGCGCAGGCTCACGCCGCCGCAGGTGACGAACTCCTCGCGGTTGACCGCCTTGCCCGAGACGGGAAACTCGCTGGCCGTGGCGAGGCGGGCGAGCGACTGCACGATGGTGGCGGGCGTCTCGGCCCAGGCGACGCCGGGCCGTGCGCCCGAGGCGGAGACGAGCTGCTCCCAGAGGCGCTGGGGCAGGCCGAGCGGGCTCCATGTGTGGAGCTGCTTGCGGCCGTGCGTGGTGCGGAGGGCGTTGAGCTTCTCCGCGACGGCGGGCGTGGTGAGCGGCGGCAGGAAGTTGAGCGCGCAGGTGAACCGGTAGCCGCACGCCGCCAGCTCCCGCGCGCCCCAGGCGGAGAGGCGCAGGATCGCCGGGCCGCTCAGACCCTCGTGCGTGAAGAGCAACGGGCCGGCGCCCTGTAGCCGGGTGCCGGGCACGTTGGCGACGGCCTCGGGGACGACGATCCCGGCGAGGTGCGTGCAGCGCGGGTCGGCGACGCGGAAGGTGAAGAGCGAGGGCACCGGCGGCTCGATGTGGTGGCCGAGCGCGGCGGCGAGATCGAGGCCCTTGGCCCCGCCGGTGGCGAGCAGCACGCGGTCGGCGGTGGCGATCTCACCGGTGGCGAGCGCGAGGCAGAAACGGGCACCGTTGTGGTCGATCCGTTTCACGCCGCAGCCGGTGCGCAGCGTGATGCCGGCATCGCGCGCGGCACTGAGCAGGCAGTCGATCACGGTTGCGGAGTCGTCGCTGGCGGGGAAGAGGCAGAGGTCGGGCTGGGTGACGAGCGGCACGCCGCGCGACTCGAACCACGCGATGGTCTCGCGCGGACCGAAGCGATGGAAGGGGCCGAGCAACTCGCGCCCGCCGCGCGGGTAGTGGGCGACGAGGTCGCGCGGGTCGGTGCGGGCGTTGGTGACGTTGCAGCGACCGCCGCCGGAGATGCGGACCTTGGCGAGCGGTTTGGGGCCGGCCTCGAAGATCGTCACCCGGCCGCGCGCCCCGAGCGCCTCGGCGCAAGCGATGGCGGCGAACACACCGGCGGCGCCGCCACCGACGATGGCGATATGGAGGGAGTCCGACATTGGTTGCGGAACTTGTTTCATGGCGGCGCGGTTTTGGAAATGCCGGAAACGCCGGGCGCGGATCGGAACTTGCCCCGTGTGGAGGAGAAAGACTTGCATGCGCTTATCCGCTGCCGCGCCCGTGCGATGGCGGAGTCGAACCCCACAACTGTCCCCTGTCATGAAACGTATCCCCTTGTCCTTGTTGTTTGCGACCTTGCTGGCGGCTCCGCTCGCCGGTCTTGCCCAAGAGACGCCCGCGGCCCAGCCGTCCGCCACTTCTGCGCCGACACTGTTCGTGGATCTGCGCGGCGAGACCACGCCTGCCTATCCGTACGAATCGTGGACGGAGGCGGTGAGGCGCACCCCGGACGGTGCGTTGGTCGTCGGCAGCAAGGGCGCGCGGGGCGACGGCGGTTTCTGCGGCAACCTCAATCCCGCCGCGGATCTGAGCGGCGTGGCCTATGTCGAGGTGGCGCTGGCCGTGGGCCTGAACAACGAGGTGCCGGAGGTGACGATCGGAGCGGGTGACGCCGACGAGACGATGGCGACGGCGCGTATCCGCATCGACCAGATTGTGCCGGGGCACGCAGTGTGGTTCCGGGTCCCGCTCGGCGCTTTCCAGCTCGGCAGCGGCAAGTATGCCGGCAAGGTGGCGGGCATGGACTGGACGAAGGTCGCCCAGTGGCATCTGCAGGGCGACTGGGCCACGAAGAAGCCGCTCCAAGTGCTGTTCATCGCGATACGCGCGCGGCGGTGAAGTGCGTGTGCCGTGGGCGGCGGAGCCGTGTGCCCCGCCGTTCCGGATGGGGCGCCGACGGCGGTCGGCCGACGGCGCCGATCACGGCGCCGGGTGGCGGCGGGAGACGTGGAGACGGCCAAACTCGTCGATCGCAACGGTGTCGCGGCGCGGCAGGCGCGGGGCGAGCGGCAGCAGGAGAGCCCCCGCGAGGGCCAAGCCGCCGGCGGCGAGGACCCACGCCCAGTTCTTGGCGAGCTTGGCGGTGGCCCAGGACCAGAGGCCCATCTCGACCGGGCAGGTGAACGCACCCCAAGTGCCGAGCGCGGCCGGGCCGGCGACGATCACGACAGGGTCGTCGGGACGCAGGAGGTTGGCGGTACGCCAACGTTCGCCGGTGGTGGTCTCAAGCTCGAGGGCGACGAGTTCGCCGGTGCGGGTGGAGCGGAGGGCGAAGGGGAACCGTGCGGTCCCGAGGTCGCCCGCGGTGCGGAAGCGTAGCACGCGGGTCTTGGCGGCCGGCAACGGCAGGCTGATGAATACGGTGCCACCATCGGCCTGCGCGGCGGGACCACCAGCCCAAGCTGGCTCCTCAGGGGTGGGCAGGGCGAACCGATCGCGGTGCAACGGGCTGAAATCGGCGGTGGTGGCGGGCCCACCCCGCAGGGCGATCGGCGTTTGCAGCACGAAGGGGAGCACCGCGCGGAGTGCCGGCGAGGCGAGGTGGGGCAAGGCGTAGCCGATATCCGGTGGCGAGGCGGCGTCGGCCGCCTCCGTCTCCACGGGCGCGGTGCCGAGGTGTTGCGCAAGGGCGGTGAGTTCGCGGGCGTGGCGTTCGGCGGCGGCGGGTAACTCGTGCCCGACGGCGGCGTCCAGGCGATACTGCAATCCGAGGAGGAGCACGGCGCTCCAGAGGCAGGTGAGCCCGATGCGGATCGGCAGGCTCTGCCAGCGGAAGTGCCACAGCTGGGTCAGCGCGGCGAAGCCGAGGAGGAGCAGCAACAACAGGATGTCGAGGGCCGCGGCTGGCGACCCCCACGCGCGCGGTGCCGGCTCGGCCAACAACCAGCCGATCGTGGCGCAGCCGGCCAGGGCGGCGGCGGCGAAGGGGGCGAGGGAGTGCTTACGGTCGCCATCGCGGGCGCCGGCGACCAGCCGGATACCCAACGGGACGAGCAGGGCGAGGGAGAGAACGGGCCAGGGATCGCCGAGCGCGGCTGTCATCCCGCGCAGGGAGGACCAGGACAGCGCCGACAAGCCGCCGGGATTGAGCAGCCAGTTGGCGACCAGGCCGACAACGACGAGACCGAGCACCGCCAGATCGCGCGGACGGCGTGTATTGGAGGTCAAGACACGGATTGCCGCGACGACCCCCAAGGCCGCGCAAACCGCCACGGTCCAATCGGCCGCGGCCTGGGCGAGCAGCAGCGAGAGGGCGGCGAACCACCAGAACGGGGAGGTCAGGTTGCGGTCGAGCAGTGCCCAAGCGGCGGGAAAGGCGAGCAACAGGCCGAGGCGGTCGGGCAGCGCGGAGCCCGCCAGCGATTGTTCGCCGCCCACCGGCAGAGCCAAGAGGATGCCTCCGCACAGCGCGGAGGCCCAGAGCGCGGTCCAGCCGAGGCGGCGCGCACAGGCGGCGAGGAGCAGGGCGCAGGTGGCGACCAGCAGCAGGGCGTTGACGACCGTGGTGACGCGGTCGTCCCACTGATGGTTGGCATGGACGAGGACACCGAGGACGGCACGGGCGAGGAGCGGCATTCCGTGCGGCGTGGCAGTGGGCCCGAGGACGACGTTGCCTTCGGCCCAGGCGGGGGCGAGGGCGGGGATCCCGGCGCGCCACTGGGCGGCGTCGGGCACGGGCGTGCCGTAGTTGAAGATCAACCAGGCGACGGCGAGGCCGGCGGCCATGCAGTCGGCGAGCGAGATGCCGGTGCGGCAGTTGCCGGCGATGAAGAGGCCGGGATGGTCGTGCTCGAACGCGTCCATCGCCGCGGAGAGTGCGCCGAAGGCGGCGGTGTACTTCGGAATCGCGAGCGGCACGCGGGAGCAGTGGCGGAAAACCGGATCGCCCTGCGTGCCGATCAACTCGCGCAGTTCGGCGAGAACGAGTGTGTCGAGCTCGGCATCGGGCAGCGCGGCGTACTCGGGCTGGCGGCCGCCGACGAAGACGGTGAGGAGCACGTGGCCGGCGGGCGCGCGGCCGGGGAAGAGCGTGGACGAGAAGAGCGCGCCGAGGATGCGGCGGTTCTCCTTCGCCGGCACGAGCATGCCGAAGCCGTCGAGCGGATGCGCGACATCCTCGCGGCGGAAGCCGAGCGCGAGGCTCGTCACGGACGACCACGGCAGGGTGGAGAGCGCGGCGAGGGGCTGCCGGCCGGCGATGTCGAGCCGGGCGAGGGCGGCGGAGCCGCAGGTGAAAAGGACGGCGTCGAAGTCGGCGGTGTCGGCTGCGGCGGCGCCGGCCACGGAGCCGGCAGGGTGGAACGTGAGTCGCCAGCCGGTGGCGACGCGAGCGACCCCGGTGACCGCGGTACCGAGCCGGACGGCGTCGCCGAGCGCGGCGGCGAGGGCGCGCGGGAGCGTTGCGAGGCCGCCGGCGAAGGAGACGAGGCGCGTCTTGGTGCGCACGCCGGACTTCCGCTTGGCGCGCATCAGGGCGATGGTGCCGCGGACGAGCGAGCCGTGGTTCTGCTCGAGCCGCCAGAGGCGCGGCAGGGCGTGGCGCACGCAGAGTTCCTCGGGCGCACAGGCGTAGACGCCGCCGATGAACGGGTTGACGGCGTAGTCGAGGAACTCCTGGCCGACGCGGCGGCGTGCGAAGGCGGCGAGGGTCTCGTCGGGGTTGTCGCGGTTCTGGCGGATGAACGGCTCGGCGAGCACGCGGAGCTTGCCGCGGAAGTTGAAAACTGGAGTCGTGAGCGCGCCCCAGAGACTCTGCGGCAAGGCGTTGGGCCGGCCGTGGCGGACGATGAAACGCTTGGCGGCGGCGGGGTTGGCGATCTGGAGCTCGGCGCCGAGGCCGGCGCGCTCGATCATCGGGTCGAGCGAGGTGTCGCGCAGGAGCGCGGTGTTGGGACCGGCCTCGACGAGCCAGCCGTCGCGCAGGACGGTGCGGATCGCGCCGCCGACGCGGCCGGTGGCCTCGAACACGGTGACGGCATGGCCCGCGGCGGCGAGTTCGCTGGCCGCGGTGAGTCCGGTGATTCCGGCGCCGACGATGGCGAGACGTTTCATGGGTCAGCCGGAATGGGAATCTGGCTAGCGGGAGGGCCAGAGATCTTCGCGGTCAAGGCGAGCGAGGATGACCTGTGCGTTGACGCCGAATTTCGGTCCTGCGCTCTCGGCAAACTTGGTGCGGAGATCATCCGAGAGACGCCAGTTTGGCATGATCGTGGACGCCTTGGCTGCGAATTCATCGTAGCAAGCGCGGAGCCGCTCAATCGGCACAAGCAGCCGACCGGCAAACTCGTTGGCCTCTTGCTCGATGGTGTAGCGGGGGCCTCCGCTGCCTTTGAATTGGGCTGCAAACTGGTCGAAGGACGAGAACTTCAACTTGGAGGCCTGCTCGCGGTGGAGCACGAAATGCCCGAGTTCGTGGGCGACGGTGAATCGGAGGCGATTCTGTTTCCAGACGGGGCCCTTTTCCCAAACGATGTAGCTCTCGGCGTCCACGTACATGCCGCGGAAATCTTGGGTGAGCGCGGCGTCGATCTGGTATTTGGCCGCGAGGTCATCAAAGGGGATGACGTCGAGCCGGAGTTTGAGTTCGACGATGGTGAATACGTCGACGGGGAGCGCAGTGCATTGGCTGCCGAGATGTTCGAGGCGGAACTGCTCCACGTCTGCCCAGATCTGGCTCCAGCCTCCGTTCATTGACGGGCCTTGGGTTCGGGGCTGTGCAGGCCACGGACGTCTTCGACGAACTGACGGAGTTGGCTCTCATCGAGTTCGGCACCGCGCACAGCGCGGAAAAAGGCCGGAAGAGCGGCTAGGACTTTCTCGTCGGAGGCGAGATCGGCCGGAAGCTCGCGCCGCGAGAGCGCGGCGGCGTCGAAGAACTCCTGCTTGGCCGCGCCGCGCAGGCCGAAGAATTCGGCCCAGGATTCGAGGATGGCTATGTCCTTGGGGCCAGGATTCACGCCGCGTTCGAATTTGCTCCAATTGCTGGGGTCGACACCGAGTTGCTCGCTGCATTGGCGCAACGTGAGATCCTTGCGGATCCGGAGGCCTTTGAGTTGTTCGCCGAAGTTCATGGGAGGATGAGAGGGTGTGGTAAATGTTGTACCACACGTCAAGATCGGCGAGCTGGGGTGATACTTTAGTCTGTGGCGGTACGGGCAACGCTGAGCGGATAGCGTCGCTTCAGTTCTTCCTCGGCCACCGCCCACGAAATTGAAGTCTCAGGGTGCTTCTCGCAGTCGGCATGCGCTCTTCGATGAGATGCTTCTCCGCGACGGAAAGCTCGCCGTCGTCGAGCCAATCGTCCGGGGCGAAACCGTCGAGCTGGTCGAGCTTGGCGCGGACTTCGCGACGTTCCTCCGGGCGGAGGAACGCGAGGGCGGCGAGGATCTCGGATTTGCTCATCAGTGCGGAAACTAGCTGGGGCCCGAGCGCGGCAAGTGCGACGTCCGGCTGAGAAATATTCAGCCGTGGTCATGCAGCCAGCGTAGGGTGCGAGCGCGCATCGCTCGTGCAAGAGCGACCGCCACCGGGCTGAGCAAGCTCAGCCCCTACAACCGGAAGAAGGGGTCCGGCCGAGTGAAATCCGCGCCAATTGCATCGTTGGCTTAGGCAGCCGGTCGCACCGCAGCGGCACGTGGGGCTTCGTCGTCGGCGAGTTTCGCGTGCAACTGGAAGAGGATCATGCCGGCCACGGCGACCAGGAACACCCACGGGGAGAGTGCGTGCCCAAATCCACCGCTGGCGACAGCGCGCGTCCCGTCCGCCTCGACCCAAGTCGACGTGGTTGCGTGGCTGAAGAGCAATGGCAGCGCGTAAAGGAGCACACTCTTGCTCGAGATCCACCCGCCGGCGGCGACGCGGCGCCCGCTCTCGAGCCGACGCTTGGCGGCGCGGAGGCAGCGGACGGCCAATACCAGGGCGATGCCGCCGGCCAGCAGAAGCGCGAGGCCGACCGGGGCGTTGGTTGTCGACTGGAGGCCCACGGCGCGCGAGTACTCGACCGAGTGAGACCAGTTCAGGGCGGCGAGAGTCGTGCAATAGACCGCGCACATGAGGTGTAGCTTGACGGACGGCTTCATGGAGGCTCCGGAAGCCTAATACACCTGCGGGCGGGGGCAAGGGATTGTTCGGGACCTCACACCGTCTGCGAGAAACGGGCGGGCTTCTTGGCGAGGTAGGCGTCGAAGGGCATCGCGAGGTTGCGGATGAGGAGGCGGCCGGCATCCGTGACTTGGAGTCGGTCGGCGTGGCGCTCGATCAGGCCGTCGGCCTCGGCTTCGGCGAGGGAGGCGAGGGCGTCGGCGAAGTAGCTCTTGAAGTCGATGCCGAGGCGGGCGGAGAGCGCGGGGTAGTCGAGCTTCAGGTCGCACATCAGGCGCATGATGACGTCGCGGCGGATGCGGTCGTCGTCGCTGAGGAAGAAGGCCTTCGCGACGGGCGCCTCGCCGCGGTCGACGGCGGCGTAGTAGTGCGGGAGCACCTTGAGGTTCTGCCGGTAGTGGGTGTCGGTCTGCGAGATGGCCGACATGCCGAAGGCGAGAATGTCGGCGCCGCCGCGGGTGCTGTAGCCCTGGAAGTTGCGCTGGAGGGTGCCGGCGGCCTGGGCGACGGCGAGTTCGTCGGTCGTGCGGGCGAAGTGGTCCATGCCGATGTAGGCCCAGTCGCGCGCGGTGAGCGTCTCGACGGTGGCCTTGAGGATCTGGAGCTTCTGCTCGGGCGAGGGGAGGGCGGACTCGGGGATGACCTTCTGGCCGGGGCGCATCCAGGGGACGTGTGCGTAGTTGAAGATCGCGAACCGGTCGCCGCCGAGGGCGAGGGCGCGCTCGAGGGTGTCGGCGAACGACGCGGGCGTCTGGTACGGGAGGCCGTAGATCAGGTCGAGGTTGAGCGACTCGAAGCCGGTCTCGCGCAGCCAATCGATGGCTTGGCGGACGACAGGCTCGGGCTGGATGCGGTGCACAGCCTCCTGCACCTTGGGATCGAAATCCTGGATGCCGAGGGAGGCGCGGTTGCCCCCGAGCTCGCGGAAGGCGGCCACGTGGTCGCGGGTGAGCCGGCGCGGGTCGAATTCGACGCCGATCTCGGCATCGGGGGCGAAGTTGAAGCGCGAGCGCAGGACGGCGCCGAGGCGGCAGATCTCGTCGGGCGAGAGGAAGTTGGGCGTGCCGCCGCCGAAGTGGAGCTGGATGACGCGGCGGGCGGGGTTGAGCGGGGCGGCGGCGAGCTCGATCTCGCGGATGAGGCGGTCGAGGTAGGGCGCGGATTTCCCGTGGTCGTGGGTGGTGATCTGGGTGCAGCCGCAGAACCAGCAGAGTGTCTCGCAGAACGGGATGTGGAGGTAGAGCGAGAGCGGGCGGGCGGAGGCGTTGTGCGCGGCGAGTTCGCGGGCGAGGCGTTCGCGATCGAACTGGTCCGTGAACTGGGGCGCGGTGGGGTAGGAGGTGTACCGCGGGCCGGGTTTGGCGTACTTGCGGACGAGGTCGAGATTGACGGTGAGGGCGGGCATCGCGGTGGTGCGTGAGTGAGTGAGGCGCGGCGCGCGGGTAGCGGGCGGCGCGGACCCTACGTCAGGCGCGCGAAAAGCGCCAAGCGGGTTTTGCGAAAGGGCGGCGGTGATCAGCGTGCGAGCGATGTCCGGCGCCGGTGGCGGCGTTCGTGCGAACGCCGAAGGTGCCCGCGAGAGACGCAGAGTCGCTGCGCTCACGCGCATCGCTACGGGCAGGGCCGCGGCGGGCTACGCGGAGGTGCCGCAGCCGCAGAGCTTGTCGACGACGGCGATGATCTCCTCGCCGTGCGGTTTGCTCAGCTGGGCGTCGGCGCCGACGGAGACGCACTTGCGCGCCATCTCGTCGTTGATGAGCGAGGAGTAGACGACGACGGCGGGAATGTGGTCGCCGCTGGCGGTCTTGACGTTCTTGCAGAGGGTGAGCCCGTCCATCTTCGGCATCTCGATGTCGGTGATGATGAGGTCGACGAAGTCGCTGAGCTGGCGTTTCTGCTCCACGGCCTGCTGGCGGAGGGCGGCGAGATGTTGGTCGGCATCGAGGCCGTTTTCGAAGACGGCGATGTTGGCGAAGCCGGCGCCGTGCAGGACATCGAGGGTGAACGTGCGGATCATCTTCGAGTCCTCGGCGTAGACGATCTTCACGTTCTCGCGGCTGCGGCGGGTGTGTTCGTCGGCGGCGGAGGGCGGGGCGGGGCGCTCCTCGTCGGGGGCGAAATCGAGCATGAGGCGCTCGAGGTCGAGCACGAGGATGATGCGATCGCCGATGCGGATGGAGCCGGTGGTGTAGCCGGCACCCTCGGCGGAGAGGGCGCTGCTCATGGGCTCGAAGTCGGACCAGGAGGTGCGGTGAATCTTGGAGACGCCGTCGATGAGGAACGCGGTCGTGCGTTTGTTGAAACGGGTGACCATGACCAGCTGCCGGTCCTGGTCGGCCGCGGTGCCGGGGATGGCGAGGGCGGTGTGGAGATCGACGAGCAGGACGGGTTTGTCCTGCACGTGGATGACGCCCATGACGCCGTGCGGAGCCTGCGCGAGCTTGGTGATGTGGCAGTTGCTCAGGGCGATGACGCGCTGCACCTTCAAGACGTTCACGCCGTAGCTTTCGCCGGCGAGGAAGAACTCGATGAACTCGACCTCGTTGGTGCCGGATTCGAGTAGGATGCCCTGTTTGGTGGAGACGGTGGTGGCGTGCATGGCAATGGGATGGTCGTGTGCGGCGGTGCGTGCGTTCGCGCCCGCCGGGTGCGAGGCTTCAATCGGCTCCCCGGCCGGGGGCTTGACCGGAAAAGGCGTGGCCCCGGGGCGGCGGCGCCGGAGGGTCCGGGGGGGGGGGGGCGCTGGGAGAACGAGAAACGGCCCGCCGGGAGGGGCGGGCCGCAGGGGAAAACGATGGCGGATGCGACGGGCTATTTCTTGAGCGCGCGCACAAACGCGACGAGCGCGGCCCGCTCTTCCGGGGAGAGCTTCGCGCCGTAGGGGTTCATCGTGAAGCGGCCGGTCGAGTCCTTCACCCCGTCCTCGATCGCGGTGCGGGCGGCGGCGTCGGTGAATGCGGCTTGGACCTCGGCCTTGGTGAGGTCGCGGACCTTCAGCAACGTGCCGAGCCGGGTGGTGCCCGCGCCGTCGGCGCCGTGGCATTTGGCGCAGTGCTGGTCCCAGTTCTCCCGGGGCGTGGCGGCGCCGGCGTTGGTGGCGAGGCCAAGGGTGGCGGCGGCGAGCAGAAGCGCGGCGAGGAGTTTCATGAGACGGGTGGGCGCGGGTGCGGGTGCGCGCGAGCCGGTGGTTGGGGGCGCGGACCGCGGTCGGGCGGTTCAGCGGCCGGAGGCGGGTTTGGGTTTTGTGACCGGTCGGCGTTTGGCGGGCTGGATGGCGAGGTAGGTGCGGTTGCGCATGAGCGCCTCGAAGCTTTCCAGGAGGCGCACCCCTTCGCGGGGCTTCACGAGGTCGCGCTTGGTGGCGTGGTCGATCTGGCGCTTCATCTGCCGGCAGAGCAGCTCCTCGTCGTACTGCACGCCCTCGAGGACCGAGCCGATGCGGCTGCCGCTGATGGATTCCTCGATGTAGAAACCGTTGGGTTCGTCGTTCTCGAGGAAGACGTGCACCTCGTCGACGCGGCCGAAGAGGTTGTGCAGGTCGCCCATGATGTCCTGATACGCGCCGGTGAGGAAGACGCCGAGGTAGTAGGGCTGTTTCGTGAGCGGGTGGAGCGTCACGTAGTCCTTCACGTCCTGCAGGTCGATGAAACTGGAGATCTTGCCGTCGGAGTCGCAGGTGATGTCGACGAGGATGGCGTTGACGGTGGGGCGCTCCTTGAGGCGGTGGAGCGGGGCGATTGGGAAGAGCTGCTTGAGCGCCCAGTGGTCGAGCAACGACTGGAAGACGGAGAAGTTGCACACGTACTGGTCGGCCAGGAGCTTCTTGAGCTCGCGCAGCTCCTCGGGCTGGTAGCCGGTGTCGGGCCCCTCCTGGTCGATGTTCTCGCAGACCTGCCAGAAGAGCGACTCGGCGGCGGCGCGGTTCTCGAGGTCGAGGTAGCCGAGTTTGAAGAGCGAGTACGCCTCCTCCTTCTTCTGCACGGCGTCGTGGAACCGCTCGAGGCGGCCGAGCTTGGCCCGGTTCTTGAGGAGGAACTCGAGGTCGGCGACGATCTTGTGCTTCTGCGCGGGGGTCTTGGTGGCCTCGATGGACTCGCGCTTGGAGATGGCGTCGAAGACCTCGATGACGAGCATCGAGTGGGGGGCGGTGAGGGCGCGGCCGCTCTCGGAGACGATGTCGGGCAGGGCGACGCCGGCGGAGGTGCAGATCTCGCGGATGTTGAAGACGACGTCGCGGGCGTATTCGCCCATCGAGTAGTTCATCGACGAGTCGAAGTTGGTGCGGGAGCCGTCGTAGTCGATGCCGAGACCGCCGCCGACATCGAGGTAGCCCATGGGGAAGCCCATCTTGGCCAGCTGGCAGTAGAAGCGGGCGGCCTCGATCACGGCGTTCTTGATCGTGATGATGTTGGGCACCTGCGAGCCGATGTGGAAATGGATGAGGCGCAGGCACTGGCCGAGCTTGGCGGCGCGCAGTTTGGCGGCGCCGACGAGCAGCTCGGCGGTGGTGAGGCCGAACTTGGCGTTGTCGCCGGTGGAGGTGGCCCATTTGCCTTCGCCGCGGGTCACGAGCTTGAGGCGGAAGCCGATCATGGGCTTCACGCCCATCTCCTGGGCGAGCGCGATGATGTCGTCGATCTCGGAGACCTGCTCGACGACGAGGATGACCTTCTTGCCCAGCTTGCGGCCGAGCAGGGCGAGGCGGATGTAGT
Organism: Verrucomicrobiota bacterium; assembly: GCA_019136515.1. Taxonomy (GTDB): domain Bacteria; phylum Verrucomicrobiota; class Verrucomicrobiia; order Opitutales; family Opitutaceae; genus CAJCBL01. Next base: position 15,090 of record JAGVUB010000200.1, read on the forward strand.
CGTGGTCCTTGTAGCCGTTGCAGACGATGAGCGACTTGGGGTTCTCGTGCATCGCCAGGGCGATCATCAGCTCGGGCTTGGAGCCGGCCTCGAGGCCGAAACTGTACTCCTTGCCGGCGTCGAGGATCTCTTCGACGACTTCACGCAGCTGATTGACCTTGATGGGGAAGACGCCGCGGTATTCGCCCTTGTAGCCCTCCTCGGCGATGGCGCGGCGGAAGGCCTCGTTGAGGGCGACGACCCGGTGGCGCAGCAGGTCCTGGAAACGGATGACCATCGGGGCCTTCAGGCCCATGTCGAGCGCCTCCTTGACGACATCCATCACACGCACGGCCCGGCCGTCCTTGAGCGGCTGGACGGAGACCTGGCCGTCGGCGTCGACCTGATAATGGCCGGCGCCCCAGCGTTTGAAGCCGTAGAGATCCTCGGACTTTTCGACGGACCAGGCGGAAGAGGGCTTGGTTTTCAACGGGTGGAGCTGAACGGAAAGGGAAGGGTGGATGCGGGGGTGGGCGGGACGGGATCCCGGTCGCGGAGGCGGCAAGCTCTGGGCTTGCGTTTGCAGAGGGGGCCGGGATGAATCGCGCCCTTCATTTCCCAGAACTCCACACCTTCGCAATGCACAAAATGCTCCTTTCCCTCGATCTCCCCTCGTTCCTCGCCCAGGCCAGCGCTCCCGCGGGTGCCCCGGGAATCGGTGACATGCTGAAGGGGATGTGGCCCTTCCTGCTGCTCATGGCCGCGATGTGGTTCCTCATGATCGCCCCGCAGCGCAAGAAGCAGAAGGAGCACGCGAAGATGCTCGCGGCGTTGAAGAGCGGCGACGAGGTCCTCACCTCGGGCGGCATCTACGGCACGATCGTCTCCGTGAAGGAGGACCGCCTCGTGGTCCGCATCGGCGACAGCACGAAGATCGAGCTCGCCAAGGGCTTCGTGCAGACCGTCGAGAAGAAGAGCGACGCCGACAAGAAGTCGGACTGAGCTGCCCCCGCGTCCTTTCCGGCAAACCCCTCGCCGCGCCGCCACCCTCGGCGTGTCGCACCCCTTTTAACACAGACCGACCATGTACCAACGCATCCTCTGGAAATTCGCCCTCACGGCGTTGATCCTGCTCTGGGCGACCTTCAATCTGGTCCCCTTCACCGAGACCGAGTTCAAGGATTACCTCAAACAGGAGTCCACCGCCCAGCGCGCCGAGCTGCTCAAGCTGCTCGACCGCGCCGGCGAGCGCGTCGCGACCAAGCAGGCCCCCAGCGTCTTCGTCGCCCTCAAGCAGCTCGGCCGCGAGGAGCGTATCGACATGGCGAAGTTCTTCCCCGAGGTCCGGCTCGAGTCCTCGCTCAAGAACATCGAGAAGCGCAACGACATCCTCTTCGACTACCTGCTCAAGCAGTCCAAGCCCCGCCTCCAGCTCGGTCTCGACCTCAAGGGCGGCGTCGCCTTCACCCTGGAGGCCTCCTCGCTCGCCGCGCCCGACCAGCACCAGGAGATGCGCCAGCTCCAGCTCGACAAGGCCGTCGAGATCATCGGCACCCGCGTCAACGGCCTCGGCGTCGCCGAGCCGATCATCCGCCCGGTCGGGGCCAACCGCATCGAGGTCCAGCTCCCCGGCGTCTCCACCAAGGACAACCCCGAGGTCGTCAACGTCCTCAAGAAGCCGGCCCGCCTCGATTTCCGCCTCGTGCATCCGCAGTTCGCGCACATGCCCGAGCCGCTCCCGCCCTCGGCCCTCCCGCCCGGCTACGTCAACATGAGCATGGACTCGGACGACGCCAGCGGCCGCCCCGTCACCGTCTATTGCGCCGTCAAGCGCATCCCCGAGATGACCGGCGAGACCGTGACCGACTCCCGTCCCACGATGGACATGTACGGCGGCTACGAGATCCTCCTGCGCTTCAACGACGCCGGCGCGAAGAAGTTCGCCGAGGTCACCGGCGCCAACGTCGGCCGCCAGCTCGGCATCGTGCTCGACGGCAAGCTCTACTCTGCTCCGCGCATCAACGACCGTATCGGCGGCGGCAACGCCCAGATCACCGGCAAGTTCACCCAGCGCGAGGCCATCGAGCTCTCCAACGTCCTCAACAACCCGCTCGATGTGGACCTGCAGATCGTCGAGCAGTACGAGGTCGGCCAGTCCCTCGGCAACGATGCGATCATGAGCGCCAAGACCGCGTTCATCATCAGCACCGCGCTCACGATCGGCTTCATCCTCTTCTTCTACACCTTCGGCGGCCTCATCGCCGCCGTCGGCATGGGCTGCAACGTCTTCGTCATCCTCGGTGTCATGGCGATGCCCGGACTCGAGGCCACGCTGACCATGCCCGGCATCGCCGGTATCGTGCTGACCTTGGCCATGTCGGTCGACGCCAACATCCTCATCTTCGAGCGCATGCGCGAAGAGATCGCGGCGGGCAAATCGCTCCCGGCTGCGCTCGAGGCCGGCTTCGAGAAGGCGTGGTCCGCCATTCTCGACTCCAACGTCACCACCTTGCTGGTCGGCGTCATCATGTGGTCGATGGGTTCGGGCCCGGTCAAGGGCTTCGGCGTCACGCTGACCATCGGTATCTTCACCACGATGTTCGCCGCGATGATCGTGAGCAAGTTGCTGCTCCAGGTGCTCATCCTCCCCGGCTACATGAAGCGCCTGCCCATGTTCTCGGTGCTGCAGAACACCAAGTACGACTTCCTGAAATTTGGCCGGATCGCCTTCATCTGCTCATGGGTGATCGTCGGAATCGGCGTGGCCGTCGTTGCCATCAAGGGCAAGGAGATCATGGGCGTCGACTTCGTCGGCGGCGACCAGGTGACGATCACCTA
>JAGVUB010000119.1 GCA_019136515.1 Verrucomicrobiota bacterium
CTGAACGAGCGCCGCCGCAAACCTGCGGTTGCGCTCGGCGGCGGGCTCGTGGCAGCGTGGGGTTTTCGTTTTTCAACCACGCCTCCGCCCGATGTCCGCACCGCTGCCCGAAGTCACCGGCTCCGAACCGACCAACCTGCCGCCCTGGCTGCTGGCCCTGCGCCGCGGCGAGAACCTCGTCGTGGTGCTCGCGTTGGGCGTGATGATGCTCCTGCCGGTGCTGGAGATCGCGCTGCGCTCGTGCGGCCTGGTGGGCGTGACGGCGTCGACGACGCTGGTGCAGCACCTCGTGCTCGCGGTGGGCATGCTCGGCGGCGCGATCGCGGCGCGCGACAACCGGTTGCTCGCGCTCTCGGCGGCGGCCCAGTGGTTCAAGGGCGCGGCGGCGGTGAGCACGGCGCTGGCGGTCTCGAGCTGGGATTTCGTGATGTCGCAGCGCGCGCTCGGGAAGATCTTCGCCTACGGCGTGCCGGTGTGGGTGGTGCAGCTGCTGCTGGTGGTCGGCTTCGCGCTGATCGCGGTGCGACTGGTCTGGCACGCGGCGGAACGTTGGCCCCTGAAACTGGCGACACTGGCGCTGGCGGCGGCGCTGCTGGCAGCGGTGGTGTTCGTCAACGGCCGCGAGATCGATCCGGAGCCGCTGCGCTGGCCCGCGATGATCCTGCTGTTCGTCTCGGTGGCGCTGGGCGCGCCGATCTTCACCGCGCTCGGCGGCGCGGCGCTCATCCTGCTCTGGACGCAGGGCGAACCGGTGACGGCGGTCCTGTTGAAACAGTACCAGCTCACAGTGAACCCGACGCTGCCGAGCATCCCGCTGTTCACGCTGGCGGGCTACTTCCTCGCAGAGAGCGGCGCGGCGAAGCGGCTGGTGCGGCTGTTCCAGGCGCTCTTCGGCAGCGTGCGCGGCGGTCCTGCGATCGTGGCGACGCTGGTGTGCGCGTTCTTCACCTCCTTCACCGGCGCCTCGGGCGCGACGATCCTCGCGCTCGGCGGCGTGCTCATGCCGGTGCTCGCAGCGGCGAAGTACTCGGAGCGCTCGTCGATCGGGCTGCTCACCGGCGCGGGCTCGCTCGGCATGCTGTTCCCGCCGTGCCTGCCGCCGATCCTCTACGCGATCATCGCGAGCAGCGGTGGCGAGGTGAGCGTGAGCATCGAGGAGATGTTCCAGGGCGGTTTCCTGCCCGGCGTGCTGCTGGTCGTGCTCACCATTGCGTGGGGTCTGCGCGAAGGGCGCCATGCGCCAGAGAGCGGCCGGCAGGCCTTCGACCGACGCGAGGCGCTGGCGGCGATCTGGGCGGCGAAGTGGGAGTTGCTCGTGCCGGTGGTGGCGCTCACGGCGTTGTTCGGCGGTTTCGCCACCCCGGTCGAGGCGGCGGCGCTCACCGCGGCGTACACGTTCCTTGTGGCGGTCGTCATCCATCGCGATCTGCGCCTGTTCCGCGACGTGCCGCGGGTGATGGCCGAGTGTGGTCTGCTCGTGGGCGGCGTGATGCTCATCCTCGGTGTGGCGCTCGGGTTCACCCACTATCTGGTCGATGCGCAGATTCCGGATGCGGCGGTGGCGTGGGCCACGGCGACGATCCACTCGAAGTGGTTGTTCCTGCTCGGGCTCAACGTGGTGCTGCTGGTGATCGGCGGCCTGGTCGAGATCTACGCGGCGATCGTGGTGGTGGTGCCGCTGCTGGTGCCGCTGGGCCAGGCCTTCGGGCTCAACCCGATCCACCTCGGCATCATCTTCCTGGCGAACATGGAGCTCGGTTTCCTCGCTCCGCCGGTGGGGCTCAACCTTTTGCTCTCCTCGTATCGGTTCAACAAACCCATGACGGAGGTGACGCGCGCCTCGCTGCCGATGCTGGGCGTGATGTTCCTCGGCGTGCTGCTGATCACCTACGTGCCGTGGCTGACGACGTGGCTGCCGAGTTTGTTCCGGTGAGCGGTAGGCGGTGACCGGTGGGCGGTGTCCAGTAGCCGGTGGAAGGTGGGCGGTAGGCGGTGGGCTTCGTAAAGGGCTACGCCTCGCGCGAGTTGGCCGTAGCGAAGCTCGTGAGAGAGCTTCGATGCCTGTACGTCGCGCCGTGGCGCCGTTGCGCGAGAATGGATCGGCTGCCGGTGGGCGGTGGTTCGTTCACAGAGCGGGGAGGGCAGAGCGGGACCACAGAAAGGCCGCACGGAGCGAACCGTGCGGCCGGGTGTTGGGCGAGAGATCGGGCCGATCAGCGCCAGCGGCCTTCGATGAAGAGGTAGCCGCCCTTGCGGCGCTCCCATCGGGGCGAAATCCACCGGCTGTGGCCATGGGGCGGGCGGCGCCAGCACCCCTCGATCCACACGTGGCGGCCGCCGTACCAGCCCCAGTAGCCGTCGATCCAGACGTGTTCGTAGGACGGGCGCGCGGGGCGGTAGTGGTGAGGGTAGCGACGGGGCGGGGGCGGGGCGGTGACGACGACCACCCCGTCGTGGCGGTGGCGTTCCCAGCGCGGCGCCACCCAGACGACGCCGGGCCGCGGCGGCAGATCCCAGCGGCCGGAGACCCAGACGTGGCGGCCGGCCTGGAAACTCCAGTATCCGCCGATCCAAACATGCGTCGGCGAGGGGCGCGCGATGATCACCTCGCGTTCGGGCGGTGGCGGAGCCTCTTCGCTGACGACGGCCGTGTCCGCAGCGGTTTCTGCGGCGGCGGTCTCCGTGCCACCTTCCTGCCAGACGCCCTCGATCAGGACGTAGCCGTTGTCCTTCTTCTCCCAGCGCGGACCGACCCACTCGGCGGCGGGCGAGGGCGGCAGTTCCCAGGCGCCGCTCACCCAAGTGTAGGCGCCGTCCTTCCAGGTCCAGTGGCCGGAAACGAAGACGTGCTGCGGCGAAGGCTGGTCGTCGACGGCGTCGGTGGCCGACGGTGGGAGCGGTTTGTCGAGCAACGGCGCGGGCTCGCTCGGCGAGGGGTCCGGGGTGGGCTCGGCGGCGATGAGGCCGACGGCCGAGCCGAGCAGGGCGACACCCAAACACGCGGTGCACACGGTGCGACCGAACGCGCGGGGCACCGGGGAGAGGCGAAGGTCGGAGAGTTGCATACGCGGGGATAGACGACGGGTGGGGCGGTCCGGTTCCGCGGTTACAAAGGCGCGCCGGCGCGGGCCTCCGCGGCTAGAGCGCGAAGTACGGCAGCAACAGGTCCTCCATGGTGTGGAACCCGCGCTTGCGGCCGTAGAGGTTGGTGGCGGCGAAGAGGGCGCCGTTGCCGAAGGCTTCGCGGGAGATCGACTCGTGCTTGAGTCGCACGGTCTGGAACGGGAAGCCGAAGAGAATCTCGTGGGTGCCGATGATGCCGCCGGCCCGGATTTTCTTGATGCGGTTGTGCTTGATGCCCAGCGCATCGGCGAGGCGTTTGGCGGTGCCGGAGACGTCGGCCTTGGCCTTGAAGTGCTCCTCGACGATCTCGATGTCGGTGTAGGGGGCGATCTTCTGGAGCACCTTCGACGCGAGCATGAGGAAGTTGATGCCGATGGTGATGTTGGGCGACCAGAGCACGGCGGTGCGGCGCGCGAGCTTTTTGAGCAGCGCGACCTTGTCCCGTGGGTAATTGGAAACGGCGGAGACGATCGCGATGTCACGTTTCGCCGCCGCCTCGCCGTAGTAGTCGATCCCGTCCTCCGAGGAGAAGTCGACGACCACATCGACGGGATGCAGATCGAAGAGTTCGTCGGCGGTGTATTCGTCGCGCGAGTAGATCAGGCCGGGGTTGTCGGCCGGGATGCCGAGAAACTCCGGCACGGAGCGATGTTCCATCTTCGAACTGCGGCGCACCACCCATTCGAGCACTGTGTCCGGGCTCTGCAAAAACACCGAGGCGACCGACCTTCCGGCCCGGCCGAAGCCAAAGATACCGACTTTCATGGCGAGTTGTTCCTTTCCTGTTGGGGCCGCAGGTCCCGGGCGGGACGGGCGGCGTGCTGGTTGGGGGTGGGTCCGAGAAACGGAATACCGGACGGCGGTCTCCCTTTGCCCACCCATGGCGTAAACGGTGGTCGCGGGGTGTAAAGCCGGACTCTCCGCGCGCACGAAAATAGTGCGCGTGTTGGCCCTCCCCCGGGGCGGGGCTCCGGCGCCCAGGTGGGGCGCGACCGGATGGAGCGTCCCGGCGGGCGCTGCGCTGTTCAGCGCAGCTGGAGCGTGTCGCCCTCGAAGGTGAGATCGAGGCCGGGGACGACGACGGCCTTGCGGTCGCCCTGCTTGCGGACCGTGCCGGCGATCCACGC
>JAGVUB010000132.1 GCA_019136515.1 Verrucomicrobiota bacterium
TGCTCCTTTCGACGCACGGATCGGGCCGGTGTTCATTCTTCTCCCACATTTTCTCCAACGGGCGCAGCCCGTTGGTTCAGCAGCCTGGTGGACGAAGTCCGACAGGCTGCTAGCAGGGATCTCGATCGAACGGTTGCTCGCGGCGCAGGCGCAGGCGGCGTGGATCTGCGATGCGGAGACGTGCGAGGTGCTCGCCTGCAATCCCGCGGCTGCGGCGCATCTGGGCTGTCGCGCGGCGCTTCCGGCCGGGCATCGCCTCGCGGCGGCCGGCGCCGTGGCGAGGCCAGTCCGCGCGGTGGTGGCGTGGCCCCAGGATGACGCGCCCCAGACGGCGCTCTGGGCGTTGCAGCGCCCCGCGGGCGGCACGATGGTCACCCCGGTCGCGGTGGTGTGGCTGGACGAGACCGTACCGGGGCGGATCCTGGTGACGGCGCAACCGCCACCGGCTCCGGCGTCCCCGCCGGTGGTGCACCGGACGGAAGACGATCTGTTGCGCGCCGCGAAGCGGGAGTCCCTCGAGCTGCTCGCCGGCGGCGTGGCCCACGATTTCAACAACCTGCTCACCGCCTTGATGGGCAATCTCGCGATGGCGCGGATGGATACCGGGTTGAACGCCGAGGTGCAGGAGTGGCTCGCGGAGGCGGAGAAGGCTGCGGGGCGCGCGCGCGACCTCACCCGGCAGTTGCTGGCGTTCGCCACCGGAGGCGAGCCGGTGCGGCGGTTGGCGGCGCTGGGCCCCGGCCTGCGCGAGGCGGCGCAGTTTGCGCGGCAAGGCTCGCGGGTGCGTTGCGAGTTCTCGGTGGCCGACGACCTGTGGCCGGCGGAGGTGGACATGGGCCAGATCGGCCAGGTGGTGCACAACCTCGTGCTCAACGCCGTGCAGGCGATGCCGGGAGGAGGAGTGGTCGCCGTCACCGCCCGCAATCTGGGCGCGGAGGCGGCCCGCGAACTCGGCCTGGGGGCCCATCCTTTCGTGGCGATCGAGGTTCGTGATACGGGGCCCGGGATCAAGCCCGAGGACATGGTGCGGCTTTTCCAGCCGCATTTCACGACGAAACGCCATGGCTCCGGGCTGGGTTTGATCACCTCGCAAGCGATCGCGCGCCGGCATTGCGGTGCGCTGCGGGTGGAGTCGCCGCCAGGGGCGGGTGCGGTGTTCCGGCTGTATCTGCCCGCGCAACCCGGGGCGATGGTGGCCGGGCCCGACGGCGAGCCGACGCTGCCGCAGCTGCGCGGTCGGGTGCTGTTCATGGACGACGAGGCATCGATCCGGCAGATGGTGCCGACGTTGCTCGGCCGGCTCGGTTTGACGAGCGAAGTGGTGGGCGATGGCGGCGAAGCGATCGCGGCCTACAACCGCGCGGTGGCCGAAGGTCGTCGTCCCGATGTGGTGATCCTCGATCTCACGGTGCCGGCGGGTCTCGGCGCGCTGGAGACATTGCAGCGCCTACGCGCGCAGCATCCCGACGTGCGGGCGCTGGTCTCGAGCGGCTACGCGGCCGATCCGGTGCTGCTCAACCACCAGTCGCACGGGTTCTGCGGCGCGGTCATCAAACCGTACCGCCTCGGGGAGTTGGCCGAGGTTCTCGGGCGTGTGCTCTGTCCGGCCCGCCCCCTATCCGAAAACGGGCCCGCGGCTCGCGGGTAGCGTCAAGGCTCAGGGTGCCGTCTTGGTGCGCCGTAGCGTTTGTGCCGCCGCGTCGGCCGCGGCGGCGATCTCGCGCACCCGGGCGGCATCGGCCGCCGCGAGCGTGTTGCTGCCCGCGAGGAAGTCGGCCAGCATGCGGATCAGGCCGAGATGGTTGTTCATCTCATGCCGCCATTCCGGGGATACTCCCGAGGCGGTCGCGGCCGGGGCTTCGGGACGGGCTGCGACCACGCCGTTGGCCCGGGTGCCCGCGAGGCTGGCGGCCAAGGCCGCGGTGGTGTCCACGGTTTCGATCGAGCAACTGGGAGCACCGGCGCGCAGCGCCCGCGTGATGCGCTCGGCGTTTTCGGGAGAATCCGCGTGGACGAGGAGGTGCAGCGGCATCATGGCAGGTCGCGGCCACCTTGCGAGCGGGGGTGTCCGGCGTAAAGAGCCATCTGTGCCACGAACGACGGCACCGCGCGGAGGATTGTGTTGCCAGTCCGGAGGGGAGCGGCGACAACCGAGGTTTGTCCAATCATGCTTCGTAAGATTATCGGTGGTCTGAAATCGCTCACCCGTTCGTTGAAGGGCAAACCTCCCGAACCCAAATCCGGCGGTGCGCACGGCCACGCGACGCATCAACCCAAGGCGGGTCGCGCCCAAGGCGGCGGCCCCCGCCCCGCGCCCAAAGGACCGCGGGAGGAGCGGAGCCGCGGGCCGCGCCACGAGAGCGGCGCCCGCGAGGACTCGCGGCGGCGCGAAGGTGGCGGGCGCGGCGAACCGCAGCGCGGCAGCTTCGCCGGCCGCGGTCGCTCCGGCCACGGTGGCGGTCGTTCGCACGAACGCGACGCGATGCCGCGCCGCGACTACGAGGAGACGCATGCCGCGCCGCTGGCGGACCTGCCGCCGCTGCCGGTCCTCGATCCCGAGCATACCTTCTTCAAGCTCGGCCTGCGGGCCGAGATCGTCGCCGCGGTGGTCGAACAGGGCTACTCCACTCCCACGCCGATCCAGCAGCGTGCGATTCCGCTGGTGCTGACCGGGCGCGACCTCATCGGTACGGCGCAGACGGGCACGGGCAAGACCGCGGCGTTCGCGTTGCCGGTGCTGCACCGGCTTGGGAGCCACGGTCGTTGCCGTTGCCTCATCCTCGAGCCCACGCGCGAACTCGCGCTCCAGGTCGAGGAGGCCTTCCGCAACTACAGCAAGTTCACCGGGCTGCGCGTCGCCGTCGTGTATGGCGGTGTCGGTTACGGCAAGCAGCGCGAGGAGCTGCAGCGCGGGGTCGACGTGATCGTCGCCACGCCCGGCCGCCTGCTCGACCTGCTCGGCGACGGCACCGCGCAGCTCGGGGCGCTTGAGGTGCTCGTGCTCGACGAGGTCGACCGCATGCTCGACATGGGCTTCCTGCCCGATGTGCGCCGCATCATCCGCCATGTGCCGGCGAAGCGGCAGACGCTGCTCTTCAGCGCGACCCTGCCGCCGGAGATCCAGGGGCTGGCGCAGTCGGTCCTCACGAATCCGGAGACGATCGAGATCGGCATCCGCAGCTCGCCCGCGGAGACGGTGGACCATGCGTTCTACCCGGTCGTGGCAGCGCAGAAGTTCGAGCTGCTCTCCACCCTGCTGGAGCGCACCGAATACAAGAGCGTGCTCATCTTCACCCGGACCAAGATCGGCGCCGACAAGATCGCGCACCGCCTGCACTCGCTCGGCCACAAGGCCGGCGTGATGCATGCCGACCGTTCGCAGCGCGAGCGCACCGAGGCGCTGGACGGTTTCAAGAGCGGCCGGTTCCAGATGCTCGTAGCCACCGACCTGGCGGCGCGCGGTCTCGACATCCGCGGCGTCACGCACGTCATCAACTACGACATGCCGGAGAATCCCGAGGATTACGTGCACCGCATCGGGCGCACCGGCCGCGCGAACCATGAGGGCGACGCGTACACGCTCATGACCGAGGACGATCTGCGCAACGCCCGCTCGATCGAGCGGCTGATCGGCCGCCCGGTGCCGCGGCGCAAGATCGAGAATTTCAACTACCTCTATTCCGCACTCTTCGAGGAGCGGGAACGCGCGGAGATGGCGCCGAAGGTGGTCAGCCGTCTGTCGCGCGGCCGCCGCTGAGCGGCGCGCGACGAGTCGACGTTGGGTGAATTGAGCGGGCGCCGCGCGGTGAGCGCGACGCCCGGTTTTGGCGAACCCGCGCCGGCGACGGGTCGGGCGTTGGGACTCGCCTACTTGGGCCGGGTTCCGCCCGCCGGGTGCGACGCGGGAGAATCACTCGGCCGCTTCCTGCGGTGGGGGCGGAGCGTCGGCGGGGCCGCCGGGTTGGCCGCGCGGACCCTTGGGGCGCAAGGTGGCGAACTTCGCACGCTGTTCGGACGTGAGGATGGCCGCGATCTTCTCGCGGTGTTCGCGCCGCAGTTCGCGGAACTTTGCGCGCCGCGCTTCGCCGGTGAGCGCGGCGGCTTCGGATTGTCTCAGCGCCTCGATCTCGGCGGCGTAGATCTGGCGGATCTTGGCTTGTTGGTCGGCGGTGAGCCCGAGTTCCTCGGTGAGGCGCGCCAGCCGGCGCTCGGGATCGAGGCGAGGACCCGGGTGGCCCGAACCGCGTTGCGGGGGCGGCGGTGGGGGAGTCGCGGTGGCGTTGGCGGTGTCGGCGAAGGAGCCGGAAACGGCTCCGACAGCGGCGAATAGCAGTGCCGCGAGACGGATACAGTGGGAGGTTCTCATGGCTGTGATGACGGTGCGCCGAAAGGCGGCGATGGGCGGTTGACGGCCGGTGCGCCAGCGTGGTTACCGGGGGAGGGATGGCCCGCGGCGGTTATCTTGACATCAAGACGGTGGTGGCGAACCGTCCGGCATGCCGCCGCGCCCGCCGCCCACCCCCGAGCACCTCTATCTGATCCTCTGGAAGGCGTTCTATGCGGTGGAGGCGCATGACCGGCGCAGCATCCGCAGTCTTGGCTTCGCCTCGGACAGCGACTTCGCGGTGTTGGAGGCGCTGTATTCCAAGGGAGCGTTACCGGTGAACGTCCTGGGGCGGAAACTCTTCCTGACGAGCGGGGCGATCACCACCGCGGTGGATCGCGCCCAACGCCAGGGCTTGGTGCGGCGGGTCGCCGATCCGGCCGACAAACGGGTGGCGCGGGTGGAGCTGACGGAGGCCGGCCGCGAGAAGGCGCGGTGTGCGTTGGTCCGCCATTTCCAGAATTTGGCGACGGCGCTGGCGGGTCTCGATCCCGCCGAGCAGCGCCATTTGGCGGACCTGTTGCGCAAGCTCGGCAAACATGCGGCGTCCGCCGCCGGGGCGGAGCTGGTCGCTGCGCAACCGCGCTGAGCTGGCTATCTCCCCGCCGGCGACTCGTCGACCGGCACGGTCGGAGGCGGCTCCTCGGGGAGCACCGGCGGTTCGGCGGTGGCGCGGGGCGCCGGTCGGGCCGGACTATCCTTGTGGCTCGGCTCCTCGGCCGCCGGTAGGTATTCGAGCCGCGGCGCGGGTGGGCGACTGGTCGCGACCCAGGTGGCGAGCGCCTCGACCGCCGCCGGCACGGTCGGCAGCTCGGTCGGGGCGTCGACGGTGCCGGGCGGTGGCTGATACCAGAGGACGGGGACGTAACTCTCGGCGTTGGCGGCAGCGCGGGCGCGTTCCTCGTAGTCAATTGTCTCTGCCGCAGTGGCGGGGCCAAAGAGGATGAGCAGCGGAGCGCGCGGCTGGTGGTCGCAGCGCAACCGCAACGCGCGCGGGTCCCGCAGGCCGAGGCTGGGATCCTGGGCGAGGAAGCCGTGGAATTCGTCGGCGTACCGCTCGGCCATCAGGGTGGCGATCAGCCCGCCCATGCCGACGCCCGTGACGAGCACGAGGCGGGGCGCTCCGAGTTCGACGGCGAGGCGGTCGCGCAGGGCGCGGAGGTCCTCGATGGCATCGACCAGGATCGGGCCGGTGCGCCGGTAGCTGGTGGTGGCGATCGCCCAGCCCGCGGTGAGCAGCGCCTGGTGGTCGGGCGTGGCGGCGTCGAGTTCGGCGGCGAGCGGTGTGGGCGCGTGGCGAAGATCCGGTGCCTCGAGCAGAATCCGGCCGCTCCAGTTGTCCGGCACGAGGGCCGCCCAGCGCGCGCCGGCGATCATGCCCTCAATCCGCTGGGGCTCCGCCGGGGCTTCGCCACGCAACGCCACGGCGCCGAGCGACACCAGCCAGAGGCCGAGGAAAATGATGCGAGAGTAGAGCATGCGGGGAGGGGTGGCTCCGCGGTGCGACACGAATGGCGGAGCCCGGTGCCGTTTCCAAGCTCGGAAGCGGCACCGCGGGGAGGTGGGCCAGCTTCCGCGCCACTTTTTCGGCGGATGTTGCGGGAGTGCTCGCCAAAACGAGGCTTCATCGCATGCTTCGGTTGTCCGATATGCAGTTGGGCCGGCCTTGCCGGCCCTGGTCTGAAGACGGTGTTCCTTTGTCAGGTGTCCGGTTGCCTGCCTAGTGCGGGCGGCCGGTCTCAAGAGTCTGAGAGGTTCTGTTTCAGCTGACTGCGGAAGGTACTGATTCGACGCGGTGGTCGCGGCCGGAGGCGCGTCCGCCGCGGGGCGACGGCCCGGTCCGATCCGGGGGAAACAAACGACAGGCAATGTCCGGAAAATCAGGAGACCGATCCCATGAAACTATCCGTTTTGCTGACGATCCACCAACGCCTCGTGCAGAACGCGCGCCTGGCCAACCTGGCCTGCGCCTACGCCGCGCTGCGGTGTTTTGCGGTGCGTGTCCGCCGGGCTCGCCTCACCGGATTGGTCCAGTTGTGCCAGCCGGATGCGACTGTCGACCGGAACTGGGCCGAGTTGCGCGCCCTCGAGGGTTCGCAGGCGCAGTTGGAGGAGTGGTTCACCGACGAGGACCTGATGGAACTGGCCGACTCGGTGGCCTTCGCCCGTGGCGTGAGCAGGCTCGAGGCGTGTTTCCGGCTCGAGGAGATGGAGACGGAGTTCGTGCGGCCGCTCGAGGCGGCGTTGCGGCGGGCCGGAGTGGTGATGGACCTGCCCGCGGAGGCGTACGCCGACTGGACGGAGGACTTCGCCGACTTGTACGGCGACGAGTCCGAGGGCCGGGATCGGCGCTGAGTGGCGACGGCCGTCGCGGGACCGTGCGCCCCGGCGGCCGGACTCCGGCGGCGCGAGCGCGGGGGGACGTTGACGGCGAGGTGGCGGGGCGTTTGCTCGGGCGCGTGAACGCCCGTGGTCTCGAAAGCCTGCAACGCCTCGTGCTGCCGGACGGCTGGCAGGCGCAGGGCATCACGGCGCTCAAGGCCGGGCGCGATGTGATCCTGGATGCGCCGACGGGTGCCGGGAAGACGTTCGTCTTCGAAAAGTTCGCCGAGGCGACGAGCTTCGCGAAGCCGGCGATCTACACCGTGCCGACGCGGGCGCTGGCCAACGACAAGTACGCGGAGTGGAAGGCGCGCGGCTGGAAGGTCGGCATCGTGACCGGCGACCTGACGATCGCGCCGGAGTCGCCGGTGGTCGTGGCCACGCTCGAGGCCGTGCAGACGCAGCTGCGCGCGGGCGGGCGCTGGAGCTTCCTCGCCGTCGACGAGTACCAGTGGCTGAGCGATCCCCACCGCGGCAACCACTACGAGGGCGTGCTCGCCGCGCTGCCGCGGCACGTGCAGCTGCTGCTCCTGAGCGGCTCGGTGGCGAACCCGAACGATGTCGCCACGTGGCTGCGACGACTCGGGCGGACCGTCGAGCTGATCCGCCACCGCGAGCGACCGGTGCCGCTGGAGGAGATCGAGGTCGACGACCTCACGCGCAGCTTGCCGGCTGAGATCCAAGGTTTTTGGACGCGACGCCTGGCGGGCGCGCTGCGCGAGGGGCTGGGCCCCGTGCTGGTGTTCGCGCCGCAACGGCAGGAGGCGGAGCGGCTGGCGCGGCAGTTCGCCCGCGAGTTGCCACCGCCCGATCCGCTCGCGCTCACGCCCGAGCAGGAGCAGGCGCTCGGGCCGATGCTGACGAAGCTGGTGCGGGTGCGCGTGGCGTTCCACCACAGCGGGCTCACCTATGCGCAGCGCGCCGGCGTGATCGAGCCGCTCGCGAAGGCCGGCCAGCTTCGCGCGGTCGTCGCGACGCTCGGCTTGAGCGCCGGCATCAACTTCTCGCTGCGTTCGGTGATGGTCACGGCCACGCACTACCGGCACGACAACCTCGAGCACGAGATCGAGCCGAGCGAGCTGTTGCAGATGATCGGCCGGGCCGGCCGCCGCGGGCTCGACGAGACCGGCTACGTGCTCACCAGCAAGAACTCGCCCCGCATGAGCCGCGCCCATGCCGAGAAGCTCAAGCGCGCCGCGCCGTTGCCGTGGGCGGTGCTGCTGCGGGAGTTCCGCGCCGGACGCCCGGCGGCGGCGATCGCGGCCGGTGCGGCGGGACGGTTCTTCACCGAGGAGCCGGTAGCTTTCGGCACCGAGGAGACCGCCGCGTTTCCCGGCGGGACCTTTCCGTGCGGACAGCGCACGGACACCGGGCGGGCGCGCCTGGTGCGGCGCGAGCGCAACCCCTCCGAGCTGTGCCCGCGTTGCCGCTGGCGCGCGGACTGCCTGGCGCTGGCGCCGGCCCCGACGTTGTTCTGGCAGTGGCAACGGCTCGGCATGCTCGACCGCGAGCTGCGGCTCACGGCGCGTGGTGAGATCGTGGGGGCGTTCGCCGGGCCGGAGGGATTGGCCGTCGCGGCGGCGCTGGAGGACCGGCGTTACCCGCTCGACGACCTGGTCTTCGACTTGGCGAACCTCTTCGCCACCGACCGGTTCTCCGGCACGAACCCGCGCTGGCTGGGGCGGCTGGCTTCGGTGTGTGAGCGCACCTACCGGCGCAGCGAGGCGGAGGGCTTTCTGGTGCGCGGCGTGCCGCCCAACTACGGCAGCGGCGCAGCCGAGATCGTGCGTGGGCTGGTCGAGCAGGGCGCGACGGCGCGCGAGGCGATGGCCGAGGCCGAGCAGGCCGGGCGCGGCGATCTCGACCGGCTGCTCATCGAGTGGCGCAGCCTGCTCAAGCAGCTCGCAGCGGCGGAGCCGTTGGCCAAACCGGAGAACGGAGACCGGACACTGGAAAGGCGAAGGATGCATGGCGGAGGCCGGGGGCGCGGTGGCGACGCCCTGGCTCCGGAGGCCGTGCTTGCCGCACGCTGGGATGCGCTGCGGACGCGCGCCCAGGAATTGTTGGTACGGCTGCCGCGGATGAACTTGCCGGAGTTGCCGGTGCTCACGCAGGAGCAGCGCCGGCCGGTGAGCCACCGGCTGGGCCAGAGCGGATTCCGACCGCACCTGGCGCCCCCGAAGCACTGAGCGGGCGGTGGGGCGCGATCAATCAGGGTTTCCCCGCACAACGCGGCGTCGACAGCCGACGGTTTTCCCGGCAGAACCGCCGGCGCAAACCCAAACCGAGTCCTATCCATGAATATCTGCTGCATTGGCGCCGGCTACGTCGGCGGTCCCACGATGGCCATGATCGCCCGCAAGTGTCCGGACATTCGCGTGACGGTGGTCGACATGAACGCCGCACGCATCGCCGCCTGGGAGTCCGACCACCTTCCGATCTTCGAGCCGGGGCTCGATGCC
Source organism: Verrucomicrobiota bacterium (assembly GCA_019136515.1). Classification (GTDB taxonomy): domain Bacteria; phylum Verrucomicrobiota; class Verrucomicrobiia; order Opitutales; family Opitutaceae; genus CAJCBL01. The sequence continues at coordinate 9,229 of JAGVUB010000132.1, forward strand.
GTCGTGCGCGAGGCGCGTGGCCGCAATCTGTTCTTTTCGACCGATGTGGCCGGCGGCATCAAGGGTGCGGATATCATCTTCGTCAGCGTCAATACTCCCACCAAGACCTACGGCCACGGCGCCGGGCGGGCGGCGGATCTGAAGTACATCGAGGGGGTGGCGCGCACGATCGCCGAGCATGCCGACGGCCCGAAGATCATCGTCGAGAAGTCGACGATCCCGGTGAAGACCGCGGAGTCGATTTCGACGATCCTCGCGGCCAACGCCCGCGGCCTGAAGTTCCAGGTGCTCTCGAATCCGGAGTTTCTCGCCGAGGGCACGGCCGTTGCCGACCTCGAGGCGCCGGACCGCGTGCTGATCGGCGGCGAGCGCACGCCCGAGGGCGAGGCGGCGCTGGAGACGCTGGCCGGCGTCTATGGCCGCTGGGTGCCGCGGGAACGTATCCTCAAGACGAACCTCTGGTCCTCCGAACTCTCGAAGCTAGTGGCCAACGCCTTCCTCGCGCAGCGCATCTCCTCGATCAACTCGATCTCCGCCCTTTGCGAGGCCACCGGGGCCAATGTCGACGAGGTCGCCAATGCGATCGGCAAGGACTCGCGCATCGGTCCAAAATTCCTCCGCGCCTCGGTCGGGTTCGGTGGTTCCTGTTTCCAGAAGGACATCCTCAACCTGGTCTATCTCTGCGAGCACTTCGGGCTGCCCGAGGTGGCTGCGTATTGGGAGAGTGTAGTCAAGATGAACGACTGGCAGAAGCACCGCTTCACCAAGCGCATCGTGCGGGATCTGTTCAACACCGTCGCCGACAAACGGATCGCGATCCTCGGCTTCGCCTTCAAGAAGGACACCAACGACACGCGCGAGTCCGCCGCGATCACCGTCTGCAAGGACCTGCTTTCGGAGCAGGCGCAGCTGGCGATCTACGACCCGAAGGTGCCGGCGGCGGAGATCCTCCGCGATCTCGGCGTGCCGGCGAAACAGGCCGACGGGCGGCCGAACCCGGCGGTCACCATCAGCGCCGATCCGTATGCCGCCGCCGCGGGGGCGCATGCCGTGGTCGTGCTCACCGAGTGGGACGAGTTCAAGGCGATCGACTTCGGGCGTGTCCACGCGACGATGATGAAGCCGGCCTCGCTCTTTGACGGCCGCAACATCCTCGACCTGAAGAAGCTTCGCGCGCTCGGGTTCAAGGCCTCGGGCATCGGCCAGGGCTGACCCGCGGGCAAGCCGGACCGGCCCGGTGACCATCCGGGCCGGCGGCGGATGGTAGGGCCGCGGCGACGAGGTTTTGGCGTGCGTGCCCGCTGGATTCCGCCCAGCGTGCCGATCGCTTTCATCATGATCATTCGCACGATGGCCTATCCCCGCGCGGCCCTGATCGGAAACCCCTCCGACGGGTATTTCGGCCGGACCGTGTCCTTCACCTTCCGCAACTTCTCGGCGCACATCGAGCTGTGGGAGTCGCCGGAGCTCGAGCTGCTGCCGAGCCGGCGGGACCACTCGGTGTTCGACAGCGTGGCGGGGCTGCACCGCGACGTGTTGCAGCACGGCTATTACGGTGGCTTCCGGCTGCTGAAGGCGTCGATCAAGGCCTTCTACGACTACTGCTGCACGCGCGGCATCAAGCTCGACAACCGCAACTTCACGCTGCGCTACCGCTCCGATGTGCCCAACCGCGTGGGCCTGGCCGGCTCCAGTGCGATCATCACCGCGTGCATGCGCGGCGCTGATGGGGTTCTACACCACAGCCGTCCCATAGGCGAGGGCATTGAGGGGGCTGGGCGGGAGGGTGGTTTCCTGCCAGAAGGCAGGGTGTGAAAAGAAAAACACCCCCACCGCCGAGCCCGCGGCAGGC
>JAGVUB010000032.1 GCA_019136515.1 Verrucomicrobiota bacterium
CCCGCTCCCCCGCGGAGCGGGGAACTCCCACCCTCCGAGGTCCCGCCGGGCCCGGATCACCCACCCAGAAATCCAACGACATTTTCATCCTTGCCTGCGACGCCTTCATAGCAGCAGGTCCAGTCTCCGGCTGGACGATGTCAACGTGGGAGGGGTGGCCTGCCTGGGCTGTGGCGACCGGTCGGAGGCCGGTCCTACTGGGCCGGCATGCTGAACGAGAACGCCCAGTCTCCGACTGGACGTTCTCGACGCAAGCGGGGCGGCCTGCCTGAGTCGGTGGCGACCAACCGAAGCCCGGCCCCACCCGATGAAACGCCTTCTCCCCGTTCTCGCTCTCTGCCTCTGTGCCGCGGCCCGCGCCGCCGTACCCGCCGCGCCCGGCCCGGAGCTGGTCGCGGGCGAGAACGACGCCGCGTGGGCGCCGCTCTTCGCCGCGCTCGCGGCGCAGGGCGGGGTGCATTCCACCTTCACGGAGCACCGCTGGTTCAGCGTGAAAAAGGCCCCGGTGGTGCTGCGCGGCGAGTTGCGGCACTCCGATGCGCGCGGGTTGAGTCTCCACTACACCGAGCCGGAGGACCAGGTGATGGTCGTCGACCCCAAGGGCCTGCTGCTGCGCGACGCCCGCGGCCGCACGCGCACGATGGCCGCCGATCCGCGCGCGCCGCGCATGGATGCTGCATTGTTGCCCGTGCTGCGCTTCGACCTGCCGGCGCTGCTCCAGCTCTTCACGCTGCGCGCCGCGCGCGACGGTGACGACTGGCGGCTCGACTTCGCCCCGCGCACACCGGAGCTCGCGCGGCACCTGAGCACGCTCACGGTCGAGGGCGTGGGCGAACGCGTGCGCCGGCTCGAATTCCGCCGCTCGGCCAAACAACGCGTCGAGGTCCTCATCGAGGAGACGCGGACCGGCGTGACGTTCACCGCCGAGGAGGAGAAGCGGTTTTTCCGCTGAGGCCATGGAACCGGCACGGCAGAAGTGGGCGGCGCGCGCGGTGTTGGCGCTCGCCGTGGCGCTCGGGTTGCTCTGGCTCGCGCGGCTCGACTACGCGGCGAAGATCTCGACGGACGTGCTCGACCTGATCCCGAGCGGCGAGCGTTCACCCGAGCTGGCGCTGGCGCGCAGCATGGCCAGCGAACGCCAGGCGCGCGTGGCGCTCTTCGGCCTGAGCGGCCCCGACGCCGACCGACGCGAACGCGCCGCCGCGCGCTTCGCCGACTCCCTCCGCGCCGATCCGGCCTTCGCGGAGGTGCGCGCGCCCGGTGACACCGGCCCGCGCGACGCGCTCGGGCGACAACTCTTTGCGCAACGTTTCGAGCTCCTGCTGCCCGGCTGGCTGGCGGCCAAGAAGAGCGAATACGCCGCGACGAGCCCGGCCGAGCCCTGGCCCGAGTGGCTCGCCGAGCGGGCGGCGGCTGAGCTTGAGGCGTTCCTGGCGAAGCCGGAGGCGGTGGCGTTCCAGGATCTGGTGGCGGCCGACCCGTTGTTGCTGCTGCCCGGGCTCGTGGCGCAGATGCCCGGTTTTGCGGAGACGGGCGGCACGGCCGTCGACCGCGCGCTGGTTTGGGCGCGGACGAGCGCGGCGCCGTTGAGCGAGGCGGGGCAGGGGCCGGTGATCGCGGCCGTCGAGCGCGCGCTGGCGGCGGCGCGGACGGTCGAGCCGGCGGCGCAGGTGCACTGGGCGGCGATCGGCCGCTTCGCGGCGGAAAACCGCCGGTTGATCGAGGGCGAGATGTCGTCGCTCAATGCGATTTCGCTGCTGGCCGTGCTTGGGGTGGCGGCGCTGTGCCTGCGGCGGGTCTGGCAGGCGGTGCACCTCGCGCCGGTCGTGCTCGGCGCGCTGCTCGGCGCGTGGGTGGGCGTGACGTTGTGCTTCGACCGCGTGCACGTGCTCGTGTTCGTGATCGGTTCGCTGCTCGGCGGCGTGGCGATCGACTACGGTTTCTATCTCTATCTCCAGCCGGCGGTGCGGCCGGGCGAGCGCTACCGCGAGAAGGTGGGCCGGCTCATCAAGCCGCTGCTGGCCAGCGCGCTCACCACGATCCTCGGCTTCTCGCTGCTGTTCTTCTCGGAGCTGCCGCTGATCCGGCAGCTCGGGCTGTTCGTGAGCTGCGGCTTGGTGGCGGCGCTGGGGTCGGCGCTGCTCTGGTTCGCCCAGCTCGACCGGCCGTATTCGGAGACTTGGGCCTTCGCCCGGGCGCGGCTGCACGGCGAACATCCGGCGTGGCGACGCGGCGCGCGGCTGCTCCTGCTGGTCGGCGCCGCGGTGGCGCTGTTCGGCCCGTGGCGGCTGCACTGGCGCGACGACATCCGCGAGCTGGAGGCGCTGCCGGCGGCCTCGCGCGCGGAGGCGCTGGCGGTGCGGGCGCTGTTCGGCGAGACGCCGCAGCGCACGGTCTACCTCACGCGCGGCGAGTCGCCGGAGGCGGCGCGCGCGGCGCTGGGGCGTTTCCTCGGCTGGCATGCGCAGCAGTTCGCCGGCGCGCCGGTCGCCTCGCTGGGGCTGGCGGTGCCGACGCCGGCGGAGTGGGAGGCCGCGGCGGCCAGCCGTACGGCGCTCGGCGGTTTCGAGCCGGCCTTGCGCGCGGCGCTGGAGCGGCACGGTTTCGACGCGGGCGAGTTCGGCCCGTTCTTCGCCGGCTGGGCGCAGTGGCTGGCGGCTCCGGCGGGTGACTACACCGCCGCGGTGCGCGCGCTGGCCGGAAGTTTGCAGGGGCCGGTCGCGCTGACGATGGCGACGGAGCCCGGCGCGAGCTGGTTCGTGACGGTGGCGGAGCATCCGCCCGGGGCGGAGCCGCCGGCGGAGCTGGCGACGATCGGGCTCGACCAGCTGCAGTCGCTCAACCGGTTGTTCACGCGCTACCGGGTGTCGGCCCTGCGGCTGAGCGCGCTCGGGCTGGGGCTGGTGGGCCTGAGCGTGTTCGTGCTCTACGGGCTGCGGCGCGGCGTGCGGATCTTCGCGCTGCCGGCGGGCTCGTGCCTGTTCGCGTTCGGCGCGCTCGGGCTGGCGGGGGCGACGTTGAATCTCTTCCACCTGCTCGGGGCGTTCCTCGGCGTGTGCCTGAGCCACAACTATGCGATCTTCAGCGCGGAGAATGCGGCGCGCGGCGACGAGCCCCCGCCCTCGATCCGGCTCTCGGCGCTGACGACCGCGGCGTCGTTCGGCGTGCTGGCGCTCAGCTCGATCCCGGTGGTCTCGGCGCTCGGGACGATGGTGGCGCTGATCGTGGTCGCCGCGCTGGCGGGCGTGGAACTCGAGGCGATGGCGCGACGTTCGAACTTGAGCCGCCGCGGGAAACCCAGCACCTAGACACGCTCCATGTTTCCAACCGTCCCCGAGCCGGCGCCCGCGCGGGTGTTGCTCGTCAACCTCAACAAGTACGACCAACCGTATCCGGTCTATCCGGCGGGGGTGGCGTACATCGACGGGGCGCTGCGGACGGCGGGGCATGTCACCGAAATCTGGGATGCGCGCATGGCGGGCGAGCCGCTGGAGGACTGCGTGGCGCGGTTCCGGCCGGATTTCGTGGGGCTCTCGCTGCGCAACATCGACAACGTGCAGTGCCACAACCCGAAGTCGTTCATCCACGAGCTGGTGGGGTACTGTCGGCGGGTGCGCGCGGCGACGGCGGCGCCGATCGTGCTGGGCGGGAGCGGCTTCTCGGTGTTCCCGCGCGAGATCTTCGAGCTCGGCGGGATCGACTACGGCATCCACGGTGCGGGCGAACGCACGATCGTCCGGCTGATCGCGGCGCTGCGCGCCGGCGGCGGCGAGCCGGCGCTGGACGGGATCGCGGGCCTGGTCTTCCGCGGTGCGGACGGGGCGGTGCGCGCCGTACCGTGCGACGCGGAGAGCGCGACGTTTTCGACGGCACCGCACCACGACCCGGCGCTGCTGCGCGCGTATCTCGCGCAGGGATCGCTGCCGGGCGTGCAGACGCAGCGCGGCTGCCCGCTGCACTGCTGCTACTGCACGTATCCGCTGATCGAGGGGGCGCGCAGCCGGTTCCTCGGGGCGGAGGCGGTGGTGGAGGAGATGCGGCGGCTCGCGGCGCTGGGGACGAAGTACGTGTTCTTCGTCGACTCCGTGTTCAACACGAGCGAGGCGCATGTGCACGCGGTGTGCGAGGCGCTCATCCGGGCCGATCTCGGCGTGCAATGGGAGTGTTTCCTGCGGCCGCGCGGGCTGACGCTCGAGCTGCTGCGGCTGATGCAGCGCGCGGGGCTCAGTCACATCGAATACGGCTCGGACAGCCTGTCGGACCCGGTGCTGCGCCGCTACGGCAAGAGCTTCACGTTCGAGGACATCCACCGGTCCAGCACGCTGGCGCACGAGCTGGGGATGCGCTACAGCCACTTCATCATCTTCGGCGGCCCGGGGGAGACGCGCGCGACGGTCGAGGAGACGCTGGTGCGGGCGAAGGCGCTGCCCGGCGCGTACTACTTCGGCACGCTCGGCATGCGGATCTATCCCGATACGCCGCTCTGGCGCGAGGTCGCGCCGGAGGCGCGCGGGGAGCGCGCGGCCGACTTCCTGGTGGCGCCGCGGTTCTACATCGCGCCGGAGTTCACGCTCGAGTCGCTGCATGCGCGGCTGCGCGACTACCAGGCGGAGAACCCGAACTGGATCGTGGGCGACCCGCCGCCGGCCTTCACGGAGACGATGGAGAAGCTGCGCCGGCGCGGCGTGCACGGTTCGATGTGGGAATACGCGGAGCTGCTGCAACGGATGCAGCGGGCCTGAGCCGGAAGACGCAACCGGGCCGACAGAAGGCAACGAAGGGAACGAAGTGCGGGAGGTGGGTTGGGCCAGGGGCCGTCGAGCGCCGGCCTCCAGCGGGCACGCCGCAGGCGGATGGCGCGAACAGGCTCCCTGCCGTCGCGGCGCTTCGTGCGAACGACTCCGGCGGCTCAGCGTGACGATGCAATTGGCGCGGACTTCACACTGTCGCGCCGATGCTTCCGGTTGTCGGGGCTGAGCTTGCTCAGGCCGCCGAGCGACACTCTTGCCAAGCGGTGCGAGCAAGCTCGCACCCTACGCCGACTGCCTGACCACGGTTCAGTCGCGCAGTTCCTGCAGGATCTCGGAGAGGATGCGCTGCGAGACGGGCTTGTCGCCGAAGGCGCCGACGCGGATGTCGAGGCGGGTCTGGATCGGCGTGACCGAGGTGATGGTAATCTCGATCTTCTCGTCGCGGGCGGTCTTGGCGGTGACGATACCGGAGAGGGCGTCGGCCTTGGTGACGACTTCGGCGAACCGGAGGTTGTTCAGCGCGGTGGTCGTGGCCTTGACGGTGCGGTCGAGGGGGGCGTCGACGGTGGTCTGGAGGGCGTCGCGTACCCAGGCGACGGCGTCGTTGGTGGCCTCGCGAACGTGCGTGCAGGCGCCGAAGGCGAGGGTTGCGGCAGCGAGGAGAACCAAGAGGGGAAGGCGAGCTTTCATGTGCAGACGAGTGTTGTGCGGCATGCGACCGCGGCGGCAAACGGAAGTTCAATCGGCGGCGCAGTGTACAAGCTCCTTACGAGTTGTCCTGAGAAGCGTCGATCGGACCGACAGAAGGCAACAAAGGGACGGAAGACGAGAAAGCCGGAGGGAAGCCGCCGGGCCCTCGTCTCCGCGCCGCGCGACTCCAAACGTCCGGCCGAGAGCAGTCTCCGGAGACCCGCAGCCGACCGTGGCGAGGCCGGCACCTCTGGCCGGCTCGCCGCCCCCGGCTCCAGCGGAACGCAAGCCACCCTAGCGGTACTCGATCCACTCGGGCGCGGCGTACTGGTCGATGAGCGCCTGCTCGGGCTGCTCAACCGCGGCGGCGAGGGTGGCGGCGAGGCGGCTGGTGAAGGCCTCGTGGAACGCGTCCCAGTCGATGGAGGCGGCGCAGGCGGGTTTCCAGATCGAGCCCTGGAGGAGCAGGCCGTGCTTGTTCCGCTTCTGGGCGGCGCCGGCGATCTTGGCGCGGCTGGCGGCGTGGATGACGTCGTAGATCTCCGCGCGGTGGAAACACACGCCGGCGGGACCGGTCGCGCCCGCGGCCAGCGGGCCGGCGGGCGCCGGCGCCGCGGGTTCGGCCTCGTCGGGAGTGGCGGCACGCTTCTCGAGTTCGGCGGGGATCGCCTGTTCGCGCAGGGCCTCGGCGAGGGCTTGGTGGACGAGGCGGTAGCTTTCGGTGGCGCGGGCGTCGTAGAGCGCGTGGCCGCGCGGGATCACGAGCGCGTAGGTCCAGTCGTCGGTGTGGTCGACGACGCCGCCGCCGGTGGCGCGGCGGGTGTAGTCGCGGGCGTCGGCGGGGAGCTGGGCGCGCACGAAGGCGATCTTCTGGCTGTACCCGAAAGTCCACGCCGGGCCGCGCCAGCCGTAATGGCGGAAGCGGGCGCGGCCCGGTTCGGGGTAGCGCTGGAGCAGGAGGAAGTCGTGCGCCATGTTCTCCGGGGCGTTGGCGGTGCGGACCGGGAGGACGTCGAGAAGCATGGCCAATGGCGTGCCCGAGCGCGGGGCGGGAGTGAAGACGGAAAACGCCGCGCGGCTGGCCCCGCTCGCTGTGGCGTGGGCACCTGTCGGCGAGAGAGCGCGCGGTTGCCAACCGCGGCCCGGTGGTTGCAGCGTGATGCGCGTGTCCGTCGTCGCCATCGTCCTGCCCGTCTTCCTCGTCATCGCGCTCGGCGTGGTGCTCACGCGCACCCGTTTCATCGGCGCGGAGCTGATCGCCGAGCTCAACCGGCTTACGTACTTCGTCGGCCTGCCGGCGTATCTGTTTTCCAGCATCTCGGAGGCGACGCTGGGCGGGGGGCGGGCGCTGACGGTGTTCGGCGTGATGGGCGGGGCGACGCTGGCCGCGCTGGGCGTGGCCTACGTGGCGGGCAAGATCCGCGGCGTGCCGGCGGAGTCGTTTGGCTCGTTCCTGCACGCGGCGATCCGCGGCAACCTCGCCTACGTGGGGCTGCCCGTGATCTCGCTGGCGCTGGCGGCGCGCGGGGCTGGCGCGGCCTGGCCGGTCGCGCCGCTGGCGATGGCGCCGCTCACGGTGATCGCCAACGCGCTGGGCGTGCTGCTGCTGCTCGTCGGCCACGGCAAGCCGGGGCCGGGGGCGTGGCGCACGTTGATCGTCCAGCTGGCGACGAATCCGCTGCTCCTCGCCAGCGTGGCCGGGGCGGCGGTCGCGGCCTCGGGGTTCGCGCTGCCGCAGTGGCTGGCGCAGTCGATCGCGGTGACCGGGCAGATGGCGTTGCCGCTGGCGCTGCTGTGCATCGGCGGTTCGCTGGTGACGATGCCGCTGCGCGGCAAACGCACGCAGGCCGTGCTCGCCTCGGTGCTGAAGGTCGGCGTGACGCCGCTGCTCGGCTGGCCGCTGGCGCGCTGGATCGGGCTGTCGCCCGACGAGACCTTGATCGCGCTCCTGTTTTTGGCGACGCCGACGGCCGCGGCGAGCTTCACGCTCGCCGGCAAGCTCGGTGGCGACGAGGCGCTGGCGGCGACCAGCGTGGTGGTGAGCACCGCGCTCTCGATCGTGTCGCTGACGGTGGTGCTGTTGCTGGTGTGAGCGGCGGCCCGTTCGGCGGCCGGCCGGAGGGTGAGGAACCGCTGCGGAGGGCGCCCATTGGTTCCCCTTGGAACGTGTCCTTCGGCTGATCGCCTGCGGGGCGGTGTGCTTGGCGCCCGCCGATCGCGGGCGGTGAGCGCGCTACGCGATCAGATGCCGGACCTCGTTGCTGGGGTACTCATCGCGGATGGCGGGGCCGGGCGGGCCCTCCGCGTCTCCAAGGAACCGGCACGGGAGGCCGTTGGCGAAGGCGGCCGGGAGGCGGCGAAAGAGCGTGGGGCGTTCCGCGTGCAACAGTGCGGCGAGCCAGTGGCGGAGGAACACGAAGAGCTGGTCGCGTCCGCGATCACCGGAGCCGCGGACGAGCCGGCGGAACGAATCGCTATGCGCGTACACGCGGCGGGCGCGGTGCGCGAGGCGGGCGGCGAAGCGCTCCGGCAACGGCCGGCCGACGAGCACCGCGGCCTCGTCGAGGACGCAACGCGCGGCGGCGAGCGCAGCCAACGGAGTCTCGACTTCGAGTTGGGGGCGGAGGGTGGTGCGGCGGAGCGCACGGCCGGCTTGGCGGCGGAACGGGTGGGCGCGGCGGGGACAGTGGCGCCGCGGAACCGCTCGCCAACGCCGCAAATTGGAACGGTGGATCGTTCCGCGCGGAGCTACTTGGCCGAAGGGTCTTCGCTCACGAAGTAAGCGTGGGCGGCGTCGGCGACAGCTTGGTCGTTGTAGAGCGGCGGTTTCGCCGCCGGGCTGGCCGAAACCGCCGAGGTGGGCATCGCGTCAGGATAGGGCCCGAGGAAACGTTCGCCGTTGAAGTGGATGAGATGGTCGGGCGCTTCCGCGATCCAGACCTCGGATTCCCAAGAGATGCTTCCTAGGAAGCCTTGCATCGCGCGGCGTGTCTCGAACGCAGTGACGAAGACCAACCCGGCGAGGGGAGAGCGGAACAGCCGTTTCAATTCGAGGCGCCGTTTCCCATCTACGGGGCCGGCGCTCGTTACAGCCTCGATCAATACAAGCCACTTCCGTCGGACGTCATGGATGATCACATCCGGCATCTTCTCGGCTGCGCCGAGCGTGATGCCGAGTGCGGCGAGATAGTCGGACTCCAGATGCGAATGCTTTGTCGCGGTGTCTCCGACATAGGCGACGACCCCTCCGGGGGTGAAACGCGGACAGAAGCGCTCGACCACCGCTTTCACCAACGGGTTCTGGCCGCCTGCGGAAAGCGTGATGGTGGCACCGTTCGGGAGCGTCACCGGAATCTGGACGAGGCTGCGCTGGCGGTCCAACTCGGCCCGGATGCTGGAGCGCAAAGCGAGATACCGGGCGAGTTCGCTTTTCCAGCTCCGTGTCCCGCGGCTGCGGAGCAGGGTCAGTGCATGCGGCTCGAGCTGATAGACGGTCTTGCCGCTGGTGGTCGGCCGGTCCGGCCGGTCGGGGTTGCGCAGAAGGAGCCCAGCTTCGGCGAAGAACTTCACCGCTTCGTCACGGATGGTCTCCCGGGTGTTCGGTGCATACCGAACAGCGAATTTCTCGGCGATGAACGTGATGATTGGCGTGATGCCCCGAAGGGGCGCCGCGGCCTCCGACCATTCGCCGCGCGGGCCGAGATCGGCGAGCGCGAGGAGCACGAGGGCCGCCATCTCGTTGGTTTGTTTGTCGCCGAATCCGAGAAGTCCGAGGATTTCTTGCGCGTCGCGGATTAGTGGAGTTTGGCGGGGCATGACGAGGGGTTCAGCGCTGGCAGAACGTTGGGACGATCCGGTCGATCTCGATCTGGTCGGGTGAGGTGGAGCCGATGTGCTCGCCCAATGCGATCAGTGCCTTGGCCGGAGGGTAGGGAAGACGACGCAGGTCGGTGGCGTTCACCTGGGTGTGGCCATTGAACTGCCGGAAGAATGTGTCGACGACTGACCAGTTCAGGAATGCGGCAAGTCCGGTCGCGAGTGCAGTCGCGAACCCCGCTCCGTGGCAGTGGAAATAGTTGAGGTGATTCTCGAGTCCGAGCCAGCGGACACCGTGTGGTAGCCGTGTTGGGGATAGGACGCTCGCGACGATCCGCTTCTTCTCCTCCTTCGCGGAGAAACGCCGGACGACGACATAAGTGCCCACCGGAATGAGCAGGTCAGTTCTCTCGACGGGCGCCGCGATGGCGTTGGGTTTTCGCCCCTCGGGTTGGGGCCACACTACGAGGCCACCGCGGAAATGGCAGGGATAGAACAGCGGGTGGGTCCCTGGAGCGGCTTCTCGTTGGAGCAGGTCGCGCACTCTGAAATCTACGACCTTGCCGGTCGAGACGGTGAGGTCGAGATCGGCGAGCGTCCCGGTGATGGCTGAGAGTTGCTGGCGAGCCGAACGATCGCCAGCGGATGCTGGCAGGTGGATGAATTGCTCCGGGTCGTCCGGCGTCACGATCTCGCGCCAGGGCAACAATTGGCTTCGCAACGGGTCGTCTTCGGCGCCGGAGTTGGTCGATACCTCGATCTGATTGGCGGGTGTGGGCGACCGATAGGCGCAGAAAACGATGTTCTCCTGCAGAACCGCCTCGGCAGAGAAGAGGGTGTTGCGCGAACCGAAGACGTGCAGGCGGCGGAACGCCATGCGGGAGAGGAAATCGCGGCGGAAGGAACGGAAGTATGGTCCGTTGCAGAAGCTGCGAGGAACGATGGCGGAAAGTTCGCCCTCCGCGTCGAGGAGCCGGCTCAGCAGGGAGAGGAAGGCGCTGTAAAGATTGCTGGCCTCGATCCCAGCGGCACACAGCCGGCGGTGCTGCAATGATCCGGTCGAGAGCTTCCGATAGGGCGGGTTGGCGATGGCGGCGTTGAAGGTCTCTGCTTTGGGGGAAAACAGGTTCCGCTCCAGCGTCCCGAGGGCTTGATCGATGAAATCTTCGGCGCGCAGATCGGAGGAGAAGGCCACCCCCTCCTCTGCACAAAGGGTCGCGCAATGGTCGAGTGTCTGACGCAGCAACACGACCGCCGCCGGGTCGATTTCGTAGGCTGTGACATGGAACGTGGCAGGCCGCGGTTGCTGTCGGAGTGCGTGTTTGACTGTGGCTAGAGTCAGCGCTCCGGCACCGGCGCCCGCATCGATCAGCCGCCAATCGCGGAGATCTCGCGTGAAGAAACCTGCGATGAACTCCGCCAGCTCCGGGGGCGTGAAAAATTGCCCGAGGGTCCGCTTCTCCTCCTCCGGCCTCGCTGGCGCGATCGAGGGCGGAAGCTTCGGCACTGTGGCGGAGCGTGACATCGGTTGTTTCGATAGGAATGCCGAGAATCCGCGGCAATCCTCATCCGTGAACGTCGCTGAATCGGCCCGCTCAGGGCTGCGCGCTCGCGAGGGCGGCGGCGACGAGGTGGTGGGGGAACTCGCGGCTGAAGTTGCACTGGCGGGCGCGGGCGAAGGCGGCGGCGCGCAACGCGGGCTCGTGCAGGCCGATCGCCGTGAGCACGAGGCGTTTCTCGGAGGGACTGAACGGGAGGTCGAGGAGCGCGGTCTCGGTGAGGCGCGCGGTGCCCTGGAAGTGCGCGGCGAGGCAGGCGTGGCGGTTGTCGATCTTGCTCCACGTCGCGACGAGCGACCGCCAGAAGTCCTCGGCTCCGGGATCCTTCTCAAGGCAGGCCGAGAGGTAGAGGAACAGATACCCGACACTCTTCTCGGTCTCGGGCTCCTGGTCGAGGGCGATGCACGCGGCGGTGGTGTGATCGCGGACACAGAGAGCGCGGGTGACGGCGGCGAGGCCGTCGGGCTCGGCCGGGAGGCTTTCGGCGAAGGCTTTGGTGTCGCCCTCGAAGTAGGCGACGCGCGCGGCGAAATTCTTCCGGATGGCGGGACCCGACTCCTTGCGCACGTCGGCGGGAAGGCGGGCGAGGAACGCCTCGACGACCTGCGTGGCCGCCGGCTTGCCGCCGGTGAGGAAGGCGAGATGGAGCTCGTCGTTGGCGCGGGCGAAGTCGGCCCGGGCGGCGGGTGTCTCGCGGAGCGCCTGCAGGGCCTCGACCGGCCGGCCGAGGGCGAGGAGGCACTCGATGCGCTGGTCGCGCACGGTGTCGTTGTCGAGTCCGGCGGCGCGGGCGCGCTCCAGCCCGGCGAGGGCGCCGGCGAAATCGCCGCGGGCGACGGCGTTGTAGGCGAGCGCGAAGTGGGCGTGGGCGCAGGGGCGCGGCGCGGCGAGCGCGCGCTCGAACCAGGCGGCGTCCTCGACGGGGTTGTCGAGCAGGCGGCCGTGGAGGTAGGCGAAGGCGCCGTCGTCGGGATTCGCCTCGGCGAGGCGACGGTAATCGGCGGCGAGGTCGGTATCCGGGTGCTGGGCGCGGCGGAAGTTCTGGTAGGCGCGGTGCCACTCGACCCGCACCGGCCGCGTGGTCAGGTGGGCGGTGAAGAAGTCATCCAGTTCGGCGGGCGTGAGCGCGTCGGCGGCTGCGGCGAGCAGCCGGGTGTCGTCGGGCAGGCGGGCGCCCAGGGCCTTGAAATAGGCGACCAGCGCGGGCCGGCCGGAGAGACGCAGGAGGACGTCGGCCGTGCGCTCGTAGGTGAGGTCGGTGTGCACGGCGACACGGCTCTTCTCGGTGCGGCTCGCGTGTCGCGGCATGCTCACGCTCCCGGGAAACTCGTCGAGGAAGTAGTCGGGCCTGGGAAGCGAATACGCGGTCCGGCCGGCGTGGACCCTGGGCGCGGGGTTCTCGCCGGCGGCGTCGGCCTGCGCGGAATAGATCGATGTCTCCTCGGCCACGAGGGCGGCGCCGTCGGGGTTGATGACGGCGACGGTGGCGCCGCCGGCGGTGAAGGTGAACCGGGTCGGGCCGTTGCCGCCCGGGAGAGTGGCGACGACGGTGTGCGCCCCGGCCGGCAGCTCGAGCTGCACGACGCTGCGCGGGCGCAGCGGGTGGGCCGTGCCGTCGATCTCAGCGACGTAGGCGGAGTCGAGGCCGTTGGCGAGGGCGACGGGGCGGTGCTGCTGCGCCTGGTAGTTGGCGCCGGCGACGAGCGCGAAGATCGCGGCCGCAAACACGCCGAGCGCGGCGAGCGGGCCGGCCGACCAGCGCGGCGCACCGAGGCCCACGCCGGCCAGCGGCGGCACGGCCGGGGCACCGTGGTCGGCGGCGAGCTCGGCGGAGACGGCGGCGGTTACATCGATGCCGCCGCGCAGGTTCGTCCAGAGCGAGCCGATGGTATAGATCGGGCCCCAAGGGATGCCCCACCAACCGCCGACGAGGCTGAACGCGCTCCAGAGGAAACCGGGGAGGAAACCGGTTTCGCCGGGGCGGAGGTAGTGGAGGCGGGTGTCACGCTTGAGCGTGACGACCAGCAGCGAGAGGCACCACTGGTAGCTGACAAAACGCGCGCCGCGCGCGATCTCGGATTGGAGGTCGGCCGGCGAGAGGCCTTCGGTTCCGCGGATGTTCATCGGGATTCGGGGTGACGGGGTGGTGACGACGATTCCGCCGACGCGCCGGCGAGGCAACGCCGATTGTGGCTGAAAAGCGGCGACAAAAAACCCCGGCGGGCGGGCCGGGGTCGGAGAGGCGGGGCGCGGCGGGCGCGGGGCTCAGGGGATGACGAGGACCATGCCGGCGCGGAGCATGTCGGGATTCTTGAGCTTCGCGCGGTTGGCGGCGACGATCTTGTCCCACTTGTTCGGCGACTGGTAGTACTTGAAGGAGATGATCGAGAGGTTTTCGCCGTCGGCGACGGTGTGGGTACGCAGCGGGCTGGAGACCTGCGCAGGCGGGGTGGCGGGGGCCGGCTCGGCGGGGGCGGGCGCCTCGGTGGCCACCGGTGTGGGCGTGAGGGTGGCGGCGGTCGGCGCGAAGGGCACGCCGCTGCGGGCGGCGAGTGCGCGCGCCAGGTTCTCGATACGGATCTGCGCGGCGTAGAGCTCGTTCTGCATCGCGGCCTTGGCGGCGAGGGCGGCGGTCTCGGCCTGTTTGGCGGCGTCGCGTTCGGTGGCGGTGCGGGCGGCTTCGGCGAGGGCGGCGTCGCGGGCCTGCTCGGCGGCGAGCTGCTTCTCGGCGGCCACCTGGGCGGCTTTCACGGCCTCGATCGCCTCCTGCTCCTTGATGGCGTAGGCGCGCACGGTCATGTCGACGGTCATCTCGGCCTCCTTCTGGGCGCGGACGGCCTCGCTGGCCTCGACGGCGCTGGTCTGGGCGGCGGCGAGCTGGGTCTTGGCGGCCTCCTGTTCGGCGCGGAGCGCATCGCGTTCGGCGAGGAGGGTCTCGGCGTCGCGCTTGGCCTGGGCCAGCTGTTCGGCGAGAGTGTCGCGCTGCTGTTGCACCGTGGCAAAATCGCGGCGGAGTTGGGCGGCGGATTCGGTGTTCTGCGCGAAACCGGTGGGCGCAAACGCCGGCAACGCGAGGAGGGGCAGAAGGAGTCGCAACTTCATTCAGGGTGTGACGTTAGAGGGTCGGCGGGCGTTCGTCCATCCTGCGGTTGCAGGGATTTTCGGGGGCCGGATACCAGCCCGGCGGGCGTCGGTGAAGGCGGAGTTGCCAGCGTGGATGCGGTGTCGCAGAGTCTGTGGCACCCACCGGGAGCAGCCCCACGGCTTCCGCTCATCCAACCCCGAATCCCTCCGGACACCATGAGCACCTCCCCGATCGGCAAGGCCCTCGAAAACCTCAAGAACAAGATCGGCGACTTCAGCAGCCTCGAAGTCGTCACCTTCCGCGGCGACATCGCCACCTACGTGAAGGCCGGCGACGGCAGCAGCAACGATCCGCTCGACTGGGACAAGATGATGAAGGACGCCAAGACCTCCGGCACGATGAAGATCGCGCTGGCCACGCTGGTGAACTTCGACGGCGACGTGACCCTGTTCGTCTCCGATCCCGAGCCTCCGGCGTGGGTGGTCGACGCGCACAAGGCGGCGGTGCAGTCGAGCCTGGACGCCCGCAAGGCGGTCTTCGACCTCTTCGCCGACACGGTGAAGGACGTGCTCGCCAAGTAGGCGGAGCGAGTCCGGCAGGATACGCCCATGCCCCCCGATGCCGACAACGGCCGGGCCGCGCTCGCCGCGTTTCGGCGGGCGAGCGAGGAGACGGCGCCCGGCGCCGCCGCGGCGGGCCTGTTCGCGTACTTCGACGCCGCGTGCGCGGCAGGCGAAGTGGCACCGCTGGAGACCGAAGCGACCGCGGCGTCCGTCGCGCCCGCGCAGGTGCGCACGTTGCGCAGCCGGCTGCAGCGGCTTGGCTACGCGGTGGTCGAGCCCGGCGGCACGCCCGACGGAGACTGGACACCCGGGCTGGCGGCGGCGCTGCGGGAGTTCCAGCGCGAAGCGGGATTGCCGGACCACGGCCGGCCCGAGGTGGCGACGTGGGACCGGTTGCGCGAGCTCTTCGACTTCGAGACGCCGCTGCGCCCGGAGTGGTGCTTTGTCGCCGGCGCGGCGCGACCGGCGCTCGTGCGGGCCGTGCGGTTGCGGCTGGCGGTGCTCGGGTTTTCGGCCGGCGGCGACGAGGCCGCGCGGCGCGCCTGGGCGGCGGTGCTGGTGGACCTGGGCGCCCCGGTGGCCGACGGCGGCGCGGCGCTCACGCCGGAGCTGGCGGCGCGGTTGTTCGACCACGACGCGCTGGTGGCGCTGCTGGCGCAAGCGCGCGGCGAGCCGGGCGAGGGGCTGCCGAAGGAGCGGCGCCGGGTGGTGGAGGCGCTGGCGGTATGCGCGGCGAAGATCGAGCTGTGGCTGCTCGGCTACGAGGTGGCGCCGGACGGCGTGCCGGTGCTGCGGCGCACGGAGCGCGGCGGGCGACCGGGAGCCCGGAGCATCCGGCTGGTGGAGACGAAGGCGTCGACCGCGCTGCGCCGCTTCTTCGACGACACGGAGCTGGAGGGCGTGATGGCCTTCGCCTCCGAGCGGCGGCTGCGGGCGGAGCTGCCGGAGTTCTTCCGGCGGGCGCGGCAGCTGCGGGCGCGCGAGGAGAACCTCCCGCGCGAGCAGGCCTCGCGGGAGATCGTGGCGGCGCTGGCGGCGCGGCTGGCGGCGCGGCCGGCGCTGTGGGCGGACCTGCACGCGGCCGGCGAGCGGATGGCGAACCTGTTGTTCGACGGGGTGCGGCGGGCGATCGCGTGGGTCGGCCGGATGCTGCGCGGGGCGGCGCGGGCGGTGACGCGGCTGTTCGAGGACACGTGGTTGGGCAACCTCTGTCGCGTGGTGTGGCACTTCGCGGGCGCGGTGGCCTTCCGGCTGCGGAAGGCGGCGCGGGTGTTCTGCAGCGGCGTGGATTTCCTCTTCTCGGCCAACCACGGCACGGACCCGGCCGGGCAGGCGTGGGCGGCGCGCGGGGGCGATTTCGACCTGCGGTGCGCGATCGACACCGCGGCCGGGGCGGAGGTGGTCGGCGCCTGGGCCGACCGGCTGACGACGCGGGCGCGTCACCTGGGATTGGCGACGCGGATGATCGCGCTGGCGGTCGGGGCGGTGCGGCGGGCGGCGCTGGGGGCGGGCACCGGGCCGCTCGGCTGGGTGCCGCTGGTGCTGGGGCTGGCACGGATGTACTCGGAGGTGCGGGCCCTCGGGCGCGAGCTGGATGCGGTGCCGTTGTGAGCGGCGGGCGGCGGGGAAGCGCAGCGGCGGGATTGATATCCGGCGACGGGCCCGGCACGCTCGACGGGCCCATGAAGAAGGCCACCGCGGTCAAGAACTACTACGTGCTCCCGTGCCTGCTGCTGCTGCTCAACCTCGTGAACAACCTGGTGAGCTACAAGGCGGAGGTGATCGACGACCCGTTCGTGCGCACGGCGGTGGTCATCGCGCTGGTGCTCTTCGGCGGCACGGTGGTGGCGTTCCTGCTCTCGCCGGCGCTGGAGAAGCTCGCGCAGACCCTGCACCGCACGAGCAAGTCGAGCGCGGGCAGCGTGGGCGAAGTGGTGTTCCTGATCGCGCTCGGAGTCCTCGTATTCTGGCTGTACTACCAGATGACGATCCACGGCATCGCCTCGTTGCTGCCCGCGGAGTGGCGCAACTCGCCGCTGGGGTGAGCCGTGACAATGCAATCGGCGGGTAGATGCCATGAGGCCGACAGGCGGGACGAAGAGGTCCAACCTGTCGGCCGTATGGTTACTACAACTAACATCCGCAAACTGAACGACCGCATTCTCGCCAGCAAGTGCG
>JAGVUB010000116.1 GCA_019136515.1 Verrucomicrobiota bacterium
ACTACCTCAAGGGCGCGTATTCGAACTACTCGTCGCGCATGGACGACCTCAAGAGCATGATCGGCTTCGCCGCGCGGTTCGACGACATGCAGGAGCTGCTCGCCCAGATCGTCCTGCTCACCTCCGAGACCAGCGACAAAAAAGTCGAGCCCGACGAGGACGCGCTCCGCCTCACCACCGTCCACCAGGCCAAGGGACTCGAATACGGCGTCGTGTTCCTGGTCGGCCTGGCCGACGGGATGTTTCCGCTGCGCCGCGCTCTCGAGAGCGGCGATCTCGAGGAGGAGCGCCGCCTCTTCTACGTCGCCGTGACCCGCGCGAAGGACGAGCTCTACCTCTGCTACCCGCGCATGTCCTCCGGCAAGGGCGGCCCGGTCAGCTCGCTCCAGCCCAGTCAGTTCCTCGCCGAACTCGACGACTCGCTTTACGAAGAAGTCCGCCTCCGCCGTTCGTGGGAGCGCAGCTGGTAGCTGGAGGACAGGTCGTCGATCGATCGGAGCACTAGCGCAAAGAACGCAGAGAATTCAAAGCGTCCGCTCTCTGCGCTCTTTGCGTTCTTCCCGGCTAACCTCCGCTCCGTTTCCTCTCTCCTCCTTCGTTTCCTTCGTTCTCTTCTGTCGTCCGTCCTCTGCCTGCCCGATCCATGCTCCTGTTTCTCGACCTTCTCGGCACCCTCGCCTTCGCGTTCACCGGCGCCTTCCGCGCCGTCAAACACGAGCTCGACTGGCTCGGTGTGATCGTGCTCGCCACCATGACCGGCGTGGGCGGCGGCATGGTGCGCGACCTCCTGCTCGGCGAGACACCGCCGCTGGCGCTGCGTCAGCCCATGTACATCGGGATCTGTATCCTCGGCGCCGTGCTCACCATCGTCGCCAAGCGCCGGATCGCCCCGCACTGGGATTGGGTGATGATGGCCGACGCCCTCGGCCTCGGCTTCTTCGCCGCCATCGGCGCCGCCCGCGCCGCGCAGGCCGGCGCGAACCCGATGACGATCGTCCTGCTCGCCGGCCTCACCGCCGTGGGCGGCGGCGTGATCCGCGATGTGCTCGTCTCCGAGATTCCGCAGGTGCTCAAAAGCGACTTCTACGCGACCGCCGCGCTCATCGGCGGTGCCGCCTTCTGGCTGCTCACCTTCACCGACCTGCCGCAAACCCCGCGGCTGCTGCTCACGACCGGGCTCACCTTCGGCCTGCGCCTCTTTGCCATGCGCCGCGGTCTCCAGCTCCCCAAGATGCGCCCGCTCCCCGCCTCGCCCTCCACGATCGCCAAGCAGCGCGAGCGGAGCGAGTGAGTACGCCACCGCGGTCGCACTGCCGCAGCTGCGCGTACTCATCCAAACGAGGAAACCACGGATATCACGGATCGGCACGGATGATCGGTCCATCCGGGTTGATCCGCGTTATCCGTGGTCGTCCTTCCGCCCCTCGTCAGGTTCTGTCGTCCGCTGGACTCCCTCCGCCTACTCGGTGCCGCGCTCGAAGCGCTCGCGCGCCTTCACGCCGTTCAGCAGCTTCTTCCAGCGGTCGCGCTCCTGGCGCGCGAGTCGCGGATCGACGCGCCGCGCGGCATAGGCCTGCTCGCGTTGCAGCTTCACGTAGCTCTGCCAGCGCGCCTCGTCGAGCGTGCCGTCCTCCAGCGCGGTCTGGACCGCACAGCCGGGTTCCTCGCCGTGCGTGCAGTCGTGGAAGCGGCAAGAGGCGGCCAGGGCGGCGATATCGCCGAACGTCCCGTCGACCGCCGCTTCGTCCACGTCCCAGAACTGCAGCTCGCGCATTCCGGGCGTGTCGATCAGCAACGCCCCGGCATCCAACGGGATGAGCTCGCGGCGCGTCGTCGTGTGCCGGCCCTTGTTGACCGCCACACTGAGTGCAGCGGTGTCCATTAGCTCGGTACCGTGCAGCCGGTTGATCAACGTCGATTTGCCGACTCCGGAGGAACCGAGCAACGCGACCGTGCGACCGGGCGTCAGCCAGCCGGCCAACGCCTCGAGCCCGTCGCCCTGCGCCGCGCTGAGGGCGACCACCGGTGTGCCGCGCGCCAGTGTCGAGATCTCGGCAACAGAGCCCGCGGGATCGGCATGCAGATCGGACTTGTTGAGCAGCACCACCGGTTCGGCACCGCTGGCGCGGGCCACCGCGAGGTAGCGCTCGATCCGCCGCGGGCTGTAGTTTTGGTC
>JAGVUB010000101.1 GCA_019136515.1 Verrucomicrobiota bacterium
GGCGACGGTGCGGAAGGTCACGTGGTCAGCCGCCCGCTCGACGAGCGCCCACTTCGCCGAGGCGTCCAGCCCGGGCACGCCGGTGAACGAAAGGATCGGGGCGGCGTGGACGGCATTGAAGACGTACGGAGCGGAAGCGCCCTTCACCGCGGGATGCTGCCGGAACGCGACATCGCGGATCGCGCCGCCGAAATCGGTGAGCGCGACCTGCAGCTCGGCGTTGGCGAGCGTGATGACCTGCGCCTCGCTCGGTGTCGCCACCGGCAGGGCGTAGAAGCCGTTGGTCACCGGTGTGATCGCCGGGGCGGGCGTGGCCGCCGTCGGCGCTCCGGCCACGGCCGGCGCCGCACCCTCGACGGCAGGCTGCACGGCGGGCGGCGGCGGCGCGACCGGCCGCGAAGCCGGTTTGGGCCGGAACCAGATCATGCCGGCGAAAGCCGCGATCAGCAGGAGGACGCCGATGGTCGTGTTTTTCTTATCCATGAGTGCGTGTGGCGCGGCGGGGATTCAGGGCAAAAGGAGCGCCGGTCGCCGCTCGCGCGGAGCGCGGCAGCCAGCGGAAAGTAGCAGGGACGGGATCCACGCCGCCCGGATGCAGCGGGTGGCAGCGCAGGAGCCGACGGGCGGTCAGCCATAGGCCCGCCCACAAGCCGTGCCGCCGGAGCGATTCGACCGCGTAGTGCGAGCAGGTCGGATGAAAACGGCAGCCGCAGCCGGGGCCGAAGAACAACGGCAGCACCGGCGAAAACGCGACCTGGTAGAGTCGGACCGCGCCAACCGCCACATGCCGCGGCACACACCACAACGTCCGGCCGAGCCGGCGCCAGGGCGTGGCAGTTTGCTCACTGCTGGACTGACGGTTCGCCGGCAAGTCTGCGGAGGGTTTTCAGGAAACGTTTCTCAAGATCGGCGGTGCCGACCTTGGTCATCGAGGGCCGGGCCGAGACGATCACGTCGAGGCCGGGCGAAAGCACATGCTGGTGGCGGCGGAAAAGGTCGCGTACGATGCGCTTGCAGCGGTTGCGCACCACCGCCCCTCCCACGGCCCGCGAGGCGGCGACACCCAACCGGGCCGGCCGGTCGTCGCAGCGATCGCGAATCCAGAGCAGGAACCACCCACCATCAATCCGGCGCCCTGTCTCCCGCGCAGCCGAGAAATCGGCGCTGCGGTGGACGCGTTGCGCCGAACCGAGGGAAAGGCGGCCCTGCGGGGCGTCAGACAACGGTGAGACGCTTGCGGCCCTTGGCGCGGCGAGCGGCGAGCACCTTGCGGCCACCGCGGGTGGACTTGCGGGCGCGGTACCCAATCTGGCGGGCGCGCTTCTTCTTATGCGGACGATAGGTCGGTTTCATGGTGTGAAGGGAAAAAGAGGGGGAAGTTGGCCGGCCGGCTCCGTCGGTGTCAAGCCCTCGACCGAGGGGCCTGACCGGAAAGGCGCCGTTCTCCGATGGCCTTCCGGGTAGGAGCCTGCTTGCAGGCGATTCCGATGTCCGGGATGTGCCGCGCACAGATCGCCTGCAAGCAGGCTCCGACCTTTAGGCACAGGCGCCGCACCTACTTCGCCTCCAGCTTCACCTCGGCGGCGGTCAGGCCGTCGGAAACGGCGCGCAGCGTGATCGGTCCGGTCTGGCCTGGCCGCGTGCGCAGGATGACCAGCGCAAGGCCGTTGAACGCCTTGCGCTCGCTGGCCTGGAACGGCTCGAAGCTGATCGGGTTGCCGTTGTCGACCGCGGCGATCTCGGCCGGGCCGTCGACGGTGAACTTCACCAGGTTGTGCGTACGCGGCACGAGTTGGCCGTCGCGGTCGGCGATGGTCACCGTGACGAAGCTCAGATCGGCACCGTCGGCGCGGAGCGTGGCGCGGTCGGGCGCGAGAAGGAGTTTAGCCGCTGCGCCGGTGGTGCGCTGCACGGCGGTGGCCCAGCGCTGGCCGGCCTTGTAGGTGACGACCTTCAGCTCGCCGGGCTGGTAGACGACATCGTCCCAACGAAACCGGTACTCAAAGGCATCGCGTTTCTTGCGGCCGAGCGAGACGCCGTTGAGGAAGAGCTCGGCTTCGTCGCCGGAGGTGTAGACGTGCACGGGTGTCACCTGCCCCTCCCGCTCGGGCCAGTTCCAGTGCGGGAGGATGTGCGCCATCGGCAGCTCCGGGCGCCAGCGCGC
>JAGVUB010000143.1 GCA_019136515.1 Verrucomicrobiota bacterium
AACGAACGTTCCGGAAGCGCTCCCCGAAAGATCCTTTGGGAAACCTCCCCGTTCCCAAACTGGCGCAGCCAGTTTGTTCAGCAGCCTGCGGACGAAGTCCGACAGGCTGCTAGGGCGACGTACTCAGCGGCGATGGGCGAGAAGCCGGCCACGGGCGTGGCGGAGGCGTTGTTGGAAGCAGGAGCAGGGGCGGCACAGCCGCAGTTGAAGGGCATGTTCATGGAGGTGTCGGTTGTATTCTGATTTCGGTCGGCTGCCTTGGCGCGTTGTGCGCGGGCAGCCGGCCTCACCTCCTTGGACGAGATCGCTGGTGTCGGAGATACGGACTTTCCGGCGACCGACGCAGGAATCTTCCGGTCGCAGGCGAGCGTGCCCGTCTCGCTCTGATAGAACTCGCAACCGTGTTCGAGCTCGCGCCGCAGCGCCTGTCGCGCGCGGTGCAGGCGGATCGTCGCGTTGCCCACACTCACGCCGAGGCGCGCAGCGATCTCGGGATTCGAGAGGCCTTCGAGATCCTTCAGCTCGATCATGGCCCGATGCTCGGGGGCGAGACGTGCCACGTATTCGCGCACGCAGGCGCTCATCTCGGTGCGCACCAGCCGCCGCGGCGCCTGCGCGTCCTCGTGCGGCTCGGGCACGGGCGCCGTCTCGCCCTCGGTTCCGGCGTCCGCCGGGGTGAGCGACACCGTGCGCTGTTCCTCGTGGTGGCGCCGGCTGCGCAGGTGATCGAGCCCAACGCCGCGCGCGATGCGCAGGATCCAAGTTGAAACGCTCGCCTCGCCGCGGAACTCCGGCAGCGCGCGCGTCACACGCACGAAGACTTCCTGCGTGAGATCGTCCGCCTCCGCCTCGCCGACGAGACGCACGAGCGAGCGACGCACCCGCTCGCGGTGAACGGTGAACAACGCAGCGGGATCAAATGACGGAGGCATCGGGGTGCAGGAATTTCGGAACGACAGAAGGCAACGAAGAGAACGAAGGAGGCAGGAGCTGAAGAAGGGAAGCGAAGCGGGCGCCCAACGGGGTCATGGTTTCGTACCGCGGCCATCCGAGCCTCTTCGTTTCCTTCGTTACCTTCTGTCGTCCGGGGATCGTTGGATCAGCTTTTCAACTCGAAGCGCCGCTTGAACCAGAACGCCACATGCACGAGCCCGATCAAGGCCGGCACCTCGATCAGCGGGCCGACGACGGCGGCGAAAGCCACGCCGGACTCGAGGCCGAAGACCGCGATGGCCACCGCGATCGCGAGCTCGAAGTTGTTGCCGGCCGAAGTGAACGCGAGCGAGGCCGAGCGCGGGTAGTCGGCGCCGAGCTTCTGCGCCATGACGAAGCTCACGAGGAACATCACCACAAAGTAAATGCACAGCGGGAGCGCGATCCGCAGGACGTCGAGCGGCAGGCGGAGGATCGCCTCGCCCTGGAAGGTGAACATCACGACGATGGTGAAGAGCAGCGCGCCGAGCGTGAGCGGCGAGATGCGCGGGATGAACTTCTGTTCGTACCACGCCTCGCCCTTCAGCGGCACGAGCAGCACGCGGCTGAGCACGCCGGCGGCGAACGGGATGCCGAGGTAGATCATCACGCTCCAGAAGATGTCGGCCATCGCCACGGGCACGATCACGCCCTCCAGCCCGAAGTACGGCGGCAGCACCGTGACGAACACCCAGGCGTAGAAACTGTAGGTGAGGATCTGCGCGATGGAGTTGAGCGCCACGAGGCCGGCGGCGTATTCGCGGCTGCCTTTGGCGAGCTCGTTCCACACGAGCACCATCGCGATGCAACGCGCGATGCCCACGAGGATGAGCCCGACCATGTAGTCGGGGTGGTCGCGCAGTAGGAGCACCGCTAGCAGGAACATGAGCACCGGCCCGATCACCCAGTTCTGCACGAGCGAGAGCGCGAGCACCCGGCCGTCGGCGAAGACCTTGGGCAACTGCGAGTACTTCACCTTCGCGAGCGGCGGGTACATCATGAGGATGAGCCCGATGGCGATGGGGATGTTGGTCGTACCGACGGTCAGCGGCGCGAAGAACGCCGCCGGATCGGTGAGCACGAAGTGCCCGAGCGCCACGCCCAGCGCCATCGCGCCGAAGATCCAGAGCGTGAGGTAGCGGTCGAGGAACGAGAGGTTCTTGGCGACGGGTTCGGACATGACGGAAGACGGAGAACGGACAACGGATGGGCGACAGAAGTTAACGAAGGGAACGGAGCGGGGGCTGAGGAGCCGGACTGGTCACAGAGGCCACAGAGGCGGAGGAGAGCACAGAGAAGAATCGGAGTGTTTAGGTTCGAATGGTGGGGCGAGCTTTACGCCCGCCAACGGAGCCCGAGCACCTGGGCAGTGTTGACCACAGATCACACAGATATTCGCGGATCCAATCTTCGGACATCCGTGCCCATCCGTGATATCCGTGGTCCAAATTCCGACCTCAGTGCCCTCCTCCGTTCTCAGTGTTCTCTGTGTCCTGTCTTCATTTCTGTTTCAGTTGGTCGCGGCGGCCGGCGGCGTAGGCGGTGAAGGTGCGGCGGATCTCGTTCCGCACGCGGCGGAAGACGGCCATCTTCTCCTCGTCGGTGCCGGTGGCGTGGGCCGGATCCTCGAAGGGCCAATGGTGGCGGTTCACCTGGCCGGGGAAGATCGGGCAGGCGGCGTCGGCGTTGCCGCACACGGTGATCACCGTCTCCACTTTCTTGTCCATGAACTCGGTCATGGCTTTCGAGCGGTGCGCGGAGATGTCGATGTCGATCTCCTTGAGCGCCGCGATCGCGAGCGGGTGGATGTAGCCGGCGGGCTTGGAGCCGGCGCTCTGGACATCGAGGATGTCGCCGGCGACGGCGCGCAGGATGCCTTCGGCGAGGTGCGAGCGGCACGAGTTGCCGGTGCAGAGGATGAGGACGGTGGGCTTCGCGGTGTTCATGGGAAAACGGGAAGGCTCACCCTTCGCGGACCGCGCAGGGTGCCGCCTCGGCCTTCGCCAGCCGATCACGGACCTTCGCGAGCTTGGCGGCGTCGCGGCGGAACTGCGGATCCTCGGCGGCGCAGTCCTGCAGGCAGGCGAGGTTGGCGGCGAGCTCGCGCGGCGGCTTAGCCGGCAAGGAGTAGACCATCCAATTGCCTTCGCGATTCGACTCCACCAACCCGCGCTCCTTCAGGTAGGCGAGGTGCTTGGACACCTTCACCTGCGGCTCGCCGAGGATCGCCTGGAGGTGGCACACGCACAGCGGCCCGCCTCCCAGCAGGGCCAGCAACCGCAGGCGGGTGCGGTCGCAGAGGCATTCGTAGATGCGGACGAGATCCATGCCGCGCAACATGCCTGCAACGGCATATTCCGCAATCGGCATATTGTTACGAATGCGCGACGACGCCCCGGGGGAGCCAAGCTTCGGCGCAGCTGCTGGCTCTTCCAAAGGCCACGCATGCGCGAACATCGCGGGTTCAGTTGGCCGGCGGCGGCAGGGGAAACTCGACCTCCTCGGTGAAGAAGACGGCCGAGCGCGCGAGATCGACGAACCGCGCCTCGTCCTCGACGAAGAGCTTGCGCAGGTCGGCGTTCGCCGGGTCCGTCACCACGGCAAGAAAGTCGTCCACCGACCGCCACCAGATCTCGCCGACACCATCGTACGGCTCGGCCGAGCCGCGCGAAGCCCGCATGGCGTCGTTGACCGGACCGCCGAGCGTGTGGTTCTGCACGTAGCGCAGCGCGCGGTAGCGTTGCGCGTGTCGCTGAAACAGCGGGCCGTGGTGGTTCCGCCAGTAGTCGCTGAACTGCTCCCGGGTGAGTTCGCTGCGGCGGCGGGCGCAGAAGACGAGTTTGATCATCGATAAGGTGATTCAGCCGTGGACCGACCAGATCAACCAACCGGCGCCACCAAGCACCAGCAGACCGCAGATGCGGCGCAGCCACTTCGCACCGGCCGAACTGCCGTTCCAGTCGAGCACCTGCTGGACCTTCTCGGCGGACACACCGGCGGCGACGATCAGCACGCAGTGGCCGACGCCGTAGGCGAGCAGCAACAACACGGCGAGCCCGGGCTGCGTGCGCGCCACGCCGAAGATCACGCCGAGCACCGGCGCAAGGTACGCGAAGGTGCACGGTCCGAGGGCGACGCCAAAGATCAGCCCGAGCAGCAGCGCGGCGGCCTTGCCCTGGAAACGCGGCAGCGACAGCCCGCGCTCCCACGGCAGCGGCAGGATCTCGAGCAGGTGCAGGCCGACGAGCAGGAGCACGCCGGCGACGGCGTAGTTGGTCCACGGGCCCACATCGCCGAGCATCCGCCCGGCGGCTGCGGTCGCTCCGCCCACCGCGGCGATGGAGGCGAGGATGCCGAGCGCGAACAACAAGGCGTAGCCAAGCGCCTGACGCGGAGTGGTATCCTTCCGCTCGGCGATGAAACCGACGATGAGCGGGATGCTTGCGAGATGGCAGGGGCTGAGCACGAGGCTCGCCACGCCCCAGCCAGCGGCGGCGACCACCGCCAGCCACGGAGCACCGTTCAGCGCGTCGCTCAACCAGGTGAAGATCGCATCCATCGGCTCAGTTGGCGGCCGGGGTTGCAGGTTCCTTCACCTCGACGCCGAGCTCCTTCCATTTGGCGAGGATGTCCTTCTTCGCCATGAAGCCTTCGTGGCGCGCGAGCTCCTTGCCGTCGGCGCCGTAGAAGATCTGCGTCGGGATCATCCGGATGCCGTACTTCGGCCCTTCCTCGCGGTTCTCCCACACGTCAATGAAGACGACCGTGAACTGGTCAGCGTAGTCGCGCGTGAGCTCGGCGAGGATGGGCTTCATCTGTTTGCACGGGATGCATTTCCCGGCACCAAGATCGACGAGTCGCGGCAGGGCCGGTTGCGTATCGGCGGCACCGAGCTGGGCGGCCGTGAGCGCGAAGAAGGAAACCAGAACGACCAAGAGGGAACGAAGAGGGGTGAGTTTCATGACTCGGGTGGGTTGGCGTTTGGGGAGAGTCAGAGCAGCGCGAAGGCGGCATCCGCCACCTTGCGAGCGGCCTCGGGAGTCGCGGGCGACTGGCCCTTTCTGAAGCCGAGATCGGTCACGCGCACGTGGTGGACACCGGTGAAGCCGGCCAGTTCGAGGGTCTTCTTCGCGCAATCCTGCGGACAGCCGTCGATGGCGATCAACGCCGGAGCGGCGGCGGCACTGGCCATCAGGCCGCTCACGCGTCCGCCGATGCCGGCGAGACACGACATCCAGACCTTGCCCTCGGCGTTGAGCAGGCGGCCGGCGCGGTCGGAGATCTCGCCGACATCGGCCGCACCGGAGCACGGATACACGAGCGCGGCCGGGCCGGCCTGTTCGTTGCAGCTACAGGAGCATTTGGGCGTATGGTCGCTCATGGTGGGTCAGGGTTCAGGCGAGCAGCTTCTTGACGTCTTCCACGCCGGGCACCTTGCCGGCGACCTTCACCACGCCGTCGACGACGAGAGCGGGGGTGAACATCACGCCGAACGAGGCGATGTCGTTGAGGTTGGTGACCTTCTCGAGGGTGTATTCGAGACCGAGCGCCTTGGCCGCCGCATCGGCGGTTTCGGCGAGGGTCGTGCACTTCTTGCAGCCGGTTCCGAGGATTTGGATCTTCTTCATGGAGTTGAAAGTTGGGTTCGGTTGGAGGCGGATATCAGACCAGAGCTCCGTAGCCCCAGCCAACGAGCGTCGAGAACACGACGATCAGGGCGACGTAGGCAGCGGTCTTCTTGGGGCCCATGACGGAGTTGATCACGATCATGCTGGGCAGGCTGAGTGCCGGACCGGAGAGCAGGAGCGCGAGAGCGGGACCCTCGCCCATGCCACTGCCCATGAGGCCCTGGAGAATCGGCACCTCGGTGAGCGTGGCGAAATACATGAGCGCACCGGCGACCGAGGCGAAGAGGTTCGCGCCGAAGGAATTTCCGCCCACGGAGCGCGCGATCCACTCGTTCGGGATCAATCCTTCGTGGCCGGGGCGACCGAGCAGCAGGCCGGCCACGAGCACGCCGCCGATGAGCAGCGGGAAGATTTGCTTGGCATTGTCCCAGGACTGCGTGAACCACTCGCCGGCCTCGCCTTCCTGGCCGGCCGTGCACCACGCCAGCCCGGCGACGGCCACGAGCACCGCCAGCGTCGGGTGCGCCGGCAGAAGCAGCGCGGCGCCAGCGGTCGCAAGCGCGGTGAGAGCGAGGCGTACCGTCGAGAGCTTGAGCCAGCGCCAGAGCACGACGCCAAACGCCGCGGCGAAAGCGGAGGTCAGCCACCACTTCACGGCATAGACGGCGGCGAAGAACCCGGTCGTCTCATCGGTGTGCCCCCAGTTGGCGAACACGAGGATCGCGACCATCAGACCGAAGAACACGGCGGTCTTCCACAGCGGGCGCGCGGCCGGCGGCTCGGGCAGCTCCGCCATCTTGATCGCCTTGGCCTTCTCCTCGTGGCGGAAGAGCCAGTGCATCAGCGCGCCAATGACGATGGAGAACACGACCGCGCCCGCGGCGCGGGCGATGCCGATCTGCATGCCGAGGATCTTCGCGGTGAGGATGATCGCCAGCGCGTTGATCGCCGGGCCGGAGTAGAGGAACGCCGTCGCCGGCCCGAGCCCGGCGCCCATGCGATAGATGCCGGAGAAGAGCGGCAGCACGGTGCACGAGCACACCGCCAGGATCGTGCCCGACACCGAGGCCACGCCGTAGCTGGCGACTTTCGGGGCGTTCGGCCCGAAGTATTTCATCACCGACTGCTGTGAGACGAAGGCGCCGATGGCCCCCGCGATCCAGAACGCCGGGAGCAGGCAGAGGATCACGTGCTCCTGCGCGTACCATTTCGTCAACGCCAGCGCCTCGGCCACGGCGCCGTCGAAGCGCGGCGTGCCCAGCGGCATGAAGTAGACGGCGGCGAAGACCGCGGCCATCCAGGCCAGGACGGTGAATTCTTTCTTCTGATCCATGGGAATTGGTCCGCTGTTTGGCGTTCTTGCGAAATATAGGGTAAGCCGATCACCGCCCGCAGGCGCACGAGGCGGCGCCCGCCTTGGCCGTCGCCACGCCGTTGCCCAGGCAGTCGAGGAACGTGCCCACGCAGGGCAGCGCCAGCCGGTAGTAGACCTGCAGGCCGCGCTTCTCATCCTCCACCACCCCGGCCGCCTTCAGCACGGAGAGGTGGCGAGAGACGGTGGACCAGCCGCCGGCGGACACGTCGACCAGCTCGCAGACGCAACGCTCGCCGCCGAGCAGCTCCTCGACGATGCGCAGCCGGGCCGGGTGGCCGAGGGCCTTGAAGATCGCGGCGCGCTCCTTGCGCTGCTTGGCGGTGACGGCGGTCATGTTGGCCGACCACTGTTTCGCGATTCTGCGAAATAGCAAGCGCTCAGTCGCCGCCCGCCGCCCCGCTGTCGACCGCGCGGGCTGCATCGTTTGACATCCTTTCCGCGCCTGCGTTACTGGACCCTCTTTCCTCCGCGCCCACCGATGCCGATCCTCGTCGAGCTGCTCATCATCTTCCTGCTCCTGCTGGCCAACGGCGTCTTCGCCATGGCGGAGATCGCGGTGGTCTCCGCGCGCAAGGCGCGGCTGAAGGCCGAGGCGGAGCGGGGCTCGGTGAAGGCCCGCGCCGCGCTGACGCTGGCGGAGCAGCCCGACCGGTTCCTCTCCGCGGTGCAGATCGGCATCACGCTGGTGGGTGTGCTTTCGGCCGCCTTCGCCGGCACCAACCTCACCGCGAGACTCGCCCGCGCCATCGCCGGTGTCCCGGCGCTCGCCCCCTACGCCGACCGGATCGCCTTCTTCGCAGTGGTGGCGCTGCTGACCTATTTCTCGCTGATCATCGGCGAACTCGTCCCCAAACGCATCGCACTCGGCAACCCCGAGGGACGCGCGATGGCGATCGCGCTCCCGATGACCGGACTGACCCGGCTGGCCGCGCCTTTCGTCTGGCTGCTCACCGTCTCCTCCAACGTCGTGCTGAAGCTCCTCGGGCTCGGCCGCCCGGTCGACGCGCCGCCCTCGGAGGAGGAGATCTCGCACCTCATCGAGCAGGGCACCACCGCCGGCGTCTTCCACAAGGCCGAGCGCGCGATGGTCGAGGGCGTGCTCCGGCTCGACGAACGCCCCGTCACCACGATCATGACGCGCCGCACCCGCATCGTGTGGCTCAACGTGGCCGACGCCGACGAGGTCAACTGGCGCAAGATCGTCACCAGCGGCCACTCGCACTTCCCCGTCTACGAGGGCACGCGCGACAACGTCATCGGCATGGTCGCCGTGAAGGCGCTCTGGGCCAACTCCGCCATCGGCCTGCCCAACAACATCCGCCACCACCTCACCGCCCCGCTGCTCGTGCCCGCCACGATCACCGCCGTGCAGCTGCTCGAGACGTTCAAGAAGTCCGGGAAACACCTCGCGCTCGTCACCGACGAGTTCGGCAGCATCCAGGGCCTGGTGACTCTGATCGACGTGATGGAGGCGATCGTCGGCGACCTGCCCGAGCCGGGCGACCGCCACGCGCCCGACGCCGTGCAACGCGACGACGGCTCCTGGCTGGTCGACGGCTTCATGCCGCTGCCGGAGCTGCACCGGCGCTTCGGGATCGCCGCCCTGCCGGGCGAGGAGGACGAGGACTTCGAGACGCTCGGCGGCTTCGTGACCGACCGGCTCGCCCACATCCCCAAGGCCGGCGAATCATTCCTGTGCGAAGGATGGAAGTTCGAGGTCGCCGACATGGACCGCCACCGCGTGGACAAGGTGATCCTCACCCGCCAACCGGCCTCCGCCGCCCCGCCGCCGGCCTGATCGATGCGCCTTTCGCTCAAAGCCTTCCGCTGGTTCCATCGCCGGCAGCTCACCCGCAAGCGGCTGCACGGAGGGTTCCTGCACCGGCGACTCGGCGATCGGATCCTCGACAAGGCGCTCTGGAAACCCACGCGCGAGTCGATCGCCCGCGCGTGGTTGATCGGGTTTCCGGTCACGATGGTGCCCTTCCTCCCCTTCCAGTCGCTCATCGCCGCCGCGATCGCGCTCTTCTTCCGCGCCAACCTGCTGGTGGCGATCGCGCTCCAGTTCCTCTCTTCGCCGCTCACTGCACCGATCCAACTGCCGGCCTGCTACTTCGTCGGGGAGGTCGTGCGCGGTCGTGCGATCGGCGACACGTGGCTCGAGATCACGCACGCGCCACGCCACGCCTTCACCGGCGATGCGATGACGTCGCTCTACCTCGGTGCGGTCATTCTCGGACTGGTCGGCGGAGCGCTCGGCTACCTCGCGATCCACGGCACGTGGAAGGATCTGCCGCTGCGAAAACGCCGGACCGAAACCCCGCCGGACAGTCTCTGATCGGGGCCCGCGCGGTCGCCCCGCGAGCGTCAATGTCCCACGTGGAAGGGGCGCACGGAAAAGCGCGGGCACTCGGTGCCGGGCCGCACCAAGCCCTGCCGGAACGGACAGCCGGGATCGCGGCACCAGCCCCAGTCGTGCAACGCCGGCAACTCCTCGAAATGCACGCAGTCGCGGTCGCAGGGCTGCCGGCTCGGGGGAGCGCCGAGATCGCGAACTTGGGGCTTTGGCGAGGGGCGCGGATCCATAAGCAGCGGTCAGAGGAGCGGCACCCTGCGAGCAAGTTCAAGAGCTGCGCCGTTCAACCCTGCGCGAGGCAGTGGTGCGCGAAGGCCTTGATGCGCTGGCGCAGGCTGGCGAGCCCGTTGGCGCGGTTGGGCGATAGCGCCTGGGTGATACCGACCTCGCCGAGAAAATCCGTCTCCATCGTTATGATGTCCGCCGGTGTCTCGCCGGTGTAGAAGTCGCACACCACCGCCGCGATGCCCTTGGTGATGAGCGCGTCGGCATCCATGCGGAAGTAGCAGAGCCCGTCGCGATACTCGGGCACGAGCCAAAGCTGGGAGACGCAGCCGGGCAGCAGGCGGTCCTCGGTCTTGAGGTTCGCCTCAAGCGCCGGGAACTTGCGCCCCCGCGAGAGCAGGTAGGCGAGGCGCTCCTCGCCGTCGGGGAGGAGTCCGATCGTCTCGATCAGGTCGGCGCGTTTTTGTTCGAGGCTCATGTGGTGGCTGCGTGCGGCAGGCGGAAGACCAAACCGCGCCCGGGCCGGGCAGGTCAAGCGCGGGGATCAAGACATCGGAGCGACCGAAGGTAACGAAGGGAACGAAGTTGCGGACGGGAGCAGACAGGGGATCCCACTGCGTCCCGCACGCGGTTACGGCCCGACCATCAGGTCTTCGTTTCCTTCGTGTTCTTTTGTCGGTCCGATGTCCGGTCCGTTTCCGCACTCGCGTCGCCGCTTCATCGCGACCAGCCTTCCGCCCATGAACGGCTGCCACACCCCTGGCGGCCGGCCCGCGTGGCCCCACACCGCCGTGCTGGCCCTTCTGCTCCTGTTCGCGTCCGCGCTGTGCGCGGAAACGCTGCCAAACGACCGCGCGACACCGGAAATCCCCGACGCCGCCTACGATGCGCTCAAGCGCGAGCTCGCCGCGCTCGAGCGGGAGCACCCGGCAGCGGCCGCCACGGTCGAGGCCCTGCCCTCGCTCGGCGACGACCACACCGACGGTTTCACCCGCGTACCGCACCGCGCGCCGATGCGCGGGCTCGACAAGAGCTACACCGAAGCGGAGCTGCGCGCGTGGCATGCCGGCGTGACCGCGCGAACCGGCCGCGGCGACCTCGCCATCATCGTCGAGCCGAAGATCGACGGCGCCGCCTTCAGCGCCACCTACGAACGCGGCACACTCGCCCGCGTGCTCACGCGGGGCGACGGCGCCGGCGGCGACGATGTGACCGCCGTCGCGCGCCGCATCCGGTCGCTGCCGGCACAACTCGTGGCGCGCGCAGCGGACGGCACGGCCAACCCCGTCCCCGAGCTGATCGAGCTGCGCGGCGAGGTGTACGTGGGCCGGGCGCAGTTCGCCCGGCTCAACCGCGAGCGCGAGGCTGCGGGCGAGGAGCCGGCCGCCCACCCGCGCAATCTCGCCGCCGGCATCCTCAAGCAGCTCGCACCGGAAGCGACGGAGCTCCTCGCGCTCGATGTCGTATTCTACAGCTGGGGCGCCTGCGAACCGGTGAGCGCAGCGCCGGAGTCGCAACGCGGTTTCCACGAGCAGGCACGTCGCTGGGGCCTGCCGGTGATCGACCATCCGCGTGTCGCCACCAACGCCGGCGCGCTCTGTCGGGCGGCGCAGGCGCTCGGCGCCGAACGGCGAGCCCTGCCGTACCCGATCGATGGAGCCGTGGCGAAGATCGATGCCGTGGCGCTGCGCCGGCAGCTCGGCGAGAGCGATGCTGCGCCGCGTTGGGCGGTCGCGTACAAGTTCGCCGCCGCGCGTGCGGCGACCCGGTTGCGCGCGATCACGATCCAGGTCGGCCGCACCGGCCGGCTCACGCCGGTGGCGGAGCTGGAGCCCGTGGCGCTCGCCGGCAGCACGGTCGCCCGCGCGTCGCTGCACAACCCGGCCGCGCTCGCGCGGCTCGATGCGCGGATCGGCGACCGCGTGGTGCTGGAGAAGTCCGGCGAGATCATCCCGCAGATCGTCGCGGTCGACCCGCCGCAGCGCCCCGCGGGAAGCACGGCCTACGTGTTTCCCGCCAACTGCCCGGAGTGCGGCACGCCGGCGGTGTTCAGCGCAGGGCGCACCGAGGCGCGCTGTCCGAACGAGTATTGCGCGGCGAAGGTCCGCGCGCGGCTCGGGCACTTCGCCGACTGCGTGGAGATCAAAGGCCTCGGCCCGGCGACGGTCTCCACGCTCGTCGCGCGCGGGCTCGTGCGCGACCCGGGCGATCTTTATCATCTGCGCCGCGAGCAGCTCGTGGCGTTGCCCGGGATCGGCGACAAGAAGGCCGGCGCGCTGCTCAAGGCCATCGAGCGCAGCAAACGCGCCGAACGGTGGCGCGTGATCGCCGGGCTCGGGATTCCTCGCGTGGGCCCGGTGGCGGCGAAGGAGCTGGCGGCGCGGTATGGCGGGCTCAGGCCATTGATGGCCGCGCCGGAACTCGCCGTCTGGCTTGGCCGTGCGGAGAACCGCGAGCTGTGCGCGCGGTTGGCCGCGGTGCGCGGGGAGAGGCGCGACATGTAGGTCACTGCTTCAACACGACCCAGCCGGCATTGTGTTCACAACGGTGCGAAAACCATACCGGCCGGGGCGCCCTGAAGGGGCACCCCACGTTCAGCCAAGCCTCAGCTCAGCACGCCGCCCTTGCTGGCGTTGTTCACGAGCTTGCGGTAACGGGCGAGCCAGCCGTTGAGCTCGCGCGCCACGGGCTGCCAACCGGCGCGGCGCGCCTCGAACGCGGCCTGGTCGACCAGAATGTCGATACGGCGGCCGGGGAAGTCGATGCGCAGGCGGTCGCCATCGCGGAGCAGCCCGATCGGGCCGCCCTCGGCGGCCTCGGGCGAGACGTGGCCGATGCACGCGCCGGCGGTGCCGCCGCTGAAACGGCCGTCGGTGATGAGCGCGACCTTGTCGCCCAGGCCCATGCCGACGATGTAGCTCGTGGGCGAGAGCATCTCCTGCATGCCGGGACCGCCGCGCGGGCCTTCGTTGCGGATGATGACGATGTCGCCGGCCTTCACCTTGCCGGCGAGAATGCCGGCGCAGGCGTCGTCCTGGCTCTCGAAGATCACCACCGGGCCCTCGAAGACGAAGCCGGGGCCGCAGTTGGCCTTGAACGCATCCGAGATGCCGGCGGTCTTCACCACCGAGCCCTCGGGCGCGAGGTCGCCGTAGAGGATGGAGAGGCCGCCGTCGGCCGTGTAGGCGCGGTCGGCGGAGCGGATGCAGTGCAGCGGATCGAAGCGGAACGCCGGGTCGTACGGCATGAGCCCGGCGGGCTTGGCGACCGCGAAGTTCTTGGTGTCGTAGTCGTGCGCGGCGCGGGCGATGGTGCCCGCGGCGTGGAGACGCGGAGCGCGCAGAAGACAGGCGATCTGCTTCGCGCCGGTCTTCTCGTACTGCCAGATCACGAGCACCGGCGTGCCGCGGACTTCGCCCAGCTCGGCGCGGACGAGACCGCGGAACTCGACGAACTTCGGCTTCAGGCCGGCCTCGATCTCGGCGGCACCGTGCCAGGTGGTCTCGGCGTCGACCTCGAGCTCACCCTTCGCGCCGAAGACGAGGCCGCAGGCCGCGGCGTCGCCGGCGTTGAAGGCGGCCGCAAAACGCCAGAGCGCGATCGCGCGATCGTCGGCCGGGTGGAAGAGCATCGGCTTCGGGATGAGGTTGCCGTTCGCGGTGCGGGCGGCGGGGCCCATCTTGTCGGCCGGGTCGAGCACGAGCGCGGAGGCGCCGGACACGTAGGCGATGCGCGCCTCGGGCGTGCAGGTGGGCGCGCGGAGGTCCCAGGCGTCGATGTTCTCGCCGAGGGTCTTGCCGGTGACGGTGAGGCACTCGGTCTTGAGCGCGCCGAGGCGTTTCAGCTCGCCGAGGATGGTGTGGATGCCGCCGGCGCGGTGGATGTCCTGGATGTGGTAATCGGAGGACGGCGACACCTTGCAGAGGCAGGGCACGCGGCGGGAGATGGCGTCGATGCGGGCGATGTCGTACTCGATGCCGGCCTCGCGCGCGATGGCGAGGGTGTGGAGCACGGTGTTGGTCGAGCCGCCCATGGCGACGTCGAGGGCGAGCGCGTTGTCGAAGGCCTCGAGGGTGGCGATGTCGCGCGGCTTGAGGTCGCGTTGGACGAGCTCGATAATCTGGGCGGCGGCGCGGCGGTAAAGCTGTTCGCGCTCCTTGGAGACGGCGAGGATGGTGCCGTTGCCCGGGAGGGCGAGGCCGAGCGCCTCGCACAGGCAGTTCATCGAGTTGGCGGTGAACATGCCCGAGCAGGAACCGCAGGTCGGGCAGGCGGACTGCTCCATCTTGAGCAGCTCCTCGGCGGTGATCTTGCCGGTCTGGAGCGCGCCCACACCCTTGAAGACGGAGATGAGGTCGCTCTTCTGGTCGGCGGGGCGGAGGTGCGCGGGGAGCTCGCTGGCGGTATCCGTGTGCGCAATGCCGGCGGCCATCGGGCCGCCGGAGACGAAGACGGTGGGGATGTTCACGCGCAGGGCGGCCATCATCATGCCCGGGACGATCTTGTCGCAGTTCGGGATGCAGACCATGCCGTCGAAGCAGTGGGCGCGGAGCATGGTCTCGCCGCTGTCGGCGATGAGCTCGCGCGAGGGTAGCGAGTACTTCATGCCGGAGTGGCCCATCGCGATGCCGTCGTCGACGCCGATGGTGTTGAAGATGAAGGGCACGCCGCCCGCCTCGCGCACGAGGCGCTTCACCAACTGGCCGATCTCGTTGAGATGCGCATGACCGGGGATGCAGTCGATGTAGCTGTTGCAGATCGCGATGAACGGCTTGTCGAAATCGGCCTCGGACTCGATCACGCCGGTGGCGCGGAGGAGGCTGCGGTGCGGGGCGCGTTCAAAGCCTTTCTTGATGGTGTCGGAGCGCATGGTGAAGAGGGATGGCGTAGGAAATCGAAAGGCCAAGTCGTAGGCGGCAGCGCGCGGTTTGGCCACCAAGGAAAACGGCGCGGCGGGGAGGAAGCTCAAGGCGGTCTCAAGCGCACAAGGGAGAACTGGAACTTCCATAGCCAACCACCTCAATCCATGGTCCCGGACCAAATCACAGGCGCTCTACAGGCGATCCAAATCAGCGAGAATCTCTCGGGGTTGCGCTCCATTCTCAGGGCCAACAATCCCTTTCTGTTCCAGGAGTTCTAGGAGGCGGGCTGCACGGTTTAAGCCGATGCGTAACCGGCGCTGGAGCATAGATGTCGAAGCGCGGCGCGTAGACTTGAGGACGTCGATAGCCTGGGGAAGCAGGTCATCATCAGAGCTCTCCTCAAGATCGTCTAGTCCGTCATCGTCTCCCATCTCGCCTTCGAGATCGGCATCCCCGAGGCGCAGGCGCCTAGCCGGTGGGCCATTTTTCTCCAGGTACTCGCAAACGCGGCGCAGTGTCTCA
Source organism: Verrucomicrobiota bacterium (assembly GCA_019136515.1). GTDB lineage: Bacteria > Verrucomicrobiota > Verrucomicrobiia > Opitutales > Opitutaceae > CAJCBL01. The sequence goes on from JAGVUB010000143.1 coordinate 14,941, forward strand.
TCCGTTGCGTCTGCTGGCGCAACGCCGGATATACCGTGTTCCTCCCCAGACTGACTGACCGGAAACTCCAGTTCGATCGCCTTAACGGCGCGAATGGCCTCAGCGATGGAGACATCGAAGAACTCGCGATTCTCGTTGGTCCGATGCCGACTTAGTTTTCGATGGGCTAGGCGCTCTCCAGCAATCGAATCGGAGACCATCGCCTCATACTCGACCTTGAACGCCGTGGGAACTGAAGTTCCCGACAACTGCTGAGCCCGTACCGATGGCTGATAATCGGTCCGGCCGATTTTCACCCGCCCTGGAATCGAGGGATTGCTCATCACGTATACAAATCCCACCCCCGAAGAGGCGCTTTGGTTATGCGGTGCGAGCAAGAACTCACCACATTTGCGAAGGTGCTCAGCGCCACTCGCTCCGAGGAGCGCAATCGAGTCCTGCCGAGAAAGCTGCTTCAGTGAAAGAATGCCGACCCTCGACTGAGCCAGTTCTGCGGCCAACCGAACATTCTGCGTCGCGATCACGAGAAAAACACCGGTCTTTGGACCTACATCTAGGAGTCTATTCAAAGTAGCGGTGTCGATCTCCGCCGTGTCAGGTTCGTCCAGAAACACCACCACCGGGGGAATGGGAAAGAGCCCATCTTGCTGAGCGCTTGGCGAATTGCGGACGTAGTTATTGAAACTTTCCTGGTCCGTAGCGCCAACACGCATGAATAGCGCATGCCGACCGCCGATCTCTTCTTGAAGCCAACTCGCTGTCGCGTTCCACCGAGTCATCGCACTGACCGGGATCACCATATGGGGCAAGACGGAGGCGACCTCCAATTCCTCCGGGCACGAGGTCAGAATTGCCATCGCCAATGAATTTGGGCCACGGGCGTATAAGAGGCTCAGAAGCAAGGATCGGAGCACCGTGGTCTTCCCAGATTGAGCAATTCCCGACACGACAAGGTTTCCAGCGGTCGCAAAATCCCAAAGAATGGGATTCCCGTGAAGATCTAGTCCCAAGACTGCGCGAAGAAGCGAGGCCGACTCTGCCCAATCGGCGGATTCCAGCGCGCCTCGCAACAGAACTCGCGTGGGCGAATCGTTGCGAAAGACCAACTCCACCTCCTTGTTCGGATTCAGGCGCACTTGCTCCGCGCCGGTGCTCTCAAGCAAGAGGCCCTTCCGGCTGCTCACATCCGCCCATTTCGAAGACGGCCCCATGCGAAACTGAAACACTGTGAACACTGGACCCAACAGAATCTCTCCCAACTCCATCGAAAGTCCAAAATCCTCGAATACATGAAGACTCTTTTCAACCTTGCGGAAGCACTCAGCTTCGACCGCCTCCGGCGTGCACGGCGAGTGAGGTTCAAGCAAGTCGGGTAACACATATTCGGGCGTGATCGGTTTCTTGGTCTCCTCGGATCTCGCTGGTGGGGAACATGGAGGGCACTGGGGTGGACCGGGTGGGCGGACGGCGCTCTCTTCTGCTTCTTCAGCCCGTTCGCACGCTGTGCCCCTCTGGATAGGAGGCGGTGGAGGAAGCTCCGGAGGTAACGGAGGCGGCGAATCGCGCGTGCCTAACCCCAAGGCGTTGAATAGTCCCTTCAACATGACTTGGGGGTACCACAAGCACTGACAAATTCAACGTGATAGGGAGTGCACCACGCGCGCCCAAGAGAACCTCTCGACAACTGCCCTCCTACATTGTCCCAGAATAGCTCCAGATATGGTCAACCTTCGCACCCGCCGGTATATTCGCCCCCGGGAAAGCAGTATGCGGATTCGCCACGGCCGCCCAGAAATGCCCCAATGCGAGCCCCAAATCTGCCGACGTGAGATTTTGCGCTTGGTACTCTCCCGTGCCCACCTTTTGGAATCCAAAACCCGTCAGCAAATTTGAGAGGTAGGTGGTAAGTGTGCCATTGTCGCTATTGAGCGAGAATCGAACGAAACAGCGGTACATCGTCTTCCCTCGGTTTGTGGTTGTATGGTTTGGCTTGCAGACCTGGAGCACACCCGCCTTCTCACCGATTCACGTGCACGATCTTGGCCGGGGGGATGCCGTTGAAGTAGGTCGACGAGGCGGCGCTGTAGGCGCCGATGTTCTCGCTGTAGACGAGGTCGCCGCGCTCCAGCGCGGGGAGGTTCTCGGCCATCGAGACGACGTCGAGCGCGTCGCAGGTCGGGCCGAAGACGGCGCTGAGCTGCGTGGGGCCCTTCTTGAAGGCTTTGATCGGGTAGTGGAGATGGTCGAAGATGACGCCGGAGTACGTGTGGTAGACGCCGTCGTTGATGTAGTAGCACGGCTTGCCGTCGCGGATGGCCTTGCCCACGACGCGCGAGACGGCGGTGCCGGCGGTGGCGACCATGAAACGGCCCGGCTCGGCGAGGATCTCGATGTCCTTCGGGAAGAGGCGGTCGATCTCGGTGTTGATGACCTTCGCGAGTTCGCGGAAGGGTTTCACGGTGGCGTCGTACGGCGCGGGGAAACCGCCGCCGATGTCGACGAGGTTCATCTTCTTGTAGCCGCGATCCTGCGCCTCCTTGAAGATGTTCGCGGTGAGCGCGAGCGCCTGGACGTAGTTCTCGAAATTCGTGGTCTGGCTGCCGACGTGGAAGCTGACGCCCTCGACGGTGAGGCCGACGCGGTCGGCCTCGAGGATCATGTCGACGGCCTCGCCGGGCGAGGCGCCGAACTTCGAGGACAGCTCGACCATCGCGCCGGTGTTGGGGACCTTGAGACGCAGCGCGAGGCCGGCGTGGGGCGCGTGCTTCTTGATCTTGTGGATCTCCTCGACGTTGTCGAAGGTCACGAGCGGCTTGTACTTGTCGAGCTGCTCGAGGGTGGCCTCCGGCTTGATCGGGTTGGCGTAGATGATCTTGTCCCAGATCCAGTCCTGCCGCTGCTTGGCCGGCATGCCCTTGATGTTCTCATACACCGTGTTGAACTCCGGCATCGAGGCGACATCGAAGCTGGCGCCCTCCTTGAAGAGCGTCTGCACGATCTCGGGGAGCGAGTTGGCCTTCACGGCGAAGTAGGCCTGCACGCGGGGCAGGTGGCGCTTGAAGGTGCGGTAGTTCTTCCGGAGCTCGTCGTGGTCGACGATGAAGAGCGGCGTGCCGTGTTCCTGGGCGAGCTTCTGGAGTTGGGCCTTCGAGATCATGGGTGTTGGAGAAAGTGCGGGCAGCGAGGAGTGAGTAGCGGGTAGCGAGCCGGGCGCAAGCGGATCAGCAGGCGCCGGTGGTTACGATCCGGCGCCGGCCACGTTTCGCGTGGCCCGGATGGAGAAGAGGCCAGGTCGAGGACGACCTGGCCTGCGGTGACGGGAAACGGGGTCCGAACTCGCGAACGGCCTCAGTCTGCGGCCTTCACGAGGAAGTTCTTGAACTGCCACGGGTCCCGGAAGTCCATGTCGGGCTTGCCGGCGCCCTTGAAGGCCGGGGTGTAGTCGCGCAGCGGCGTCCAGTCGGACGGCGTGGAGATGAACTTCCCGAGGTAGGTCCTGGCGATGCCGAGCACGTATTCGTGCGGGAGATCGTCGGGGACGAGGATGCCCTCGGCGGGATGCTCGACCATCCAGCAGACCGCGGCGGTGATGGAGCAGGCGACCTGCATCGTCGTGGCGTTCTGGTGCGGGACGAGGCGGCGGGATTCCTGGATGCTGAGATTGCTGCCGGTCCACCAGGAGTTGTAGCCGTGGCCCATGATCAGGGCGCCGAGGATGTCCTCCCCGGTGGTGATCTCGTCGGTCATGATGCGGAGCTTGTCCTGCAGCTCGTAGTTGTAGCCGCGCAGCTCGTTGAGCGAGGCGATGGCGGCGTCGCACGGGCAGTAGGCGTAGTGGACGGTCGGACGGTAGACGGCCTTGTTCTTCTCCCAGACGGTGAGCTTGTCGGAGATGGTGAAGGCCTCGCCGTGGCGGATGACCATGCCCTGGATCGAATAGTTGGGCACCCAGGTGCGGACCCAGGTGTTCATGCCCATGCGGGCGAGGCAGATCTGGTTCTTCGGGCCGGTCTTGTGCTGGTAGGCGTACGCGGGGAGCGTCTTCTCGTGCGTGCCCCAGCCCATCTCGGCGGTGGTGATGCCCTCCTCGCGGAAGCCTTCGATCGACCAGGTGTTGACGAACTCGTCGATCTGCTTGGGCCGGTCGCTGATCTGCGTGTCGCGTTCGGAAACGTGGATGACCTTCACGCCCAGCTTCCGGGCGAGCAGGTTGAACTGCTGCGTACGCGCCAGCTCGGCGACGAGCTCGGCGTCCTTGGCCTTGAACTTCTTGTCGGCGAGGGAGGCCGCGGCGATGTCGAGCAGACCCTGCTTGGTGAAATGCGAGATGAGGCCGGGATTGGCGCCGTGCTCAATGACGGCGGACGGGCCCTTGGTCTTCCATTTCGCCGCCATCCGGCGGATGGCCATGTGGCGGAAGTAGAGGGTCTTCTCCGTCGGATGGTTGCCGGTGTTGTAGGGGTCCCAGAGCTCGACCGAGGTGTTGATGTACAGCACCCCGTTGTCGTGACACCACTGGAGGATGTCCTCGGCGCCGATGTTCCACGCCACGTCGATAAGCAGGTCGCCCGCGGAGAGGTACTTGCCGAGGAGCCGGCCGAGATTCGCCTCGGTCACGCGGTCACGGACGAAGCGCACGCCCTTGGCCGTCCACTTCTTCAACTTTCCTGAACGATCCTCGAAGTCCATCACCGTCACGTTCTGTGGTGCGACCTTGAGGTGTTTGAACAGAATCGGAAGCGTGCACTCCGCGACGGCGCCGAAGCCGACAAAGAGGATCTTGTTCGGGAATTTGATCATGATTTGCGTGCGATAGGGTGTGGTTGTTATGTGGTGATGCGGGCGCCGGGCCCGGGGAGGGGCGGGGGTTCCGCGGTGCAACGGGGGGAAGGCATCGCGATTCGCGCGCGCCGTGCAAGTGTTTTTCGGCTTGCCGCGCAAAACGGGGGCCTTTGGCAAGCCCGCGGATCCGCTGGCGCCGCATCGCGGCCCCGGGCCGCCCGCCCTGTCGCCATCTTTCGTACACACCGGGCGCCCCCCGCGGCGGGCGCGCCCCGCGCGCTGCGCGGGGGCCCGGTCCGGATACGACGAAGGCCGTCTCGCGAGGAGACGGCCTTCGGGGAAAACCTTTGCGGCGGAGCGATCAGCGCTTGGAGAACTGGAAGCGCTTGCGGGCGCCGGGCTGGCCGGCCTTCTTGCGCTCTTTCTCGCGGGGATCGCGGGTGATGTGGCCGGCCTTCTTGAGGGCGGGGCGCAGCTCGGCGTTCATCTTCTGGAGCGCGCGGGCGATGCCGTGGGCGACGGCGCCGGCCTGGCCGTTGGGGCCGCTGCCGGTGACGTTGGCGGTCACGTCCACCTTGTCACGCAGCTCGACGGTGAGCAGCGGGGCGACGGCGTTGCGCAGCAGCGCCTCGGTGGTGAAATACTTTTCGACCTCACGATCGTTGATCACGATCTTGCCGGTGCCGGCCTGGAGGCGGACGCGGGCGGTGGCGGTCTTGCGGCGGCCGGTGCCGAGGAAGGTGGTGGATTCAGCGGACATGGCGGGCGGATTAGAGGCTGATCTGCTCGGGGTTCTGCGCGACGTGATCGTGCTCCGGGCCGGCGAAAACGCGCAGCTTGGTCAGCATCTTGTCGGCGAGGCGGTTCTTCGGGAGCATGCCCTTGACGGCGTGCTTGATGATAAACTCGGGGTTCTTCTCGCGCATCTGCGGCACCGTGCGGGTGTGGTGACCACTGACGAAGCCGGAGAACGACATGTAGCTCTTCTGCTCCTCCTTCTTGCCGGTGAGCACGATCTTCTCGGCATTGACGATCACGACGTAATCGCCCGTGTCGACATGCGGAGTGTAGGTCGCCTTGTTACGGCCACGGATGATGTTGGCGACTTTGACGGCGAGACGGCCCAGGACCTGACCCTCGGCATCGATGAGATACCACTTGGGTTGGACGGTCTCCTTCTTGGCAAGAAAGGTCTTCATGAACGAGAAAAGGGGCGGAGGAAATCGCGGCGGCGGCGGACTTGTCAACGGTTTTGTCGGAAACTTCGGGAAAGAGCC
>JAGVUB010000191.1 GCA_019136515.1 Verrucomicrobiota bacterium
CTCAACGAAGGCTCGTACGTCCTGCGTGTCCGACCTCGTGTCGGCGACACCTATGGGACCGAGGCCCGCCTCGCCTTCACCATTTTGCCACCCTGGCACCGCACCACCGGCGCCTATTTCGCCTACGCGGTCGCGCTCCTCTCGTTCATCGGCGGCATCGCCTGGTCCGTGTCGGCACTCCAGCGCCGCGAGAAACGGCGGCTCGCCCACCTCGTGCGCGTGCGCACCGCCGAACTCAACGAGAGCAACGCCCGCCTCGTCGCCCAGGTGGGCGAGACCGAGCGGAAGGCCGGCGCCCTGGCCGCCAGCGAGGAGCGCTACCGCCAGCTCGCCACCGAGCTCGAGACCCGCGTCGTGCAGCGCACCTCCGAACTCCACTCCGCCAATACCGAGCTCATGGTCGCCAAGGAGGCCGCCGAGGCCGCCGACAAGGCCAAGAGCGCCTTCCTGGCCAATATGAGCCACGAGATCCGCACCCCGCTCAACGGCGTCATCGGCATGGGCCACCTCCTCCTCGGCACGCCGCTCGCCTCCGAGCAGCGCGACTTTGTCGACACCCTCATCTTCTCCGGCGAGACCCTGCTCGGGGTCATCAACGACGTGCTCGATTTCTCCAAGATCGAAGCCGGCCGGCTCGTGCTCGAGTCCATCGATTTCGATCTCCACGAGCAGCTCGAACGCTGCCTCGATCTCCAGGCCTCCACCGCCCGCAAGAAGGACATCGAACTGCTGCTCGACTATGCGGCCGACCTGCCCCGCCGCTTCCGCGGCGACCCCGTGCGCCTGCGCCAGATCGTCCTCAATCTCCTCGGCAACGCGATCAAGTTCACCGAGAAGGGCGAAGTGGTGCTCCGCGCCCTGCCGGCCGGGGACGGCCGGTTCCGTATCGAGGTGCAGGACACCGGCATCGGCATCCCCCCCGAGCATCAGGCCCATCTCTTCCAGCGCTTCTCCCAGGCCGACAGCTCCACCACACGCCGCTTCGGCGGCACCGGGCTGGGCCTGGCCATCAGCCGCCGCCTGGTCGACCTCATGCACGGCGAGATCGGCGTCGTGAGCACCCCGGGCGAAGGCTCGCTGTTCTGGTTCGCCGTGCCGCTCGCGCCTCCCGCCGAGCCGTCCCCGCAGGCGCCCACCGAAATCTGCCTGCAGTCCCGCCGGATGCTGATCGTCGACGACAATGCGACCAACCTCAAGGTGTACCACCATCTGTTCCAGCGCTGGCAGGTGCACCACGCCACCGCCGGTTCCGCCGCGGCCGCACTGATCGAGCTCGAGCGCGCCGTCCAGGCCGGCCGCCCCTACGAACTCGTTCTGCTCGACCATCACATGCCAGAGGCCGATGGACTTGAGCTGTCCCGCCAGATCCGTGCCCGCCCCACGCTCGGCCACCCTGCACTGGTCATGCTCACCTCCCAGGATGAGCGACCGACGGCGGGCCAACTGGAGGCCCACCTCATCTTCGCCTGCGAATTCAAACCGATCGCCGAACATCGCCTGCACGACCTCCTCCGCCGCGCGCTTGGCTCCGCCGAAACCGCGAGGGCCGAGGCCCAGACCGCCCAGACCCAACCGCCAGCGCCGACGACCCGCTCCGCCCGAATCCTCGTGGCGGAGGACAACCTCGTGAACCAGAAAGTCGCCCTGCGCTTCCTCAAGGGAATCGGCCACTCCGCCACCCTCGTCACCAACGGCCAGGAGGCCATCGACGCCCTGCGCCACGACACCTACGACCTGGTGCTGATGGATATGCAGATGCCCGTCATGGACGGATTGGAAGCCACCCGCGCCATCCGCCAGGCCGAGACCGAAGGAGCGCCAGGATTCACCCGCCGGATCGTCATCGTGGCCATGACCGCCAACGCCCTCTCCGGCGACCGCGAGATCTGCCTGGCCGCCGGCATGGACGACTACGTTTCCAAACCGCTGACACCCGAGAGCGTCAGCAACGTCATCGACCGGTTCCTACACGCACCGCTCACGACCGCCGCCGCCGGCCGGCCACCCTCCCCCGCGCGATCATGAAAACGTCCACGCTCGCGACCCGGACTCGAGTGACGGCCACCTCCTCCCGGCGGTCGCTCCTGCTCGCCGCGTTGCTGGGCGTACTCGCCCCGGTCGGCCGCAGCGAGACCGCCACCATCCCCGC
>JAGVUB010000011.1 GCA_019136515.1 Verrucomicrobiota bacterium
AGCGGCGAGGTCGACGCGTTCCTCATGCAGTTCGGCGCCGCGGCCGACATCGCCAAGCAGGTGAAGCCCGACGGCAAGAAGCGCGTGCTCGCCGCGATGTTGCGCGGCACCTTCAAGACCGCGTTCCCCGACGGCGCGCCGAAGCCTGCCGAGCCGGCGAAGCCCGACGACAAGTCCGCCGCGCCCACACCCGCCCCGGCCGTGACCGCGGCACTCAAGGAGTCCACGCAGCCCGGCGCCGTCTTCCTTGTCGCTGACACCGACTGGTTGCTCGACGCCTACAGCGTGCGCCGCATGCCGTTCCTCGGGGTCGACGCGATCCAGCCGCTCAACGACAACCTCGCCTTCGGCACCAACGTGGTCGACTTCCTCGCCGGCAGCCGCGACCTGATCGGTCTCCGCGGCAAGGGCACCTCGCAGCGGCCGTTCGAGGTGATCCGCCAGATGGAACTCGTCGCCCAGGCCGAGTACCAGGACCGCCTCGACGAACTCGAGGGGCGGCTCCAGGCCGTGCAGCAGCGCCTCTCGCAGCTGCTCCAGAATCAGAAGGATCAGACGCGCCTCGTGGCCACGCCCGAGATGCAGGCCGAGATCGCGCAGTTCCGTGCACAGGAGGCCACGATGCGCTCCGAGCGCCGTGCGATCCGCCAGTCGCTGCGCGAGGGCATCGAGCGTCTCCAGAACACCCTGATCGCGCTCAACCTCCTCGCTGTCCCCGGTCTGGTCGCCGTCGGCGGCGTGTGGTTCTTCCGCCGCCGGACCAACCGCCAGCGCGCCGCCTGAGCGGCGCTCCTCCACGAGAACCACCACGTTTCCGCGCCCTCCGCCATGAACGTCAAACCCCTCGCCCTCGTCGTCGCCCTCCTCGCGCTCGCCGCCGGAATCGTGTTCTGGCGCAACCACCGGCCGGTGGCCGATCCTTCGGCCGATCCGCGCGTGGGCCAGCCCCTCGTCGCCGTCGAGACCCTCGGCCAGCTCCGCGGCCTCCAACTCGTCGTGGGCGGCCAGTCGGTCACGCTCGCCGCCGACAAGGACGGCCAGCGCTGGACCGTCCTCGATTACCACGATCTCCCTGCCGACTTCGGCAAGCTCGTCACCCTCGTCGAGTCGCTCCGGGCTGCCAAGGTCGGCCGCTTCGTCACCGCGCAGCCCGAACGCCTCGAGCGGCTCGGCTTCGCGGGAGACCGCATCGAACTGCGTGCGGCCGACGCCCAGCCGCTGCTCACCCTCCACCTCGGCAAGAACGCCGACAGCGGCGGCCGCTTCGTGCGGTTCGGCGACGAGAAGAAGGCCTACCTGGTCGACCTGGACGCCTGGCTCGATGGTGTCGCCAAGAACTGGGCCCAGAGCCAGCTCCTCGACCTGAAGTCGGACGCCGTGGCCGCGCTCGACTTCCGTTTCGCCGACGGCTCGACCTTCGCCGCGACGCGCACCGCCGATGGTGCCGCCTGGTCTGCCGACGGGTTACCCGAGGGCAAGGAACTCAAGGGCTCTACGCTCGACTCGCTCGTCACGCAGCTCGGCGCGCTCCACTTTTCGGAGACGACCGAGACCGGTGCGCCCGATGCCGTCGCCGCCCGCGAGCATGCGCAGACGGTGGTCGTCACGCTCAAGGACGGCACCGCCTACACCGTGGCGCTCGGCCGCCGGCCCGCGCCGCCGGCGCCCGCTGCCGAGGTGAAGTCCGGCGTGGTCTCCGTGACGACTCCGCCCATCACGATCGGTCCCGATGGCAAACCGCAGGTCGTGGAGTTGCCGAAGGAAGCGCCGCAACCCGAGCCCGTTGCCGCGCCGGCCGCTCCGCCGCCGCAACCCGGCCCTGTGTACGCCTTCATCTCCGCCAATCGTGAGACGGATCCGGTCAACGCGCTCATGCAGAAGCGCGCGTTCCAGATCGGCGAGTGGATCCTCAATTCGCTCCCCGCGAACCGCGACGCGCTCCTGCAGGACAAGCCCGCTCCGGCGCCGACAACGGCCGCCGTGCCGGCTCCCGCCGCCAACTCCGCGCCGGCCGCTCCGGTTCCGGCGGAGTAGGTGGCGGTCTCCTCGCCCCGGGGACGCGGCTGCGGAGGCGCCGTTCGGTCTGCCGGCCGCGCCCTTCGCGGCGCGGCCTTTTCGTTCGTGCGACGCTCGCAGGTTTGTGGCGCCTCGCTTGACACTATGCACGCTTCCCGTGATTAGTTCGGGCCTTCGGTGATCCTCTCGTTCTCCAACACCGCCACCGCCCGACTCTGGGATGGTTTTCGCCCGGCAGAACTGCCGCCCTCCATCCACAAGACAGCGCTGCGCAAACTCACCCAACTCCACGCCATCCAATCCCTCGACGAACTCCGCGTCCCGCCCGGCAACCGGCTCAAATCCCTGTTCGGTGATCGCAAGGGCCAGCACAGCATTCGGGTGAACGACCAATACCGCGTCTGCTTCCGCTGGGATGGGCAAAACGCCCGCGATGTTGAAATCGTCGACTACCACTGACCGACATGAGCACCGCCAAATTCATCAACGTCCACCCAGGTGAGCTGCTCCGCGAAGAATTCCTGAAGCCGATGGGCATCACCGCCTACCGACTCGCGAAATCGACGCAGTTGCCACCGCAGCGGGTGAACCAGATCGTGAACGAGAAACGCGGCATCACCGTGGACACCGACCTGCGTTTGTGCGCGTTTTTCGGACTCACCCCCGGCTACTGGCTGCGCGTGCAGCTCGCCTACGATCTGCGCGCCGCCCTCCACACCATCGGTCCGAAGATCAAAGCCGAGATCCAGCCGTTGCAGGCTGCGTGAGCGGGGCGTCCGCGGGGAAGGCCGGGCCCGAAGGTGTTTCTTGCCGCTGATGCGCGGGCGGCTCCACGCTTCTGTCCATGCCCGACTCCTCCGCTTCTCGTCCCAAGATCGTCGTTCTCAGCGGAGCGGGGATGAGCGCGCCGAGCGGGCTCGCCACGTTCCGCGACTCCAACGGGCTTTGGGCCAATCACCGTGTCGAGGATGTCGCTACGCCCGAGGCCTGGCACCGCAATCCGCAGCTGGTCTTGGACTTCTACAACCAGCGCCGCGTCCAGGCCTGCGCGGCCGAGCCCAACGCCGGCCATTGCGCGCTGGCGGATCTGGAGCGCCGCTACGCGGTGGTCGTGATCACGCAGAACGTCGACAATCTCCACGAACGCGCCGGTTCGACGCGCGTCATCCACCTCCACGGCGAGCTCACCAAGGCGCGCAGCACGGCTGACGAAGCGCTCGTCTACGACATCGGCGCGAAGCCGATCCGACTGGGAGATCGGTGCGAACGTGGCAGCCAGTTGCGGCCGCACATCGTGTGGTTCGGCGAGGCGGTGCCGCTGATCGAGGACGCAGCCGACGAACTGCGCGACGCCGCGAAGGTGCTCGTGGTCGGCACGTCGCTGCAGGTCTATCCGGCGGCCGGCCTGGTGAGCTACGCGCCGGCGGAGGCGGAGAAGATCCACGCCGATCTGCACACGGCGCACTGCCCGTTCGGCTTCCGCGCGCTGCCGGGCTCGGTGGAGGCGACGCTGCCCGCGCTGGTGCGCGAGTGGTTGGCGTGAGGCGTGCCGGCCCGTGACGCGGGCTTGACGCACCCGCACCACGGGGGAGGCCGCTGTCCTCAGGCCGCCTTCGCCTCCGCGGTTTTTGGCGCGCGGGTGAAGAAGGCCAGCACCGCGGCGACGACCAGCATCGCGGCGCAGATCTTGTAGGCCATCGCGTAGGAGCCGAAGAAGTCGCGGATCATGCCGCCGTAGCGTGAGCCGAGCACGCCCGCTACGCCGAAGCCCGTGAAGACGAACCCGTAGTTCACGCCGAGGTTGCGCACGCCGTAGAAGTCGGCCGTCGCCGCGGGCATGAGCGTGAAGATCGTGCCGTAGCACAGCCCGGTGAACGCCGTGCCGAAGATGATCAGCGCGAGCGAGTCGTACTGGGCGAACAGCGCCATGTTCACCGCCTGGAGACCGAAGGCGACGAGCATCGTGCGCGTGCGGCCGAGGCGGTCGGAGACGTAGCCCGCCGCGATGCGCCCAAGCGTGTTGAACGCCGCGAGGATCATCACGCCCACGAAGCCCGCCTCCCAGCCGGCCTGCTCCTTGGCGATGATGGCCACGTTCGAGATGAGCATCAGGCCCGCGGCGGCCGCGAGAATGTAGATCAGCCAGAGCAGGTAGAACTGCGGCGTGCGCAGCATCTCGGGCCAGTCGCGGTCGCGCCCAGCGACGGCGGCCGGCCGCGGCGCGCCAGTGGCGGGCGCCCCGGTGGGCCGGAAATCGGCCGGCGGGTTGGAGAGGATGAGCGAGAAGAGCAGGATCAGCACGAACGCGCCGGCGCCGAGCACGAGGAAGGTGTTTTCGATGCTCGTGCGGCCGAGCAGCCATTGCGTGAGCGGGGAGACGTAGATCGCGGCCGAGCCCACGCCGGCGACGACCAGGCCGGTGATCAGGCCTTTGCGCGCGGGCGGGAACCACTTGATCGCGGCGGGCGTTGTCGCCGAATACCCGAGACCGATGCCGATGCCGCCGAGCACGCCGAAGGTGAGTGCCATCGTGAGCGGGGTGTGGGCGTAGGCGGAGGCGGCGAGGCCGGCGCCCCAGAGCAGGCCGCCGAGCTGGGCCACGCGGCGCGGGCCCAGTTTGTCCTGCGCGCGGCCGGCGAAGATCATCATCACCGCGAAGGCCGCCGTGCAGACCGCGAAGGGCAGGCCGGCGTCGGCCTTCGACCATTTCCACTGCACGACGAGGGCCTTGCCCATGACGCTCCACGCGTAGAGCGCGCCGAGCACGAGGTTGATGCCGAGACCGGCGAACGTGACGATCCAGCCGCGGGACGCGGAGGGGGAGGAGGGCATGAGGGTCGGGTGTTTGGGGTTTGCACCGCCGGGAGGGCGGTGGAGCGGGAGGGGCGGGGGCGGAACGGCGCGGGAGCGCCAGGTGCGGAGGTTGCTAGAGGGATCGCCGGGCGGAGTCCAGCGACCGTATGGAAATTCTGATCGACCGCGGTCGGGCGGCGGAGCGGGGCGGAGCTTGGGCCGTTGATCGATCGTGTTTCCCGCCCTTGCCGGGGCGCTGGAGGATCGTCACAACAATGCCATGCCCATCGGTGCCAGCCCCGCCATCCTCGTCGTCGATGACGAACGCGCGATCGCCGACACGGTCGTGTACGCGCTGCGCACGGAGGGTTTCGCGCCGCAGTGGTGCGCCACGGCCGGGGCGGCGCGCGCGGCGCTGGCGGCGGGCCTGCCGGCGCTGGTGGTGCTCGATGTCGGCCTGCCCGACGCCAACGGTTTCGACTTCTGCCGTGAGTTGCGGGCCCGGTATGCGGACCTGCCGGTGATCTTCCTCACCGCGCGCAGCGAGGTGATCGACCGCGTGGTCGGGCTCGAGATCGGGGGCGACGACTACCTCGCCAAACCGTTTTCGCCCCGCGAGCTGACCGCCCGCGTGAAGGCCGTGCTGCGCCGCCGCGCGCCGGCCGCGGCGCCGCCCCCCGCTCCGACCTCGCCAGGTGTCGGCGCGGAGAGCGCGCCGGCCCCGCACCCCCTCCCGGAGAATGTCACGTATTACGTGACAAATCCCGAAGCGCCGGAGACACGAGGCCGGTCCGGATCTGCGCCGTGGGCGGTCGACGAGGGGCGTTGCCGGATCGTGTACCGCGGGGCGGCGCTCGAGCTGACCGCGACCGAGTTCCGGCTCCTGCGCACGCTCGTCGCGCATCCGGGGCGTGTCTACACGCGCGACCAGCTCATGCAGGCCGCGTGGCCCGACCCGGGCTCGGCGACCGACCGCACAGTCGACGCCCACGTGAAGACGGTGCGCGCCAAGCTCCGGTCCGTGGCGCCGGACTCCGACCCGATCCAGACGCACCGCGGCCTCGGCTACTCGCTCCGGGAGGAAACGTGAACGCGCGCCACACCCCGGCGGAACGGAAACCGTTCCGCTACACCGGAAAGGGGACGGTTGCTTCATGAGCCTGCGCCTGCGTCTCGCGTTGTTCCTCGTCGCCGTGTTCTGCCTCGGCGAGTGGCTGATCGTGCGCACCGCGCTCAACGAGGTGAAGCCGCGCTACCTCGAGAGCATGGAGGAGTCGCTGGTCGACGCGTCGCGGCTGCTCGCGGCGCTGCTGGAGACCCAGTTGCGCGGGGAGACCGTCGATCCGGAGCCCCTGCGCGCGGCCTTTGCCGCGGTGCGCACGCGCGAGTTCGTGGCGCAGGTCTATTCGCTGCGGAAGACCCAGCTCGACCTGCGGGTGTACGTGACCGACGCCGCGGGCCGCGTGCTCTTCGACTCCGACAACGGCCGCGACGAGGGCGCCGACTATTCGCAATGGCGGGACGTGCGGCTGACGTTGGCCGGCGAGTACGGCGCGCGCGCCTCGCAGCAGGTGGCCGGCGACAACGAGTCGCTTGTGCTGCACATCGCGGCCCCGATCCGGCACGGCGACCGCATCGTGGGCGTGCTCGCGCTGGGCAAGCCCACGCGCTCGATCAACACCCTCGTGGCCGCGGCCCAGCGGCGCATCCTCTACGGTGCACTCCTCGGCGGGCTCGGCCTGCTGGCGGCGCTGCTGGTGGCGGCCAACTGGGTGATCGCGCCGCTCGAGCGGCTCACGGCCTACGCGCGCGCGGTGCGCGACGGGCGGCCGGCGCCGTTGCCGGCGCTGCCCGGGCGCACGTTGCGCGACCTGGGCACGGCGTTCGCCGAGATGCGCGAGTCGCTCGAGGGGAAACAGCATGTCGAGCGCACGACCCAGGCGCTCGCGCACGGCATCAAGGCGCCGCTGGCGGCGGTGCGCGGCGCAGCCGAGCTGCTCGGCGAGGAGATGCCGGCGGAGGAGCGTCGCCGTTTTCTGGAGAACCTGCGGGCCGAGTCGGGCCGGATCGAGCAGATCGTCGAGCGCCTGTTGCAGCTCTCGGCCCTGGAGGCGCGGAGCGGGTTGCGCGCCCCCGCGCGGATCGACGCGGCGGCGCTGTTGGCGGAGGTGGCCGACGGTTTTCGCAGCGCCGGGCGCGCGGCCGGCCTCGCACTGCTGGTGGGGCCGAGCGCGGGCGGGGCTGTGCGCGGCGAACGCGCGCTGTTGCGCGAGGCGCTCGCAAATCTCGTGCAGAACGCGGTGGAGTTTTCGCCGCGCGGCGGGTGCGTCGCCCTTGCGGCGCACGCGGACGGCGGGCGCGTGGAGTTCGTCGTCGAGGACGAGGGGCCGGGCATCCCTGACTACGCGCTCGGGCGGATCTTCGAGCGGTTCTATTCGTTGGAACGCCCCGCGACCGGGCGCAAGAGCACCGGGCTTGGGCTGGCGCTCGTGCGCGAGATCGCGCACCTGCACGGGGGCGAGGTCGAGTTGGTGAACCGGCCCGGTGGCCGCGGCGCGCAGGCTACCCTGCGGTTGCCGGCGGCGTGATGGGGAACCGTCTCCGGGGACGGGGAAGGACGCTGATGAGGCGCTTCGCGTGCTGGGCGGTCGCAGACGATCGCGCCTAATCGAACTTGTGCGCGCGCTGGGCGACCGCGGGCCAGTCGCTCGCGGGGATCAGCGGGCCGAGGTGGCGGACGGTCTCCGCGCCGAGCAGGGCGGCGATGTGGCCGCACGCGGGCAGGGCGAGCCCGCGCAGGTGCCCGTAGAGGAAACCGGCGGCGAAGGCGTCGCCCGCGCCAGTCGTGTCGACGACGTTCGCGAGGTGCACGGGTTCGATGCGGTGGAGCTCGTCGCCGCGGCCGCACCACGCGCCGTCCTTGCCGAGCTTGACGACGGCGAGGGTGCCGCGGGCGGCGAGGGCGCGGGTGTGGGCGGCGTAGTCGGTGGAGTCGGTCTGGAAGAGGGCGCGGATCTCGTCCTCGTTGGCGAAGACGATGTCGATGCCGTGGCCGAGTTGGCCGAGCAGCCAGTCGCGGGCGGCGGCGGCGACCTCGAAGGAGGCGAGGTCGAGGCTGATGGTGCAGCCGGCGGCGCGGGCGGCGGCGAGCACGGCCTCGGCGAGCGCGCGGTTGAAGAGCAGATAGCCCTCGATGTGGGCGTGGCGGCAGCCGGCGAAATCGGCGGCGGAGACCTCGGCCGGGGCGAGCGTCATCGCAGCCCCGAGACAGGTGCGCATCGTGCGCTGGGCGTCGGGCGTGACGAGGGAGAGGCAGCGGGCGTTGGCGAGCGCGGCCTGCTTGAAACGCGAGTCGTCGACGCCGACGGCGGAGAAGCGCTCGCGGTAGATGCGGGCGTTGTCGTCGTTGCCGAGCTTGCCGAGGAAGGCGGTGCGCAGGCCGAGGCGCGCGGCGTTGTAGGTGGTGTTGGCCGCGGAGCCGCCGGTGGCCGCGGCGGGCGGGGCGGGCAGGCGCGCGACGATCGCCTGCATCTCGTCGTTGTCGACGAGGACCATGCCGCCCTTCTCGCCGCGGACGGAGGCGAGGAACGCCTCGGGCACGGGCGCGAGGAGATCCATGATCGGGGAACCGACGCCGATGAGGTCGAAGGCGGGAGCGGAGGAGGACATGATGGGGCGAAGGGGCACGCCGCGGGGCGGCGCGCGGGGTTATTCCGAGAGGATGAGGTTGGTGGCGAGGATGAGTTCGTCATCGACCTCGACGTGGATGTGGTAGTCGCCGGCCTGGGGGAAGGAGCAGTTGCGCAGCTCGTTGACGATGTTGATACGCTGCATCGGGCTGTGCGACTCGAACGGGCGCTCGATGACCTTGAGCATGTTGGTGGGATCGAGGCCGATGGAGATCTTCAGCGTGTGCTGGCCGGGGGTGCAATCGGTGAGCGTGAGAAACCAGAGCATCAGCGGATGCACCACCGGGAACTGGCGGGCCCGGATGTTGGAGAAGATCCCGAGGATGGTGTGCTTGCCGGAGCTTGGGTCGATGTGGACGCCGTCGCAGGTGATCCAGTTGAGCAGCTGAGGTTTCGATTGCACGCGCGGAGCTTCGCGGGCGGGCGACGGCCCGCAACCGTTTTTCAACCGCGGGGCCCCGCCGGCGCGGCGGGTTGTTCATGCCGATTGCGCACCGGCGGCGACTATGCTACCCCTCCCGGCCCCGATCACTCCGGCATGCAAGACCTCGAATTCAACGAGATCATCGACCTCATCCGCAAGGACGACGCCCGCTACGACAAGCAGGCGTACCACTTCGTCCGCGCGGGCCTCGACTTCACCGTCAAGGAGCTCAAGAAGCGCGACCCCGAGCGCGCCAAGCGCAGCCAGCACGTGGCCGGGCAGGAGCTGCTCCACGGCTTCCGCGCCTACGCGATCGAGCAGTTCGGGCCGCTCGCGCACACCGTGCTCACCGACTGGGGGCTGAGACGCTGCCGCGACTTCGGCGAGATCGTGTTCAAGCTGATCGAATACAACGTGCTCTCGAAGACCGACAACGACTGCCTCGAGGACTTCGCCGAGATCTTCGACTTCGACGAGGCCTTCCTCCAGCCCTTCGAGCCCGAAACCCGACGCCTCCCGTTGCCCGAACTGACGGAGGGCGAAGGGGACGCCAAGGCGTAGGGCGGCCGGCGCGTGCCGGAGCGCGCTGCGCCCGTCCCGCGCCCCGCCTGGTGCCAACGTCCTTCGTACCGATTGCTTCAATTCACGTCTCCCGCTCCCCCTTCATGCCCGCCACCCGCGCCCGCCGCTCCCGCGATTTCGACCTGCTTCGCCCGTTCTGGTCCGAGCCCGTGCACCGCCAGGTGCTCCCCAACGGTCTCACCGTTCTCCTCAAGCCCGACCACTCCTCCGCGCTGTGTTCGGTGCAGGTCTGGGTGAAGACCGGCAGCATCCACGAGGGCGCGCTGCTCGGCGGCGGCCTCTCGCACTTCCTCGAGCACATGCTCTTCAAGGGCACCGAGCGCCGGGCCGGTCGCGAGATCTCCGCCACCGTCCAGGCCCACGGCGGCTACATCAACGCCTACACGACCTTCGACCGCACCGTCTACTACATCGACATCCCCAGCGAACACACCGCCGTCGCCGTCGACCTGCTCGCCGACGCCGTGCTGCACTCGACCCTCCCGGCCGACGAGGTCGAGCGCGAGCGGCAGGTCATCCTGCGCGAGATCGACATGACCCTCGACGAGCCCGACCAGCGGCTCGGCCAGACGCTCTTCGAGACCGCCTTCCGCCAGCACCCCTACCAGCATCCGATCATCGGACACCGCGCGGTGTTCGAGGGGGTGAGCCGCGACGACCTCGTCGCCTACTACCGGGCCCGCTACGTGCCGAACAATCTCGTGCTCGTCGTGGCCGGCCATTTCGAACCGGCCGCGCTCCTGCCCGTGGTGGAACAGCATTTCGGCGCGGCCCCGCGCGCCCGGCTGGCGCCGGTGTATCTGCCGGATGAAGCCGTGCCGCTCGCCTCGCGCGAGGCGCACCTCTTCGAGGACGTCCAGATCTCCCGCGCCGGCCTCGGCTGGCAGATCCCGGGGCTGGCGCACGCCGACACGCCGGTGCTCGACCTGCTCGGCACCGTGCTCGGCTACGGCAACAGCTGCATCCTCTGGGAGGAACTGCGCGAGAAGCGCCGGCTCGTGCACTCGATCGAGGCCTCCGCCTGGAACCCGGGCTCGGTCGGTCTCTTCTACGTCTCGATGCTCTGCGACCCGGACAAGCGCGAAGCGGCCACCGCTGCCGTGCAGGCGGAGCTGGCCAAGATCGCGCGGCGCGGCGTGCCGCCGGCGCTGCTGAAGAAGGCCGTGCGCCAGCTCGTGGTGGG
>JAGVUB010000149.1 GCA_019136515.1 Verrucomicrobiota bacterium
CTCCTCCGTTGGCACATGGTGCACGCCGCCGTCGACTCCGCCGATGCCGCTTGGCACGAACTCAACCGCGCCGTGGCCGCCCGCCAGCCCTACGAACTGGTGCTCCTCGACCACCAGATGCCCGGTACCGACGGACTCGAGCTGGCCCGCCGCATCGCCGCCGCCCCGGAGCTGGGCCATCCCCGTCTCGTCCTGCTCACCTCCCAAGGCGAGCGCCCGACGGATGCGACCCCCGACGGCCCGCTGCTCACCGCCTGCGAGTTCAAACCCATCTCGGAAGCCCGGTTGCGCGAGACGCTCGTCCGCGCCCTCGGCCGGCCGGGAGGCGAGAGCGTCCCCCAAAACGTCGCCCAAGCCGCGTCCACGACCACAAGCTTTGAGTCCGCCAACATCCTCGTCGCCGAGGACAACGCCATCAACCAGAAGGTCGCCATCCGGCTGCTCAAGAGCCTCGGCCTGTCCGCCACGGTGGTCGTCAATGGACAGGAGGCCGTCGATGAGCTCCGCCGTCAGCACTACGACCTCGTCCTCATGGACGTCCAGATGCCCGTCCTCGACGGGCTCGAAGCCTGCCGGGTCATCCGCAAGGCGCAGGCGGCCGGCGACCCCGCCTTCACCCCCGCTCCACGCATCGTGGCCATGACCGCCAACGCCCTCGCGGGCGACCGCGAGATCTGCCTCGCGGCCGGCATGGACGACTACCTCTCCAAGCCCCTCGCGCCCCAAGCCATCCGCGCCATCATCGATCGGTACCTCCGTCCCGCTGCTCCGCCCGCATAGCCCGGCCTATCCGTCGATCGCCACCGCCCGGGCCGGACCGATTTTTGACTCGGGCGCCGGCGAGGCTAGACTCGCCGCAACCGGATCATCCCCGGCGCCCCTCGCGCCGCCGAGAGCTCGGCATCTACCCAACCTTCCACCGGAGCCTGTCATGAAACTGCCGATCATCATCAACGAGGCCGGCAAGATCTACATCGAGGCCGTTCCCCAGTTGGCCTGGGGCAGGGCCAAGGAGTGTACCTTCATCGGAGCGCTGGAAGCGGCCCTCGCCGTGACCGACACTCCCCACACCTACGAGAACCTCATGGGCTGGAGCGCCCTCGCCTTCCGCACCCGTTGGTATCACGGTGCCAACGACCGTCGCTGGTGTCCTTCCTGCCCGGTCGGGGAGTCCGCGGAGGAACTCGATCTCCTCCGCGGCGCCATCGGCTGGGAACTGCCCACCCTCTCCGACTTCGGGAGCCCCACCCACCCAAGGGAGGAGCTCGCCACCACCATCGTGCGGGAGATCCGGGAAGGCCGGCCCGTTCTCGCCTACGAGCCGCAACTCAACGTCGCCGTGGTCTTCGGTTTCGAGGACGAGGGGCACATTCTCCTCGCCCGCGACTACATGACCGATGCGCCCGTCGCCCGCCTCCCCCTCGAGAAGCTCGGCTCGTTCCTCTGTTTCCTCGGCCACCGCCACGGCGGCCTCAACGCCCGCGAGGCCATGCTCGACGGCCTCGCCCGCGGAGTCGCCAACTGGCACCGCAGCCACGCACCGGCCGAGGCCGGCCGCTACTGGTACGGTCGCGCCGCGCTCCTGAAATGGCGGGAGGACCTCCAGCATGCCGAATCGTTGGATACTGAGGCGCGCCGGCTGCTCTTCTTCGTGAACTGGTGGGCCTTCGATGCCCTCGCCGACGCCCGCGCCGCGGCCGAACGGTTCCTCCGCCGCAACTCCGAGTACTTCCTCGGGCGACAGCACCGCCACATCCTTCTGTCCGCCGACCTGTTCGGCGAGGAGGCCCGGCTGCTCCGCCGCACCCTCGCCGAGAAGCAGGCCTTCCTCGGTCCCTGGACCGGCAAATCCGTCGAGCACTGGACCGCGCTGGTCCGCGAACGCGAGACGGCCCTGCTCGCCCACATCCTGGCCTTCGAGACCGAGGCGTTCGGCGAGCTCGAGAACATGCTCGATGCCGCCTCCGTGCCGCTCCACTCCGTGGCGACAACGGCGGCCTGACCGATCGGCGCCCCCTCCAACGCCCTCCCTCCCGGGAGGGCGTTGTTGTTTTGTTCACGTCCCCGCCGGGGGCCGATTCCGCCCCGTGGGCAACGGAGCGGCCAAGCATCACCGCGTGCCGTCGTCCGCCGGCACCAACTTCCACGCATGCGCCCGGAGCGGTTCACTCGACTTGCCCGGCCGGACGGCGGCCCTGCTGGACCCCGCATCGGTTGCCCCTGCAACCCGTACTGGCCTACCGTCCGGCGTCCTGCCGACGCCGGCCGTGTTCTGTACGGCGGTCGGCGGCAGGGGGCATAAAACGAACCTGGTGCAGCCCGGGGTGAAATCCCCGAGGGCGGGCACGGCGTTCACCGACTCGGTCCCCAATCCCGACTCCAAACGGGAGGTGCCTCTTCAGCTCCAGCGTCGCGGCACCGCCCCTGTGGGCGCCTCGTTGCGTCGGTTCCCCGAACACCTTTCCGGCCGTGCCCGCCGCTGCTTCGAGGAACTCCTGGATCGTGCCGCGAGTCATGTGCACCTCCTGTGGGACCGCAGGAAAGATACGCCCGCGACCGTCCGGCCGCCAGTGGTCAGGCGCAAAAAACCCGCAGCCGCTCCGCAAGAAGAAGCCCGCGAAAAAGGCGCGCCCGCGGGCGCACCTCGGCTTGCGGTGGTGTGCGTCGCTCCTACTTCCCGCGCTTGGCGAGGATCGCCTCGATCTGGTCCATGATCGTGTTCATGCGCTGCACGAGCGCCTGGTACGGCGCCGGTGTCGCCAGGTCCACCCCCGCCTTCTTCACCAGTTCGTACGGGTAGTCGCTGCCGCCGGCCTTGAGCAGGCCGAGGTAGGTATCCACCGCGCCGGGCTCGTGGGCGAGAATCTTGGCCGCGAAGGCCTGCGAGGCCGCGATCGAGGTCGCGTATTGGAAGACATAGAAGTTGCGGTAGAAGTGCGGGATGTAGGCCCACTCCACCGTCACCAGTTCGTCGATCTTGAGCACGCCCTCGGCGTCGCCGTGATAGCGGCGGAGGATTTCGCCGTAGATCTTGGTCAGCGCGTCGCCGGAGAGGGCGTTGCCCTTCTCGACCTCCTCGTGGATGCGGAGTTCGAACTCGGCGAACATCGCCTGCCGGAAGAACGTCCCGCGCAGTCCCTCCAGCGCGCTGCCGAGGTAGAAGAGCCGCTCGTCGTCGTCCTTCGCGATCTTGAGCATGTGGTCGAGCAGGAGCGCCTCGTTGCAGGTCGAGGCGATCTCCGCGGTGAAGATGCTGTAGTTGGCCAGCGGCGCGGGCTGGGCCCGGTTGGCCAGCACCGAGTGCATGCCGTGGCCCCACTCGTGCGCCAGGGTCGAGAGCGACTCGTAGTCGTCGTTGTGGTTGAGCAGAACGTACGGATGGGCGTCGTGCACGCTGCCGCTGGAATAGGCGCCGGAGCGTTTGCCCGGCCGCGGGTAGACGTGGGTGTAGCGACCCTCCATGCTTTCGGTGATCCCGGCGATGTAGTCCGCGCCGAGCGGCTGCACGGCCGCGAGCGTGAGCTGCTTCGAGAGTTCGTAGGGAAACTTCTTCTCGAGCTGCACCATCGGGGGGTAGATGTCCCAGTAGCGCAGGTCGCTCACGCCGAGCATCCGGCCGCGCAGCTTGAAGTAGCGGTGGAGCGTGGGAAGGTTCGCATTGGTCTGGGCGAGGAGCGTGCGGTACACGGACTCCGGCACGTTGTTGCCGGAGAGCGCCGCGGCCAGGGAGCTCGGGTACTTGCGGACGCGAGCGTTGAACCAGTCGGTCTTCACCTGCGAGAAGAGCGCCACGCCGAAGGTGCGCTCATACTCCTTCATCTTGCCCCAGAACGCCTCGAACACCGCCTGCCGGTCGGCGCGGTTCGCCGCGGAGCGCCACCGCGTATAGCCGGCCTGGTCGAGCCGTGCCTCGGTGCCGTCGGCGAGCTTGATCGTGGGCCAGGGCAGGTCGGCGTTCGCCAGCACCCCGTAGAGCGAGCTCGGCGTATCCGTGATCGCACTCGAGGACGAGAGCACCGACTCCGCCTCCGCCCCGAGGGTGTGCGGCGCATTGCGCAGCGTGTCCATGATCGGGAAACGGTACACCGCAAGGCCGGGTTCGTGGGCGAGGAAGCGGGTGATCGTCTGCTCGCCGACGGCGAGAAGCTCGGGATTCACGAAGCTCGCGGCGTTGGAGAGCTCGGAGGCCAGCATGTCGATCTCCTGACTGCGCTCCATCGCCGCGGCATCGCGGAGGTTCTCGTCGGACGCCTGCGCGGCATAGGAGCCGAGGCGAAAATACTGTCCTTGCAGATCGGTGAGCAGCTCCATCGCCTGCCGCAGCGTCGCCGCATCCTTGCCGAGCCGCCCCTGGAAGTCCTTCAGCTTCGGAAGGTCCGCAGTGAGCTTCGCCTTCGCCGCGTCGAACGCGGCCTGATCTTTGTAGAGCAACGTGAGATCCCACACGTGAGCGGGATCCGGCGCGGCGGCCGGCGCGGCCGGCGCAGCATCGAGGCAGGGGGTGACGGCCAGGGAGAACAACAGGAGTCGAGGGATACGCATGGTGCCTAGGTTACGAAAACGGCCCGAAAAACCAGCCACAAACCGGCGCCAGGCCACGGTATGCATCCGCCTCCACTCAGGCACTCGGCATCGCAAAATCGCTACTGTGCAGGCCGGCACCGGGCCCTCGCCCTACGCCGCCGCGCGGCCAATCCACCATTGACCGCCACGGCCGGCCGCGCCGCCATCGGGCCATGCCGCGCTGTGTCACCGCCCATCCCAGCCCACGCTGTCCCGCCTGCCGATTGCCGGCGCGTTGGTGCATCTGCTCGGCCTACCGGCCAACCTCCTGTCCGCTCGCGATCGACGTGCTGATGCACTACTGCGAAGTGCATCGCCCCAGCAGCACAGGCCACCTGATCAAGCGCCTGCTGCCCGCCGCAGGTCTGCACATCGGCGGGGGCGGCCGCCCCCTCGACCGCAGCACCATCGTCCGGCCCGACCGCGAATTGTGGATTCTCCATCCGCACGGTGAACCACCGCCGGACGACGCCCGGGCCGAGCAGGTCCAAGTGCTGCTCATCGACGGCAGCTGGAAACAGGCCTCGGATCTCCTGCGCTCGCTCTCCGGCTGGGGGCGCACGGTCAGCCTGCCCATGTCGGGCACGAGCCGCTTCCACCTGCGCACCCAACAGGGCGCTCATCAGTTCTCCACGATCGAGGCGCTGCTGTTCCTGCTCGCCCGTTTCGGCCTCGGCGAGGTCCACGCAAAACTTACGCTCCAGTTCGAGCTCCACGTCTACGCCGGCCTGCTCGCCCGCGGCAAACGCACCGAGGCGCGCCAGTATCTGCTGGCTTCGCCCGTGCGCGCCGCCCTGCCGGACCTCGTCGCCAAGCTCGATCCGGGCCGTTCCTGAGCCGCGGGCACGCCAGATTGCCGCCCTGTGACGCCCGAACCGGGCGCGGCTCAGCACCCGAGGTTCACTCCGGCCCGCGGCCGCCGAGCAGCTTCTCCGCCCGCTCGATCAGCTCGAGGCAGGCGCGCCCGTTGTGGTAGGGGCATTTCCACAACCCCGCCTTCGGCTGTTTGGCGATCACGCGGCCCTTCGGATCGCGCCCCCAGAACCATTCGCCGCTCTCGCGGTCGACGATGCGTTGCTCGATGAAGTCCCACGAGCGCTGCGCGGTGCGCAGATGAGTCGCATCGCCGGACAGTTGATAGGCGTTGAGGAAGCCGACCGTCGCCTCGGCCTGAGGCCACCAATCCTTGGATGCATCGAGCAGGCCCTCCGGGCCGCCCTCGTTGTGGAGCCCGCCGTCGGCGTCGAGCCCTTCGGCCCGCACCACCTGCGCGATCTCGACCGCCAGCGGCCGCACGCGTTCCCGCAGCGCCGGGTCGCCGAGCACGTCGGCAGCCTCGGTGAGCAACCAGCTGAACTCGATGTCATGTCCGTAGGAGATCCGGTGCGAGCGCGGCGACCAGTCGGCCGCCAGCAGGAGGTGGAGGTGTTTCGTGTTCGGATCGAGAACACGAGTCATCATCCGGTCCACCAACTCCACCAGCCGCCGGCGCAACAGCGCATCGGGCCAGACGCGGTAGAGGTTCGTGTACGCCTCCATGATGTGGAGCATCGTGTTCTGCGATTTGGGTTCCTCCGTATCCATGACGCTGCGGGTGCCCTCGGGCAGAACTGCCCAGCCCCGCGTGAACGCCTCGAAATACCCGCCCTGCTCGCGGTCGTAGGCGTGCTCCTCGATCAACCGGAAAACGGCGATCGCCCGGTCGAGCGCCACCTTGTCGCCGGTTGCGCGATGGTACTCGGTCAGGCCGTAGAGGGCGAACGCCTGCGCGTAGATCTGTTTGCGCTGCTCCAGCGGTTTGCCGCTGGCCTTCACCGTCCAGAGGACTCCGCCGTTCTCCTGATCCCAGAAGCGGTTCAGTAGATCGTCATACGCCCACTGGGCCATCTTCCGGTACTCCGGATCCTGGTACCGGCGATGGGCCGCCGAGAACGTCCAGAGGATCCGTGCGGTCAGCAACGCCCCCCGCGGAGCATCCTTGCGCACCTTCAGATCGCGCTCGATCACGCCGTAAAAACCGCCGCGCTCGCGGTCGCGGGTATGCTTCAACCAGAACGGTAGGATGTTCGTGCGCAGCTCCGCCTCGGCGCGACGCGCGAGATCGCGCAACTGTTCGCGCTCACCTGCGCTCAGCGACTCCTGGGCAAGCGGCGCGGCGGCCGGCGCGGACGCGTGCAGACTGGTCGGGGCGCCACAGACCGAGGCCCCGAATAGGGGGATCAGCCCGGCAGTGGTCGCGAAAACAAGGAGAGAGCGTCGCATAGGAAAAAGCGACCAAGCGAACCGCCGCCGCCGGCAAAGGCAAGATCACGCCCGCGCCCCCTGCAGCAAATGCGGAATGCAGGATGGTTGCGCTCGGGTGGTTCGTTGCGAACACTCCGATCCACGAAGCTCCCGATCGACGGCTCGCCCCCTCGCCACCATCATGCGCCCCACCGTGTTCCGCATCCTTCCGCTCCTCCTCGTTCTCGCCTCCTCCCTCGCTGCGGCCCCGGCCCCGCTGGTCGATCGCGCCACGGAGGAGCGCATCGATGCGCTCCTCGCGCAGATGACGCTCGAGGAGAAGGTCGGGCAGCTCCACCAACTCAGCAGCTTCTTCGATCCCACCGGCCCGGTGCTGGAGGCGTCCGACGAGGCTGCCCTCCTCAAGAAGATCCACAACGGCCGGGTCGGCTCGATGCTGAACGTGCACGGTGTCGCGGCGGTCCGTCGCCTCCAGCAACTCGCCGTCGACGGCAGCCGCCTGCACATCCCGCTGCTTTTCGGCTACGATGTCGTGCACGGCTTCCGCACCATCTTCCCGGTTCCGCTCGCCGAGGCGGCGAGCTGGAACCCCGCCGCGGCGGAGCGCTCCGCCCGGATCGCCGCGACCGAAGCGGCGGCCACCGGCCTCGACTGGACCTTCGCGCCGATGGTCGACATCTGCCGCGATGCCCGCTGGGGCCGCATCATGGAGGGTGCGGGCGAGGATCCGTTCCTGGGCGCGGCCTTCGCCGCCGCGCGCGTGCGCGGTTTCCAGGGCCCCGATCTGCGCGCGGTCGACTCCGTCGCGGCCTGCGTGAAACATTTCGCCGCCTACGGCTTCGCCGAGGCAGGACGCGACTACAACACCGTCGCTCTCTCCGCCGCCACGCTGCACGATGTCGTGTTGCCCCCCTTCCGCGCCGCCATCGAGGCTGGCGCCGCGACCGTGATGACCTCGTTCAACGAGATCGCCGGCCTGCCCTCCGTCTCCAGCGCCCGCCTGCAACGCGAGATCCTCAAAGGCGAGTGGCAGTTCCCCGGCTTCGTCGTCTCCGACTGGGGCGCCATCCGCGAAACGCTCCCGCACGGGTTCGCCACCGACCTGCGCCACGCCGCCCAGCTCGCGATCCTCTCGGGCAACGACATGGACATGGAGTCCTCCGCCTACGACCGCCACCTCGCCGGTCTCGTGACCGACGGCACCGTGCCGCCCTCCGTGTTGGATGAGTCCGTACGCCGCGTCCTCCGGGTGAAGTTCGCCCTCGGGCTCTTCGACGATCCCTACCGCCGCTGCGATCCCGCGCGCGAGCAACGCCTGCTCGAGGCGCCGGAGCATCTCGCCGCCGCCCGCGAGATCGCCGGCGAATCCATCGTCCTCCTGAAGAACTCCGGTGCCCTCCTCCCGCTCGATCCCAAGGTCCGGCGCATCGCCGTGATCGGCGCGCTCGCCGCCGACAAGGACGCGCCGCTGGGCAACTGGCGCGGCGAGGGCCGGCGCGACTCCGCCGTCTCGCTGCTCGAAGGCATCCGCGCCGCGATCGGCCCGCGCACCGTCGTCGACTACGCCGAGGGCGCGGCGGTCACGATCGGCGAACGTTCCGCGTGGAAAGATTCGCAATACAACACGACCGACCGCTCCGGCTTTCCCGCCGCCGTCGCCGCCGCCCGCCAAGCCGATGTCGTCATTCTCGCCCTCGGCGAGGATGCTTGGCAGACCGGCGAAGGGCGCAGCCAAGCGGACATCGGTCTGAAGGGTCTGCAGCAGGAGCTGTTCGCCGCGGTCGCGGCGGCCAATCCCCGCGTCGTCGTCGTGCTCATGGGCGGCCGACCGCTCGTGCTCGGCCCCGTCGCCGAGCGGGCGCCCGCCCTCCTCGAGACGTGGCATCTCGGCTCGCAGGCCGGGCACGCGATCGCCGATGTGCTCTTCGGCCGTCGCAACCCGTCCGGAAAACTTCCAGTGAGTTTCCCCCGCGCCGTCGGTCAGTGCCCGATCTACTATGCGCACAAGAACACCGGCCGGCCCTCCGGCAGCGACGGCCGCGTCTTCTGGTCCCACTATACCGATACGCCGAACTCCCCGCTCTATCCCTTCGGCTTCGGCCTGAGCTACACCACGTTCACCCTCTCCGCGCCGCGCCTGAGCGCCGCCGCGATCGGCCCGCGCGACCCGCTGCGCGTCACCGCCACCGTGACCAACACCGGCGCCCGCGCTGGGGCGGAAGTTGTCCAGCTGTACGTGCGCGACGTCGTCGGCAGCCTCACGCGCCCGGTGAAGGAGCTCAAGGGCTTCGCCAAGGTCGAGCTCCAGCCCGGCGAGAGCCGCGAGGTCGCCTTCACGCTCACCGCCGCCGACCTCGCCTTCACGACCGCCCGCGGCACCTGGGAGGCCGAGCCGGGCGAGTTCCAGGTCTTCGTCGGCAACAGCTCCGAGGCGAACCAGCCGGTCGGTTTCACCCTGCGCGCGGAGTGAGCGTCCGCGCATCGCTGCGCGCCTTCGGTAGGGACGGCGCTCCGCCGCCGTTCGCCCGCAACGCGCACGCCCGGAACGGCCGAGCGAACGTCCGCACAAAGACGATGCGCTGGGCTGTTCGGCCGCCAACGGGGCAGCATCCCCACCGGATTTCGGCCCAGCGGTGAACGCCTTCAATCATCGCATCCGCTTTCGTTGATATGTTTTGCTTTGACGCCATCCCGTCCTCCCTCATCTTTTCGCCCACCATGGCCGCTCACGTCTACACTAACGCCTCCGCCGCCGACCTCTCCGCGCTCTTCGCGCAACGCATCGCCATCCTCGACGGCGCCATGGGCTCGATGATCCAGACGTACAAGCTGCAGGAGGCCGACTTCCGCGGCGCGCGTTTCGCCGCCCACCCGCACGACCTCAAGGGCAACAACGACCTCCTCTGCCTCACGCGCCCCGACGTCGTCACCGAGATTCACGCGCGCTACTTCGCCGCCGGCGCCGACCTCGTCGAGACCAACACCTTCAACGCCACCTCGATCTCGCAGGCCGACTACCGGACCGAGCACCTCGCCGCCGAGATCAACACCGCCGCCGTCGCCTGCGCCCGCACCGCCGCACGGCAGGCCGAGGCCGCCACGCCGGGCCGCCGCTGCTTCGTCGCCGGCGCCGTGGGCCCGCTCAACCGCACGCTCTCACTCTCCCCCGACGTCAACCGCCCGGAGTTCCGCGCCGTCGTCTGGCCGCAGGTCGTCGCCGCCTACACCGAGCAGATCCGCGCCCTGCTCCTTGCTGGAGTCGACGCGCTCCTCATCGAGACGATCTTCGACACCCTCAACGCCAAGGCCGCCCTCTTCGCCACCGAGTCGCTTTTCGACGAACTCGGCATCCGGATTCCGGTGATGATCAGCGTCACGATCACCGACGCCTCCGGCCGCACGCTCTCCGGCCAGACCGTCTCCGCCTTCTACCACAGCGTGCGCCACGTGCGCCCGTTCTCCGTCGGCTTCAACTGCGCGCTCGGCGCGAAGGACATGCGCCCGTACCTCGAGGAGCTCGCCGCGTTGGCCGAGTGCCACGTCTCCTGTTACCCGAATGCCGGCCTGCCCAACGCCTTCGGCGGCTACGACGAGCAACCCGCCGAGACCGCCGCCGTCCTCCGCGAGTATGCCTCCGCCGGTTGGCTAAATCTTGTCGGCGGCTGCTGCGGCACCACCCCCGACCACATCGCCGCCATATCAGCCGCCGTGAAAGGCCTGCCGCCCCGCCGCACCCCGTCCCTCGCCCCCACCCTCCGCCTCAGCGGGCTGGAACCGCTGGTGGTGGGGTAATAAAGGACTCTCATTTCCCGATGACAGAAACGGAGATCGAGA
>JAGVUB010000164.1 GCA_019136515.1 Verrucomicrobiota bacterium
CCATGAACTCGTGCAGGCCTTCCGGCTGCACCGTTCCCGCGGCGCCGCCGGTGGTGGCGCAGGTCCTTCGGCTCGTCTGTTCAAATCCGCCGTGAAACTCTCCGAACTCTTCCTCTCCGGTGAGACGCTCGCCGCCCGCGGCCCCCTCGATCGCCCGATCTCGGGCATCGTCATGGACAGCCGCCGCGTGGCCCCGGGCAACCTCTTCTACGCGCTCCCCGGCCTGCGGTCCGATGGCGCCAAGTACATCGACGAGGCCATCCAGCGCGGCGCTGTCGCCGTCGTCGCCACCACGCTCCCGGCGATCCCGCATCCGAAAGTCACCTTCCTCCAGGTGGCCGACGCCCGCGCCTCCCTCGCGCTCGTCGCCCGCCGCTATTTCCGCGCGCCCGACGCCGACATGAGTGTCGTCGCCGTGACCGGCACCAACGGCAAGACCACCGTCACCCACCTGCTCAAGCATTTCCTCTCCGAACGTGGCGCGCGGCGGGTGGGCATGCTCGGCACGGTCAGTTACGACCTCGGCCAGCGCACGGTGCCCTCGTACAAGACCACGCCCGAGTCGCTCGACATCTATGGCATGCTCGCCCAGATGCGCACCGCCGGTTGCGCCGAGGCGGTGATGGAGGTCAGCTCCCACGGCATCGACCAGCAGCGCGTCCAGGGCATGGCGTTTTCCGTCGCCGTCTTCACCAACCTCACCCGCGACCACCTCGACTACCACAAGACCCTCGAGAACTACTTCGCCGTCAAGGCGCGCCTGTTCGACGGGCGGGTCGGCGGCACGCCGAGGGCCGCCGTGATCAACGTCGACGACCCCTATGGTCGCCGCCTGCTGGAGACGGCCCCCGCCGGCATGCAGGTGGTCACCTTCACCTGCTCGCCGCCTTCGCCTCCCTGCTCGCCCTCGGTCGCGATCTCCCCGCGGCCGCCGCCTCGCTGGCCACGTTCCGCGGCCCCGCCGGCCGCATGGAGCGCATCGAGGCCGGGCAGGCCTTCAACGTCCTCGTCGACTACGCCCACACCGACGACGCCCTGCGCAACACCCTGGGCATGCTCCGCACGATCACCCCGGGCCGCCTGCTCGTCGTCTTCGGCTGCGGCGGCAACCGCGACCGCGCCAAGCGCCCGCTCATGACCCGCGCCGTGCAGGAGGTCGCCGACTTCGCCTGGGCCACCGCCGACAACCCCCGCTCCGAAGCCTTGTCGCAGATCTTCACTGACATGCGCGCCGGCGTGACCGACGAGGCGAAGATCGCCTTTGTCGAGGACCGCCGCCGCGCCATCTCGCTCGCCCTCGACCAGGCCCGCCCCGGCGACTCGCTGCTCATCGCCGGCAAGGGCCACGAGACCTTCCAGGAATTCGCCGATACCGTGATCCCGTTCGACGACCGCCAGGTCGTTCGCGAGCTCATCGCCGTCAAGCAACTCAAACCCTAACTCAAGAGCCCCGCCCCAGCCCGTCCAGCGCGAGTACGCCAAACCGACCGGCGGCTCGCGCTTTCGCCCGTTCTCCCGTGCCCCTGTTTCCGCCAGATCGACTTGCCGCCTGGACCGCTGGTCACTGGACCGCGTCGCCGGCCGGCCTTGTCCGCGGCTTCAACCCCGACTCACGCACCGTGCAGCCGGGGCAGGTCTTCGTGGCGCTGCGCACGGACAAACGCGACGGGCACGATTTCCTCCCCGCCGCGGCGGCCGCGGGCGCCGTCGCCGCTCTGGTAGCACAGCCGGTGGAGCACGTGGACCTGCCGCAGCTCGTCGTCGCCGATCCGCTGGCGGCGCTGCAGGAGATCGCGCGGTTGCACCGGCGCAGTTCGGGCGTGAAGGCGATCGGCATCACCGGCAGCGCGGGCAAGACCT
Source organism: Verrucomicrobiota bacterium (assembly GCA_019136515.1). Taxonomy (GTDB): domain Bacteria; phylum Verrucomicrobiota; class Verrucomicrobiia; order Opitutales; family Opitutaceae; genus CAJCBL01. The sequence continues at coordinate 1,861 of JAGVUB010000164.1, forward strand.
CCACGAAGAACCTGCTCGCCCGCCTGCTCGGCGAGCCGCCCGCCGTCCTCGCCACCGAGGGCAACCTCAACAATTTCCTCGGCGTGCCGCTCACGCTGGCGCGCATCGAGCCCGGCGTCACTCGCTACGCCGTGGTCGAGGCCGGGATCAACATGCCGGGAGAGATGCGCGGCCTGGCCACGATGATCCAGCCCGACCACGCGCTGGTCACGCTCGTCGCTCCCGCGCACCTCGAGCGGCTCGGAGACATCGCGACGGTCGCCCACGAGAAGAGCGAACTGCTGCGCTGGCTGCCGACCGGCGGGCTGGCGGTCGTGCCGTGGGCCGCGTGGGAGTATCCCTGTTTCCGGCACTGCGGGGCCGAGGCCTGCGTGGCGGTGCCGGCGGGCGTCGAGCCCGCCCCGGGCGCCGAACGCGCCCGCTTCGTCGTCTTCACCGTCCACCACGACGCCGCGCACACCGAGGTCGCCCTGCATGCCGGTGGCCCCGCGCGCCGCTTCCGCCTGCGTCGCGTCTCCGACGGCATGGCGCAGAACGCCGTGCTCGCGCTGCTGCTCGCCTCCGCCCTCGGTGTGTCCGACGAGCAGATGCAGCGCCGCCTCGAGGGCTGGGAGCCGGCCCGCCTGCGCGGCGAGCTGCGCGAGTGCGACGGTCGCCCGCTCTATCTCGACTGCTACAACGCCAACCCTGCCTCGATGGCCGACGCGCTCGCGGTCTTCCAGCAGCTCGCCCCGGCCAACCTGCCGCGCCTCTACCTGCTCGGCGGCATGGAGGAGCTCGGGGCCGCCGCGGCCGACTACCACCACCGCCTCGGCGCCGGCCTGCACCTGCGCGACGGCGACCGGGTGGCCGTGCTCGGGCCCTTCGCCGCCGCGGTGGAGGAGGGACTGCTCGCCGCCGGCAACACCCGCTCGCAGGTGACTGTCGCGGCCACGCTCGACGAACTGCGCGGCCTGTTGGCCGAGTTCCGCGGTGCGGTGTTCGTGAAGGGCAGCCGCCGCTTCCAGCTCGAATCCCTTTTCTCCGCCCCGTCGGTCCCGACGGGCGCCCACTGATCATGCTTTCCTATCTCGCCCACTACGCTGAGAACACGCCGCTACGCCTGCTCGGCTACAGCACCGTGCGCACGTTGCTCGCCGCGCTCACCGCGATGGGCATCGGCTTCGTCATCGGTCCCTGGCTGATCGCGCGCCTGCGCCGGTTGAAGTTCGGCGAGGGGGTCGACGATCCGCGCACCGGCGATCTCGCGCACCGCTTCGACAAGAAGAATACCCCCACGATGGGCGGCCTGCTCATCTCCGGCTCGGTGATCTTCTCCTCGCTGCTCTGGGCCGAGCCCAACGTCTGGGTCATTGTCGCGCTCTTCGTCTATGCGACCCTCACGCTCGTCGGTTTTCGCGACGACTACCTGAAGGTCGTCCACAGATCCAAGGCCGGCATCTCGTCCTCCGAGAAGATGTTCTGGCAGACGCTGATCACTGCGCTCGCGTTGGTGGCGCTGGTGCTGCACCCGCAGAGCGCGGCGAAGATCCGCGAGCTGTGGCTGCCGTTCGTGAAGAACCCGGCGTTCATCTTCCCCGCCGACGCCTGGGGCTTCGGCGGGCTGTTCGTGATGATGTTCCTGTGGGTCGTCGGGTTCTCCAACTTCATCAACCTCACCGACGGCCTCGACGGGCTCGCCACCGGTTGCACGATCTCGGTGGCGCTCGTCTACGGCATCATGGCCTACGCCGCGGGCCACGCGATCATCGCCGACTACCTGCTCATCAGCAACGTGCCCGGCACGGGCGAGCTCACCGTCGTGTGCGGCGCGCTGATCGGCGCATGTATCGCGTTTCTCTGGTACAACTCCCACCCGGCCGAGATCTTCATGGGCGACACCGGCTCGCTCGCGCTCGGCGGCCTGATCGGCATCATGGCGTTCATGGTGCACCAGCCGGTCACGCTCGTGATCGTCGGCGGGGTGTTTGTCGCCGAGGGTCTTTCGGTCGTCATCCAGGTGGGCTACTTCAAGGCCACCAAGGGACCCGACGGCGTGGGCAAACGTTTCTTCCGCATGGCTCCGATCCACCACCACTTCCAGAAACTCGGCTGGCCCGAGACCAAGGTGGTGGCGCGTTTTTGGATCCTCTCGCTCATCTGCGCGCTGGCCGGTCTGGCCACCCTGAAACTCCGCTGATCATGCCGCCCGTCGTCCCCGAATTCCTCCGTCCGCTCCTCGACCGCCCGGTCGCGGTGCTGGGCGGCGGCGTGAGCGGCGACGGCGTCTGTGCCCTGGTGCGCGCGGTGGGCGGCGCGGCCGTCGTCTACGACCGCAAGGGTGGGGCGGCCCGCGCCGACTTCACCGCGGCCGACGCCGCGCGCCACGCGCTCGTCGTCTTCAGCCCGGGTTTCGCCGTGGAGCATCCGTGGCTGCAGGTCGCCCGTGCGGGCGGTGGCCTCTGCTTGGGCGAGCTCGACTTCGCCTCGTTGTTCTGGACCGGCCGCATCCTCGCGATCACCGGCACGAACGGCAAAACCACGCTCACCGAATTTCTCACCCACGCCCTGCGCACCGCCGGCCGGCGCGCCGTGGCGGTCGGCAATGTCGGGCATTCGTTCTCCCTCGCCGCGCTCGAAGAGCCGACCTCCGACACCGTCGCCGTGTGCGAGGTCAGCTCATTCCAGGCTGAGACGTTCCGGCATTTCCGTGCCGAGGCCACGCTCTGGACGAACCTCGCCGAGGATCACCTCGAGCGCCACGCGGGCATGGGGGCGTACTTCGACGCCAAGCTGCGCCTCGTGCTCTCCACTCCCAGCGGCCGGTTCTGGGCCGGCACCTCGGTGTGCGCCTGGGCCCGGCGTCTCGGCCGCGCCCTGCCGATCCCCGCCTGCCTCCGCACGGAAGGGCTGCCGCCCGACCCCCGCCTCGCCGGCACCATTTTCGCCGAGTATCCACAGCGCGAGAACTTCGTTCTCGCCGAGGCCTGGTGGCGCGACCGCGGGCTCGGCCCCGAGATCCTCCTGGGCGCTGCGCGCTCCTTCCGCCTCGGCCGCCACCGGCTCGCGCGCGTCGCCGAAGTCGGCGGGGTGGGGTACTGGAACGACTCCAAGGCGACCAACTTCCACGCGGTGCACGGGGCGCTGGCGCGCTTCGACCGCCCGGTGCTGCTCATCGCGGGCGGCCGGGCCAAGGGCGGCGACATCCGCTCCTTCGCGGCCTCGCTGGCCGGCCGCGTTGCGCACCTGCTACTCCTCGGCGAGACCGCCGAGGAACTCGCCGCCGGCGCGGCACCGGCTGGCATTCCGCTCACGCGTTGCGAGTCGCTCGAGACCGCCGTGGAGCGCGCCGCGCAGCTCGCCCGGCCGGGCGACCAGGTGCTCCTCAGTCCGGCCTTCGCCAGTTTCGACATGTTCCGCAACTACGAGGATCGCGGCGACCGTTTCGAAGCGGCCGTCCGTCGCCTCGCCGCGGCCCGCCCGCCGCTCGCCACTCCGCCAACTCAATCGCTCCCGTCATGAATATCGTCAAAGTCCTCGGTGTCGTGGGTATCCACGTTGTCGCCTATCTGGTCATCGCCCAGCCCGGCTGCCGCTCCACGGCGGTCAAGCCCGCGCCCGAACCCGCCCCGCAGCCGGCCCGCACCGTCGCGTACGGCGAGCCCGCCGCCGCCCCCGCGGCCGAACCCGCCCTCGTTTCGCTCAACCTGCCGTTCGCCCAAGCCCCGGCCGGCGACCGCTTCGCCCCGACCCGGCCCGGCGCCGAACCCGCCCCGGTCGCCTCGACTCCGGCGAAAACCTACACCGTGCAGAAGGGCGACAGCTTCTACACCATCGCCCGCCGGCACGGCATCACCATCGACGAGCTGACGGCCGCCAACAATCTCGGCAAGAATGCTGCGATCCGGCCCGGACAGAAGCTGGTGATTCCGGGGAAGGCCGGCACTCCCACCGCGGTCGCATCCGGCCTCAAGTCGACTGGTCCCGTCGCGGCTCCGGCCGGCGGCGGCGCCACCTACACCGTGAAATCCGGCGACACGCTCTCCAAGATCGCGGCGCGCAACCGCACCACCGCCAGCGCGCTGCGCTCGCTCAACGGGATTTCCGGCGATCACCTGCGCATCGGCCAGGTCCTGCAGCTGCCCGGCAATGGCACGGCCACAGCACCGACGCCGTCGCTCCCGCCGCCGGCCTCCGCGCAACCGACCACCGTGTCGAGCAGCGTGCTCGCGCCTTCCGGCCCCGGTGTGCACACCGTCGCGGCCGGCGAGAGCGCCGAGTCCATCGCCCGCCGCTACCAGATCAGTGTCGGAGAGCTGGTGCGCGCCAACCAGATCACCGACCCGCGACGGATTCGTATCGGACAGGTCCTCACTATTCCCGGCGCCGCCGCGGCCAACGCCGCCCGCCCGCCGCCGTCCCTCGTGCCGGAGGTCGAGCCGGTCCCGGCCGAACCCGCGCCGGCCGAACCGGCGGCGGCCGAGCCGGTCGCCCCCGACGCTCCGGTGATCCGCATCGACGAGCCGCCGGCCGCCTTGCCCGCGGAGTAGCTCCCGTCCGTCCCTCCCTCCGTAGTCGCCGACCGTGACCACCGCGCCTTCCACCGTCCCGAACGCCCCGGCCGCACCGCGTTTCCCCCTGCAGTTCCACCCTGCGTGGATCGTGCTGGTCTGCGCGGTCGCGCTCTCGATCCTCGGGCTGACGATCCTGTTCAGTAGCACGATCGCGAAGGACGACGGCCCGTTGTTCTTCCTCAAACGGCAACTGATCTGGCTCACGGCGTCGGTGGTGGTCGGCTGGGTGGTGAGCCGCATCGATCTCGAGTATGCGCGACGGTACGCCTGGATCATCGCCGGGGTGTCGCTGGTGGCGCTCCTCGCCGTGCTCACCCCGGGCATCGGCCGCGTGGTCAATGGCGCCCGCCGCTGGGTCGATCTCGGTATCCTGAAAGTTCAGCCATCGGAGTTCGCCAAGCTCGCGCTGGTCTTCGCGCTGGCCCACTACTGCGGCATCAACCAGCGGCACATGGGCACGTTCAAGCGCGGGTTCCTCATCCCGTGCGGCGGGATCGGCCTGTTCGCCGCCCTCATCATCGCCGAGCCGGACTTCGGGACCACGGCGCTCACCGGCGTCGTGGGGTTTGTCATGCTCTTCCTCGCCGGCACCCGCCTGCTCTACATGGTCCCCACCGTTCTCGCCGGAATCGGTCTGTTCGCGCTGGCGGTCTGGCAGGACCCGGTGCGGTTCGGCCGAATCACCGCCTTCCTCGATGTCGAGAAGTACCGCTCCGACGGCGCATATCAGCTCTGGCAGGCGATCCTCGCCTTCGCCTCCGGCGGGGTCGACGGCGTCGGGCTGGGCAACGGCCGCCAGCAGCAGGCCTTCCTGCCCGAAGCGCATACCGACTTCATCTTCGCCATCGTCGGCGAGGAGCTCGGTCTGTGGTTCACGCTTGGGGTGGTCGCGGCGTTCGCGGTCCTGTTCTGGGCGGGGCTGGCCCATCTGCGCCGCGCGCCCAACCTTTTCGGCTATCTGCTGGTCGCCGGCTCGCTCCTGCTGCTCGTGCTGCAGTCGATCATCAACCTCGGCGTTGTCACCGGTTCGCTGCCGACCAAGGGCATGTCGATGCCGTTCATTTCCTACGGCGGCTCGAACCTGCTGTTGATGGGGTGCATCATCGGCCTGCTCTTCAACACTCGTCGCGCCTGGAGCCGGCCGAATCTCGCGCCGAGCCGCGCGCTGATGGAGGTGAGCGCGTGAGCCGCATCCTCATCGCCTGCGGCGGCACCGGCGGCCATCTCGCGCCCGGCATCGCGCTGGCCGAGGGCCTCGCCACGCGCGGCCACGAGCCCCATCTGCTCATCTCGCACAAGCAGGTCGATGCGCGGCTGGTGGAGAAGTACCCGTGGCTCAAGCTCGCCCGCATCCCGGCCGCGCCGCTGGCCTCGAGCCCGCTCGGTCTGGTGCGTTTCCTCTACCAGCAGAGCGCCGGCTTCGCCTTCGGCCTGAAGCATCTCCAGTCGGTCCGTCCCGCGGTCGTGGTCGGTTTCGGCGGCTTCACCACCGCGAGCATCGTGCTGGCTGCCCGGATGCGCAGGATCCCCGTTGCGCTGCACGAGGCCAACCGGGTGCCCGGGCGCGCCGTGCGCCTGCTCAGCCGTTTCGCGCGCCGCGTCTATCTGCCCGCGGGCGTGCGCCTGCGCAGCGCGCGCGGCGGCACGGTGCGCGCGCAGGGGCTGCCGGTGCGCCGCGAGTTCCAACGGATTCCCCGCGGCGCGGCCCTGCAGGCGCTGGGGATCGAGCCGGCGCGCCGGCTGGTCGCCGTGCTCGGCGGCAGCCAAGGTGCCTCCGCGCTCAACGACTGGGCCGAGCGACGGCGTGCAGCTCTTCTGCGTCTCCGGTCCGGGCAAACGCACCGGCCGCGAGGAGCGCGTGCTGCACACCCGCGAGGGCGCGGTGGTGAAATCGTACTTCGTCCCGTTCTGCGACCGCATGGCCGAGCTGCTCTCGTGCGCCGACCTCGTGGTCTCCCGCTCCGGCGCCGGCACGCTCGCCGAGCTGGCGCGCACCGGCACGCCGGCCGTGCTCGTGCCCTTCCCACACGCCGCCGACAACCACCAGGCGGCCAACGCGTTCTTCTTCGAGCAACAGGGTGGGGGGCTGGTCGTCGATCAGCGCCACCTCGCCGGCCTCACCAAGGAGGTGCAGGAACTTGTCTTCAACGACTGGTTGCTCCGCAAGTTCCGCGACAACCTCGCCCGCATGGACCAGGAGAATTCGCTCGACGCGATGATCGACGACCTCCTCGCGCTCGCCGGCCTGCCTGCGGCGAACCCCGCGGAATCCGAGCAGAAGGCCGCATGAACCAGCCGCTCCAGCTCCAGCCGCTCTTCGGCCGTCCGGTCCGCCACTGCCACCTGGTCGGCGTGGGCGGTGCCGGCATGACGCCGTTGGCGATGTTGCTGGCGCAGCGCGGATGGTCGGTCTCGGGCGAGGACGACGGCCTCACCGCCGCCGCCCGGCGTTGGCTGGAGCAGGCGGGCGTGGCGCTGGGCGCCTCCGGCGTCGTGCCACCCGCGACCGATCTGTTGGTCTACTCTTCCGCCATCCCGCCCGGCCATCCGGCCCGCGCGGCCGCGGCGGAGCGCGGGCTCCCGCAGGTGCGTCGCGGAGAGTTGCTCGCCGAGTTGTTGCGCGACCGACGGCTCATCGCGGTCGTCGGTGCCCACGGAAAGACGACGACGACCGGGCTGCTCATCACCGCGCTGCGCCGCGCCGGCTTCGGCGCCGGTTGGCTGCTCGGTGGGCTCTTCCAGGACGACACCGTGCCGCCGGCTGCGCTCGACGAGAACGGCTGGGTAGTCGCCGAGATCGACGAGAGCGACGGCACCATCGACCGCTTTTCGCCGGAGATCACCGTCGCCACGAATCTCGACTGGGACCATCCCGACTACTACCGGCAGATCGGCGACCTCGAGGCGACGTTCGCCGCGCTGTTCTCCCGCACCCGCTCCGCGATCTACCTTAATCCCGCCTGCGCGCTCTCCGCACGGCTGGCCGGTCGCGGCTACACCGCGCCGGTGCACCGGTTCGGATTCGAGGGAGAGTTTGCCGTGCGCATCGCCGGCTTCGTCGACGGACGGCAGGTGCTCGACCTCGCGCCGGCGTTCGGGGCGCCGCGGGCCCGCGTCCGTGCCGGCGGCGATTTTAACGCACTCAACGCCGCCGCGGCGCTCGCGGTGTGCGTGCGCCTCGGCGTGGCGATCGCGCCGGAGCTGCTCGCCGACTACCCCGGGGTGAAACGCCGGCAGGTCGTGCTGCTCGAGAACGAGCGGCTCCAGGTCATCGAGGACTACGCGCACCACCCGACGGAGATCGCCGCGCTGATCGGCGGCATGCGCCGGCTGCCGCACAAGCGTCTGCTGGTCGCGTTCCAGCCGCACCGCTTCAGCCGCACCGCGCGTTTCAAGGCCGACTTCGCCCGCGCGCTCCTCGGGGCCGACGAACTCTTCCTCCTCGATGTCTATGCTGCGAGCGAGCAGCCGATCGCCGGCGGCACCACGGCTGACATCTACGCGGAGATCGCCCGCGGCGGCGCCGGCACCCGTGTGCATTATCTTCCTGGAGACCGCGCCGGTTTCCTCCGCCTGCTGCGCGAACGCGTGCGCGACGGCGACCTCGTGCTCTTCGTCGGCGCGGGCGATATCAACGAATGTGCCGCGGAGTTCGTGCACGAGCTGCAGGGCGAGGCGGCGCAGGCGTCGCGCTGGGCCGAATGCGTGCAGGCGCTGCGCGCCGTGCTCGGCCCCGAGACCAAGTTGCTGGAGAACGAGCTGCTCGGCCCGAAGACGACGATGCGTGTCGGCGGTCCGGCGCGCTACTACGCCGAGCCGGCCAACGAGGCCGACCTATCCGCGCTGCTGCGCGAGACGCATCTGCGCGGGCTGCCGGTGCTGATGTTCGGTCGCGGCTCGAACCTCCTCGTTCCCGACGAGGGCGTGGACGCGCTGGTCCTGCGGTTAGCCGGGCGCGAGTGGCAGCGGTTCGAGGCGCGGACTGACGGTCGGGTGGAGGCCGGCGCCGGGCTGCGGCTCAAGGAGCTGTGCGGCCTGGCCGCGGCGCGCGGGCTGCGCGGTTTCGAGTTTCTCGAGGGCATCCCCGGCACGCTTGGCGGCGCGTTGCGCATGAACGCCGGGGCGATGGGCGGCTGGATGTTCGACGTCGTCGAGGCGGTGCGCCTGGCGCTGCGCGATGGCACGGTGCGCACGCTGCGCCGACACGAGTTGCACGTCGCGTATCGGGACTGCCGGGAACTTGCCGACGCGGTTGCGGTGGGCGCGGTGCTGCGGCCGATTTCCGCCGGCGTGCCGACGGCCGAGATCCAGGCGCAGATCGCCTCCTTCCAGTCGCGTCGGCAGGCCACGCAGCCGCGCGAACCGAGCGCGGGCTGCGCGTTCAAGAACCCGCCCAACGACTCCGCCGGCCGTCTGATCGACGCGCTCGGCCTCAAGGGCGAGCGCGTGGGGGACGCCGAGGTTTCCCCGGTGCATGCCAATTTCATCGTCAACCGCGGCCAGGCCACCGCCGCCGACGTGATCGCGTTGATGCGACGCGTGCGGGAGCGGGTGCGGGCGGCGCATGGCATCGAGCTCGAGCCCGAGGTCCTGCTCTACGGCCGCGATTGGAGGGACGTCTTGTGAGAACACCAATTGTTGCAGTCCTGTGCGGCGGCACGTCGCGTGAGCGCGAGGTGTCGTTGCGATCCGGAGCCAATGTGGCGGCCGCGGCCGCCTGCCTGTACCCGACGGTCCTGTGCCGGGTCGACGCCGAGGCGATTCCCGCCGGGCTCGATCCGAAGACGCACGTCGTGCTCTCCACGCTGCACGGCACCTTCGGCGAGGATGGCGGCATGCAGCGCCTGCTCGAGGCGGCCGGCTTCGCCTACGCCGGCTGCGATGCGCGCGCCAGCGCCATCACGATGGACAAGGCGGAGACGAAGACGCGCGCCGCGAAGGTCGGCGTGCCCGTGATCGACGGCGTGGTCTTCGAAGCCGCCCACGCGCCGCTCGCCGCAGAGTTGGCCGCGAAGCTCGGCCACGAGGTCGTCCTCAAGCCCAACAACGAGGGTAGCAGCGTGGGCTTGGCGTTGTGCAGCACCGTTGACGACATCGCCGCGGCGCTGGGCCGGATCACCTCCGGCCGTTGGTTGGCCGAGCGGCGCATCCACGGCACCGAGCTCACGGTTGGCCTGCTCGACGGGCGCGCGATGGGCGTCGTGGAGATCGCGCCGAAGACGGGTGTGTACGACTACACGAACAAGTACACCAAGGGGAACACCGAGTACTTCGCGCCGGCGCGTATCGCGCCCGGGGCGGCGTCGGCGGTGCAGCGTTTCGCCGAAGGAGTCTTTGCCGCGTGCGGCTGCCGTGATTTCGCCCGTGCCGATTTTCTCCTCACCGCCGAGGGCGAGCCGTACTTCCTCGAGATCAACACCCTGCCGGGCATGACCGACACCAGCCTGCTCCCGCTCAGCGCGAAGTGCGTCGGGATCGGGTACCAAGCGCTCGTCGGAGAGCTGCTCGCCCCCGCGCTGCGTCGTTTCCAGCAATCGCAAACCCCTTCCCTCCATGGCCAAGGCTAAGCCCGAGAAAAACACCGCCGAGGAGCGCTCTTGGCGCGACCTCGAACAGAAGGTCAACCCGCGCACGATGTCGGCCCAGGGGCGCAAGCGTTTCGCCCTCGCCGCGCTCAACGCCGCGCTCATTGCGGCCATGGTGGTTGGCGCCGGTTGGGGCGGCTATGAGATCCTCGCCACGCTCACCAGCGACACCGCGTCCCTGCGCGATCCGGCCGGCGCCGCGCCGCTCCGCGAGATCGTCGTCGTCAATGACGCGGACGGTGTACTCGACCAGGAGTGGGTCGAGCGCACGCTCAACCTGCGCAAGGGCACGCCGCTGATGGAGATCGACCTGTTTCAGCTGCGCACCCGTCTGCTTTCGACCCCGCAGGTGAAGGCGGTCGACCTCCGTCGCGATTTCCCGGGCACGCTGACCGTGACCCTGCGCGAGCGCCTGCCGGTCCTGCGCGTCAACGCGCAGGACAACGCCGGCGTCACCCGCACCCTGCTGGTGGCGCGCGACGGCGTGGTCTACGCCGGCCAGGGCTACGACTCGGCCCGCCTCAACGCCCTGCCGTTCCTCGACGGCGTGCGCCTCGCCCGCAACGGGCGCGGTGGCTTCCGCCCGGTGGAGGGCATGGAGGACGTCGCCCATCTGTTGCAGGCCGCGCAGAACGACGCGCCCCTGCTCTTCGCCGACTGGCGCGTCGTCTCGCTCGCGCGCCTCGGGCTCTACGACGAGATCGTCGTGAAGACGCGCAAGATCCCGGAGATCGTCATCAGCCGGAAGATCGATTTCACACAACAGCTCGCGCGGCTTGACTACATCAACGACTACGCGCGCACTCAGCCCGAGGCCGTCGTGCAACGGATCGACCTCTCGCTCGGTGGCGATGTCCCGGTCGCGTTCGACAGCGCCGAGTCGCGGCTCCTTTCCCCTTCCTCCGTCAAACCTTCCAACACGAGAATCCGTCGTGATCTCTAGAAACCGAATCATCGCGGCAGTCGAAATCGGCACCCACAAGGTGGCTGCGCTCGTCGGCGAGTTCGCCGGCGGCCGCCGGCTCAACATCATCGGCCTGGGCGCCTGTTCGGCCCAGGGCGTGGTCAAGGGATCGATCGTGGACATGAAGGCCGCGAGCCTCTGCACCCACGCCGCGCTCGAGGCCGCCGAGCGCAAGTCCGGCGCCCGCATCGACGGCATCTACCTCGCCCAGTCCGGGGCGCACCTCGACGGTTTCTACCACGAGGGTTCGGTGAACGTCTCCAGCGCCGACAACCTCGTCGGCCGCGACGACATCGCCACCGTGTGCGAGCTGGCGCGCGGCAAGGAGCTGCCCACCGAGCGCTCCGTGGTGCAGTTTCTACGACGCCCCTTCCGCCTCGACGGTCAGGCCGTGCCCAACCCCGAGAGCCTCTCCGGCCGCAAACTCGAGGTCGGCTACTGGACCGTGCACGGCGACAAGCGCCGCCTCTCCGACGGCATCAACCTCATCAACGGCTTCAACCTGAAGGTCGACGAGATCATCCTTGCGAGCCTCGCCTCCGGCACGATGGTGACCACCGCCGAGGAGCGCCGCAACGGCGTGCTCGTGCTCGACATCGGCCGCGGCACCACCGACTACGTGCTCTACCGCGACGGGTATCCGTGGATCACCGGCGTCGTGCCGGTCGGCGGCGACCACCTCACCAACGACCTCGCGCTCGGCCTGCGCCTGACCAGCGGCCAGGCGGAGGCGATGAAGCTGCGCCACGGCTCGGCCGTAATCACCGCGAAGGACCGCAACGAGAAGGTCTGGCTCAACGGCGACTTCGCCATCGGCGACCGCCACTTCCCGCGCCAGGCCGTCGAGCAGATCACCGCCGTGCGCATCACCGAGCTCCTCGAGGTCGTGCGCAAGAAGCTCGGCCCGGCGTTCGTGCCCGAGATGCTCGGTGCCGGCGTCGTGCTCACCGGCGGCACCTCCAAGCTCATGGCCGTCGACGAGACCGCCGGCGCCGTCTTCGGCGTCGCGGCCCGCCGTGGGGAGCTGCCCACCAATCTCGCTGACGAGCTGCGCGACCCGCAGTACAGCACCGTGCTCGGTCTGCTCTTCTACGGGCTCAACCAGATCAACGAGCGCCACCCGTCCGTCGCCCAGCGCCGTAGTGCCGGCCTGATGGAGCGCTTCACCCGCATGTTCGCCAACGCCTGAGCGCCATGAATCCTCCCGACAACGCCCTCCCGCTTTCCCAGGACATGCTCGCCGACCGCGGCGTGGCGATCAAGGTCATCGGCATCGGCGGCGCCGGCGCCAACGCCGTCGACCGGCTGAAGATGGACAACCTCGATCGCGTGCAGCTCGCGGTGATCAACACCGACGCCGAGGCGCTCTCCGTCTCCCCGGTCGAGACCAAGCTCATGATCGGCGCCGGCATCACCCGCGGCCTGAGCGCCGGCGGCGATCCCGAGCTCGGCCGCCTCGCCGCCGAGGCCGACCGCGAGAAGATCGCGACGCTGGCCGCGCGCACCGACCTCATCTTCCTCGTTGCCGGGATGGGTGGCGGCACCGGCAGCGGCGCCGCGCCCGTCGTCGCCGAGATCTGCCGACAGGCGGGCGCGCTCGTGATCGCGTTCGTGAACCTGCCGTTCAGCTTCGAGGGCGGCCGCCGTCTCAAACAGGCCGAGGAGGGTCTCGCCGAGCTCCGCCGTTGCTGCGACGCGGTGATCCCGCTCCCCAACGACATGCTCATGCAGGTCGGCGCCGAGGGGCAGAGCGCGCTCGACTCCTTCGCCCTCGCCGACGAGTGGATCGGCCGCGGCGTGAAGAGCCTCTGGGCAATGCTGCACCGCACCGGCCTCATCAACCTCGACTACGCCACGCTCCGCCAGGCCTTCGCGCAGAAGAGCGGCAAGACCCTCTTCGGCCTCGGCACCGGCTCCGGCGAGAACGCCGTGACCGACGTCGTCGAGAGCCTCAAGCAGTGCCCGCTGCTCCACACCCCCGAGTTCTCCCGCAAGGCCGACCGCCTGCTGGTCAACATCGTGGGCGGGCCCGAGCTCACCCTTTCCTGCGTCAATGACATCATGGCCGCCGTCTCCGAACAATACGGACGCGACGCCCACATCTTCCTCGGCGCTGTGATCGACGAGCAGCTCGCGGGCAGGATCGAGGTCTGCATCATCGGCACCTCCGACGTGAGCCGCACCGGGGTGCGCCGCGGAGTGGCCACGGTGGTACCCTCGGCCGAGGCGGCCAAGCTGCCGTTGCAGGAGACTCCCGTGCGCGCGAAGGCGGGCGCGGCGGCGAAGCGGCCCTCGGCCGAGAGTGGGCAGTTGCCGTTGGCCGGCGGCGACGCCGTGCCCGCGAAGGCCCCGGTGAAGCAGGACGAGTTCGCCTTCGGCGGATTGGAGCCCGATACCCGCGGCTGGTTCGACAACACGGACCGCAATCTCTTCGAAGGACAGGACCTCGACGTGCCCACCTACCTGCGCAAGGGGATCAAGATCGTGCTGTGAGGCGGGGACGGTGCCCCTCCCGCGGGCCTGCTTTGATCTCTGCGAGCGTGCTCTGTCCGGCCACCCGTCCGGCCGGAGCGCTGGTCTGACGGTTTCGCTTACCCCAATGAAACGCCTCTACGATTTCATCACCAAGGCCAATCAGGTCTTTCTTTTCCTGGCGGCGATGGCGCTCGTCGGTCTCGCTACCTACAAGATCATCGCCGAGTGCTCCCGTGAAGAGTGGGGCGGCCCGCAGGTGCCGATTGCCGCAATTGAAGAACGTGGGAAGATCAAGATCGACGACATCCGCTGTCTGGGGAAGCACGCCGACTACTATGTCTTTGGCGTCATCAAGGGAATGGTCGATGCGCGTTATGAAGCCGACGGCGACCTCTCTTCCGCCGCCTCGAAGATCACCGGGTCGGGTGGCGGGGCCGCGGAGATGGTGAACGTACTTTTCGTTTCTGCCGGCGGGCCTCCGCGTTCGTTGATGAAGTCCGACGGATTGGTGCTTTCGTACGATCTGGCGTCACAGCGGACGAACGAGGGATTCCGGTTTCACCGATTCTATTGCATAACTGAGGACACGAACGGAGATCACCTCCTGGACCGGAAGGATCGCCGCGATCTTTACGTTGTGGACCTGAGTCTGGAGCGAGCCGACATGGTGCTCAGCGATGCTGGTTCAGTTGAGGCGGTGAGCCCAACGGCGCTTCTATTGAAGAACACCGACGCAGACGGGGTGATTCATTTCATCGAAGTAGACTGCGAGGCGCGGACGCAGAAGGAGATCGTTTGGAAGTAGCCCGATGAGTGCCTTCGTACGAGCGCCGGTTGGGCGCTTCGCTTGACGTTATAACATCCGTGGCCACGCTGCGGGCATGGCGATCAAGCTCAAGGTCCGGAAGGTCGGCAATTCCCTCGGTGTCATCCTGCCCAAGGAGGCCCTTGCGGCGATGAAGGTCGAGGAAGGCCAGGCGCTCTACCTCACCGAGTCGCCCGACGGCTACCGCGTGACCAAGGGCGACACGGAGTTCGAGCAGAAGATGGCCGTGGTGAAGAGCCTGAGCGTCCGGTACCGCAACGCACTGCGCGAACTCGCGAAATGAAAGAGCCGGTCTGGTTCGATCGGACGGACTGTCTCGCCATCCACGAAGCGATGCTCGCGCAACACGGCGGTCTCGCAGGAGTGCGCGATGAGAACATGCTGGAGTCGGCACTGGCGAAACCGCAGCACAACTTCGCATATGGGAAACGGGATCTGGCCGATCTCGCAGCGGCCTATGCTGCGGGCATCGTGCTCAACCATCCGTTTATCGACGGCAACAAACGCACGGGGTTCATGACTGCGATGGCGTTCCTCGAGTTCAACGGCCTCGAGTTTTCCGCCACCGAGGTCGAGGCCGTGCTCCGGACCCTCGCGCTGGCCGCGGGTGCGCTGGACGAGAAGGGCTACGCGGCGTGGCTGCGGCAGAACTCGCGGAGACCCCGCCGGCGGCGTTGACGGCGCCCGCGCCTAATCCTGCAGCCCTTCGGCGGCAGGCGGGGGCGACGGGATCCGGGGCTCCGGCGGCGCGGAGGGCTCCGGCTCTTCCGCGACCGGCTCGACCGGCTGCTGGGCGCTCATGAACGCGATCAGGCGCTCGTTGAACTCCTTGGCCGGATCGCGCCCCATCTTCTTGAGCGCCTGCACGAGCGCGGCCACCTCGACGAGGCGGGCGATGTCGCGCCCGGGCCGGACGTGGATCTCGATGTGGGGAACGTGGATACCGAGGATCTTGTAGAAGCTCTCCTCGAGGCCGGTGCGCTCCTCCTCCACGTCGGGGCGCCAGTCCTGGAGGGTGATGACCATCTCGAGGCGCACCTCGGGGCGGATGCTGCGCACGCCGAACATCTCCGCGACGTTGATGATGCCGATGCCGCGGCACTCCATGTAGCCGCGATTCAGGGGCAGGCTGGAGGCGATCAGCTCGCGCTCATCGAGGACGCGGATGTGGGTGAGGTCGTCGGCGACGAGGCTGTGGCCGCGTTCGATGATCGCCAGGGCGGCCTCGCTCTTGCCGACGCCGCTGTGCCCGCGGATCATCACGCCGACGCCCTCGATGCTGAGCGTCGTGCCGTGCTCGGTGGTCTGGCGGGCGAACTCGGCGTCGATGCACATCGTCGAGATGTTGACGAAGTGCATCGTGATGAGCGGGGTGCGGTAGAGCGGCAGCTTCCGTTCGCGGGCGACGGTGAGCATGCTCTTGGGCGGGAGCAGATTGCGGGTGAGCACGACGCAGGGGATGCCGCGGTCGGCCATCGCATGCATCATCTCCTCCTGCCGGTGGGGCGGCAGGGTCTTGAAGTACGTCATCTCGGTCGAGCCCACGACTTGGATGCGTTTGTTCGCGAAATACTTGTAGAACCCGGTGAGCGCGAGGGCCGGCCGGTTGATGCTGGGTTCGCGGATCTGGCGATGGACGCCCTCGCTGCCGGCGATCAACTCGGTCTTCAGCTTGGTCCCGTATTTCGCAAAGAAATCGGCGACGGAAACGGCGGTGACGGCTTTCGGCATGGGGTGGGGCGGATTGGCGTTCGCAAGCTAGTGGGCTGGAGCTGAAACGGAAGCGTGAAGTGGCGAGTGTGGCGTGCTGCGGGCTTCTCGGGTGGGTGGGGTCAGGGTTGGCCGGAGGTCAGGCGCTCGCGGGCGGCGTGGATCTCCCCGGTGAGGAACGGGAGCAGCTTGCCGACGGAGTCCCAGTCCGCGCCTTCGGCGGCGGCTTCGAGCACACCGAACTGCTCGGCCAGGTTGTCCTCGCCGGCGAGCAGGAGCAGGGAGCGGAGGGCGTGGGCGGCGCGGCCGGTGCGGGGATCGCGCAGGCGGGCCTGCGCCTCGGCCTGCTGCCAGCCGGTGCCCAGGTCGGCGGCCAACTGGGCGAGGGTGGGCGCCAGCTCGCCCAGCATGGCCAGGGCCGGGGGCAGGCCCCGGGCGGGGGCGAGGTCGAGCGAGGGGCGCGGCCGCGGCCCGGTATCGAGCTCGTGGATCACCTGCGCGAGTTTCTCGCGCGTGACCGGCTTGGTGACGAACCCGGCCATGCCGGCGGCGCGGGCGGCGGCGAGTTTCTCGGCCGAGGAGTAGGCGGTGACGGCGACGATGGGCGGGCGCGGCGGCGGGAGCACCGCGAGCAGTTGGCGGCACAGTTCGTCGCCGTTGATGTCCGGCAGCCTCCAGTCGGTGAGGACGAGGTCGTAGGGCTGGCGGCGGGCGAGCTGGAGCGCGGAGGCGCCATCGGTCGCCCAGTCGACCTCGTAGCCGAGCGAGCGCAGGGCGTGGCCGAGGGCGAGCCGGTTGTAGTCCTCGTCCTCGATGGCGAGCGCGCGCGAGACGACGGCGACCGGCCCCGTGTCGCTGGCCGGCGCGGCGCTGGCCGGCAGCGCCAACTCGAGGGCGAACTCGGTGGTGCCGTCGCGGCTGGCGGCCGTCATGCGGCCGCCCATGCGCTCGGCGAGCCGGCGGCAGACGGCCAGGCCGAGGCCGAAGCCGGGGGTGCCCTCGGTGCCGGCGCCGCGGCGGAACGACTCGAAGAGGCGGGGCAGGTCGGCGGCGGGGATGGTCGGGCCGGCGTTGTGGACGGCGAGGCGCAGCCGGAACCTGCCCCCGGGCTCGGGGGTGAGCCGGAGCTCGATCCCGGCCTCGCGCGGCCGGCCGTACTTGAGCGCGTTGGAGACGAGGTTGCAGACGATCTGCCGGATCTTGCCGGTGTCGCCCTCGAGCCATTGCGGGGTCTCGGGCAGTTGCAGGGCGCAGGATTCCAGCAGCGGGTCCATCACGCGCACGGCCTCCTCGACCAGCGCGCAGGCCTCGAACGGGGCGGGGTGGAGCGCCGTCGCGCCGCGGTCGATGAGGGAGAAGTCCAATACATCGTCGAGCATGGAGCGCAGCTGCTCGGCGCAACCGGAGAGGACCTGCACGAAGTTGCGCTCGCGCGGGCCGAGTTCGGAGTCCTGGAGGATGGCGCAGATGCCGACGACGCCGTTGAGCGGGTTGCGGATCTCGTGGCTGACGCTGGCGAGGAACTCCTCCTTGGCGGCGTTGGCCTTGCGGAGCTGCGCGGTGCGTTGTTCGACCGCGGCCTCGAGGGCGCGTTTCTGCCGGAGCAGATGCCGGGTGCGCAGGCGGGTGAACCACCACACGGCGGCGGCGAGCAACAGGAACTCGAGGACGAGGGCCCAGGGCCGCAGCGGCAGCGGGTAGGGGCGATCCACGGCGAGCTCGCGCCGGGTCGCGAGTCCGTGGCGCTCGGCGACGAGTGCGAGGTGGTTGCGTCCCCAGTTGACGGGGATGGTCAGGGGCACGCCCGGGTGGGCCTCGGTCCAGGCGCCGTTCGGGAGGCGCACCCGATAGCCGGTCGGCGTCGAGGCCGGGGCCTCCCAGCGGCCGGGCACGAGCACCACCTGACCGTTGTTGTGCAGGGGAAGGGCGTGGCGGAGGCCCCGGTCGGCCCCGTTCCAGTGCCAGGTGGGGGCGGGGGGTGTCGCGAACCTCAGCGGCATCCTGATCTCGAGTACGCCGTGCCGTCCGCCGATGTAGAGGTGCCCGGAGTCGGCGGAGAGGGCTTCGGCGTCGACTGTGGCGAGGCCGGGGACATCGAGAGCGTTCCATACCCCGTCGGCGAGGCAGCCGAGCACGGGCGGGCCATCGGGGCGGGTGGCGAGCACCGCGAGTTGGGAGGTGAGGCGGGTGCCGTCGGGACGCTCGACTTCGATGAGCGCGGCGTCGCGCGGATTGCCGAAGGGGACACGGCCCACCGGGCCGGTGGCGGAGTCGCGGACTTCGCCATCCCAGAACAGCAGGCAGAGGCGGTCGGATGCGAGCTGGCGGGCCTTGGCGCGGCCGGTGCCGACTTGGGCGACGCGGCGGCCCGTGGTGTCGAAAGTTTGGATTCCGTCGGCATGGGTGCCGACGAAAAAGGCGTGGGAGTCGTTGGCCAGGGAGGTGATCCCGCTCGGGAGTTCGGTGACGACCGGGGCGGGCCCGGCGGAGACGAGGACGGTGTGGCCGTAGGCGACGGCGATGCTGTCGCCGCAGGTGGCGAGGCCGTTGAGATAGCGGGTCGGCAACTGGACGGAACGACCGTGGAGCTCAACGGTGTTGTTGGCCACGCGCAGGCCCGCCACCGCGGGCCAGAGACTGTTGGCGGCGCTGGGGGCGATGTCGCCGCATGCGACCATGCCGCGCAAGGTGACGACGCGGGCACCGCCGCGTTCGGCCTGGAGGTGGAGAATGTCGGCTTCCTCGAAGCGGGCGATGCGGACTTGATCGGGGTCGGCGAGGGCGAAGGCGCCCTGCGTGCTGCCCACCAGCAACGAGTCTTCATCGCGGGTAAGGGCATAACAGGAGCCCAAGCCGCTCCATTGCCATTCGGGGGTCGCGGCTCCGGCGCGGTAGGCGAGGAGGCCCCGCCAGTAGGTCGCACAAAGCACGACGTCGCGTTCGTGGGCGACGCCGGTCAGCCCGGCTTCATCGAGGAGCGCCGCTGAGACCGAGGACGGGAGGAGCGTCCGTCCGTCTGGTGCGATGACGCCTTCCCCGGTGAACCAAAGGTCGTCCCGCAACTGGCGGACCGGAATGCGATTGCCCAGTGCCGGCCCGGCGGACTCGACCAAGGTGCCGTCCGCCCAGCGGCCGGGGGCTTGGTCGGCCCAGAGCGCGAGGGTTTCCCCCCGCCAGCGGCCGAGGGTGGGATGGCCGCCGGTGGCGGAGGACTCGATCAAGCGGGCGCTCGCCTGCGGGGTGACCAACCATAGGCCGGTCGGGCCGGCGACGAGCCAGCCTTCCGGCACCGCGAGCGCCTCGGTGATCGGTGCATGCAGGCCGACGATGGACTCGAAACTGCCGCGTTCGACGAATCCCGCGCAGCCTCCGCCCGCCGCGAAGATGCGGCCATGTGCGGCGACGATTGCCTGCACCGGGCTGCCGTGGGGCGTGGCGACGATCCGCCAATCCCCCTGGGGCACGCCGAGCGCGACGCCACCTTCGAAGCCTGCACCCAGACGACCGTCGGGAAGCCGGACCAGCGCCCAGACGGCCTTGCCCCGCATGCTCTCGGGGAGCGCGAGAGGCTCCGCCAGAGGCGTGAACGGGACGGACGCAACGCTCCGGGCACCCAGAAAAACCAGCCACAAAACCACCCGAATCCATGTGGGGCAGTGCATGGTGAAAGGGGCGGAATGATCGGTCGGCAGGGCGCCGGCGGCAACCGATTTCTCGTCGTGCCATGACAAAGACCACACTGTTCGTGCTGCTCGGCGGTCTCGGCGTCGTCGCCACACCTTGGCTCTCGGATACGCTGGCGGTACCTGCCCCCGCTGAGCCGATCGCCTGGGAACAGCCTCCGGGTGTCCCGCCTTGTCCAGGAGGGGGCATCATCATCAAGGTCGGGGACGAGGTGACGCGGGGGGCGCTCGCCTGGGAGCAGCCCCCGGGGGTGCCCCCGCGCCCGGGCGGCGGCATCATCATCAAGGCTGCGGCGCCGGCCGGCGACCCGGTGGCATGAGTCCCGGGCCCTTCGTCCATGGTCTCGCTCGCGGCATTGCGTTTCGGCGGCATCTTTACCGGTCGGGGCGGCCCGATCGCCCGGACCGACCTCGCCGAGTTTCCGGTGCAGCATCGGCCCCATTGGTTGGCCAACGCCTTCCTCCGGGAGGAACTGGTCCCCGGCAGCGCCGGAGCGTCGCTCTATGGCCCGGCCGACGGCACCGCCATTGCCCGCTCGGCGATCACAGCGAGTCGCACCGCCATCGCGGAGGCGTTGGCCCGTTGGGCGTATCTGGCCGTCTACGACAGTCCGGTGGCGGGACGTTTCGGGTTCCTCGACGACGGCAGCTCGAACGGGATGGCGGCCTTCCCCGGCCTTTTCCGGCACCAGGCCCAAGCACTGGCCCGCGCCGAGGCGATCAAGCACCACACACTGGTCTCCTGGTGGGATGGCCGGCTGCCGGCCGAGCCGGTCGCCTCGCCGTATGCCGGGGTCGAGGCTCTCCGACTCCACCACGACGCCGGCCCCGGCGAGGTGGTGGTGCTCTTCCGCCGGACTCGTGCCGGTTATGCGTACGGTCACGCCTATGGCCCGCGGCTCGGGGCGGCGCTGGACCAGGCGGCGATCGCACTGGCGCGGGCTGAACACGTGCTCGCCGCCTACCGCGCGAAGGGTGGGCTGGCGGCGCCGGCGAACTTCCTCGAACGGCGGATGCTGCATTTCGCGGGCGAGGAGGGGGCGGAGCGGTTTTGCCGGCGCTTGTTGGCCAAACCCTCCAGACCGGCGCTGCCGTTTCGCACGCTCTTCGACGGCGAGATCCCCGGCCCGTGGGCCCGGTGGGCGACGGTGTGGCGTTGCTGCGCCCGCATGCCGACCGACGAGTATCTCGAGCCCGGCGCGGACTTCTTTTTCTGGTGACAACTTGGGGGACGCGCTGATCGCTCCGGGGTGCTCGATCTGTGGGGCGAGCTCCCGCTTCGGCGCGGCGCGTCCCCCTCCCTGTCCGGGGTGGGCGCAGGGGGCGTGGCACGACACTGTGGGCGGCGCGGTGGCGGGCGCAGGCGGCGAATGACCGCGGGAGGACCGCGCCGGACCGTTTGTCGCGACTTCCGACCGTCCAATGGGCGGGGGCTGCAATGTGCGGCCGGCTTGGGTATGCCGGTCGCGATGGAAATCCCTCCGCCCGTTTCTGGCTGGATCGTCCTGGCAGGGGCGCTCGGCGCCGCCGCCGGGGTGGCCGGGGGCGTTCTTGTCGCCGTGGTCTGGATTGTCGCCCGGGCGCTTCGCGCGGAGATGTGCGCCGCCGCCGCAGCGGCGGGACTGCGCCGCGACGACTGACGCGCATGCCGTCGACTGTGCACATCCTTCCGGCGTCGGCGGAGCGATACCCGTGGTGGCGCCGCTGGCTGGGCACGCGTAGCTACTGGCTGGGGCAGGTCTCGTTCTGGGGCCTGCTCGCGGCCTTCCTGCTCTCCAGCAGTCTTGCCGATGCCAACCGCAAGGAGTCCGACGCGGAGGTCTGGGCGAGCAATCTGGCGGTTGTGCTGACCGGGGGCGGCTTCACCCATCTGCTGCGGGTGCTGATCCTTGCGGTGCGGGCGCGAGCGAAGTCGTGGTGGCCGGTCGTCGGCGCGCTGTTCCCGGTGAATGTCGCGGCGGCGGCGGGCATGGTGGCCACGTTGCTCGTGCTGGCCCTGGTCTTCGGTCCGGAGTCGCTCGGCGAGGATGGCGAGGTGATGACCGGCGCGGATCTTCTCGGCGGGGTCGGCTTTTTCTTCGCGCTGATCTCCGTTTGGAACGTATCCTATTTCGGGTGCTGCTATTACCGGGGCTACCGGGAGGGGCTGTTCGAGCGGCTGCGGCTGCAGGCGGCGGTGAAGGAGGCGGAGTTGCGCACCCTCAAGGCCCAGGTCAACCCGCACTTCCTCTTCAACAGCCTCAACACCCTGCGCTCGATGATCCCGGGCGACCTCGAGCGTCCCCGGGAGGCGGTGACGCTGCTGGCCGAACTGCTGCGCGCCTCGCTCACGCTGGGCGATCGCACGACCGTGAGCGTGGCCGAGGAGCTGGAGACCGTGGAGAGCTACCTGGCGCTGGAGCAGCTGCGTTTCGAGAAGCGCCTGCGGGTGCGGGCCCGCGTCGACGCCGCCGCCCGCGAGGTGCAACTGCCGCCGTTCGTCCTGCAGACGCTGGTCGAGAACGCGGTGAAATTCGGCGTGGGCGGGCGACGCGAGGGCGGCGAGGTGGCCTACGCGGTGGCGCGGCGCGACGGCGTGCTGTCGTTGCGGGTGGAGAATAGGGGACAGCTTCGCACTACGAGCGAGTCGACCGGGCTGGGGCTGGCCAACGTCCGTGCGCGGCTCCTGCATCTCTACGGACCGGCCGCCGCGGTGACGCTGACGCAGGCCGACGCCGACCTGGTCGTCGCCGAGGCGACGATCCCCGTCAACCCGACCAGGCCGGCGGGGGGCCCCTCATGAATGCCATCATTGTCGACGACGAGCACCCGGCGCGCATCGAACTGGCCCGCCTGCTGGGCGGCTGCCCTTCGGTCCGGCTGGTCGGCGAAGCCGAGAGCGCGCCGGAGGCGTGCGAGTTGATCGAGCGGCTGCGGCCCGACCTCGTCTTTCTCGACATCGAGATGCCTGAGCAGAACGGCTTCGATCTGTTGGAGTCGCTGCCCCCGCCGCATCCGCACGTGATCTTCACCACGGCGTACAACGCCTATGCGTTGCGAGCCTTCGAGGTGAATGCGCTCGACTACCTGCTCAAGCCGATCAACCCGCGGCGACTGGCGGCCGCGCTTGAGCGGTTGGCGCAGCGGTGTGCCGCCGCGCCAGCCGGTCCCCTGGGGCCGGCGGTAGGAGCCGGGCCGGACGCTTCGGCCGTGCCGCTGCAGCCCGACGAGCATGTGTTCGTGCGCGACGGCGAGCGTTGCTGGTTCGTGGCGGTGCGGTCGTTGCGCCTGCTCGAGTCCGCCGGCAACCACACCCGGCTGTACTTCGACAAAGCAACGCCCCTGCTCTACCGCACGCTCAACTCGATGGAGGAGCGGCTGCCGCCCACGCTCTTCATGCGCGCCAACCGCTCCCAGCTCATCAATCTCACGATGATCGAGAAGATCGGCCAGTGGTTCAGCGGCTCGCTGAAGGTGACGTTGAAGGACGGCACCGAGGTCGAGTTCTCCCGCCGGCAGGCCCAGCTTTTCCGCGAGCGGATGAGCCTGTAGCGGCCGGTTCAGCCGAGCACGTGGCGGATCACATCGGCGGCGGTGTAGGTCTCGGCGTCGCCGGGGAGGAAACGGCCGAGTTGCGCGATGTCGTTGCCGGCGGTGAGGATCGGGGGCTCGGCGGTGCCGTCGGCGCGGATCTGGGCCAAGCCGGCCGTGGCGATGAGGCCGTTGCAGAGGCATTTGCGGCCGGCCAGTGCGGCCGGTTCGCCCTGCTTGCGCACGTAGTCGGCATCGGGCTCGGCGGCGCAGCGGTAGCCGAGCGAGCCGTCGGCGCGCAGGTAGGGCTCACGCAGGTAGCCGAGGTCGCAGATGCGCGGGCGGGCGGCGTAGACCGCCGCGTCCGAGAGCGTGTCGGCCATCTGGATAACCTTGAAGGGGAAGCCGGTGGGCGAGGCGAGCGGGTCGGTGTGGACGCGCACGCCCTCGGCGCGGGCGCGACGGCAGACCTCGCGGCGCAGATCGGGGCGGACGGCCGACTCCTCGCAGAAGGCGAAGGCGGTGCCGATCTGCACGCCGGCGGCGCCGGCTGCGCGGGCCTCGGCGAGCTTGGCGGGGTCGGCGCAGGAACCGGCCAACCAGAAGGGCAGACCGAGTGCGGCGATCTTCGGCAGGTCGGGCACATCGCGCGGGCCGTAGATGGGCTCGCCCTCGGCGCTGAGCTGCATCGGGCCGCGGGGTGGGGCGTTGTGGCCGCCGGCGACATCACCCTCGACGATGAAACCGTCGACGCGGCCGGTGGACTTCTTCGCCAAGGTGGTCGCGAGGGTGGCCGAGGAGACGATGGCGAGGAACTGCGGGCGGTGCAGCTGCGGAGCGGCCTCGGAAAGAAAACCGGTGGGATCGAAGCGGGCGAAGGTCTTGCTACCGGCCGCGGCGCCGGCCACATCGATGGCGATCTCGGCCGGCTGGCCGGCAGCGAAGCGATCGAGCGCGCCGGGGATTTCGCGCGGGATGCCGGCCCCCATGAGCACGTAGTCGACCCCGGCGAGCATGGCGCCGTAAAGGGCGGTGAGCGTGCCCACCTGGATCTTCTCGAGCAGGTTGATGCCGACCGGGTTGTTGTGTCCGCGTTTTGCGAGGTGGACCTCGGCGAAATTGGCGACGACGGTCAGCTCGGCGAGGGCGAGGGAGGGCTGTACTCCCGGCATGGCGACGGGTTTGAAGGGGGCGTCGGCCGCTTTGCCGCCGGGGACGAAGAAGGCGTTGCGCACGCGCTCGGCGATCGCGCGGATGGGGAATCGTTCGAGGGCTTCAGTCATGTGGCCGCCGGGGTCCCCGGACTGGAGGCGGCGGGCGAAGACGACGGAGAGCAGCGTGCCGGAGACGACACCGAGCTGGCCGAGTTGGGCGACGGAGCGGGCGAGGCGCCAATTGGAGACGGCGACGCCCATGCCGCCCTGGATGATCTGAGGTTGGGACATGGTGGCTGGAGAAGCTCCGCCGCTAGACGGCGAAGGGTGCACGACGGGAAGTAGACCCTGCCGTTTCACGCTCGAAGCGTGTGGGGGAAGGAGCCGTGTTCGACCGACGAGCGGCCGGACAGTGGGCGGCTCATCGGCACAAGGGAAGCGCCAATTCAGCGGGTCGTTTGGAAATGATCGGGTCCTGTGGTTGGCGACGGGTGCGAGTTGCTCACCCGATTGTAGGCGAGACAGAGCAGCACGCCGCTGGCGAGGTCGACGAGGGCCGTCGGCGCGGAGAGCGCGGGGCCGTGGACACAGTAGGCGGCGTAACAGGCGGCGGTGGTGATGGTGAAGAGCGGCAGCGGCTTCCGGCCCAGCGACGAGAGGAAGCGCAGAATCGGCATCCGCGGGATGGTGGCATTCCGAAGCAGGAGGCCGAAGGCAAAGAGGGTGAGCAGGCTGTGCGCGAGGTAGGGCCACTCCAGCATTGCCTTGCCGCGCTCGGGCTGGAGCAACCCGACCCAATAGGCCCACGGCATGGGCAGCAAGGCTGCGGCATGGCGCACGAAGGCGCAGAACAGCAGCATCGCCCACGCGGCCGCGAGGACCACCGAGGTCCGGCCGGTGCCGGAGACGAGCGGGGACCGGTGGTCGTGGAGCCAGCCGCCGAGGTGGAAGAGCAACTGCCAGGAGAGCGGATTGAAGGTCCAACCGGTGAACAACCAAGGGCCGAGTGCCAAGCTGGCGAGGTAGAGGACGAGCGCGAGCGCCAGCGGCGGCACACGGAAGCGGTGCTCCGCATGCAGGGTGAGCATGAAAAGTCCCAGCACGACGACATAGGTCGGCAGGATGTCGGTGCCGAGGCCGTTGAGGTCGAGCGTGGCCGCGGCGCCGGCGGCGGCGAGCGGGGCGTGGGCGGCGAGTTGGAACGCCGGCCGCTCCGCCCACCAGGGCAGCGGCTCCCCGCGGCCGCTCAGGTACAAGGCGGCGAGGATGTAGAGCGCGGCAAGCAGGAGGTTGCAGAGGTAGAGTTGCCCCATGCGTTTGGCGATGCGCAGGGAGGCGACCCCGAGGCCGCGCTGCCGCGCCAGCCGGCTGTACACCAACTGGGCTACGAATCCGCTGATCAGGAAGAACCAGGCGGCGGTGTCGGAGAAGCCGTGGGGCTTGGTCGTCCACGCCTGCAGCGGGCTGGGGGGCAGGTGGTTGACGAAGATCGCCAGGATGGCGACGCCCCGCCAGAAGTCTACAAGATGGATACGCTCGGCCGGTGCGCGCACGGCCGGCGGCGCGGCGGTGGGGGCGGAGCGGGGCGCGGTGGTCATCGTGGCGGATGAAGCGGCCGGTGGGCGTGCTTGTCAGCTCCGCAAATGCGGCCGCGGCGCCAGGGATGCCGACGGGGCGAGGGCCCCCGGGCGGGGTTTCGCCTCGCCGCGGGCGGCGGCGGGGCTTTTCTCTGCGCTGCGCCGCCATGCCCGCCACCGCCACCCGCCTCAACGTCTTCACCGAGTCCGTCATCCGCGGGATGACCCGCCTGGCCAACCAACACGGCGCGATCAACCTCGCGCAGGGCTTCCCCGACTTCGAGCCGCCGGAGGAGTTGCTCGCCGCGCTGGAGCGGGCGACGCGCGGTCCGTTCCATCAATACGCGATCACTTGGGGCGCGCCGCGCTTCCGGGCGGCGCTGGCGCGGAAGATCGCGCGCGGCACCGGGCTGGAGGTCGACCCGGACCGGCATCTGGTCGTCACCTGCGGCAGCACCGAGGCGATGATGGTGGCCATGATGACGGCCTGCAATCCGGGCGACAAAGTCGTGGTGTTCTCCCCGTTCTACGAGAACTATGCAGCCGACGCGATCCTCTCGGGGGCGCAGCCGCTCTACGTGCCGCTGCGGCCGCCGAACTTCGGGTTCGATCCGGCGGAGCTGGAGCGGGCGTTCGCGCAGAAGCCGAAGGCGATCGTCGTCTGCAACCCCTCCAACCCGTGCGGCAAGGTGTTCACGCGCGCGGAGCTGCGGGCGATCGGCGCGCTGGCGGAGAAACACGACGCGTTCGTGATCACCGACGAGCCGTACGAGCACATCGTCTACGCGCCGCACGAACATGTGAGCATGGCCGCGCTGCCGGGGATGGCGGCACGCACGATCACCTGCAATTCGCTCTCGAAGACGTATTCGATCACCGGTTGGCGGCTGGGTTATGTGCACGCCGCGCCGGAGGTGATCGCGCAGGCGCGCAAGGTGCACGACTTCCTCACCGTGGGCGCCGCGGCGCCGTTGCAGGAGGCGGCGGTGGCGGGGTTGGAGTTGCCGGACAGCTACTACGCCGGTCTGCGCGAGCTCTACACGCGCAAACGCGATGTCTTCCTCGGGTGGTTGCGCCGGACGGGGCTGCCGTTCACCGAGCCGCAGGGCGCCTACTACGTGATGGTCGACATCTCCTCGCTCGGCTTCGCGACCGATACGGCCGCCGCCGAGTGGATGATCCGCGAGATCGGCGTGGCGGGCGTGCCGGGCTCGAGCTTCTTCCGCGAGCCGGAGCAGCGCTACATCCGTTTCCACTTCGCCAAGCGCGAGGAGACGCTGAATGCCGCCGGTGAGCGGCTGGTGCGGCTGCGCGAGTGCGCCGGGGTGGGAGCGACCGCGCCGCGCGGGTGATTCGAGGCCCGGCGTTCAGCGGCGGTTCGGCTGGCGGTGACACGCGGAGGCCCGACGAGCCGCGGGCGAGCGTTCGCTCAGGGTCAGCGGCGCCGGGGTGGGCGCGGACAGGGCGGGGGCAGCTCCTCCTCCGTCTCCTCCGGCGGCGGAGTGGGGGCCGGCGAGGCGTTGTAGGTGTGGAGGTCGGGGGTCATGCGCACATCGGGCGTCATCTGGATCTCCCAGGTCGGAGGAGTGGCATGTGCGGGGGCATCGAACCGCGGGCGGCGGGGGTAGTGCCGGTGTGGGCGATGGCCCCAGCTCTGCTGCCAGGCGTAGCCGGGGACCGGCGCGGGAGAGGGTGAATACGCTGGTGGGACCGCCGGCTCCGATGCGGGAGGGGCGGCAGGGACGGGCTGGGCGGCGGCGCGCTGTGCTTGCTCGGCCTGTCGGCGCCGGGATTCCGCGGCGCGGGCCTCGGCGGCCTGGGCCTGGAGGGTGGCCTCGCGGCGGGCCAACGCTTCGTCGAGCGGGTAGTCGGCGGCGCACGCTTCGGGCAGCTTCGCCTTGTCCACCTGGGTGAAGCCGTGCGCGTGGCGGAAGGTGACGGTCGCGGCGTCGTGGCGGATCACTCGCGCATCCCGCAGCACCCGCCCGTCCTTGAGCACGCAGTCGGCCGCACCGGCGAGCGAGGGGGCAAGCAGCAGAAGGGCGAACAACGCGATGGGCCTCGGCATGGTCGGGCAGCGTACGCGGCGCACGCGGCGGGACAAGCGCGGTGCGGAGGGGCGGAGGTTGCGGGAGTCGATTTCCGCTGCTGGACAAGCGAACGGCCGCGGCCCATCGTGCCGCGCATGAAGATTTTTCTCGATGGTTCCTTCGTCGACGCAGCCGAGGCCAAGGTCTCCGTGTTTGATCACGGTCTGCTCTACGGCGACGGCGTGTTCGAGGGCATCCGCCTCTACTCGAAGAACATCTTCCGGCTCGACGCGCACCTCGAGCGGCTGGAGTTCTCCGCCAAGGCCATCGCGCTGAAGCTGCCATGGACGCGCGCGCAGATCGCCGAGTGGACCTGTGAGGCCTGCCGCCTGAACGGCCTGACCGACGGCTATATCCGCCTCGTGGTCACGCGCGGCGTGGGCAACCTCGGGCTCTCCCCGAAACGCTGCCCGAAGCCCTCGATCTTCATCATCGCCGACAAGATCGCGCTCTATCCGGAGGAGGTCTACACGAAGGGCCTTGATCTCATCACCGTGCCGACTCGCCGGATGAACTCCGCCGCGCTGCCGCCGGCGGTGAAGTCGTTGAACTACCTCAACAACATCATGGCCAAGCTCGAGGCCGAGAACGTGGGCTACCAGGAGGCGATCCTGCTCAACGACGAGGGCTTCGTGGCCGAATGCACCGGCGACAACATCTTCGCCCTCTTCCGTGGCGAGTTGCTCACGCCGAAGGCCTCCAGCGGTGCGCTGCGCGGCATCACCCGCGACGCGGTGATCGACATCGCCGCCGAGCTGAAGGTGCCCGTGCGCGAGATGGACATGACCCGCTACGATTTCTGGATCGCCGACGAGATGTTCCTGACTGGCTCGGCCGCGGAGGTCGTCCCGGTCGTGAAGCTCGATGGGCGCGAGATCGGCGCCGGCAAGCCGGGCGCGGTCACCGCGAAGTTCATCGAGACGTTCCGCCGTCGGGTGACCGTCGAGGGGACGCGGATCTGAGTTCTGCGACCGCCTGTTTCGTCCCTGATGCCGGCTCGTGCCGCCATGGGGCGGCTGTGGCACTTGCGCCGCAGTGCGCAACTGGCATGTTCTCTGCGAAGATACCGGTGTTGACACCAACGGTGTCTCAGGTCCGCTCAGCAGCGGTCGATTAACCACGCACAGCCCACAAATTCCGATGGCCAATCCGATAAAGTGCAGCCTCTGCGGCAAGCCCGCGACGGTTCACCTTACGCAGATCATCAACAACAAGATCCACAAGGTGGACCTGTGTGAGGACTGCGCCAAGGCCAAGGGGGTGACCGACCCCAGCGGCTTCTCGCTGGCCGACCTGCTGCTCAAGGGGGCGCTCAACCCCGAGACGATCACCGAAGGCGAGGGCCATGGAGCCGAGTTGGTCTGCCCGAACTGCGGTTTCACCCAACAGGACTTCAAGAAGGTCGGTCGCTTCGGCTGCCCGAAATGCTACGAGGCGTTTCGCCCCATGCTCGTGCCCATGCTGGGCTCCATGCACAAGGGCGTGGCCCACTCCGGCAAAGTGCCGCAGCGGGCCCTCGACCGACGCTCCATCTACGAGCGGCTGACCAAACTCGAGATGGAACTCGACCTCGCCATCAAGACCGAGCGCTACGAGGACGCTGCCCGCTTCCGCGATGAAATTCGCCAAATCAAACAAACCCCAGGGGCGTGACCCCGACACGGAGGCGCGTCTCGCCGCCTTGCTCGAGTCGGTTGAGGACGCAGGGGAGTCGATCCTCGGCGCCGGACCGATCGTGCTCATGACCCGGGTGCGTTTGGCGCGCAACTTGAGCCGTTTCCCTTTCACGGGGTGGGCCAAGGAGGCGCAGCGTAGCGACATCCTGGCGGAGTGCACCTCGGCTGTCCGCGCGTTGCCGCAGATGAAAAAGGGCATCGCGTTCACGATGGAGGAACTCTCGGACCACGAGAAACAACTCCTCGTCGAGCGCCACCTCATCAGCCGCGAGCTCTCCGCCTCGAAGGCCGGCAGCGGCGTGGTCATCAGCCGCGATTGCACCTGCTCGATCATGGTCAACGAGGAGGACCACCTGCGCATGCAGGTGATCAAGCCGGGTTTCCAGCTCAAGCGTGTCTGGAAGACGATGAACGCCGTCGACTCCGCGCTCGAGGAGAGCCTCGACTACGCGTTCGACACCGAGCTCGGCTACCTCACCGCCTGCCCGACCAACCTCGGCACCGGCCTGCGCGCCAGCGCGATGATGCACCTGCCCGCCCTCGTCATCACCGGGCAGATGGACAAGATCGTGCGCGCCCTCAACCAGCTCGGCCTGGTCGTACGCGGTCTCCACGGCGAGGGTACCGACGCCTCCGGCAGCATCTTCCAGATCTCCAACCAGACGACCCTCGGCGAGAGCGAGGCGGCGATCATCGATCGTCTCCACAACGTGCTCACCACGGTCTTCCGCCAGGAGATGAACGCCCGCGAGAAGCTGCTCGAGGCCGAGCCGGTCAAGCTCTTCGACAAGATCGGCCGCGCCTACGGACTGCTGCAGAACGCCCGACTGGTCACCTCGGCCGAGGCGCTCAACCTGCTCTCGTTGCTCCGGCTCGGGGTCGATCTCGGCGGTTTCCCCGCCGCCCTGCGCCTCGTCACCAACCGCCTCATCATCCTCAGCCAGCCCGCGCACATCCAGCACGCGACCGATGCCGAGGCCGATCCCGCCCAGCGTGACATCCTCCGCGCCGAGCTGTTGCGCAAGGCGCTTGCCGATTTCCCGCGGCCGGAGTTCACGCACTCCGGCCCGCCGCCCGCGGCCGAATAACCGCCCACCTGTCACCAGACCCTTTCCACGCTCATGGAACCGATGAACAACTTCACTCCCCGCGCCCAGCAGGTCCTCTCGCTGGCCCGCAAGGAGGCCGATCGCTTCAATCATAACTATGTCGGCACCGAGCACCTCCTGCTCGGCCTGATCAAGCTCGGCCAGGGGGTCGCGGTGAGCGTGCTCCAGAAGATGGGGCTCGATCTCGAGACCGTCCGCGGCGCCGTCGAGAAGCAGGTCGGCGTCGGCCAGGAAGGCAAGTCCGGCGGGAGCATCCCGTATACGCCGCGCGTGAAGAAGGTCCTCGCGCTCGCCGGCAAGGAAGCGAAGGCCCTCAACCATTCCTACGTGGGCACCGAGCACATCCTCCTCGGCCTCCTGCGCGAGGGTGAGGGCGTGGCCGCCCGCGTGCTCAAGTCGCTCGAGATCGATATCGAGCGCACCCGCAACGAGATCCTCAAGGAGCTCGATCCGCAGTTCTCCGCCGAAGGTCCGTCCGCCATCGGTGGCGGTGCTCCGGGCCAGGGCGACGAGGCGATGTCCTCGCCGCGTTCTCCCGCCGAGGCCGGCGCGCCGGGCGAGAAGAAGGAGCTCAAGACCCCCGCGCTCAAGGCCTTCGGCCGCGACCTCACCGAGTTGGCGCGCAAGGGCGAGCTCGACCCCGTCATCGGTCGCAAGAACGAGATCCGCCGCGTCATCCAGATCCTCTGTCGCCGCACCAAGAACAACCCGGTGCTCATCGGCGAGGCCGGCGTCGGCAAGACCGCCATCGTCGAGGGCCTCGCCCAGGAGATCGCGGGCGGCATCGTCCCGGAAATCCTGATGGACAAGAAGGTCATCACACTCGACCTCGCCCTCATGGTCGCCGGCACCAAGTACCGCGGCCAGTTCGAGGAGCGCATCAAGGCCGTGATGGACGAGATCAAGCGGGCCAAGAACGTCATCATCTTCATCGACGAACTCCACACCATTGTCGGCGCCGGCGCCGCCGAGGGAGCGATGGATGCCTCGAACATCTTCAAGCCCGCGCTCTCGGACTCCGCCCTCGACCGCCGCTTCCAGAACGTGAAGGTCGAGCCGCCGTCGATCGAGGACACCATCACCATTCTCAAGGGCATCCGCGGCAAGTACGAGGATCACCACAAGGCGATCTATACCGACAAGGCCCTCGAGGTCGCCACCAAGCTTTCCGACCGGTACATCACAGGCCGCTTCCTGCCCGACAAGGCGATCGACGTCATGGACGAGGCCGGCGCCCGCGCCCGCATCCAGTCCCTGAACCGCCCGCCGGAGATCGAGGCGCTCACCAAGGAGATCGAGACCGTCTGCGCGCAGAAGGAGGACGCGATCGCCAAGCAGCACTTCGAGGAGGCCGCCAAGTTCCGCGACAAGGAGAAGCAGCTCCGCGCCCAGCAGGAGAAGGCCCTCGAGGACTGGAAGAAGACCCGCGAGGACCACCGCGTGAACATCGACGAGGACCTCATCATGCAGGTCGTCGCCGACTGGACCGGCATCCCGCTCTCGCGCATGGAGAAGAAGGAGAGCGAGAAGCTCCTCACCCTCGAGACCGAGCTGCAGAAGATCATCATCGGCCAGGACGACGCCTGCAAAGCCATCGCCCGCGCGCTGCGCCGCTCCCGCGCCGACCTCAAGGACCCGCGCCGCCCGATCGGCTCGTTCATGTTCCTCGGGCCCACCGGTGTCGGCAAGACGGAGACGGCCAAGCAGCTCGCCGCCCAGATGTTCGGCAATCAGGACGCGCTCGTGCAGATCGACATGTCCGAGTACATGGAGAAGTTCGCGATCTCGCGCCTGATCGGCTCGCCCCCGGGCTACGTGGGCCACGAGGAGGGCGGCCAGCTCACCGAGCAGGTCCGCCGCCGTCCGTATTCGGTCATCCTCTTCGACGAGATCGAGAAGGCCCACCCGGACGTCGTGCAGCTCCTTCTCCAGATCCTGGAGGACGGCCGCCTCACCGACTCGCTCGGCCGCCAGGTCGATTTCCGCAACACGATCATCATCATGACGACCAACGTCGGCGCCTCGCTCATCCAGCGGCAGACGACGGTCGGCTTCGGCGCGGCCAACGAAGGCATCGGCGACCTCGACAAGATCAAGGACAAGGTGCTCGAGGAATCGAAGCGCATCTTCAAGCCGGAGTTCCTCAACCGCATCAACGAGCTCATCGTCTTCCGCCCGCTCAAGAAGGACGACCTGCTCAAGATCGTGGACCTCGAGGTTGCGAAGGTCGTCAAGCGCGTGGCCGAGCGGAAGCTCGTGCTCGACGTGCAGACCGACGCCAAGCTGTTCCTCATCGAGAATGGCACCGACGAGAAGTACGGCGCGCGGCCGTTGCGGCGCGCGGTCGAACGCCATCTCGAGGATCCGCTCGCCGAGTTCATCCTGCGCGGCGACTTCAAGGAGGGTGAGCCGGTGCTGGTCGTGCGCGGCGAGAAGGCGCTCGAGTTCAAGACCAAGAACCCGACCTCCGAGACCGGCATCTCGTCCTGATCCGCTAACTCCCGTAGGGAGCGACCTCGGTCGCTCCGCTCCGTTCCCCCCACGGCGGCGCCCCAGAGGCGCCGCCGTTTTGTTATCCGTTTTTTTTGGGGAGGCGGCCTGCGGCGGTGGGCCGATGCGCGAAGGGCGCGCAGGGCGCTGCAGTTCGCGGTTCCCGCGAGCTGCGCTGGTGCCGGGCACAAAAAGCCCCGCGGCTTGGGGTCGCGGGGCGAAGGGGAAGTCGACGCGCTCACGCGCGTCGCCACGGATTGGAT
This sequence comes from Verrucomicrobiota bacterium, assembly GCA_019136515.1. Lineage (GTDB taxonomy): Bacteria > Verrucomicrobiota > Verrucomicrobiia > Opitutales > Opitutaceae > CAJCBL01. The sequence continues at coordinate 35,526 of JAGVUB010000164.1, forward strand.
CAGGCCTGGGGCTGCTGCTCGGCGGCGGGGGCCGGAGCGGGCTGGGCCTCGGGCGCCGGGGCGGCGGGTTGCTGCTCGGCTTTCTCGCGCTCCTGCATGGCGGCCCGGCGGCTGAGGCGAACCTTGCCGCTGCGCTCGTCGATGCCGACGCACTTGACCCAGATCTGGTCGCCCATCTTGACGACGTCCTCGGTGCGGCGCACGCGGAAGTCGGCGAGCTCGGAGATGTGGCAGAGGCCTTCCTTGCCGGGCAGGCACTCGACAAAGCAGCCGAACTCCTTGATGCCGGTGACGGTGCCGCTGTAGATCTTGCCCATCTCGATCTGGGCGCCGCCGCCGCAGAGCACGTCGATCTCCTGGATCGCGCGGTTGAGGGACTCGGCGTTGTTCGAGTAGATGAGAACCTTGCCGGAGTCGTCCTCGGCGATGTCGATCTGCGCGCCGGTGGTCTCGACGATGCGGCGGATGGTCTTGCCGCCGGGGCCGATGAGCAGGCCGATCTTCTCGGGGTCGATCTGGATGGTCTGGATGCGGGGCGCGAAGGGGCTGAGCTCCTTGCGCGGGGCCGGCAGCGAAGAGAGCATCAGATTCAGGATCTGGATGCGGGCTTCGCGGGCCTGGAAGATGGCCTTCTTGGCGATCTCGAAGGGCAGGCCGTTGATCTTCAGGTCGAGCTGGAAGCCGGTGATGCCCTTGGTGGTGCCGGCGACCTTGAAGTCCATGTCGCCAAAGTGGTCTTCCTCGCCGAGGATGTCGGTGATGACCTCGTGGCGAGAGATCGCGCCGGAGGCGTCGCGCTCGGTGATGAGGCCGCAGGAGATGCCGGCGACGGGGGCGACGATCGGCACGCCGGCGTCCATGAGGGCGAGGCAGCCGCCGCAGATCGAGGCCATCGAGGTCGAGCCATTGGAGGCCATGATCTCGGAGGAGAGGCGGATCGCGTACGGGAAGGCGTCTTCGGAGGGGACGACCGGGAGGAGCGAGCGCTCGGCGAGGGCGCCGTGGCCGATCTCGCGACGGCCGGGGGAACCAGTGCGGCCGGTCTCGCCGACGGAGAAGGGCGGGAAGTTGTAGTGAAGGATGAAGCTCTTGGTCTTCGCGCCGCCGGTGAGCCCGTCGAGGTCCTGGGCGTCGCCCGCGGGGGCGAGGGTGGCGATGACGAGGCCCTGGGTATCGCCGCGCTTGAAGACGGCGGAGCCGTGGACGCGCGGGAGCACGCCGACCTCGCTGGAGATCGGGCGGAGGGAGAGGGCGTCGCGGCCGTCGGCGCGCTTGCCTTCGGCGAGCACGGTGGAGCGGTACGCGTTGTACTGGAGTTCCTCGAACACGATGGAGACATCGTGGGACTCGAACTTGCCTTCCCCCAGCTCGGCAGTGAGGGCGGCGGTGGCCTCCTCCATGAGCTTCTTGATGTTGGCGGAGCGCTCCTGCTTCTCCTTGCCGAAGATGGCGGGCTTCACCTTGTCGGCGAAGAGGCGCTTGATGATCGCGGCGGCCTCGGGCTTGGCGGTGACCAGCTTCGGGGAAACCTTGGCTTTGCCGCAGGCGGAGACGAGTTCCTTGATGGCCTTGATGATCGGCTGGATCGCGTTCTGGGCGAACTCGAGGGCCTTGACGAACTCCTCCTCGGGGAGCTGGTCGGCGCTGCCTTCGATCATGAGCATGTCGGTCTCGCTGCCGACGTAGATGAGGTCGAGCGCGGAGCCGGCCATCTGGTCGAGGGTCGGGTTGGCGACGAACTGGCCGTCGATGAGGCCGACGCGCACGCAGGCGATCGGGCCGGCCCACGGAATATCGGAGATGGAGAGGGCGGCGGAAGCGCCGTTGACCATCAGGATGTCGGGCTCGTTCTGGAGATCGGTGGAGAGGAGCAGGCCGATGATCTGGACCTCATTGAGGAAACCTTCCGGGAAGAGCGGGCGGCAGGGCCGGTCGCAGAGGCGGGAGGTGAGGATCTCTTTCTCGGAGGGGCGGCCTTCGCGCTTGAAGTAGCCGCCGGGGAACCGACCGGCCGCGGAGAACTTCTCGCGGTAGTCGACGGTGAGGGGGAAGAAGTCCTGGCCGGGCTTGATGTTGGCGGCGACCTGGGCGGAAACGAAGACGGTGGTTTCGCCGAGGCTGATGGTGACGGCGCCCGAGGCGAGCTGGGCGATGGAGCCGGTCGAGATCTTGATCCCGAGCTCGGGAACGGTGACGGAGTGCTTCTGGTTCATGGTACTGGTATTCGGAGATTGGGGTTGAAGGAGCCTCCGAGGGCTCCGACCTGCCGGACCAGAATCTGAGAGATTTCCGAGCGCCCTCCGGCGCGGGGTGGGCGCTGTGGGGCGAAGGGCGGTCGGAAATGTCCCAGTCTTGATTCGGTCCCTGAAAAGGCGTCGGCGGCGATCTTTCCGGGTATCGCCGCCGACGGGTCAAAGAGGTTTGGTTAGCGACGCAGCCCGAGGGACTGCAGGACGGCGTTGTAGCGGTCGACGCTTTCGCTCTTCAGGTAATCGAGGAGCTTGCGGCGACGGCTGGCCATCGCGAGAAGGCCACGGCGGCTGTGGAAATCCTTGCGGTGATCGCGAAGGTGTTCCGTGAGGTGGCTGATGCGAGCGGAGAGCAACGCGATCTGGACCTCGGGTGAGCCGGTATCCTTCTCGTGGGTCCGGAACTTGGTGATGACTTCCTGTTTAACAGTGACTTCTGACATGTTGGTTGTTGGTTGATCCACGACTGTGAGAGCTTCCGAGGAGGCTCCGTGCAACCCGCAGTGGAGGCCGGTCGCACCGTTCTAGCCCGGTCGCCGGGAGGCGGCCGAACCAGTCGAGGTGGCGTTCCGAACCGCCGGAGCGCCACTAACGCGAAGGGCGTTTATCCAGGCGGGGCCGCGGTGGAGCAAGCGGTTTTTTCGCCGGGACGCCCGGCCCGACGACGTGGGTGTGGGGTGGTGGGCTCCCGCCTTGCGGCCGCGGGCGGTTTCGGGTCCCGGTGGTCCGACCTGTGGCGGGGCTCCGCGGCACCGGGTCAACCGGCGCGCAGGGTGAGGCCGACGACTTTCTCGCAGCCTTGGAGCTGCCGGATGCGCTGGAGGATGATTGTCTCGAGCAGGCGGATCTCGTCGCGCACGACGGCGTGGGAGACCAGAACGAGGAGTTTACCCTTGGTGTCGATCTTCACCGGATGGCTGTAGGCGGCGTTGGCGCTGCCGACGATCTCGGCCCAGTGCTGGCGGACGGTGTGGTCGGGGGCGTCGTCGCCGATGTGGTACTTGCGCAGGAGTTGGTCGATGGTCTCGCCGATGGGGCGTTCGCGCCTAGGGCGCGAGCGCGAGTCGTTGGTCGGGAGCCCCCTCATCGAGGCGATGAGGTTCTCGACGGAGCGGGTGAACTCGTGGGGCTCGGGCATCGATGGGGCTTGCGACGGGCTGTTGGCAGCGGCCGAACGACTTCGTCGTCCCGCTACGTGGATCAGTGCGGGTCAGGCGATCTGTTGCTGGTCGTAGAGACCGCGGTAGAGCGGGCTGCTCCGGTAGACCTCGGCGTGGGGACCGCGGGCGACGATCTGGCCGCGATCGAATACGAGAACCAGGTTGGCGTCGCGCAGGGTGCTGAAACGGTGGGCGATCATCAGCACGGTGCGACCGACGACGAGCTTCTGCAGCGCCTTCTGGATCGCGGCTTCGCTGTCGCTGTCGAGGGCGGAGGTGGCCTCGTCGAGGATGAGGATCGGGGCGTTGCGCAGGAAGGCGCGGGCGAGGGCGATGCGCTGACGTTGGCCGCCGGAGACGGAGGCTCCGCGCTCGCCGACGATGGTGTCGTAGCCTTGGGGTAGGCCGGCGATGAAGTCGTGGGCGTAGGCGTCGCGCGCCGCCTGCTCGACATCGGCGCGGGTGGCGCCGGGACGGCCGAGCAGGAGGTTGTTGTAGATCGTGTCGTTGAAGAGAAACGAATCCTGGCTGACGATGGCGACGTTCGCGCGCAGGTCGGCTTGTCGCAGCTCGCGGATGTCGATGCCGTCGACGAACACCGCTCCCGAGGTCACGTCGTAGAAACGAGGCACGAGGTTGGCGAAGGTGCTCTTGCCCATCCCGCTCTTGCCGACGAGAGCGACGATGCTGCCGGCGGGAATGTCGACCGAGAGATTCTGCAGCACGATCTCGTCGGTGGCGGTGCCGCCGTAGGCGAAGGAGACGTTGCGAAACTCGATGGCGCCGCGGGCGTGGCCGAGCGTCTTCGGCTCTGCCGGGTCGGCGATCGGCTCGGGTTCGTGGAGCACCTGTTCGAGGCGATCGAGCGCGGCGGTTCCGCGGGTGAGCTCGGTCTGCATCTTGCCCATGCGGCGCATGGCGTCGGCGCAGAAGTAGAGCGCCGGCAACATCGAGATCACGCTGCTCCAGGGCGACCCGGCGCGGTAGGCCATGAACAGGGCGATGGCGATGCCGATGCCGGTGAGAAATTCGATCAGCGGCGAAAGGGAGAAGGCATATTTGTTCACCTTCATCTGCTGGGCGAAGAAGCGCCGCACGCTCGCGGCGAAACGCGCCTGTTCGCGTTGCTCGAGGGCAAACGCCCGCACTTCGCGGGCCGCGGACAGGTTCTCCCGGAGAATCTCGGAGATCTCGCCGTTGGCCTCGAACGCCTGCTTGGCGCGCCGGTAGAGGTTCTTGCCGATGATCTTGATCGGCAGCACTGCGAGCGGGATCGAGGTGAGCCCGAGCAGGAACATGCCCGCGCCCGGTTCCTTGATCGCGATGTAGACGATGTAGCCGATGCCGCCGAGGAAAGTGGCGGGCAGCACCACGATGTCGCTGGCCGAACTGGTGAGCGTGAGCTGGGCCTGTTGCGCGTCGGACACGGCGCGAGCGAGCAGTTCGCCGCTTTTCGACTTTTGGAAGTAGCCCAGAGGCAGTCGCTGGAATTTCCCGAAGAGATCCTTGCGCAGGCCCTCGAGTACGACCGTGCCGCAATAGGCCACGAGATAGCTGTTGAGGAACTGGGCGATACAGCGAACTCCGAAGACCAGCGGGACGAGCGCGAGGCGCGCGAGGAGATCGTACGTCTCGAGCCGTGTTCCTCCCGCCGCCTCGAAGAAGGGCTGGAAGACCTGCTTGATCATCCACGAGATGCCGGCGCTGCTCGCTCCGCCGGCGAGCACACCCAAGCAGATGCCGGCAATGAAACGCACCCGCACCGGGCGCAGATAGTGGTAATACGGACGGAAGCGGGCGAGCATCTGGTGGGGGGCGGGCGGTTAGTCGGCCGAGGCTCGCACATCCAAGGCGTCGCGCAAGCCGTCTCCCAGGAAATTCAGGGCGAGCAACGTGAGCGAGAACACCGCGCCGGGGCCGAGCAGCAGCCACGTCTGGCTCTCCATCTCGAGCTGGCCGTCGTAGAGGAGCGTGCCGAGCGAACTCATCGGCGCCTTCACGCCGAGACCGAGAAAACTGAGGAAGGCCTCGAGCAGCATCACGCCCGGGATCGTGAGCGTGGTGTAGACGATCACCGGCCCGAGGAGATTGGGCAGCAGATGGCGGAAGATGATCCGCCCGTGCCCGAGACCGAGCGTGCGCGCGGCCTCGACAAACTCCATACGCTTGAGCGACTGCACCTGCCCGCGGACGATGCGCGCCATGGTGAGCCACTCCACCGCGCCGATGGCGGCGAAGAGCACGAGGAGATTCCAGGTCGGACCAAACTGCAGGCGTTTGGCCAGCGCGTCGCAGAAGACCATCAGCAGGATCACGAACACCGTGAAGGGCAGCGCGTAGACGATGTCGACGATGCGCATCATCACCGAGTCGAGCTTGCCGCCGACGTAGCCGGCGACCGCGCCCCATGTCACCCCGATGGTGAGCGAGACCAGCGTGGCGGCGAGGCCCACGGCCAGCGAGATGCGGCAGCCGAAGAGCGTGCGGGCGAAGACGTCGTGGCCGAGGCGATCGGTGCCGAGCGGATACCGCAGGCTGGGCGGGGAGTACCCGAGGGCGAGGTCGATGTTGGAGTACGAGAGCCCGAGCAGTCCCGGCAGCACGGCGCAGCCGAGGACGAGTACGAGCAGGAAAAGCCCGGAGGCGACGGCGAGCCGGTTCTTCCGCAGGCGGCGCCAGGCGTCGCGCCCGAGCGACGAGCCGCGCTCCGCGGCGTCGAGCGGCGGGGGCGTGGGCAGGCGGTCGGGCGAGGGGGAGAGGCGGAGCATCGGGGAACTGCGGATGGCGGAATGGAGAAGCGACGGAAGGGACGGAGGCGGGAAATGTGGAAATCTGGAACTCAGCGTAGACGCGCGCCGGGGAGCGGCCTTGCGGGAATGCAACACTGTGACGCGATCCATCCGAAAATTGACCACGGATCACACGGATGGGCACGGATGACCAGAGAACGATCCGTGTTCATCCGTGGTTTCTGGTTCATGTTGCTTGAGAGGAACGGAGGACGGACTCGGAGGCGACAGAAGGTAACAATGGGAACGAAGAAGTGGGGGCGGAAGCGTTGCGGTATCAGGGGAGTTCGTTGTGCGGAGAGGGGGCGAGTGTTCGCGGTCTTCTCTTTGTTTTCTTCGTTGTCTTCTGTCGTCCGTGTGCGGTGGAGAGCTGCTCAGTCCTCGAAGCGAAGTTTTGGGATCAACCAGATCTGGACGACGTCGACGGCGAGGTTGAAGAACACGATCGCGCCGGCGTAGAGCACGACGGTGCCGACCACCAGGGTGTAGTCGCGGTTGAAGGCGGAGGTCACGAACTCCCGGCCCAGGCCGGGGATCTGGAAGATGCGCTCGATCACGAACGAGCCGGTGAGGATGCCCGCCGCCGCCGGCCCGAGATACGAGATCACGGGCAGCAGGCCGCCGCGCAGCGCGTGGCGCAGGACGATGCGTGGCTCCGAGGCGCCCTTGGCGCGCGCGGTGCGGATGAAGTCCTGGCCGAGCACCTCCAGCATGCCGCCGCGGGTCAGGCGCGCGACGGCCGCGGCGTAGACGAGGCCGAGCGTGAGGGAAGGCAGGACACGGTCGAGCGGCTCGTCCCAGCCGGAGGCGTTGAAGCGCTGGAGCCAGACGGCGAAAACGAGGACGAACAACGGCCCGAGGATGAAGGTTGGCACGCAGATGCCGCAGAGCGAGATGCCGCTGCTCAGGTAGTCGATCCAGGTGTTGCGGCGCACGGCCGCGACCACCCCGAGCGGGATGCCCAGCACGAGCGCGACCAGCAGCGACCAGGCGCCGAGTTCGAGCGAACAGGGCAGTGCGCCGGCGATGATCTCGTTGACGGTGCGGTTGGCGTATTTGAGCGATGGACCGAAATCGATGCCGAAGGCGGCCTTGAGGTCGAAGTCCCAACGACCGTCGCGGTCGGTGTCGGCGAAGAGCCGATGCGGGTGGAGCCGTTTCGGGCAGAGGCCGGCGAGGTAGGCGGCGTACTGGTGCCAGAGCGGTTGATCGAGGCCGTAGTGGGCCTCGAGGTTGCGCTGCACTTCCGGCGGCAGCGATTTCTCGCCGAGGAACGGTCCGCCCGGCACGAACCGGACCATGAAGAAGGTCGCCGTGACGATGAGGAACATCACGGGGATCGTTTCGAGCAGGCGGCGGAGGACGAAGCGGAGCATGCCGGCGGTGGAGCGTGGCAATCAAACCGCGCCGAGGCGGAAAATCCAAGGATGGAGTGGGCGGCGGCGCGAGGAGGGGCGCCGCGCGATGGGAGGTGGTCCCATGAACCAGGGCGCGCGAACGCGCCTCCGCGAAGGAAACGTAAGACTGCGCGGGGGCGCCGTCGTGGAGTGTTTGCACTCGCAACGGCCCGGTGGGGACGGTTCCATCACCGCCACTTTGCGGATGAGACGAACTCGGCGAATCTCCCTGCGCCTGTTGGGCTGCCTCGCGTTGCTGACTGCCTCGCTTCTCGGCGTCGCGGCGGCGGGGTGGCTGCCGCCGGTGAACCGTTGGGTTGAACGCCGGTTGTTGGCGGAGCTGCGTGTCCTCGGGGTGGAGGCGGATTTGGCGCCCGTGCGGGAGTTGTCCTGGCGGCGCGCGGTGATCGGACCGGTGGCCTTGCGGTTGCCCGGGCTGGTGATGCGGGCGGAGGAGGCGCGGGCCGAGTTGGGCTGGCAGGTGCTGGTGCGGGGCGGCGCTCCGCACGTGGTCCTGCGCGGGCTGGAGTTGGAGGTGGAGTTGGACCGCGTCGCGGAGTTGCGCGCGGCGCTGCAGCCGCAAAGCGGTGGGTTTCCCTATGGGCGGCTGGATGTCGAACGCTCGCGCGTGGTGCTGCGGCGAGGCGTCCAGCGGCTAGAACTCCCGTTCAGCGGCTATTTCGACTCGATGGTCGAAGCGTTCCGCGCCGAGGTGTCGGTCGATGCGCCGACGTGCTCGGGCTTGGTGACGGTTCGCGGTGATTTGGCGGACGGCTCCGTGGAGTTGGCTCTGCGTGACGGACGCGTGCGGCCGGCGGATTGGCAGCCGTTGCTGGCCGGGATGGCACCGGAGAAGCTGGCGGCGGTGCACTTTGATGAGCGGGCGGAACTGAGGGGAAGCGGTACCGCCACGTTGCGCGATGGTCGTTGGCATGCGGCGACGCTCGTGGCGGAGCTACCGGCTTTCCGGTGGCAGGAAGGAGCGAATACGGTGGAAGTGGGCGCTGCGAAGCTCACGGCGGGGCTCGCGGACAGCGATGGGTGGCGATGCGAGGTGCGCGCCGGGCTGGCCGCGTGGACGGCCGGCGACCGACAGGCACGTCTCGAGGCCCCGGTGCTCAGCGTCGAGCGGCACAGCGCGCGGCTGGTCTTTGCCGAGGGTCGAGCCGAGGTGTCGGGGCTCGAGGTGGAGGGGGCCGGCCAGGTGACGGCGCGCTTTGGCGGTGTGAATGATCCGGTGACGGCGGAGGCCGCCGTGCGGTTCACCGCGGCGGAGGCGGCCGGGTGGCGTCTGCAGGCGCCGGCGGAGGTGCGGGGAGTATGGAACGGCGACGAATTGAACCTGACGGCGGCGACGATCGGCCTCGTGGGACGGGCCCCGTTGCAGTTGGCCGAGGTTGAGGCTGCGATGGGTGGTCTGCGCGACGGTCCCGTCCGGCTGGTGCTGCGCACGCAGGCGGCCGTGGATGCGGTGCTTTGGTTGGAGGCGGTTGGGGTGGCCGGACGGGTGGAGCCGGCGAACGTGGCGGCGCGCGTGGTCGTGAACGCCCTCCTGGAGCGCGGAAGCGAGGGCGGGCGTGCAGAGTTTTCCATCCCGGCGCAGCGCCGTACGATTGCCTGGCCCGACGGACGGATGGAAGCCGTGATCGGCGGCGACCTGCTGGTGAATCTCGATCGGAACTTCGTGTCGGGTCGCGCGATGGTCGACCTCCGTGAGGTTGCGGCACGAGCAGGTCTTGGGTCGGTGACGGCTCCGAATGCGTCGCTGAGCGTGCGGTGGCCGCGGATCTGGCTGGAGTCGGTGGCCGGGTGGGCTGCGGCGCCGGTCGGTCGATTCGGCCGTGAACTCCTCTGGGTGGGCGACTATGACGGCAAACTGGCCGACGCGGTGGTGCGTTATGGCACGGAGTGGCGGGCGAGCGGAGTTGGAGTGCGGTTGAGTTCCCGAGGGGCGGAACTGCACGAGACCGGAGGACTCGATCTTGGCCTAGCGGTCGCCGAACTGGCGACGCCGGCGGGGGGGCGCGTGGCGGAGTGTCGCGCCGAAGTGGTGGCGGGGTTGGAGGGGGCGGTGATCCGTGCGGGCTGCGTTATCCCGGAGTTCGGAGTGCGGCCGACCATCGAACAGACGGTGCGCTGGAGCTCCGGGCTCGAAGCGGAGGGCACGTTCGGTTTCGATCCGGTGGTGTTGAGCGGGAAGGAGCCGTGGCCGCGCTGGTCGCCGCAACTGCGCGGCTGGGAGTTCAGCGGCGGAGTGGGGCTTAGCGGCCGGAGCCGATACGTAGCCGGGGAGCTGGCGCTTGGGGCGGACCTTCTGTTGAACGAGCTTGCCGCGCGATCCCCCCAGGGCTTCACGGTGGACGGGATCCGTGGCCGCGTCGCGGTGGTCGGCCCGGCGCCGTGGCGCACCGCGCCGGCGCAGATGCTTGTGTATCGGAACGCCGGTCTCGGCGCGGTGAACCTGTCGGAGGGCAGCGTGACATTTTCCGGCGAATGGCCCGGGCGGCTCAGCGTCGAGCAATGGGGCACCAACGGGCTCGGGGGGCGGCTGGACGGAACGCCCTTTGCGATCGATCCGCGGCGCCCCGAGTTCGGCATGCAGTTGACCTTGAAGGCGGTGAAGCTGGAGGAGCTGCTCCGCCTCTTCGCCGATGTGCCGGCCAGGGCGGAGGGGCTGGTCGACGGTTCGTTGCCGCTCACTTGGAGTGCGGGGCGGCTTCGGTTGGGCGCGGGCCAGTTCCGGCTCAGCCCCGGCGAGATGGGGCGGGTCCAGTTCACGCGCGACTTGCAGTTGCTCACTGCGGGCCGCCGGCCCGGAACCCCAACGTACGCCTCGTTGCGGAAAGTCGAACAGTCGATCCAGGTCCTCTTGTTCAATCGGCTGCAGATCGACACGTATCCGCAGGATGCCCCCGGGCAGTCGTTGCGGGTGCGATTGCAGGGCGCCCCGGCGGGGGGCGAGTTTGCGGTGCCGGTGAGTCTCGACATCAACGTGAACGCCCCGCTGGAGCACTTCCTCGACTGGGGCACGGCTGGTTGGCAAAATCCACCGGCCGGCCGCGGTGAGGCGACGAAGCCGTAGGCCGCGAAACAACCATTGTCCCGCCCTGTCCGAACCACATTCTGCCAACTATGAACAAACCCCAGTATGCGGCGCTTCTGCTGCTCGTCGCCGGTGGACTCGCCGGATGCGTCTACACGACGGTCGACGTGAAACCGATCCACATCACGGTGGATGTGAATGTCCGGGTCGAGCAGGCGCTGGAGGATTTCTTCGGCGACCTCGACCGCAAATCCTCGACCATCGCAACCCCCACCGCCGCTCCCGCCCAGCCATGAAAACCGCTCTCCTTTTTTCCCTGATGATCGCCTCTCTCCTTGGTTTTGCTGTACCGGGGGCTTGGGCGCAGGACGCCAATCTGAAACAGCGGATGGAGCAAAGGCTGACTACACTCGACGATCTGCGCCTGCGCCAAGTCGTGGGCGAGAACAACGCCGGTTACCTCGAGCTGCGCGGCATCGCCACGCCGGACGAGGAAGCGGTGGTGGCGGCGGAGAACGCCGACCGCGCGGCGGTGTACGAGATGATCGCGCGCCGCAGCGAGACGACAAAAGAGACGGTTGGCCGCGCCCGTGCCAAGACGATCGCAGCCGCGAGTGCCCGCGGGGTGCTGGTGCAGGACGCGAATGGCGGTTGGGCGCCAAAACGCTAGTCGCGGCGACGATGGCGCCCGCAGTGCAGGCAGGGGGGGGCGGAGCCCACGCCCACCGCATTCAATTCCGGCCCACGATCAAGAGTGGTCCGCGCCTTGAAATCAGTCCCGGCGGGGGAAGGTTGAAACCTGGCTGCGGATACGCGCGATGGTTGCCGTGGGCAGGTAACCTCCGAATGCCATCGTGGGCATGACCAAGGCGCGCGGGCCGAGAATCGTGCCGGGCTGAAGCACGGCGTTGCAGCCGACCTCGGCCTTGTCGCCGAGGATGGCGCCGAACTTGCGCAGGCCGGTGTCGAACCGGCCCGGATTCATTGCTCCAGCCGTTCGAGTTCTTCTGCTGCGAGTGGAATCGGCATGCTGTGGCGGGTCATGCCACCAGCCTACTGGCCCGGCGCATATGAGCACCTATTTGTGGGACTTACGGATCCTCGCGTATAGGACTGACGGCCGATGGTTGGGCGGGACCGCTGGGCCCACCGAGCGAACGGACGGCCCGGCGGTCCGTCCGCTCGCTCGGTCAGTCTATTGCGCGAGGCTCAATAGTGCCGCTTAATGTACTTCTCAATGGCGGTCGTCATCTTGTCATTGGCCCATTCACCGTAGCCGCCTTCGAGCCCTTTCTCCCATCCCCACTCGGCTACTGGATCGATCTCTCGTTTATTTACAGCCTCGCTGACTGCCTCGCCAAGATCAACGACGTTGGCGAACTTGTTCAATTTTGTGTATAGCCCACTCTCTGAAATCTTTGTCGAAATCGCCATCCCCTCGAGAGCCATCTTTGCGGGACGGAAAATGCGGGTCTCTGAAGATGCCATGCCTAGCACTTTGCTCACCACCGGCCACGCTGTGGATTTGATCAATCCACTTGCGCCGGGAATTGCGCCGAGAATAGCGATTCCTTGATCTATCTGTGATAGCTTTTCACCGGTGAAAGCATCATAGCCATAACTCGCCTCATAGATCGCGATCGCGGAGCCAAGAAACGGGACTGCTCGAACAAAGGTGCTCACTACGGTGCTGAAATACGCGTTATCGACGGGGAGCCATTTGCGCAGGAGGTCGTTAATACATGGCTTGGTCAGCACACTCTCGACGTCCGATTTGACTTCATTGAGCACCTCGTCGCTCTCGTGGCTAACAGTCGATGACGCGGAGCCGCCGGCAGTGACCGGGTACGACGAACTTGGTTGGCATGGCTCACGCGTGGCTAGTATCCATCGGCTCGGATCGTACTGCTGTTCCTTATTGGTGGGATTGATGATCTGAATCCGTCCGCGACTGAGGCTGTCCTGTTTGCCGCGGCCGATCAGCCCGTCGTCAAGAATAGTGAACTCACCCGGGCCGCTGTCGGGTTTTGGCTTCGATGTTTTCTGGACTGTTGGGGCGGTATTGGTAGCGGGCGGCTTGCGAGTGATGGGGCGAGGGGTGTCGCCGTAGATGTCATTAGGTTCATCGGAGCCGTAAATGTCATCCCCGCGTTGCCCCTTGCCTCCTTGATTCTTGGTCTGGCCGCCCTTGTGATGGTCCTCGCAGTTGTTGACGTCGCCCCCTCCTAGGGTGGGATTCTTGACGGTCGGCTTCGACGTCCGTCCGCCGCCGGCCAACGTGAGCTTCGCGGGGTTGGACTTGAGGGCCACGTCTCCACTGAAAGCGACGAGGCGGTAGGTCCCGACGGTGTCGCGCCCGGCCTTGATCGTCAGCGAATTGGTATTCGCGTCCTTGATGTCCTTGTCATTGAACTGCCACTGGTAGCGAGGTGCTGGAACCTCATCGGCCAACTGTGCGGCAAACGTGGCCATCGAGCCATTCGCCACGCATTGATCCTCTGGTTGCTGCACAAACTCCGCGACCGGGATCGGGTTGGTCAACCTCCGGAGGATTTCCTCGGTGTTGGCGGGATCGAAGGGGTTGGCACCCTTGTGGTCGATGGTGACGAAATCCAAGTGGTGCTGCAGCAGGTTGTTTTTCGCGGCATCGAGGGTAAGCAGTTCGGGCCCATCGCTGGCCGCGGCACCGGTAGCGCCAGCCGCCGCCACCGGTCGCCTCTCCGGGTGTTGGGCTAGTTCAACGTATTCCGCGTACTTGCGTGTGCCATCTGGAAGCGCTGCATTCAAAATCGCAATCTGCGCTGGCGTCGGGTTGATCGGCGGCGGCTTGAGGTCAGCCCCGCGGATGCCCCACAGCAGCGTATGCACCAAGGGGCGAGACTCCGGGTGTGATACCTCGTAGTTGAGTATCCCACTGTAGAGCGCCTCTGCCTCTTTGGGGATCAGGATGCTCGCGGGATAGAACGCCACCGACTGGTTGTGCCCGACGGCCTTATGCTCTCGGTTGGGCATAGTGCCCACGGCGGGGGCATCTACCTGCAGACAGTGGGGCGAGAAGTCGTAGGTGACCGCCGACATTGCAGGCACGGTGATCTTCAGTTTCTCCGCCATTGCGGCCGCCTCGGATGCCCGCAGGAAGGGCAACAACGCCTCAACCATCTCGTTGAGGTCGTCGTAAGTGACGACATCTTTGGCCTTCAGCCGCGCCAAGACCTCCTTCAGATGCTTTTTCTGCTCTTCCCCCTTCGGGGTTCCCGGCTCGAAGCGCGGCAGCGTCGGGTTAACTCCGCGGGCCATGGGGGCTCGCTCGATGCCCTTGGTGTGCGCGAGGAACGCCGCCTTGGCGTCCGTTGGCCGGGATGGCTTCGTGCTGAAACAGAAATCCCGCGAATTCGCCCAATACCCAGGGTTGGTCGCTGCGTTGTTCTTGGTGTTGGCGTCGATGGCGTGTCGTACCGCGGCCTCGTAGACCTCTTGAAACCGGGCTTTGACATCGAAGACCGGCGCGGCGCCTTCTGCGGAAGTGTTAGTGGAGTAAGGGTCTTGTGCCAAGAGGGCTGAGACAGTCAGCGACCCCAGCATGGTGAGAAGGCGGAGTAATTTCATGGGGTGGAAGAATAGTAGATGAAGAAGTGTGGATAAAAAAGCCCCGCGCACTGCTGTACGCGGGGCTAGATGCATTAGCTAGGATTACCAGCTGATGCCGCCTTTTCTGGACGTTTTGGCGATGGCTTCCTCGGCCTCCCAGATGGCCAGGCCGGACCGGACGTCCGTCAGGCTGAGCTGGAAGGTGTAGGTGATCAGCGTCTCGCGGCCCTGCTTGACGCGGGATTCCTGGATTTTGCCCGAGAGTGTGAAGTCGGGCATCCGGGTTTCCTGCTTCTCGCCGCCCATGAACTGGGCGTATTCGGCAGCTTCTTTGGCGAGCGGGTCCTCGGCCTTGCCTCCGAGTCCGACGGTGGTCGTGGTGAGGATCTTGCCGCTCTGGTTGAGCGCGACGCGGATCTTCTTCGTCAACGAGTCGATATCGATCTGCATCGTCGTGTCGTTGCGGACTCGGCTGATGGCCATGATCGCGGGCGGGTTCTCGATGCGCGCCAAGACATCCGAGCTGAGGAGGTTCGAGATCAGCTTCTCGGCGGCCTCGGACCATTCGCTCGGGCTGATCTGCGTGGCGTTGACGACTTTCTTCTGCTTGGGGTCGACTTGGCGGACCGTATCGGCGCGTGCCGGAAGCGGGGCGAAGACCAGCGCGGTGGCGCCGACAAGCATGGAGAGGATGAGACGGGTTTTCATCGGAGGAGATTATTCGTGGTCGAGCATGAACTTGATGATGAAGTCGACGGCCTTGGGGGAGGTGGCGGTCGCCGAGATGTGAGTCTCCTCACGGCCTTCGAGGTGGAAGGTCTTCCAGCCGTCGATGGGCGAGGGGATGGCCATGCCATCCTTGCCGATCCACTCGACGCGGTAGCGGTAGTCCTTGTAGTGGCGATGGAGGTTGCGGACCTTCATCTCGATCTTGAGGAGGTCTCCGGAGACGTAGGTCTGGGCGATGCCCGAGACCTCGATGGATTCGGCGAGCCAACCGTCGAAGACGAGGCGGCGATCCGGGACGTAGGCGGCGCGTGTCTGGGGCGATGTGCTTTCGATGGAGTTGACCGTGCTGCACCCCGAGATGAGGGCGGCGCCTGCGGCCAGCGCGAGAATGAGAGATTTCTTCATGGTAGAGGATGTCACTTGAGGACGGTTTGGGATATAAGGGCGGGGAGTCCGGGGGCGATACTCTTTACGTAGACGAGGTTCACCTTGCCCGGTTCGATCACGATGGTCTGCGGGGCGGAGCCTGCAGCGATGGTGATGGTGCGGTCCTTGGGAGTCTGGAAGCGGGCGTACTGGAATTGCTTGGGAAGGGTGGTCCAGCTGCGGGTGTCGGCGATCGTGGTGGTGGCAGTGTAGATCGAGGTTGCCAGCATGCCGATCAGCTGAGCGGTGCCGCCTTGGTCCTTCAGCTGCCTGTTGACCTCGTACTGGATGAGGCCTTTGACGCCTGCGGAGATGATCGACTTGGTGAGGACGGCCACCCACTCATTCTTGAACTCGCGTGCGATGACGCTGTCCATGCTGCACAGAAGCTGAGTGTCGAGCGTCTGCCCCTCGATGGCGATGCTGGCTGCCGGAACGAAGTCGGGAACGCGCTTGAGGATGGGAAGGGCGCACTGGGTGTACTGCACCTTGTCGGTGACCAGGAACAGCGGGATCGGGATCTGGATCTGGTCGAGGTACGGGGCCGAGCCGGTTTCGAAGATCACATAGGTGAGCCCATCCGGCTTCTTGCCGTAGGCGAGTCCTTCGGCGAGCGCTAGGTCTTCCTTGATGAAGGAGGACTCGGGTGCCATGGCCGCGACGCGCTCCATGGACTTGCGCGCGTGTTCCATGTCGGAGGCGTCTTCGCCCCGGGTCATGAAGAACAGGCCATCCACGAACACCGCGAACGGGTTCACATAGACTTCATAGGGGCGCACATCGGTTTCGAGATCGGTGTCGATCTCCTTGAGTGCGTTGGCCACGCCTTCATCCTGCATCGCCTTTTCGGCATCGTAGCTGGCGGTCTTGCCTTGTTCATCGGCGACTTTGCCTTCCTTGGCTTCTGCGGCCTTGGCCTGCGCCTCTTCGATGCGCTTGGCATTGGCATCGACGGCATCGCGCTGGTGTTGGAGCACCTTGTTGAGCGCAACGCGGGCATTGTCGGGCTCGCCGAGCTTGAGGTAGTTCAGCGCCTGGTAGGTCTCCAGCATGATGCGGTCGGAGGCGCGGCCGCGGTAGGACGTGTTGGCTTGGTTGGTCAGGATCGCACCGGCTTCGGATGCGACCTTGGCCTTGGCCTGCTCGTCATAGGAGATGATCCGGTCCGCGGCCCAGTTGAAGGACTCGATGCTCTTCTTGGTCATCTCGACATCGTAGGCGTCGCCCGGTGCTGCGCCGGCCGGCCCGAGGGCCATGGCTGTCGTGTTGGTTGGGGCGACGGGCGGGAGGTTCTCGAGTGCGCGGGCGCGGTAAACGGCACCCTGCTCGAGACTCCAGACCACGGTGCTCTGGTTGTTGGCGTTCTTCTCGGCCTTCTTGTCGACCTCGGCGGAGGCTTCGGCGAGCTGCCCCGCTTTCCACGCGGTGCGGAAGTCGGAAGACTGGGTCGTGTAGGTGCTGCAACCGGATAGCAGTCCGATCGCGACGAGGCCGCAGGGGAGCGCGACCCGGGAGAATGTGACGGGCGATTTCATCGTTCTGGTCGAGTGTGGGGTTAGCGGATCGCGCCGACGGGCAGGCGCAGGAGGGCGCCCTTGTCGACTCCGGTGTCGCTGATGATCTCGGCTTGCGAGGTCTTGGGATTGACGCGGGTGATGCGAACCTGGCCGACCATGAGTTCCTCACGGCCGAGGGAGGCGCCGGTGTCGGGATCAGTCATCTCTTCGCCGAGCGCGAAGACTTCCCAGACTTGACCGATCGCGACCCCGCTGCCTTCGCCGCGGCTGATGGTGACCATGCGGTCGATCTTCGAGACGATTCGTGCCGGATAGATCACATCGGCGACGCGCGCGGCAACGGCCTCGGCGGCCATGAAGGTGACCTTCTGGAGGAGGGCATCGCTGAGGTCGCCGTTCTTGCTGGAGTTGGCGGCATTCTCCGTCTGCTCCTTCAACTCGATCGGAATGTTGGTGGATTCGATGAGCTTGCCGGTCTGGCCGTCGTAGATCTTGCCGACGAGGCCGAGGCGGATGACGCGCCAGCTGGCAGACTTGCCGATCGCGGCGAATTCGCGGGTCTCGGCGTAATCCTGGAAATCACCGACGGTGGTCACGAGGAGGTAGTCGACACCGCTGACCTGGAAGTTGCCGGCGCTGAAGTCGGCCTCCTTCAGGATCGAGGCCATGTCCGAGCGTGCAATCACTTCGAACTTACGGGTGTTCTGCACGCGATCCATGAGCTGGCTGTCGAGGGACTGGACGACGCGGTCGAGGGAGTTCTTGCGGCCTGCAGCAGTGGTGCTTTCGACCAGCGAGCCGATCGGGCGCACATCGGAGATGGCGATTTTCTTGAGACCGGTGGCGGTAGTCTGCGCGGATAGGCCGGAGGCGATGGCCAGGCCGGCGGAGAACAGGATGAGGGAGCGAAGTTTCATCTGAATGCGAAATGGATGGTGTGGTAGTTGATTGTGAGGGAACGCGACATCAGTCGCCGAAGATGGAGTTGTGGCGGATGTTGATCTGCGGGGCATCCTTGGTGTCCACCTTGAACCCGCTCTGGCGGAGCATCTGGGCCTGGCCTTCGAGGACCTTGACCTGGGCGTCGGTGAGCTTGGCGCCGTTCTTGAGCTCGTTCATGAACGCGGTGGCGTCCTTCCAGCGGGCGATCGTGGCGTCGGTCATCTGCATCGCGACGGTGAGGGTCTGGCCGTTGACGGCGTTGATGGTGCGCTCCCAGGTGCGGTAGCCTTCGCGGGTGAGGCGTAGCTTGCTGAATCCGGGGCGGACCTGGACGGTGCCCGGAGCGGTACCGACGGCCACGCCGTCGACCTCGACGGTCACCTGAAGGGGCGAGACGCTCAGCTTGCTCTCGCCGATGCGGATGGTGTGGTCGTCGTCGATGCGGACATCGGGGACGAACAGATCGGCGGCATCGATGTTGATCGTGAGATTGACCAACGCGCCGGCTGCGCTGACGGGGGCGATGCGACGCTGGGCGATCTTGGCGCTGAGGCTGTCGGCCAGCTGGACGGCTGCCTGATCGAGCAGGTCGTTGTAGATGTCGTCGTTGGCTTCGGCCAGGTTCTCGGTCTGGCGGGTGCCGACGGTGACCTTGATCGCGTCGGCGGTGATGCTGCCGCCGGTGTTGCCGTCGAGGATCTTGTAGGTGACCCGCATCGTGGTGTCCTTGGTGACGGTGTTGACCCCGTAGGCGTTCACGGCGCGCTCCTTCGAACCGACGCTGGCGACGGAGGCGATGAGAAGGTAGTCGGCGCCGAGACCTTGGGAGAGACGCAGGACCGAGCTTTGCTCGGTGAGTTTGGCGTCGAGGCTGTCGGCCGGGCGGGGGGCGGAGGCGACGGCGGGATCGAAGGCGCGCATGGCATCGGCGATCAC
The DNA here is from genome assembly GCA_019136515.1 of Verrucomicrobiota bacterium. Lineage (GTDB taxonomy): Bacteria > Verrucomicrobiota > Verrucomicrobiia > Opitutales > Opitutaceae > CAJCBL01. Next base: position 54,302 of record JAGVUB010000164.1, read on the forward strand.
TTCGCGGCTGAGGACCTGCATCCCCTTGTCGGTCACGCGGGCGGTCACGAGGTCTTCGAGCGCCATCATCTTGGAGTCGAAGGCTTCTCCGGCGCGGTTCGAGATGAAGATGGCGGCCTTGTAGGGTCCGCTTTGGCGGACGGCCTGTTCCTGCCGGACCTTCGAGATCGTTGTCGTTTCGGTGACCTGCCGGCCATCTTCGGTGGTGTAGGAGCGGCTCTCCACCTGTGTCGGCATGGTTGTCGTTGTTGTATCGACTTGTGTGGTCTGCGCCTGGACGGACAGAAGGGCGGCGCAGCCGCACAGCGTTGCAAAGCAGAGCTTGAATCGGGTGAGCATGGTGACGGAAACGTTGTTGGACTTCCTAAGGAAAGGGAGTGTGGACTGCAGCCGAGCTAGCATGCGGCAGATGGAAGCGTCTTCCACCTGCGGCGGGGGTTGATGGAGCCCACGAATCGAAGAACCATAACGGGGAGACGCGGCAGACGATGCATCCAGTTACCGGGATATGGGCCATATGGTGGCGTAGTTCGTGCGAAGCAGTTCGTCCCCTCCACCCTGGGGGTGTTTGCCGTATGGTAATCTCATGGGATTTCCAGACCCTATCGGTAATGCCGTATTGATTCTTTACGAGGAAAAACTGGCCTCCACAGGCGGGGCCGGTCGTGCACGGAAGCGGGGCCGAGGACCGGTTCGCTTGCGTGTCGGGAGACGGAATATCGCCTGCCAGAGTTCCACAGACTTGTCGCCGCGGAGGCCCTCGGCAGGGCAGCGGCCTCAATCGCGGCGTGGAAAGGTTGAGACCTGCTCGCGGACGCGGGCGATGGTGGCGGGCGGGAGGTAGCCGCCGAAGGCCATCGTGGGCATGACCAGCGCGCGTGGGCCGAGGAGCGTGCCGGGCTGGAGGACGGCGTTGCAGCCGACCTCGGCCTTGTCGCCGAGGATGGCGCCGAACTTGCGCAGGCCGGTGTCGAACGTGCCGGTGGGCAGGCGGAGGACGACGGCCTTCTGGTCGAGGCGGAGATTCGAGAGCACGGCGCCGGCGCCGAGGTGGGCGCCGTTGCCGAGGATGGAGTCTCCGACGTAGGGGCGGTGGGGGACCTGGACGCCGTCCATCAGCAGCGAGTTCTTGAGCTCGGCGTTGTGGCCGACGGTGCACCGGGCGCCGACGATCACGTTGCCGCGCAGGAAGCAACCCGGCAGGAGCTTGGATTCGGGGCCGATCCAGACCGGGCCGATGAGCGTCGCGGTGTGCGGCAGTTGCGCGGTCGGGTGGATGAAAACCGGACCCTCAGCGTGGATGCCGGGGGGGAGTGCCTGGCTACCGGCGAAATCAGCGGCGGCGAGGGCGGGCCCGATTTGCTTGAGCCATTCCCATGGGTGCGCTCCCGGGGAAAAGGAGGCGGCGAAAGAGGCGAGGGAGTGGGGGAGGCTGAAGAAATCGGCGGCTTTCACGGCAGCCGAGCGTGGAAGGGATGCGCGGGTCTGACGAGAAGGAAGCGCTGTGGGACCAGCGAATGGGCGTGGTGAGGTAGCGGGTGCAGCCGGGCGCAGTTCGTTGGGGGGAGCGACGGCGGAGGCCACGCATGGAATAGTTGGGGGATCGCGCAGGGCCTCATGTGAAGGATCAAGAGAGGGTTCGATGATTGTATAATTTAACGATATACCTCCTAGTGTTTCAGGATTGCCCGTGGCTGCGGGGAAAAAGCATTAAGATGGCGGAAAAATAACTCATTTTATCTTTCCGGCCACCTCGCTACTCTCGTCACGATTCCGTCCACCGATGTGACGGAGTTTATAGCCTAACCCCCCAAACAAAGAGAACGGACCCTATGACCCGTAAATCGATTACGGCAGGCGCGTATGTCGCCGCAGCTGTATTGTCTGTCGCGGTTGCGCCGAGATCGCTCGGCCAAGCCGCTCCGGCCGCTTCACCGGCCGCCGAACCCGCTGCAAGTGAGGAAGAAGTTGTCGTGCTGTCGCCCTTCGTGGTCAGCGCAGAGAACTCCCAGCGTTACTTGGCGTCCGACACCTTGGCCGGTACCCGCATTCGTACCGAGCTCAAGGACGTTGGTTCCGCCATCAGCGTCGTCACGGGTGAGTTCCTCCGCGACACCGGTGCCCGCAACAATCAGGACCTCCTCGTCTACACGACGGGCACGGAAGTTGGCGGCGTCGCCGGCAACTTCGCCGGTCTGGGCAACGGTCAGATGCTCGACGACACCAACGCCCGCATGAACCCGAACGGCAACACGCGCGTTCGCGGTCTGGCCGAAGCCGACAACACCCGCGACTTCTTCCTCACCGACATTCCGTGGGATTCCTTCAACGTCGGCCGCGTCGATCTGCAGCGCGGTGCCAACGCCATGCTCTTCGGCGTCGGCAGCCCGGCCGGTATCGTTAACTCCAGCACCAACGCGGCCGCCTTCTCCAATGAGAACACGGTCGAGTTCCGCTACGGCAGCTACGGTTCCGCCCGCGGGTCCCTCGACTTCAATCGGGTTCTCCTCGACGATGAACTCGCCGTGCGCGTCGCCGCTCTCGACGACCACACCAAGTACCGCCAGCGCCCGGCTTACCAGCGTGACGAGCGTCTCTATGCCGCCCTGCGCTACGACCCGAAGTTCATGCGCTTCGAGGGTGCCCGCACGACCTTCAAGATGAACTACGAGAAGGGTGACGTCGACGCCAACCGTCCGCGCACGATTCCCCCGGGTGACACCATCACTCCGTGGTTCTCCGAGGCCAGCCTCAATGGCCTTGTTCTCTATCCCGACCGCGTCGGCTTGTCCAACGTCGCCCAGGTAACCGCCGACAACGCCGCTGGCATCCGCGGCACGGGCATTCGCAAGTCCTCGCTTGATGGCGGCGCAGCCAATCCGAACTACAACCCGCGCATCGCTTCGTTCGGTCGCAACTACGGTGGCATCGTCGCCGTGTTCCCCGACCAGGACTCAAACAACTTCAGCCTCATGCGTACCGACATCGGAACCGCAGGCGGCCTGAGGGGCACCGACGATCCCAAGACGACTGACGTGAACGAGATCGGCACGGTTGACGGTGGTATCGGCGGCATTCCGTGGACCATCATGTCCGGCCTTATTCCCTTCAAGGAGTACGCTGGCTCGATCGGCATGCCCGACGCCAACTACGGCCTCTACAAGAACTACTGCCTGCAGGACGAAACTGTCTTCGACTTTTACAACAACCTGCTCGACGGCCCGAACAAGCGGGAATGGTCCAACCACGAGGCGTTCAACGCCTCCATGGCCCAGACCTTCCTCGACAATCGCCTCGGCTTTGAGGCCGTCTACGATCACCAGACCTACGAGCGTGGGCAGGTGAACATGATGTCCGATTACGGCCAGTCGATCACCCTCGACCGCAACTACACGCTGGTCGATGGTTCACTGAACCCGAACTTTAACCGAGCGGCGATCGTCTCCGACGGCTACTCCAACAACACCTACCACAGCCAGCGTGAATCCTGGCGTGTGACGGCGTTCGGCGAGTTGCGTTTCTCGGACTTCATGAAGAAGAATCTGCTCACCGACATCCTCGGTCGCCACGTCTTCACCGGCCTCATCAGCGGTGATCGCGTCGATATTGAGCAGCGCAACTGGTTCCTCGCGGCGGCCGACATTTCCTACGGTGTCGCCAACCACGACAAGCTCCTCCGCAACCGCGGTGCGAACATCCTGACCTACATCGGCGATCCCGTCATCGAGGCGCACGGCGCCTACCTGCCCCGTCTGACCGCGCTTCAGGTCCCGACCTCGGGCTCCCTCCACTGGTTCGACTCCACCTGGAACTCGTCCGTCAATCCGGGAGATCCGTGGATCGACCAGTACGGAAACACCAGCACGCAGTCTGAGAATCCGGCCAACTACGTTGGCTGGACCAATCGGCCCATCGACGTCATCAGCGAATACGCTGGCGACCGCGATAGCCTCGTCACCAACGCTTCGTTGCGTCGTACCAAGCTCAAGTCGAAGGCAGTCTCGATGCAGAGCTACTTCTGGGACGGCAACATCGTTGCCACCGCTGGCGTTCGCCGCGATGTGCAACGCTCTTGGGCGCTCAATCAAGGCCCGAAGAATCCCGATGGCTCCGAGACGATCGATCTCTACAGCCCCGATTATCGTCTCCCCGATAGTGGTGAGAAGGTGAGCGGCACCTCGAAGAGCTACAGCATCATGCTGCACACTCCGAAGGAGATCCGTCGCAAGCTCCCCGGAAACACCGGTCTCAGCTTGTTCTACAACAAGTCCGAGAACTTCCAGCCGGCTTCCGGTCGCGTCGACGCCTTCGGCAACCCGCTCGCTTCGCCGAACGGCAAGACTCGCGACTACGGCTTCATGATCACCACCTTCGATGACCGGGTTTCCCTGAAGGTGAACTGGTACAAGACCGAGGTGTTCAATGCGGCCCTTTCGGCCTTCAGCGGCGACTATATGCTGCCGGCTGCCGAAGCTTGGGGCTATATGTTTGCCCGTCGTAACCTTGAACGCTTTGGCTCCTACGGCACCTCCAACGAGGGGCTCGGTGGCTACAGCCCCATGGTTGGCCAGTCCGCGGCCGACGCCATTGCCGCTGGCGATGCCGTCTGCAATGCCTACCTCGCGAACCTGAATTCCGACCAGTGGTTCAGCAACTGGGGCATCGACAAGAACCAGTGGAACGGCTGGATGAACTGGACCACCCCCCAGGGCTGGACCATCACCGGCGACACCACCTCGAAGGGTGTTGAGTACGAACTCAACGTCGCTGTCTCCAAGAACCTGAACATCATGATCAACGCCTCCAAGACGGAAGCCATGCGTACCAACATGGCTGAGTCCTTGGCGACGTACGTCGAAGACCGCTGGGCGCTCTATAACACCCCGGTCATGCTCAACGGCGTGCAGGTCGGCTACATCGGTGATGTGCGCATGTGGGATGAGAGCTACAACCCGGGCGAGACCATCCGCGGCAAGTTCGGCCGCGAGTTCATGTCCGGCTACACTCTGTATCGCATGCAGGAGAACTCCAATGTGCCCGAGCTTCGTCCGTGGCGCTTCAACTTGGTTGCCAACTACAACTTCGACGAGGGCTTCCTCAAGGGAGTTAACGTTGGCGTGGGCTATCGCTGGCAGGACGGCGTCGTCACCGGCTACAAGCTCACCGAGGCGATCAATCCGGATACCGGCATGAAGGACTTCGACCTCGAAAACCCCTGGATGGGGCCGAGCGAAACCAACGTCGACATGTGGGTCGGCTACAGCCGCAAGCTCACCGACAAGATCGACTGGCACATCCAGCTCAATCTTCGCAACATCACCACCAAGAAGGAGCTCATCCCGATCACGGTTCAGCCCGATGGCACCATGGCCGTCGGCCGTATCCCCGAGACCTTCACGTGGACGCTCACCAACACCTTCAAGTTCTGATCAGGTCTAGCGCCTGATTCGGAACCCAGTGTTGATTCGGCTTCGGAGCCGGGACTTCGGTCCCGGCTCTTTTTTTTCGCTCTCGGAACCCTTCGTTGAGCTAGTTGCCGGTCGCCCTTGGCGGGCCTGATCTGCGTTCGTGGGACCGACACGGTCTCTCGACTGCTGGAAAGCGCTCGCAGCCGGCGGTCGCGCGCCGCATATCCACCGCATGCCGCCGTTGCGCCTGCTTTTCCTCGGTTCCGATCCGATCGCCCTCCCGGTGCTGGAGTATCTCGCTGGCGCCGGACGGGAGCTGGCGACGGTTGTCGCGGTGTACACCCAGCCCGACCGACCGCACGGGCGAGGCCAGAAGGTGGTGCCGGGCCCGATCAAGGAGTGGGCGCTGGCGCACGGTCTGCCGGTCTACCAACCCGAGCGGCTCGGTCCCGACGACACCGCCCGCGTGCGTGAGCTCGGCGTCGATGCCGCGCTGGTGATGGCCTTCGGGCAGCTCCTCAAGGACGACTTCCTCGCGGCGCTGCCGCTGGGCGTCTTCAATCTCCACACCTCGCTGCTGCCGAAATACCGCGGGGCCTGCCCGGCAACCGTGGCCATCGCCAGCGGCAATGGCGAGACGGGCGTCACGTTCATGCGCGTGGTGCGCAAACTCGATGCCGGCGCGATCGTCGACCAGGAGCGGGTGCCAATCGGCCCGCACGAGACCACCGCCTCGCTCGAGGCCGCGCTCGGACTGGCGGCCGTGCCGCTCACCGCGCGCTGTCTTGCGGCCTTGCGTGCAGGCGCGCTCGCCGCGCGCGAGCAGGACGAGTCCGCGGTGAGCTACTGCCGGCGGCTGGCGAAGACGGACGGCGTGCTCGATTTCTCGCGACCGGCGGCCGAGCTGGCTCGCCGGATCAACGCGCTCATGCCCTGGCCCGGCTGCGCGATCGAGATCGGCGGAGTGCTGGTGAAGCTCGGCCTCGCCGAGGCGGCGGAGGGCGGCGGTGCCGCGCCCGGGACGGTGCTCGCGCCGGAGGGCGATGCTCTGCCGGTGGCCACGGGCGAGGGGACTCTGCGTCTCCTGCGGCTCCAGCGGCCCGGAGGCAAGATGCTGCCGGCCACGGAATTTCTGCGGGGTTTCGCGGTGCCGGTGGGCTGTGTGTTGGCCTCGCAGCCGATGCCACCGTTGGTGGCGCGCGAACCGTTTCCGAGGAAGTCGTGAATTCCGGGCGGAAACGATTCGCGCGAGCCAACGCGCTTGTTTTTGCCGGCACGGTTTTGCATGCTGCGGCCATGAAACTGGTGCCCACGCTGATCGTCGGACTGATCGCAGCCGCTCCGCTGTGCGGTCAGCGGGCCGACCCGCGCGCGGTCGAGCTCGCCAACCTGCGCGAGGACGTGCGCCTGCTCCAGCAGACCGTCGCCGAGTTGCAGGCCTCGCTCGCCGAGCTCCAGCGGGACAACGCCGCGCTGAGTCAGCAGGCCGAATCCGGCCGCGCTTCCAACGTCACGCTTGCGCAGCTCAACGACGCGCTCGCCCAGCTTCGGCAGACCACCGACACTGCGCTGGCCGAGCAGAAACGGGACACCCTTCAGACCGTGGCCCAGCAGATCGCGAAGCTCGCGAAGGAGACCAACGCCGCGATCGCCGCCGTGGCCAAGGGCCAGGCGACGCGCCCGACCATCAGCACCGAGTTCAGCGACGATTTCCCGAAGGAAGGCGTGACGCACACCGTGCAGGCGGGGGAGACGCTCTCGACCATCGCGAAGCGGTACGGCGTGCCGATGAAGAACATCCAGAACGCCAATCGCATCGCGGACCCCACCAAGATTCACGTGGGCCAAAGCCTGTTTATTCCCGGATCAACCGGGCCGCTGATGCCGGCTCCGCAGGTCCGACCCTCCAACTGACATGTCTACTCCGAAAACCCAATCCCGCCTCGGACGTGGCCTCGGCGCCTTGATCGCGTCGGGGGCCGGCGCGGCCAAGAAGAGCGATGCTCCCGTTGCTGCGGCTTCGAAGCCTGCGACCGCCCCGAGCGCCCCGGTGGCGCCGGCGCTGCCCAAGCCCGACGGCTATGCGGAGATCCCGGTTGCGGCGATCGAGCCCAACCCTCACCAGCCGCGCAAGGCCATCGAGCCGGCGGCGCTGGCCGAGCTCGCCGAGAGCATCAGCGCCGAGGGGCTGATGCAGCCGATCGTCGTGCGCAAGGTGGGCGAAAAGTATCAGCTGATCTCCGGCGAGCGCCGCTGGCGGGCGCATCAGCATCTCAAGCTCAAGACCATCGCGGCGAAGGTCGTCGCGGCCAACGACGCCTCCTCGGCGGCGATGGCACTGATCGAGAACCTCCAGCGCGAGGACCTCAACCCGATGGACGAGGCCTTCGGCTACGCCCGCCTGATGCGGGAATTCGGTCTCACGCAGGAGCTGGCCGCCTCGCGCGTGGGCAAGGCCCGCGCTTCTGTCGCCAATGCCCTGCGACTGCTCCAGCTCGATCCCGAAACCCAGGGCTACATCTCCAAGGGGCATCTCAGTGTCGGCCACGCCAAGGTGCTGCTCGGGCTCGAGAACGCCGCCGAGCGCCAGCTGCTCGCCCGCCGCGTCATCGAGGATGGACTCAGCGTGCGTGTGCTCGAACAGCTCGTGCAGCGCCACCGGGTTGCCGCGGCCGCGCCGGGCGCCTCGGTCGGGGCCAACGGCGGTCGCGTGGTGCCGCCTGCCGAGGCCACCGCGGTGGCCAACATCGAGAAGAAGCTCACGTCCCACTTCAACGCCCGCGTCTCGCTCAAGCACTCGCCCAAGAAGGGCAAGATCGTGATCGAGTATCAGGGCAACACCGACCTGCAGCGCATCCTCGACCGCCTCGGCGTGAGTGTGTGAGGCGCCGTTTCGGCGTGCGGTTGGGGCACGACTCGCCCGCCACGCGTTGACGTGGCCGGACACGGGCGCTGGCGCGGGGGACGGGACTCGAACCCGTGACCGACGGTTTAGAAAACCGTTGCTCTATCCGGCTGAGCTACCCCCGCAAGTTAATGGAAACCAGGGCTTTGTGACACTGAAAAAATGCGGTTTTGACGTTGGGAGTAACCCGGTTTAGTAACCCGGGCGAAATCCCATGCGCAAAACACCCGTCGAAAAGGAGCAAACGCAACCGGAGCAGAGCCCAGATGAGCCTCTGTTTCAGAAAGTCGGCGAATGCCTGTACCGGCGCCAATCATCTCAGGTGTATTACGCCCTCGTGAAGCGTGCCGGCAAGCAGCATCGAAAGTCGCTCAAGACTACGGATCGGAAGCTGGCGGAGCGCCTGTTGGCCGATTACCGCCGCGAGATTGGCGCGGTGAAGCCGACAGTGGGAGGGAGAAGCGTTACCTTGGGCGAAGTCGCCAAGCGGTGGCTTGAGGCCAAGAAGCCCTTCCTGAAGCCGATGTCATTCAAGCGTTGTGAGACGAGCGTGGGCCAGCTCTGCCGCTTGTTGGGGACGGTCGCGGTTCGGAAGATCTCGCCGACGATGCTTGAGGACTGGGCGAGCAAGCGGATTAAGGAAGGGCGCAGCCCGAAGGGGCTCAGCGCATCGACCTACAACAACGAGCGCGACACACTCATCGCCATCCTCGACCAGGCGAAGCGGGACGGCCACTTGCTCGATAACGTCGCCGAGGCGCTCCCGCGCCGAAAAGGAGAGAAGAAAGCGAAGGTCATCCCGTCCAAGGAGGACTTCGCGAAGTTGGTCCAGGTGTTGCGGGCGTGCGACCATCGCTCGCAGGCCGCGGCCGATTTGGTTGAACTGGCGGCGTACACCGGCGCGCGACTTGGCGAAGTGACGACGATGCGCTGGCGCGACATCCTCTTTGAGAAAGGCCGCTTCGTCATCACGGGCGGAGAGAAGGGGACGAAGAACAGCGAGGCGCGGGAGCGGCCTCTATTTCCGGCGGCCCGCGCTCTGCTGGAGCGCATGCGCGAACGGGACAAGCCCCAGCCGGACGATTTGATCATTAGCATCACCTCTGCGAAGCGCGCCCTGACCTCCGCATGCAAGAAGGCCGGGATTCCGCGGCTCACCCATCACGTCATGCGCCATTTCTTTGTCAGTAACGCCATTGAGGCCGGTGTGGATTTCAAGACCATCGCGGATTGGATAGGACACAAGGACGGCGGCGTACTTGTCGCCAAGACCTACGGACACCTGCGCGATGCTCACTCTTTTGAGATGGCAAAGAAGATGACGTTCTCGGCGTAATTGGACCTGCCATGCCATTGCCCGCATCGAAACGAGACGCCCAGTTGGAATTCGCAAGGCGAGTCCAAGATTTCGAGCGTTTTGCTGCGGACCTTGAATTAGCCCCACAATGGGCACGCGAAGCATTCAACCGTGGGGCGTGTTCGATGCCATTGGTAACCGCGATCTTCGCCATGGAAGACCAACCTCAAGCTTTCGCTGAGGGATTTCTCGCGGAGTTATTCACCGCTGTCTTTGGACGAATCGTGAATGAAGGTGCTGATCTTGCGAAGGAGGAAGCGGCGAAGCACCCAGAGGACGTGAAGCTTCAGGAGGAAGCCGCCGGTTCGAAAAAGATCAGTGAGAAGCTGAATACCGCGTTCGGCCGTTTCTTCGGAAATCGGATGGCACGCGCAGGAGCAGAGAGGGAGCAATTTCTCCGGGGAGTTGAGCTATGGAGACGGCTGATGCCTGGAGACAGTCTGGATTTCCTTCGCGGCAATTTGGGCAACCTCGCGACTGAGCCTTATCTCTACCTCGCTGCATTTTGGAGGGAGTTCGCAGAGCTGAAGTCGATCAAAGAGGCCCACTTCGCGCTGTTTTGTATGTTCGACAAAAACGAAGCCTTGGCGGGTACGTTCGAGGCGTTTCGAAAACGAGCCCAAGTGATTGGGCTCAAGTATACTTAGGGAGATCCAAGCTATTTCTTGGGAAGTCGTGTTCTTCGACTTCCCAAGCGCTGTTTCGCTGGGCTGAGTCCGGGCTGTCTTGCTGTGGCCCGATGATTCAAGACACCTCCCTCACCATCCCGGGCAAACTTGCCCTCTCACGCGCCGAAGCTGCACAGCAGCTCAGCATCAGCATCCCGAGCCTGGACCGGGCTGTCGTACGGGGGCTTCTCAAGCCCTCCCGCATCGGCCGCCGTCTGGTCTTCACTCGCGCGGAGCTCCAACGCTTTCTCGACGAGAGCCGAGGGGAGGTCACCCAGTGAACGCCGCCCCTATGCCCTCCGCTGTTCCCGGAGTCCCGCGAGGCAAGCTTGCCCTTCCGCGCTTCGAGGCTGCCAAGGTTCTTGGCCTCACCCTTGAGCGCCTGGACCAATTTGTCGTCCGCGGGCTGCTCCGCCCCTCGCGGGCGCTTCGCCGGCCGCTCTTCCCCGTTTGGGAGCTGGAGCGTTTCCGCGGCGCCATGGCGCAAACCATCAACGCGTGAGGCCTGCTGCGATGAACACCACCCCGACTTCACACACGCAGCACGGGCAACCGCTCGAAAATGCGGCAAATGCCCGACGCTTTCCTCTGGTCGTTTTCTGGCTCAGCTCCTGCCAAGCGACGAAACGGCCGTTTCAGGCCTTTATCGCTATCCTGGCGATTGCGAGCCAAACGCCGCCTTGCGTTTCGTCTGCCCCTTTGATGGCGGCCCTCTCGGGCGTCCTCGCGGATCGCCTGAAACGCGGGAAAACGGCCGTTTCGAATTGGGCCTTTGCGCTGTTCACCTTCTGGACGAAAGGCCCCCGCCAATGAGCACCGAACCCCTTTCCCATACTCCAGAAAACGCCCAACAAAACGCCAGCCGAACGGAAACGCCCCCGCCCATCGCGTTTTTCACCCCGTCTGAGCTGACCGCCTATGACCCGCCCGAAGGGGGGCGTTTGGTCGGCCACAATCACATCACCAAGGGCGCAACGGCCGTTATCGCCGGCGCCGCCGGCATTGGCAAAAGCCGCGCGGCGGTTGGCCTCGCGGTCGCGGGCGCACGTGGCGTCGATTGGATGGGGCTGACCGTTCACCGGCGTTTCCGCTCCCTCATTATCCAGAGCGAAAACGGGCCTTTGCGTTTGAAAGACGAGTTCTCGGCCATCGGGACGAACGACCTCGACGGGTATATCCGCGTTTCCCCTCCGCCGCCGTTTGGCTTCGAATTCGGAAACGCCCAATTTGTGGCGGAGATTAAGGCTGCGTTGGCCGATTTCCAGCCCGACATCGTTATCCTCGACCCTTGGACGGCCACCGTTACCGACGACAAAGGGAAGGACTATCGGGAAACGCTCCAGCTCTTGAAACGGGTGTTTGGCTGCGGTGACGACAGCCCCGCCTTGGTCATCGTCGCCCACACCCGAAAGCCCGGAAACGGCGACCGTGTTCCCCGCGGCCGGAGTCTTATGCATGAGGTCGCAGGCTCTTACGTGCTCACCTCGCACGCCCGATGCGTTTTCAACATGCTACCCGCATCGGACGATACGTCCGATGACCGGATCGTTTTCGAGAACTCGAAAAACAACGACGGCCAACAGGTGAAGCCGTCCGCCTGGCACCGGCAAAACGGCCTTTTTCTGCCGTGCCCCGATTTCGACTGGAACGCCTACAACGGCAAACAGGAGCGGGGACGCAGCAAAATTGGCCGCGGTGACCTTCGGGAGGTGTTCGAGAAGGCCGGAGGACCGATGACCCGGCAGGATGCCGTAAAAGCGCTTCGTGAGGTCACCGGGTGCTCCAAAAGCGTCGCCTACGACGCCCTCAGCAACGATGGTTCGTTTGCCGAATGCCTCGCAGCCGAAGGGGCCATGCTCCGCTGGAGCGAATCGGAGGCGGAGGATTCCGAGTCCGACCATGCCTAAGCGAAATCGGACTCGGAAACGTAAGCGCGAAAGCCTTGCCGTTCGGCACCTTCGCGTCTCAACTTTCTCCGTTCGTTCTCCGCCGCCGCAAACCCGCGGAGCCGCGCAAGACTCCAGAACGGATCGCACCCCCACGCCGTCATGAAAGAGGCCTCCGCCCGCATCAAAATCAACAAGCTGCTCGAAGCGGCGGGCTGGCGTTTCTTTGCCGATAGCACCGGGCCGGCCAACATCCAGCTTGAGCCGGCCGTGGCGCTCAAGTCCCACGACCTCGACGCCCTCGGCGAGGACTTCGAGAAAGCGAGCAAGGGCTTCATCGACTTCCTGCTCCTCAACGAGAAGGGCTTCCCGTTCATCGTACTTGAGGCGAAGGCGGAGAACAAAAACCCGCTCGTCGGCAAGGAACAGGCCCGCAAGTACGCCCGCTCACAGAACTGCCGCTTCGTCATCCTCTCCAACGGCAACCTGCACTACTTCTGGGACCTGGAGCGCGGGAATCCCTACATCATCACCGCCTTCCCTCGGCCGGACTCGGTCACCGGTTACCAGAAGACCACGCCGGACCCGAAGCGCTTCATCGAGGAGCCCATCGGCGACGACTATGTGGTCCTGACCCAGCGGCCCAGCTATGCGGCCGAGGCTGCCTGGAAAAACCCTGCCGAGCGCGCCCGCTTCATCGAGGTCAATGGCCTGCGCTTCCTCCGCCCCTACCAGAAGCAGGCCGTCGTCGCCGTCCAGCAGGCCGTTGCGAAGGGTTACGACCGCTTCCTCTTGGAGATGGCCACCGGCACCGGCAAGACGCTCACCGCCGCCGCCCTCATCAAGCTCTTTCTCCGCACCGGCAATGCCCGCCGCGTCATCTTCCTCGTCGACCGCCTGGAGCTGGAGGACCAAGCGCTGAAGGCCTTCCGCAAGACTCTCGCGAACGACTACCGCAGCGTCATCTACAAGGAGAACCGCGACGACTGGCGCCACGCCGAGGTCGTCGTCACCACCGTTCAGTCGCTGCTTTTCAACAACAAGTACCAGCAGCTCTTTTCGCCGACGGACTTCGACCTCGTCATCTCCGACGAAGCCCACCGTTCCATCGGCGGTAACGCCCGCGCCGTCTTCGACTACTTCATCGGCTACAAGCTCGGCCTTACCGCCACGCCTCGCGACTACCTCAAGAAGTTCGACAAGAACAAGCCCGGCACCCGCGACCCGCGGGAGCTCGAGCGGCGCCTCCTGCTCGACACCTACCGAACCTTTGGCTGCGACGACGGTCAGCCCACATTCCGCTACTCCCTGCTCGACGGCGTGAAGGACGGTTTCCTCATCAACCCGACCGTTGTCGACGCCCGCAGCGAGATAACCACCCAGCTCCTCGCCGACGAGGGCTTTGTCGTGGAGTTCAAGGACGAGGACGGCGACGACCAGAAGGAGACCTTTGCGCAACGCGATTTCGAGAAACGCTTCTTCTCTCCGGCCACCAATCAGCTCTTCTGCAAAACCTTTCTCGAAAACGCACTCCGTGACCCCATCAGCCGGGAGATTGGCAAGTCCATCGTCTTTGCCGTCAGCCAGAACCACGCGGCCAAGCTCGTGCAGATCCTCAACGAAATGGCCGACCGGATGTTCCCCGGCAAATACCAGTCCGATTTCGCCGTGCAGGTCACCTCGCAGGTCGACGGCGCCCAGCAGCACACGATCAATTTCACCAACAACAATCTCCTCGGCTCCGCCAATTTCCTGCCGCTCTACCGCACCAGCAAGGCCCGCGTCTGCGTCACCGTCGGCATGATGACCACCGGCTACGACTGCCCGGACATCCTCAACCTCGGCCTCTTCCGTCCAATCTTCTCGCCGACCGACTTCATCCAGATCAAGGGCCGCGGCACCCGGAAGCACGACTTCCGCGAGCAGCTCTTCGACGAGGCGCTGAAGGAGAACGTCGCCGCCCCGAAAAAGACTGCCTTCAAGCTCTTCGACTTCTTCGCTAACTGCGAATTCTTCGAGGAGAAGTTCAATTACGACGAAGTCCTCAAGCTGCCCAAGCCGAAGAGCCCCGGCGGCACCGGTGGCCCCGGTCCCGTGCCCGGCCCCACTGCCACCGTCACCACCTACGAGCACCTCGGCGACGACCTGCTCGCATCGCTCCAAGTCGAGGAGATCGGACAAGAGGGCATGCGCATCGACCGCGAGTTCTACGCGAAATTCGAGCACGTCGTGCGGGAGAACGAATTCATCGCCGCCAGCGTCGAGGCCGGCCAATGGGACCGCGTGCTCGACTACGTGAACCACGAGGTCTTCGACAAGCCCACCGAGTTCTACACCCTCGAAAAGCTCCGCCGCGCCGCCGCCGTTGACCGCCGCCTCACGCTCCGCGAGATCCTCGAAAAGATCTTCGGCCTCATCCCGCGCTTCAAATCGAAGGACGAGCTCCTGGAGGAGGAGTTCTCCAAGTTCGTCGCCGACTACAAGCCCGAGGAGTCCGACGCTATCCCGGCGCTCAAGACCTACTTCAAGGCCTATGTTAGCAGCGACCAGGTCCGCCATATCATCGAGACCGGGCAACTGACAGACCTCGCCACCAATCCCGTTTTCACGACCAAGGATTTTAAGGCTGTCCCGGCGAAGTATCGTGCCCTCATCCCCGACTACGTCAAAGACTACGTCTCGCTGAACCAGTTCGTCGCCTGACCCTTTCGTAACGCTCCCCACATGCTCGACTCCGATACCAAACGCCGCATCGACACCGCCCGCGACATCCTCGTCGGCAAAGTCCCCGACCCGAAGTCCCAGGTCGAGCAGATCACCATCGCCCTAATCTACAAATTCATGGACGACATGGACGCCGAGTCCGAGGAGCTCGGCGGCAAGCGGAAGTTCTTCGTCGGCGATTTCGCCCGCTACGGCTGGGCCAAGCTCATGCGCTCCGGACTCGGCGGCCACGAGACGCTCGCCCTCTACGGCGAGGGTATCACGAAGATGACGGAAAACCCCGGCCTCCCGTTGCTCTTCCGCGACATCTTCAAGAACGCCTACCTCCCGTACCGCGACCCCGAGACGCTCAAGGCCTTCCTGAAGATCATTGACGAGTTCCGTTACGACCACTCCGAGCGCCTTGGCGACGCCTTCGAGTACCTTCTCTCCGTCCTCGGCTCGCAGGGCGACGCCGGGCAGTTCCGCACCCCGCGCCATATCATCGATTTCATCGTCGAACTCGTCGCCCCGCAGAAGGGCGACGTGATCCTCGATCCCGCCTGCGGCACCGCCGGCTTCCTCATCTCAGCCTACAAGCACATCCTCCGCTCCAATACCGACGCCAAGGGCCACTCTTGCCTCACGCCCGACGACCGCGGCCGACTCGCCAAGAACTTCAGGGGCTACGACATCTCGCCCGACATGGTGCGGCTCTCCTTGGTGAACCTCTACCTCCACGGCTTCACTGATCCCCACATCTACGAGTACGACACCCTCACCTCCGAGGAGCGATGGAACGAGTACGCCGACGTCATTCTTGCCAACCCGCCCTTCATGTCGCCGAAGGGCGGCATCAAGCCCCACAAGCGTTTCTCCATCCAGGCCAAGCGCAGCGAGGTGCTCTTCGTCGACTACATCGCCGAGCACCTAACGCCTACTGGCCGCGCCGGCATCATCGTGCCCGAGGGGATCATCTTCCAGAGCCAGACCGCCTACACCGAGCTCCGAAAGGCCCTTGTCGAAAATTCCCTTGTCGCCGTCGTCTCGTTGCCTGGCGGCTGCTTCAACCCGTACTCCGGGGTGAAGACCAGCATCCTCATCCTCGACAAGTCGCTTGCGAAGCGCGCCGCCACCATCGCCTTCTTTAAGGTCGAGAACGACGGCTTCGGCCTCGGCGCCCAGCGCCGCGCCATCGACCAGAACGACCTGCCCGCGGTGCAGGCCGAGCTCGCCGCCTACCTCGCCGCCCTCCGCCGCGGCGACTCCGCGCCGGCAGCGTCGTCCACCAGTCTCGTCGTCCCGAAGGCCAAGATCGCCGCCAACGGCGACTACAACCTCAGCGGCGAGCGGTATCGGGAGGGCGTGGCCAGCACGTCCTCGTTCCCCTCCGTAGCTCTTGGTGAAATCTGCGAACTGGTACGTGGTGTTGTCTTCTCAAAGGAAGATGAAGTGTCCGAGGGGGGCGCCCAGGTGCTTCGGGCCAACAACATCAACAAAGACCGCTACGAGCTGAACTTGGACGACATCAAACGCGTGTCGCCCAAAGCCGACTTCTCAGACGACAAGAAGCTGAAAAAGGACGACATCTTTATCTGCCTCGCGAGCGGGAGCAAAGATCACGTCGGCAAGGTTGCGCTCATCAAGAGCGACACCGATTTCTACTTTGGCGGCTTCATGGGCGCGATCCGCGTCAAGGCTGGTCGACTTCTTCCGGGCTACCTGCTGAAGCAGCTTACGACCGGCCATTTCAACAATTTCCTGCGGGACCAGATTGCCGGCGCCAACATCAACAATCTCAGCGGGGGACTGCTCTACCGCTTCCAAATCCCCCTGCCGCCGCTGGAAGTGCAGAAGGAGATCGTGGCGGAGATCGAGGGCTACCAGGCCGTCATCGACGGCGCCCGCGCCGTCCTCGACCACTACCGCCCCCACATCCCCATCGACCCCGCTTGGCCGCAGGTGGCTCTAGGCGAAGTTTGCGCAATTAAGTCAGGCGGAACACCGGACCGATCAAAGGAAGCCTATTGGGGCGGTACTATCCCTTGGGTCACAACAACGCTCATCGACTACGGGATCATTGACCGGGCAAACGAGTACATCACCACAGAAGGACTGGAAAACTCCTCCACCTGGATTGTGCCCAAGGGGACTGTCTTGATGGCGATGTACGGACAGGGTGTGACCCGTGGACGGGTTGCCGTTCTCGGCATTGATGCAGCGATTAACCAAGCCTGCGCAGCCTTTCTGCCCAAAGATCGATCACTTGACACCGGATTTCTGTTTAGGGTGCTCCAGTCTCGATATGAGGACCTTCGGAGGGTTAGCGACGCTCGCGGGGGAAACCAAAGCAACCTGAGCGCACAAGTTTTAAAGGAGTATTCCATCACCATCCCGCCCCTTGAGACGCAGCAGGCCATCGTGGCGGAGATCGAAGCGGAGCAGAAGCTGGTCGCCGCCAACCGCGAACTCATCGAGCGCTTCGAAAAGAAGATCCAGGTCACCCTCGCCCGCATCTGGGGCGAGGAATCGCCCGCTGTGTCGGAGGGATAAGCAATGGAAGAAGCCCTCGAACTCTCCAACTACCTGCCGCTCTCCTTCAAAACGCCGAAGGAACAAGAGTACATCGAGTTTCTATGGGAAGCGTTCGACACGAACTACCAGGCGGGAAAGTACCAGTTCGCGTTCCTCGCGTACCACATGCTCACGATGAGCTTCGTGTATTTCAACATCTGGCAGATCAAGCAGACCGAGCCGGCCGATTTCGAGAAGGGCCTCATCGGCTTCGGCAGGGAGGTCGAAAAGAACCTTCTCGGGGCAACCTCACCCTTTGTTTTCAGCACGGTGAACGAACGCTCGATGTTGCGTTTCCTGAAATTGATCGGTTGCGACAACGGCAAAGTCGGTACCTACGCCAAGCTCGTTGATGACCGCAACGAATCCGCCCACCCCAACGGAAACATATTCTACAGCGACCAGAGTGCTCTCGACCGGAAGATCGCGGAGGTCCTCCGCGTCGCGGAAGAGATCCAAGTCCATTCGAGACCGGTTATCGAGCGCTGTTACCGCGAGTTTCTCCTGGAGAGTCACGACAACGAGGATCGTCAGTACCCCGAGGCGAAGGACCAAATTTTCGAGGTGCTGATCCACGAGAACTACCTGTCGCAAAAGGATATTGAGTACTGTCTGGCATTCGACCTGTCGCAGCTTGCAGATCAACCCGCGTTCACGGCGATCCAGTCACTACACCAAGCGCTCGTCGCGCTCTTCCCGGATTCGGTTCCAGCGACCGCCGCAAAGTAACTACCATGTCCTTCAGCATGAAACTCTGGCAGGTCGCCGAAGATGGCGGCCTGAAGTCGGTCCCGAAATCCGTCCTCGATAAGGAGGCCCGGCTGGAGGAGTGGGTTCGCAAAGACCCGAGCTTGCTCGGTATGGACGTGCTGATCATCGGCCAACAGGTCGTGACTCCAAACGGGGGCCGCATCGACCTGCTCGCCCTCGATGCCGAGGCCAACCTCGTCGTCCTCGAACTCAAGCGCGACAAGACCCCGCGGGAGGTCGTTGCCCAGGCGCTGGACTACGGCGCCTACGTGCGGCGGCTCTCGTTTGACCGCATCGACGAACTGGCTCGGAGCTACTGCGGTAAGCCCGTGGCCGATGCCTTCGCCGAGCATTTCGCCGAGCCATTGCCGGATGAGATCAACCAGAGCCACCAGCTCATCATTCTGGCCTCGGAGCTGGACGAATCGTCCGAGCAGATCGTCGAGTACCTGACCGAAGCGTACCAGGTCCCGATCAACGCGATCTTCTTCATCTTCTTCAAAACCGTCCAGGGCGAGTTTCTTGGCCGGGCATGGCTGATGGACCCCGAGGAAGTCCAGGAGCGCGCCGTGTCCAACAAGCAGGCTCCCTGGTCCGGCTACTACTTCGTGAACGTCGGCGAGGGCGAGCACCGCAACTGGGACGACTGCCGCGAGCACGGCTTCCTCGCCGCTGGCCACGGGCTCAAGTACAGCCGCCCTCTCCGCAAGTTGAACGAAGGCGACCTCGTTTTCGCCTACATGAAGCAGACCGGCTACGTCGGCTTCGGTAAGGTCGTCCAACCCGCCGCCGCCGTCCGTGACTTCATCGTGGCCAAAGAGGGCAAGAAGCTCCTCGACCTGTCCCTTCGCCAACCAGGGATCGCCGACCTCGCCGAAGACCCCGAAATGGCCGAATGGGCCGTCGGCATCGAATGGAAGAAGACCTTCAACCGCGACGAGGCCAAGTGGTTCAAGGACGCCTTCGCCAACCAGAACATCGTCTGCAAACTCCGCGACCCCGCCACCGTCACCTTCCTGAAAAAGGAGTTTGGCGCCCAATAGCTATGGCAACCGACTCTGAGCTCGAGTCTGCTCGTGATCTGGTCTTTCAGGGGATGGGGCGGAACTTAATCCATTTCCAGCGCCTCGAACTGATGCTGAAGCATATCCTCGGGCGTTATCGGGCTTCAGTTACGGTTGGGACCAAGGAATGCGATGTGGCGCAACGCCAGTCGGCGGTGGAGAAGAAGACTCTGGGCCTTCTCGCTGGAGAGCTTTTTGAAGACCTACTCGTGAGGCTATCCGACGATGGTGCGTTCCCACCTCATGAGCCGGACCCGGACAAGCTTTCCTATCGTGTCTGGTTGGGGCTTCCCGCGGAGGACCATGCAGCTGAACAAGCCCGGCTCAAGGGATTGATCGAGGAACGAAACCAAATGGTGCACACCTCTCTCTTGACGATGGATCTCCGCACGATCGAAGGCTGCCAAGCTGCGGTGCGGCAGCTCGACGAGCAGCGCGGTCGAATCCAGGCGGAGTTCGAACGAGCGAGAAACTACAGCGAGAAGGTGACCGCCACAGCGAAGCAGCATTTGGAGAAGATGCTGGATCCCGCTTTTCGCAAGGGGCTGGGCTTTCGTGCGGAATGATCAACTCGATCGGGTCGAGGCCGCGGGGAGGGCATTGAGTCTTTGCGCGTGTTACCCGCTGGCCGCGGCTTCAGGTTACACTTTGAGCCGGATGCGAGCGCAACGGTTTCGTTTCGTGGTGCTCCATTCGGCGGGGCTCAAAATGTCGTCATGTGTATTCGAGAATCGGTTTTTGGAAGCATTGTTGAGGTGCCATTTTGCGTCTCTCAAAAGCCCTGGGAACCGAAGTAACCCGGCGAGTAACCCGGTGGCCGGATTTCGGACGTTTATCGGGATCGCAACAGTTCCCAGGACTCACGGGCTTTTCGATTTTCCCTCTGGGGAGGAGTCTTGAAGTATCCTGAAAACTGCTGCAAATGTATCCAGAAAAATTAGAAAACCGTTGCTCTATCCGGCTGAGCTACCCCCGCGGAGGCGTCATGGCGGCAGCATGGAAACGCCACAGGCACTGGCAAACCCGAAGCTCGGGCGGTCCGTCAGATCTCGTAGTGGTCGCCGCTGGTGAACGACAGCTCGACCTCGAGCGACTCGTGCTTGCGGCGGTGCCGGACGGAGAGGTTGGCTCCCTCGTAGGTGACGAGACTGTGCTCGGGAATCGAGTTCATCAGCCAGACGTTGGAGCCGATGATCGAATGCGCGCCGACGCGGGTGTCGCCGCCGAGGATGGTGGCGCCGGCGTAGATCGTGACGTGGTCGCCCACGTCGGGGTGGCGTTTCACGCCCTTGACCGGGTTGCCCTGCGGGTCGAGGGCGAACGACTTCGCCCCGAGCGTGACGCCCTGGTAGAGTTTCACGTGGTCGCCGATGGTGGTGGTCTCGCCGATGACGACGCCGGTGCAGTGGTCGATGAAGAAGTGGGTGCCGATCCGGGCGCCGGGATGGATGTCGGCGCCGGTGCGCTCGTGGGCGTACTCGGTGAGCATGCGCGGCAGGAGCGGCACGCCGCGCTGGTAGAGGATGTGCGCGATGCGCTGGAGCGAGATCACCAATACGCAGGGGTAGGCGAGGATGATCTCGTCGTGGCTGCGCGCGGCGGGGTCGCCGTTGTAGGCGGCCTCGACGTCGGTCTGGATGAGCTTGCGCAGGCCGGGCAGCTCGCCGAGCAGGTGGAGCGCTTCCTCCTTGGCGGCGCCTTTGGCGTCGGCGTGGCCGGCGAAGGCGAGGCTCTTGGCGATCTCGGTGCGCAGGCTGCGCTCGATCTTCGTCAACAACGCGCCGACGAGGTCGGCGACTTCGCTGCGGCTCGGCGTCTGGCTCTCGAAGAAGCCGGGGAAGAGCAGGTGCATGAACCCGCGCGCCAACGCGTCGACGGCGGCCTCGGAGGGCAGGTTCGAGCCGTCGAGATGGTTGATGCCGCCGTCCTGCTCGTAGGAGCGGAGGAGCGCGGCCTTGATGGGTTCGAGCGGCATGGCGTCGAGTTTCCGCCGGGGGCGGAGACTTATTTGATGATCATGTCCTTCACCGTCTTGCCGGCGGGAATCATGGGCAGGACGTGCTCCGTGTACGGCACAACGACGTCGAGAACAAAGGGGCCGTCGTGGTCGAGCATCTCCTGGATGGCGGCGCGCAGTTCGGACTTCTTGACAACGCGGCGGCCCTTCACGCCGAAGCCTTCGGCGATCTTGACGAAGTCCGGGTAGAGTCCGTCGAGGTTCTCGGGGCCGCCGATGTTCGCCTTGTCGCCGAGGATGGTGTTGCCGCGGACGCCGTTGTAGAAGCGGTCCTCCCACTGCACGACCATCCCGAGGTGCTGGTTGTTCAGGATCATGGCCTTTGCGCCGATCTTCTCGATCGCGGCGGTCGCCAACTCCTGGATGTTCATGGTGAACGAGCCGTCGCCGTCGATGTCGACGACCTGCTTGTCGGGCCGGGCGACCTTGGCGCCGAGGGCGGCGGGGTAGCCGAAGCCCATCGCGCCGAGGCCCAGCGAGCTGATATAGCGGCGCGGTTCGGCGAAGTCGTAGAACTGCGCGGCCCACATCTGGTGCTGGCCGACGCCGGTGACGACGATCGCCTCGCCCTTGGTCAGTTCGTAGAGGGTGCGGATCGCCTCCTGCGGGAGGATGTGCGGGCTCTGCTCGTAGGAGAACGGATACTCCTGCTTCCAGGCGGCGCACTGGGCGCGCCACTCGGTGGTGTCGGGCGCGGCGGATTGGCGCGCGGCCTGGAGCGCATTGAGGCGCGCGAGGGCGAACTTGGCATCGCTGATGATGGGGAGCAGGACGCGCTTGTTCTTGTTGTGCTCGGAGGCGTCGGTGTCGATGTGGACGATCCTGGCGCGGTGGGCGAAGGCCTTGGTGTCGCCGGTGACGCGGTCGTCGAAGCGTGCGCCGATGCAGATGAGCAGGTCGCACTGGTCGGCGGCGAAGTTGCCGGCGACGGTGCCGTGCATGCCGAACCACCGCAACGAGAGCGGGTGGGTCTCGGGGAACGCGCCGACGCCCATGAGCGTCGTCGTCACCGGGATCTGGTTGTGTTCGGCGAAGGCGCGCAGGTCGGCGCTGGCTTCGGCGGCGATCACGCCGCCGCCGATGTAGAGCAGCGGTTTCTTCGATTCGACGAGCAACTGGAGGACCGTGGCGAGCTGCTCATCGGTGGCATGCTTCTCGGGCCTGTAGGCCGGGAGCTGCATCGCGGCGGGCCAGACGGGAGTGAACTTCGCCTGCTGCACGTCCTTCGGGATGTCGATGACGACCGGGCCGGGGCGGCCGGTGGTGGCGATGTGGAACGCCTCGCGGAAGATGCGCGGCAGGTCGTGCACATCCATGACGAGGAAGCTGTGCTTCACGATCGGCAGCGTGAGGCCGTAGAAGTCGGTCTCCTGGAACGCGCTTTTCCCGATGTATTTCGAGAACACCTGTCCGGTGATCGCGATGAGCGGGATGCTGTCCATGTACGCGTCGGCGATGGCGGAGACGAGGTTGGTGGCGCCGGGGCCGCTGGTGGCCATGCAGACGCCGGCTTTGCCGCTCACCCGGGCGTAGGCGTTGGCGGCGAACCCACCGCCTTGCTCGTGGCGCGGGAGGATGACGCGGAACTTGTCGGTCTTGGTGAAGGCCTGGTGCAGCTCCAGCGAGGCGCCGCCGGGATAGGCGAAGACGACGTCGACGCCCTCGCGGATCAGGCACTCGGCGACGCAATCGGCGCCTTTCATCTCGCGGGGGGCGTGAACGTGGGAGTGGGCGGGGGCGGAGGGTACTTCCCGGTCGACGAAAAAGGCCACCGCGCGGAGCACGGTGGCCTCGAAATCGGCACGGAGGTGCTCAGGCGAGCAGCTTGAGCAGGTCGGCGGTGGCCGGGATGTCCTTGATGATCTGCGCGGGGAGCGGACCGACGCCGAGGTAGCGCAGATTCGGCAACACCGCGGGCAGGGGCTCGCCGGCGTAGGCGCAGGCGACGATCGCCTTCATCATCGCGGCCACGTAGCGCTGCGCGGCAGCGGGAAGATCGGCCCACTGACGGGCTTCGGAGATGTCCTCGGCCCAACCGACGTGGCGCTCGTAGACGGGCGTGAGGGTCTTGCGGAACTCCTCGTGGCGCGGCACGTGGCGGAGGATCTTGCCATCGGCCGTGCGGTAACCGGTGCAGATGAGAAGATCGTCGTTCCACTCGTCGGCCCAGGTGAGCGCGTCGATCTTGTTGATCATGACGTCGTGGTAGCCGCCGTAGCGCAGGGCGTCGCCCTTCTCGACGGCGTCGAACCAGCCGACCATGCGCTGGCGGCCGGTGGAGGTGCCGAACTCGATCTTCTTGAGCTTCTGGGCGAGCGGGTGGGCGTCGTCCATCTGCGTGAGGAAGGTGTGGGTGCCGACCTTGGTGTCGTAGGCCTTGGCCACGCCGAACGTGTGCACCGGCTGGAGCGGGATGCCGATGGATTGGAAGATCTCGGGCGTGTAGGTGTGCGAGGCGGTGACGTTGGGCGAGAAGCCGCGGCGCTTGTCGAGCCAGTACGACTGGCCGAACTCGCCCACGACCGAATGTCCGGCGTGCAGCTCCTGCAGGACGACCTCGCGGACTTCGACAACGCGGGTGGCGAGGGCGTGGCCGGCCTGCCAGTACGCCTCGGTGAGTGCCTCGAGGTTGAGGGTGAAGGGCGCGCCGCCCTTGAAGCGGAGGAAGTCGAACTCGCTGGCGGGGAAGACGCCGGCCTCGATGGCCTCGGCGTTGGCGCGTTGTTCGGCGGCGGTGAGCTTGGTGAAGTAGCTGTCCCACGTTTCCGGGCTCACGCGGCAGACGTGCTGGATGGTGCGCAGGGCGCGGTCGGCGCGGGCGGCGAGCTTGCGGGCGAAGGCCTCGCGGGAGACGCGGAAATCGGTGTAGTAGATCTGCCACTGGCCGGTCTCGTCGTTGTAGGCCGGGGTGATGCCGCGGCCGGTGGAACCGCGAGGCTCCTCGCCGAGGATGTTCACGCGGTAGTCTTCCCACGCGAGGTCGAGCAGGCGGTGGGTGAGGTCGGAGACGAGGGTGCGCTCGTCGATGGCGAGACGCTCGACGACCTTGAACCCCTTCTTCTCGAGCGGCTTGATCTCCCACCAGAACTTGCGCGGGTCGGCGACGACGCCGCTGCCGATGGCCAGATGGGTGACGGTGGTCTCGATGATGCCGGCCGGGAGGAGGTTGAGCTTGATGCCGCCGGCGGTGTGGCCGGAGTTGGCCCCGCCGTTGACCTTCAACACCACCGTGACGGGCTTGCCGCCGGCGGTGGCGCGGAGTTCCTCGACCACTTCGGAGATGAGGCGGCCCTTACCTTCGTCGCCGAAGCTGATGCCGACGTCGGCGATGATCTGGCTGGTGATGGGAGTGAGCATGGCGGCGGAAAAAATGCTGATAACGGATTTCGAATTGCGGAATGGCGGACGAGTCGGCGGCGGAAAGTGGGTGGCTGGTGACAGCGCAGCGGGGAAAGAAAAGGAGCTGAAGGGCGCTTGGCGAGCGCGGAGAAGGGGCGTGGTCAGTGGTTCTGGGTTGGTGCTGCCTTCCTCCGGGACGCGAACTCGGCTGCCCGTTGCTCGCTCCACTCTCGGACGGCGATTGATCTCAACTTCCGCCTGTAGATCCAACCCCCTATCCCTTGTACAGCGCCAGCCAGTGCCAGAGGATAGCCATAGAGTTTGAGATACCGAGGATCCTGGGTCCTGTTTCTTTCGCGGTCCTCGCGGATAAGCTCTTGGTGAAGGGCGAACACCCCGAGAAAAACGAGACAGAAGACCAACCCCGTTGTGCACCAGACTTTGGTCCAGTAGCGCTTCTTCCATCGCTGGAAACCCGGGTCATCCTTCGTGGCCGTTTCCGCGATCGCTCTCCACTGTTCATCCTGTACTGCCTGACGTCTTTCAGCCTCTTCGGGCTCGGGAATTTCGTAACGGGCGGACATAGGGCATCCGGTTGTAGCCGCCAAACGCTTGCGCGGCGGCGGCAGTTGAGCGCGGGGAACGGAGTTGATCGGTGGAACAGACCGGTCGAGGCGGGAGCCGGGCAGGACGGCTCACCCGTTGCTCTTGTGGGTCTTGATCTCGATGACGTCGTGCGGGGCGGCTTCCTTCTGGCCGGCGGGGGAGACCCGCACGTAGCGGGCGCGCTGGCGCAGGGCGGGGAGGCTCGGGGCGCCGAGGTAGCCGAGGCCGCTCTGGACGCCGCCGATGAGCTGGCCGAGCACGTCGTCGATCGAGCCGGAGACCTCCTTGAGGGCCTCGATGCCTTCGGCGGCGACCTTGCGGGTGGCGTCGTTCTTGTCGTGGCCGTAGCGGGCGGCGGAGCCGGCCTTCATGGCGGCGATGGTGCCCATGCCGCGGTACTGTTTGAAGAGCTTGCCGTCGATCTCGACGATCTCGCCGGGGGCTTCGCGGCAGCCGGCGAGCAGGCCGCCGCACATGACGGCGTCGGCGATGGTGAGAGCCTTGACGATGTCGCCGGATTTCACGATGCCGCCGTCGGCGATGAGGCGCACGCCCTTGGCGGCGGCGGCCTTGCTGCTGACGTAGAGGGCAGTGAACTGCGGGATGCCGACGCCGGCGACGATGCGGGTCGAGCAGATGGAGCCCGGGCCCTGGCCGACCTTGATGGCGTTGGCGCCGCAGTCGGCGAGGTACTCGACGCCGGAGCCGCTGGTGACGTTGCCGGCGATGATGGTGAGGGTGGGGAACGCGTCGCGGATGAGCTTCACGGTCTCGCCGACGCCCTTGGTGTGTCCGTGGGCGGTGGAGACGGCGACGCAGTCGACGTGCTCGGTGACGAGGGCGGAGATGTGGTTGACGATCTTGTCGCGGTCGAGGGAACCGTCGGCGCGGCGGACAGGAGAGACGGCGGCACCGCACACGAGGCGGAAATCGGTGTCGCGGGCGGGTTTGCGCAGGGTCTTGGCCTCGGAGAGGATGCGCTCGACGTCGGAGCTGGTGAGCAGGCCGCGGAGCTTCCCGGCGTCGTCGACGACGAGCATCTTGTTCACGCCGAGGTGCTCGTTGAAGAAACGGTCGGCGGCGCGGATGGGGTCGTTGCCGAGGTCGCGGACGTTGATGGTGAAGAGCTTCTCGCGCGGGGTCATCGACTCGGCGACGGACTTGGCGCGGTAGCGGTCCTTGACGACGTTGCCGCCGAGCAGGCCGACGAGGCGGCCGGCATCGTCGACGACCGGGAAGGCGCGGAAGTCGAAATGTTTCTGCTCCACGAGCGCGAGCACGTCGGCGATGTGCTGGGTGGGCTGCACGGTGATCGGGTCCTGGATCATGCCGTGGACATGGCGCTTCACGCGGGCGACCTCCTTGATCTGGTCCTTCGGGGCCATGTTGTAGTGGACGATGCCGATGCCGCCGTTGAGGGCCATGGCGATGGCCATGCGCGACTCGGTGACGGTGTCCATGTCGGCCGAGATTATCGGGACCTGGAGGCGGAGGGAGTCGGAGAGGACGGTGGCGAGATCGGTATCCTTCGGGAGGATCTCGGAGAAGAGCGTGGCCAGGGAGACGTCGTCGTACGTCAGGGCCATGGGCCGGTTGGCGGCGAAGAATTCGTCGGCCGGGAGATAGAAATTCGCGTCGGTGGCGGCAGTGAAGCTCATGGGCGAGTTTAACTTCGCCGGGGAGGGGAAGGGGTCAATGCGGATTTGCGCGGGTCGGTGATGGTTGCCCCGGGCCTTGTGGGATTCCCGGGGCGGCCCGACTTGCGCGGGGATCGGGGCCCGCCCGCCCTCTGGCCGGCGTTCACACGAGGGCGGTGCGGTCGAGGGCGCGGTACTGGATCGCCTCGAGCAGGTGCGGGGCCTCGATGTGTTCGGCGCCGGCGAGATCGGCGATGGTGCGCGAGACCTTCAGGATGCGGTCGTAGGCGCGGGCGGAGAGCGAGAGCTGGTGCATCGCGTGCTCGAGCAGGTCGCCGAGCATGGTGTTGTGCGCGCAGTGGCGGCGGATCTGGGCGGGTGTCATGCGGGCGTTGCTGTGCGTGCGGGTGCCGGCGAAGCGCGCCTGCTGCACCGTGCGCGCGGCCTGGACACGGGCTCGGATGGCGGCGGAGCTCTCGCCGAGGCGATCGGAGCGCAGCTCGGCCACGGAGAGCGACGGCGCCTCGACATGGAGATCGATGCGGTCGAGCAACGGCCCGCTGACGCGGGCGCGGTAGTTCGCGTCGCCGAGGTAGCCGCAGGGGCAGGGGTTCATCGCGGCCACGAGCATGAAGCTGGCGGGGAGCGTCACCTTGCCGGCGCTGCGGGAGATGGAGACCTGGTTGTCCTCGAGCGGCTGGCGGAGCACCTCGAGGGCGGAGCGCTTGAACTCCGGCAGCTCGTCGAGGAAGAGCACGCCGTGGTGGGCGAGCGAGATCTCGCCGGGGCCGGGGATGGCGCCGCCGCCGATCAGGCCGACGTCGGAGATGGTGTGGTGCGGGGCGCGGAAGGGGCGGGCGAAGGTGCGCAGCTCGCCGTGGAGCGTGTGGCCGGCGGCGCTGTGGATGGCCAGCATCTCGAGGAACTCGTCGAGCAGCGGCGCTGGCATGATCGTGGGGATACGTTTCGCGATCATCGACTTGCCGGAGCCGGGCGGCCCGACGAGCAGGAGGTTGTGGTTGCCGGCCACGGCGATCTCGACGGCGCGCCGCACGGCCGCCTGGCCCTTGATCTCGGCGAAGTCGGGGGCGCCCTCGGGGTCGGCCGCCGGTGACGGCGCGGTGGCCGGAAGCGGCGGGAGCGCGAGCTGGCCGGCGAGAAAGCGCACGGCCTCGTCGAGCGTGCGAACCCGGTACACGGGCATGCCGGCGACCAGTGCGGCCTCCTCGGCGGAGACGGGCGGCAGCACCACGCCGCGCTTGCCGAGCCGGCGGGCGAGCAGCGCCATGGCCAGCGCGCCGCGCACGGGCCGCGTGGCGCCGGAGAGCCCGAGCTCGCCGGCGATGAGGTAGTCGCCGATGGCGTCGGCGGCGAGTTGCCCGGTGGCGACAAGCATGCCCAGCGCGATGGGCAGGTCGTAGCAGGGGCCCTCCTTGCGCAGATCGCCGGGCGCGAGGTTGATGGTGGTGCGGGTGCGCGGCGGGTGCAGCCCGCTGTTGGCGAGGGCGGAGCAGACGCGGTCGTCGGACTCCTTGACGGCGGCGTCGGGCAGGCCGACGAGGATGAGGCGCGGATCGCCGGATTCCCCGGTGTTGACCTCGACCTGCACGGGAACGGCCTCGATGCCCTGGAGCGCGGCGGAGAAGATGGTGGCGAACATACGGCGACGGGGTACGCGCCGGGGGGCTGGCGGGTAGTGGAATGCCGGAGCCGTGGAATGCCGGAGCCGGCGGCGCGGGGCAAGCCGGGAAGCGCGGGCGGTCGCAGACGGTGCCCTGTGGTCGGTTGCCGGTGGTCGCTGGACTGTCGGCGCACCGGCCAGAAGGGGGTTGCCGGGGCGGGAGGGGCGGGCATCGTGGGCCGGCCCATGGGCAACCAGACTTCCAGCACCGCCAACCCGCCCTGCGAGATGCCGCCGGCCGACTGGCCGCGCCCGCGGCTGGTGCTGGGGCTGAGCGGCGGCATGGGGTGTGGCAAGTCGACCGCGACACGGCTCTTCGCCGAGTGCGGGTTCCGCACGGTCGATTGCGATCGGATCGTGCGCGACGAGCTGTTGCCGCGGGCCGATGTGGTGGCGGCGGTGGCGGCGCGCTTTGGGGCGCAGGTCGTCGGGGGCGATGGCCGGCTCGATCGGGGGGCGGTGGCGGCGCGGGTTTTCGCCGACGACGCGGACCGGCTGTGGCTGGAGGCGTTGCTGCACCCGCTGGTGCGGGCCTCGTGGCGGGCCGCCCTGGCCGGCGATCTGGGCGCGCGCTGGGTGGTGGAGGTCCCGTTGCTGTTCGAGAAGGGCTTGGAGAATTGGTTTGATTCCACCATCTGCGTCGCCACATCGTCCGCCCAGCAATTGTCACGGCTGCAGGCGCGCGGAGTCCCACCCGACCTCGCCGCCGCACGGATCGCCAAGCAAGGAACAGGTCGCTTCGCTTGCCGGCCGCTGGCTCTAGCGAAACCACTATCGCCTCCTCTTTGCCGCGCGTGTTCGCCGGCCGTTTTCCCGTTCCGCAATGGAAACTCCCCGTTCGTCGAAAGACTCCGACAGCAGCGCTGTCTCTCCAGATTCCGAAGGCTCGGCTCCGAAGCGCCGAACCTCGCGCCTGACCCGTGGCAAGTCCGCTTCCCCGCGTGTGCGCAAGAAGGCCGAGCCCGAGCCCGCCACCGCCCCCGTGCCGGTGACCGAGTCGCAGCCGCAGCCCGAGGCGCCGCGTGCTGCCGCGCCCGAGGTGACACGGGAACGGGCCCCGGAGCCGGAATCCCGCCCGCCGGCGCGCCAGGAGGTGTTGTCCTTCTCGCCTGACGAAGAACCGCCTGCTGCCGCGGAGCGTTTCTCCGAACCCGCGGGCGAGCCGGTCGCTCCAGTCGAGTCGGCCATGCTGGGGGAAGCCACCGCACAACCCGCCGCCGGCCAGCCTCCGCAGATGCCGGAGCCCGGCCAAGGCCAGGGCGGCGGCGGTTTTCCGCCCGGGGGCAAACGCTTCGGCCGCGACTACTGGAAACAGCTCAAGCTCGAGAAGAAGAAGGCCAAACTGCTGCGCCAGCAGGCGCAGGGTGGCCCGCCGGCCCCCGGAGGCCAGCCCGAGCAGGGCGGCGCGCCCGGCGGCCAGTTCGAGCAGGGCGGCGGCGCGTCGCACCATCGTGGCGATCGTCCCGGCCGCGGCGAGCGCGGTGGCCGGCACGAGCGTGGCAACCGGTTTGAACGCGAGCGCGGCCCGCAGCAGCCGCCTCCGCCCAACTTTGTGCAGGTCACCGGCGACCTGCCGCAAACCGAGCGCTTCGTCGATCTTGCCGCGTTGGACACGCTTGCGGCCGACATTGGCAGCGCCGGCGGCGATCCGGTCGCCATCAACGAGCTCGCGCCGCTCTCGCTCGCCGACCTCGGCAACTTCGCCCGCCAGCAGGGCGTGACCTTCGATGGCGTACCGAACCGTTTCCAGATCCTGAAGGGGATTCTCCAGCATGCTGCCGAGCAGAAGCGCCCGATCGTCGACCGCGGCTGGCTCGACCTCACCGACCGCGGCTACGGCTTCATCGTGCACGCGCACGACAACTACCGGCTCTATCCCGACGACACGTTCGTGCCCGAGAGCCTCGTGAAGAAGTACGGCCTCAAGCGCGGCGTGCAGCTCGAGGTGCAGGTGCAGGCGCCCCAGGAGAACGAGCGTTGCCCGGCCGCCGTGAAGATCGTCTCCGCGATGGGCCGTGCGCCCGAGTTGCTGGCGACCGTCACGCCGTTCGAGGAGCTCGAACCGTATTATCCGCTCAAACGCATCCTGCTCGAGGTCCCTGGGGCCGAGTCGAAGGACATCTCGATGCGCCTGGTCGACATCGTCACCCCGATCGGCTTCGGCCAGCGCGGTCTGATCGTCGCGCCGCCGCGCACCGGCAAGACGGTGCTGATGCAGAACATCGCCAACTCCGTCTCGGACAATTTCCCCGAGGTGAAGCTGATCATCCTGCTCGTCGACGAACGTCCCGAGGAGGTGACCGACTTCCGCCGCCACACCAAGGGCGAGGTCGTGAGCTCCACGTTCGACGAGTCCCCCGAGAGCCATGTGCACTGCGCGGAGATGGTCGTCGAGCGCGCGCGCCGCATGGTGGAGCAGGGCGAGCACATTGTCATCCTGCTCGACTCGATCACGCGCCTGGCTCGCGCCTACAACAACCTCACCGGCAACAGCGGCAAGATCGGCACCGGCGGCCTCGAGACCACCGCGCTGCAGAAGCCGAAGCGCTTCTTCGGCTCCGCCCGCAACATCGAGGGCGGCGGCAGTCTCACAATCGTGGGCACGGCGCTCATCGACACCGGCTCCAAGATGGACGAGGTCATCTTCGAGGAGTTCAAGGGCACCGGCAACATGGAGCTCCACCTCGACCGCGACCTGGTCAACAAGCGCATCTTCCCCGCGGTGAACATGGACCGCTCCGGCACCCGCAAGGAGGAGCTGCTCTACCACCCCGACGAACTCCAGCGCATCTTCTCGATGCGCCGCTCGATGCAGGGCTTGCCCGGCACCGAGGCGATGGAGATGGTCATCAGCCGTCTCAAGAAAACGAAGTCGAACGTCGAGTTCCTGATGGGGCTCAATCGCTGAGCTGGCGGGACCGCACGAGAGACCGCGTATCGCGTCCGCCGTGCAAGCCACCATCGAAAACGTCGTCCGCCTGGCCGAGGAACGCCACCTCCTCGGACCGGAGGCCGCGGCGATCGTGCGGGGGCGGCTCCAGGTTCCGGCGGCCAGCCGGCCGCCGCTGATCGACCTGCTGGGCGAAGCGGGCGCGGTGCCCGTGGAGTCGGCGGTCGCGCTGCTGGGTGAGGCGCTGGCCCTGCCGGTGCTCGCCGCCGCGGAGCTGGCTCCGGAGCCGGCCGCCTTGGCCGCGGTCTCGCGCGAGACCGCCCAGCGCGCCGGGGCCTTGCCGCTGGCGCGCCGCGGCGCGGTGCTGCGGGTGGCGGTGGCGGACCCCTTCCATCCCGCGCTCGAGGCGATTGGCCAGGAGGCGCAGGCCGCGCTCGATCCCGTGTTGGCGCCGGCCGAGGCGATCCGTGCGGCTTTGGCGATTCACTACGCGCCGGTGCGCGCGCCGGCGCCGACCGCGGCGGACGCGGAACCGGTCGGCGGGACCGCGACCGCAGGAGACGCCGCCGCGCCGATCGCGCGCCTGGTCCAGCACATCGTCGAGGAGGCGCTCCGCCGCCGCGCCTCCGACATCCATCTCGAGCCGCGCGCCCGGGGCCTGCGCATCCGGTTGCGCATCGACGGCGTGCTGCAGGAGATGGACGCTCCACCGCCGCACGTGCGCGCCGCGCTGATCTCGCGGCTCAAGCTCATGGCGCGGATGGGGCTCGACGAGAAACGCGTGCCCCAGGATGGCCGCATCCAGCTGACGGTGAGCGGGCGCGCGATCGACCTGCGCGCCTCGTGCCTGCCGACGATCCACGGCGAGAGCATCGTGTTGCGCGTGCTCGAAGTGGAGCGTCTCGCGCTCGACTGGGCCACGCTCGGGCTCTGGCCCGACGACGAGCGTACGTTTGCGCGAGCGGTGGCCGCGCCGGACGGGCTGGTCCTTGTCACCGGCCCGACGGGCTCGGGCAAGACCACCACGCTCTACTCCTGCCTGCACCGGCTGAACCGGCCCGACCGCAAGATCGTCACCGTCGAGGATCCGATCGAGTATCAGCTGACCGGAATCAATCAGGTGCCGGTGCGGCCGGAGGCGGGGATGACCTTCGCCGCGGCGTTGCGCGCGCTGCTGCGGCAGGCGCCGAACGTGATCATGGTGGGCGAGATCCGCGACCGCGAGACGGCCGAGATCGCCCTCAACGCCGCGCAGACCGGTCACCTCGTTTTCAGTACTTTGCATACGAATGATGCCGCGGGAGCCGTGGCGCGGCTCATCGACCTCGGGGCGAAACCGTACCTGCTCGCGGCGACGTTGCGGGCCGTGGTCGCGCAGCGGCTGGTGCGCCGCGTCTGCGCCGATTGCGCACGGCGGGCGCTGCCCACGCTCGCGGAGCTGGAACTGCTCGGCATGAATCCGGTGACGGCGGAGCAGGGCGACTGGCGCCGGGGCGAAGGCTGCCCGCGCTGCCTCGGCAGCGGCTTCCGGGGACGGGTCGGCCTCTACGAGTTGCTCGTCGCCGACGAAGAGATTCGGCGGCGGATTTACGACAACGTTACCGCCGCGCAATTGCGGGCCGAGGCGCGGCGGCGTGGAATGCGCACGCTGCGCGAGGATGGCCTGCGTAAAACGCTCGCCGGTTGGACCACGATCGGCGAGATTCTGGCCCACACCGTCGGCGACGTCGGCTGACCCCGCCCCATCCAACTGCCCCCCCCACCATTTTCCCGCCATGAGCTACGAGATGAACGATCTGCTGGAGCTGGTCTGCGAGGAGAACGCCTCCGACCTGCACATCCATGTCGGCCAGCCGCCGACCCTGCGCATCAGCGGCTCGATGACGCCGATCGACGGCGCGCCGCTCACCCCGTACGACACCGAGCAGCTGATGCTGTCGATCACGCCCGACCACCATCAGCAGGGCCTGAAACTCAACGGTGGTGCCGACTTCGGCTTCGCCTACCTCGACAAGGCGCGCTTCCGCGTGGCCGTCTTCAAGAGCAAGGGCTCGATCGGCATGGTCTTGCGCCAGATCCCCAACCGCATGTTCGGTCTGCGCGAGATCGGCCTGCCCGACAAGGTGAAGGAACTGCTCTACCGCCCGCGCGGCCTCATCCTCGTCACCGGCCCGACCGGCTCCGGCAAGTCGACCACGCTGGCGTCGATGATCAACTACATCAACGAGAACCGCGAGGGGCACATCATCACGATCGAGGACCCGATCGAGTACTACCACGAGCACAAGCGCTGCGTGGTTGCCCAGCGCGAGATCGGCGTCGATGTGCCCAACTTCGCCGAGGCCATCCGCCGCGCGCTCCGTATGGACCCCGACTACATCCTCGTCGGTGAAATGCGCGATCTGGAGACCATCGAGGCCGCGATCACCGCGGCTGAGACCGGTCACTTGGTTTTCGCCACCCTGCACACCAACGGCGCGGCCAAGACCATCGATCGTATCGTCGATGCGTTCCCGTCGAACATGAAGGAGATGATCCGCACGCAGCTCGCCTCCTCGCTGGTCGCCGTCATCTCGCAGGTGCTCTGCAAGAAGAACGGCGGGGGGCGCATCGCCGGCTTCGAGCTGATGGTCGCCACGACCTCCATCCAGTCGTTGATCCGCGACAACAAGACCTTCCGCATCACCTCCGACATCCAGACCGGCGCCAACCTCGGCATGATCACGCTCGACGCCCACCTGCTCAGCATGGTCAATCGCGAGATCATCTCGCCCGACGAGGCGGTCGAGAAGGCCCAGGATTCCAACAGCATGCGCGAGCGGCTGATCGGCATGGGTATGCGGTTGCGCGACGTCTAGGCACCGCGGCCCGCGCCGCTCCGACGAGACTCCGACGATGTTCGCCCGGCGTAACCGCGAGATCGGCGAGCTGCTCTGTCGCCGTGGGATGCTGACGCCGCTGCGGTGGCAGGAGGTGTGCGCGGCGGCGGCGGCCGGCGCGGTCACGCCGGTGGAGCTGCTGGCCTCTTCCGGGGAGCTACCGCGGGCGCAGGTGCTCGCGGCGATCGCCGGGGAGCTGGGCTGCGAGCTGGTCGATGCGCCGCCGGCGCGGTTGCCGGCGGAGGTGGTGTCGCTGGTGCCGCCGGCACTGGCCCGGCGGCACGGCGTGGTGCCTTGGCGCCGCGGGCCTCGCGGCGTGGAGGTGTTGCCGCTCGATCCCTTCGGCGGCGAGGACTTGGCCGGGCTGGCGTTCGCGCTGGGCCGGGAGGTGCGCCGTTGCGTGGCCGACCCCGGCGTGGTCGCCGCCTTGTTGCGTGAGCACTACGGTGACGGCGCCGACGGTCTGACCGAGGTGCTGGCGACCACGGAGATGGCGGCGGGCACCGCTGCGGCGGAGGCCGCGGAAACTGGCGGGCTGGCGGAGCAGGCCGGGCAGGCGCCGGTGGTGCGCTATGTCGACGAGGTGCTCGACCAGGCGGTGCGGGAGCGGGCCTCCGATATCCACTTCGAGCCGTTCGAGCGCGAGTGCCGGGTGCGCTGCCGGATCGATGGCGCGCTGCGGGAGTGGCCGGCGCCGCCGGCGGCGCTGGCGTTGCCGGTGATCTCGCGGCTGAAGGTGTTGGCCAACCTGGACATCGCCGAGCGCCGCGTCCCGCAGGACGGACGCATCCGGTTTTCGGTGAGCGGGCGGACGATCGACCTGCGGATCTCGACGCTGCCCACGCAGTTCGGCGAGAGCGTCGTGCTGCGCGTGCTCGACGCCGAACGCGCCGCCGGGCTCGGGCTTGGCGCACTCGGTCTCGCGCCGCCGCTGCTGGCCGAGCTGCGCGCGGTCATCCGACGGCCGAGCGGCATCGTGGTCATCACCGGACCAACGGGTTCGGGCAAGACGACCACCCTCTACGGGTGTCTGCGCGAGATCAACGAGGCCGGGGCGAAGCTGCTCACGGTGGAGGATCCGGTCGAATACGAGCTGGAGGGGGTGACGCAGGTAGCGGTCAATCCCGCGGCCGGGCTGACGTTCGCCACCGCGCTGCGCTCCTTCCTGCGGCAGGATCCCGACGTGGTGATGGTCGGCGAGATCCGGGACCTGGAGACGGCGCAGGTCGCCATCCAGGCCGCGCTCACCGGGCATCTGGTCCTCACCACGCTCCACACGAACGACGCGGCCGGCGCGGTCACGCGGCTGACCGACCTTGGGGTGGAGCCGTTCCTGGTCGCGGCGAGCCTGGAGGCGGTGCTCGCGCAGCGGCTGGTCCGCTGCATCTGCCCCGATTGCCGCTGCGAGCAGGTGCCGGCGCCCGAGACGCTGGCGCGGCTGGACCCGGGCGGCGGGGCGTTGACCGGACTGCAGTACTTTGCCGGAGCCGGATGCCCGAATTGCCGCGGCACCGGGTACCGTGGCCGCAAGGGTTTGTTCGAGTTGCTGCGGGTCGACGAGGGGATGCGCGAACTCATCGCCCGCGGCGCCGGCACCCAGGAGTTGCGGGATCTCGCCAGGGCGCGGGGGATGCAGACCCTGCGGGCGGGCGGGATCGCCGCGATCGCGGGGCGAGAAACGACCCCCGAGGAAGTACTCACCTACGCCTGAGGTGGGCGCCTCCGCGGCCTCGCTGCAGCGCGGGTAGGTGGAACGTGCGGGCGTCGGTTTTTTCGCTTCCTCCAGAAGCCTGTGCCGGGTTTGCTGATCAGGTTTCGTCCAACGCCTTCATCCATCCACGACCATGTCCAGCAACCGTAAGCCCGTTCTCCTCGTGATCCGCGACGGCTGGGGGTTCAATCCCCACGCCGAGCAGGACAAGTACAACGCCGTGAAGCTCGCCCGCACCCCGTGCGACGACATGCTTCAGGCCAATTACCCGAAGGCCCTTGTCGCGGCCAGCGGCCTCGACGTGGGCGTGCCGGTGGGCGTGATGGGCAACAGCGAGGTCGGCCACCAGAACATCGGTGCCGGCCGCATCGTCGACCAGGAGATCGTGCGCATCACCAAGGCGCTCTCCGACGGCGAGATCGAGAACAACGCCGTCTGGCACGCCGCGCTCAAGCGTGTGAAGGAGCGCGGCTCCAAGCTGCACTTCATGGGCCTCTGCTCCGATGCCGGCGTGCACGCCCTGCTCGAGCACCTCTACGGCTTCCTCGGCCTGGCCAAGAAGGCCGGCCAGACCCAGAACGTCTTCATCCACGCCCTCATGGACGGCCGCGACACGCCGCCGAAGAGCGGCCTGGACTTCATGAAGCAGCTCGACGGCAAGCTGAAGGAGATCGGCGTGGGCCAGGTCGCCAGCGTTTGCGGACGCTTCTGGGCGATGGATCGCGACAACCGCTGGGAGCGCGTGAGCAAGGCGTACTTCCTCCTTACCGGCCAGAAGGCCGACGCCACCGCCAAGAGCGCCGTCGAGGCCGTGCAGGCCTACTACGACAAGCCGCTCAGCGAGACCCAGCAGGGCGACGAGTTCGTCTCCCCCACCTGGATCGTCGGCGCCGACGGCAAGCCGGTCGCCACGATCGCCGACGGCGACGCCGTGATCTTCTTCAACTTCCGCGGCGACCGCCCGCGCGAGATCGCCCGCGCCTTTGCGCAGGACGACTTCAAGGAGTTCGAGCGCGGCAAGAAGCTCGACCTGTTCTTCGCCGGCCTCACCGAGTACCAGAAGGGGCTGCCGATCGAGGCCATCCTCAAGAAGCCCGCCAAGATGAAGAACATCCTCGGCGAGTGGGTGAGTAAAAACGGCAAGACGCAGTTCCGCTCGGCGGAGACGGAGAAGTTCCCGCACGTGACCTTCTTCTTCAACGACTACCGCGAGGAGCCGTTCCCGGGCGAGGAGCGCGGTCTGGCCGCCAGCCCGAAGGTCGCCACGTATGATCTCGCCCCCGACATGTCGGCGGCGAGCGTCACCGTGATCGCGCGCGACGCCATCACCTCCGGCAAGTACGATCTGCTCGTCATCAACTACGCCAACCCCGACATGGTCGGCCACACCGGATCGGTGCCGGCGGCGGTCCGCGCCTGCGAAGCGACCGACCTCGGCGTGGGCGTGCTCGTCGAGGCGGTGCTGAAGATGGGCGGCAAGGCGGTCGTCTGCGCCGACCACGGCAACGCCGAGCAGCTCTGGGATCCGGCGATCAACAGCCCGCACACCGCGCACACGCTCAACCTCGTCGAGGTGTTCGTGGTGGGCGAAGGCTTCTCCACGAAGACCAAGATGCGCTCGGGCGGCCGCCTGGCCGACATTGCCCCGACCGTGCTCAAACTTATGGGACTTCCCCAGCCGCCGGAGATGACCGGCCAGTGCCTGTTCGAGGCCTGAGCGGGCGGGCAGGCGATAGTGTTTCGCGCGACGCGCGCCCGCCGGGGCGGCGTCGCGCTTTTTTTCGGTCAACGGTGAGCGGAGGGTTGCCAAGTTCACGGGGTCTTCACAATATCCGGGCATGGTACCCCGGCCCCTCATCCCACTGCTGGTGTTCTGCGCAACTTTCACTCTCGTCGCTGCCGCGCCCATTGCCGGACGTCCGGGCTCCTACGACAAGCCGCAGGCCCCCGCCATCGTCCAGAAAACAATTACCGTCGAGGTGATGACACCCGACGGAGGTTGGGGGCTGGAGATCGAGGAGATCCGTCGGGTGCGCGACGAGCTGTGGGTCTTCGCCAAGGTGGCGCGCCCCAGCGGAGTGATCGCCGCGATGATGCGCTCTGCGGCCAGCGATGCGGTGACCGGCCGGTTCCCCGACCTGGCGATCAAGACCTTCGTCGTCGGCAAGACCTGGACCTGGGCCAACGAGGAGCCGGTGATCTGGCTCTCCAAGAACGACGCTTCCGAACGCCGGCGCCAAGGCGAACGGGTCTGGCGGCGGTGAGGTGTACCGTGATCGGGTTTCGGCGGGCGGGCGTGGTGCCCGCCCTTTTTGTTGTCCCGGCGCGGCGCGGCTGCGGGCGGTGCCGAGAAAGGCGTTGAACTGGGCCGGGGTGTACGGATGCTCGTGGCTCTTTCCCCCATGGCGCGCCGCACGAAACAGCCCAGCCGCGACACCAGTCCGATCGATCTCATCGCCGAGACCATCGGGCGCTTCAGCACGCGCCCCTCGTGGGACGAGTATTTCATGGCGACGGCGCATCTCATCGCCTCGCGTTCGCCCTGCGACCGGCTGCATGTGGGCTGCGTGATCGTCTCGGCCGGCGTGCGCAGCAACCGCCTCGTCGCCGCCGGCTACAACGGGTTCCTCCCCGGCACCCCGGCACTCCGCATGTCTCGCGCGTGCGCGACCAGCACGAGCAGGGCACCGTGCACGCCGAGCAGAATGCCATCGCCGACGCGGCGCGGCGCGGCAGCAGCCTCGACGGCTGCATTGCGTACGTGACCCATTACCCGTGCATCAACTGCGCGAAGATCCTGGCCGCCGCCGGCATCCGCACGATCAAGTACCACAGCGACTATCACAACGATCCGCTGGTGCCGCTGGTCATCGGCGACGCCGGGGTCGATCTGGTGAAGCTTGCGGATTTCGCGCTCGCGCCACGCGCCAAACCGCGGCTGTTTCACAGCCCGTCCCTGCGATGAGAGAACGAGGCAACAAGTCCGAGTGGCTGGCCGGCTCGCTGCTGCTGGCCCACCCGAAGCTGCGCGATCCGAACTTCGCGCGGACGGTGGTCCTGTTGTCGCTGCACAACGCCGAGGGCGCGATGGGCGTGGTGCTCAACCGGGCCCCGTCAACCCCGAGCAGCTCATTCTCGTCGCCTGGCAGACCGCCTCGTTCGACGGCACGTTCAAACTCTACTTCGGCCTCGACCCGAAGAAGCTCCAGGAGCTCATGGAGGAGACGCAGCTCGAGGTACGCGCGTTCCTCGGCTACTCGGGCTGGAGCGGCGGGCAGCTCGAGGCGGAGATGAAACAGAGCACCTGGCTCGTCTCGCCGGTGCCGGCGGAACTGCTGGGCCGCCTGGAGGGCGTCGATCTGTGGAAACGCATCGTCGGCGGGCTCAGCCTCGAGTGGCGCGTGCTGGCCGACGAACCCGAGGATCCCAGCCAGAACTGAGCGCCGCACGCCGTACCTTTTCCCGATGAAGCTTCAGCTCACGCCCAAGGAATACCGCCGCATTCTTCAGATGCTCTACATCGCCGACCACGTGCTCAACGGCCGGCGCGACGACGAGCCGGTGGGCCTGCGCCTGAAATGCGAGGAGGCGTTGCAGGGGTTCCTGGGATACGCGGAGGCGTTCGGCTGCGCCGATCTGGTCGACCAACCCGACGAGGCCGTCTTCAATTTCACCGCGGCCATGCCCGAGGAGCCCGGGGTGAGCGAGGCGATCAACGACTACGACGAGGACACCTTCTGGCAGGAGCTGGTCACCCGCCTGGCCGAGCGCGACTACGAGCGGCGGAGACCACCGAGCAGCGCGAGGAGCGCGAGGCCGAGCTGAAGTCGCTCGAGGAGGGATACTGGAAGGAGTTCGAGGCGGTCGGCGCGAAGCACCTCGAGCTGATCAAGGGCGGTTTCGGCCGGCCGTCGTGAGCGCGGCTCAGAGGCGGCGCTTTTCCAGCCACTGCGCGTAGAGCGCGGCGGCGAGCAGCAGGCCGCCGCCGACCAGCAGGCGCAGCAGGTCGG
Source organism: Verrucomicrobiota bacterium (assembly GCA_019136515.1). Taxonomy (GTDB): domain Bacteria; phylum Verrucomicrobiota; class Verrucomicrobiia; order Opitutales; family Opitutaceae; genus CAJCBL01. Next base: position 94,387 of record JAGVUB010000164.1, read on the forward strand.
TCTTCTCCCCGAACACGAGCAGCGACACCGCGACGCCGAGGGGCAGTTTTGCGTTGTTCATCACCGCGAGCGTGCCGGTGGAGACGCGGACGGCGCCGAGATTCCAGAGGAAGAACGCCGCGCCCGAGGCGAGCACGCCGAGGTACACGAGCACGCCGAGCTGCGGGGTGGTGAGGGCGCGGGCGAGCACCGGGACATCGAGCCGCGTGCAGGCGTAGGGCACGGTGGCGAGCACGGCGCCGAGGTAGAGCCACGCGAAGACCTCGCGGTCGCGCACCTGCGGCGCGGCCAGCTTCCAGCGGCGGTAGAGCACCTGGCCGAGCGCGAAGCAGACGTTGGATACCTGCACCAGGATGATGCCCGTCCACTCGGCGCGGCCCAGCGGCTTCTGCGCGACGATCACGCCCGAGCCGCCGACGGCGGCCAGCGCGGCGAGCAGCGGCGCCCAGCGCAGGCGGCGGTCGAGCAGATCATCGGTGAGGCAGACGAAGATCGGGGTGATGATCGTGAGGACCGCCACCTGATAGGCCTCGAGCGCGTCGAAGGCGGCGAGGTAGGCGAGATACATCAACCCGAACTGCACCGCGCCGATGCCGACCAACCGCACCGCGACCCTCGCCGGTACCGCGCGTGGCCGCAGGAACGGGAGGAAAACGAGCAGGGCGAGCGCCACGCGCACCGCGGCCACGAACGTGCTGTCGACGCCGACCAGACGCGTTTTGATCAGACCGAACGAGAAGGCCCAGATCAGCGAGACGAGGAGCAGGTGTGGCATGGCGCGGCACGCAGCGAAGCGCAGGGGCCCGGGCGGCGGCAACCCGCGAATGCGGGGCAAAAGCCTCGCGGGCGCTCAGCCGCGGAAGAGCGTGCCGGCCTTGCGGCCGAGGAGCACGCCGAGGGCGACGATCGTGAGCGCGAGGAAGGCCATCGCCCAGGTGCCGAGCGCGGAGGCGAGATAACGGCCGTCGCCGAGAAGTTGGAACAACTCGTAGATCGCCTTCGTGATCGGGAAATAGGCGGCCTTCTGCGCGAGGATGATCGAGTCGGAGACCTCGAGCATCGCAAAGGCGAAGGCGAGCAGGCCGCCGGCGACGAGGTTGGCGGCGATGAGCGGCAGCGTGATCCGCCGCAGCGCGCGCCAGGCCGTGGCCCCGAGGCTCTGCGCCGCCTCCTCGAGCGTGACGCTGGTCTGCTGGAGCCCGGCCACCGCCGCGCGGACGACGTAGGGCAGGCGGCGCACGGCGTAGGCGATGACGAGGAGCAGCGTGGGATTCTCGACCGGGTCGAGCGCGGCGAAGAAGCGGCCCTCGCGTGTCATCGCCAGATAGCCGAAGGCGAGCACCAGCCCCGGCACGGCGAGCGGCACCATCGCGATCGCATCGAGGAGCTGGCGACCGGGCAGGCGGCTGCGGACAATGACCCACGCGATCGCAACCCCCAGGACGAGGTCGAGCGCGGTGGCGAGGGCGGCGTAGCGCAGGCTGTTGCCGATAGCGGGCACGGTGAGGTCGTGGCCGAGCGCGAGCCGGAAGTTCTCGAGCGTGAACTGCTCGGGGAGCAGCGTGCCGTACCAGTCTCGCGAACTCGCGACGAGCACCACCCCGAGGTGCGGCAACACCGCGAGGAACAGCACGGCGACGAAGAAGAACGAGACGGGCAGCGCGCGCCACCAGGGCAGGCGCCGCGCGGCGGAGGCGGCGGTGGCGCGCGCCATCATCGCGTGGCCGGTGCGGCCGAAGATGCCGCGGCCGACGGCGTAGAACAGCGTGCTCAGGATGAGCAGCAGGGCGACGAGCGCGTACGGCACCGGGTTGCCCGTCATCTCCTTGAGCAGCGCGAAGACCTGCACGGAGGCGAGCCGGTCGTAGTCGAAGACCAACGGCACGCCGAGCTCGGTGAACGACCAGATGAAGACGATGGTGCCGCCGGCGAAGAGCCCCGGGCGGATGAGCGGCAGGGTGATGCGGCGAAAACGCCGCCAGCCCGTGCAGCCGAGGTTGGCGGCGGCCTCCTCCATCGCGGGATCGACGTTGGCCAGGGCGGCGACGGCGTTGAGGAAGATGATCGGGTAGAGGTTGAGCGCCTCGACCAGCGCGATGCCCCAGAAGCGGCCGTGCGCGAGCCAGTCGACCGTGGCACCGTGGGCGAGCAGACCGGCGTGCTGGAGCAACGCGTTGAGCGCGCCGTATTGGCCGAAGATCTGCCGCAGGCCGATCGCGCCGACGAAGGGTGGCAGCACGAGGGGCACGAGGATGAGCGCGGTGAGGGCGGTCTTCCCAGGGAAACGGAATCGGTCGGCGCAATAGGCGAGCGGCAGGCCGAGCGCGAAGGCGAAGACCGTGGTGACGCAGGCCAGCAGGAACGAGTTGACCAGTCCCTCGCGATAGAGCGGGTGCGCGAGCAACGCACCGAGGTGCGCGAGCGTGAATCCACCGTCGGCGTCGAGAAAGCCGCCCTGCACGATCTGGGCGACCGGCCAGATGATGAACGCGCCGAAGAACGCGAGTGTGCCGAGGAAGACGAGGCTGGCGAGCCAGCGGGACATGCGCGGGCAGTTTCCGCGCAACGCATGGTCGCGCCAAGGGCAAACTCGGTGGTGGGCGGGGTGCGTCCGGATGTTACGACTGTTTTGCGTCCCCGGTGGCGCGGCCGAGGGTGCGCACGGAGGCGCGGTCGGTCTTGCCGGCGGGCGTGCGGGGCCAGGTGGCGATGGGACACCAGCGGCGGGGAAGTTTGTGCGGGCTTAGCGTAGCGCGCAGCATCCGCTCAACCGCGGCGAGATCGGGGGCGTCGGCGGCGGGGAAGACGGCGGCGACGCACTCGCCCCAGCGCGGGTCGGGCAGGCCGAGCACGAGCACCTCGGAGAAGGCGCCGGTGGCGCGCAGCGCCGTCTCGATCTCGGCAGGGTGCACCTTCTCGCTGCCGGTGTTGATCGCGGCGTCGGCGCGGCCGACGAGCTGGAGGTTTCCGGCGGAGTCGATGCGGCCGAGGTCCTCGGTGCGGAACGGGCCGGGTGGGCGCGGTTCGGGCCAGTAGCCGAGAAAGAGCGACTTGGCGGAGACTTCGATGCGGCCGAGCGCGTTGGGCGGTTGCGGCTCGGCCGTGTCGGGATCGACGATGCGGAGGGTTGCGTGGGGCAGCGGGCGCAGGCCGGTCTCGCCGGCGAGGAAGGCGGCGGGTGGCTGGACGGCGAGGGCGGCGGCGAACTCGCTCGCGCCATAGGAGACCGCGAGGGGCAGTCGCTCGGCGCGGGCGCGCTCGAGCAGCGCGGAGCCGGCGGGGGCGCCGCCGAGGAGGATCAGGGAGAAGGCGCGCAGCCAGGCGCATGCGGCGGGCTCTCCGAGCAGGCGCTGCAGTTGGGTGGGCACCAGCGAGAGCATCCAGCCGCCGGCGACGGAGGGCAGCGCCGGCAACCGGCCGGCGGCGACAGCGTGCCAGTCGGCGAGAAGGAGCGCGCCCCCGGTGGCGAGGGCGCGGACGAGTTGCTGGAAGCCGCCGATGTGGTGCAGCGGCAGCAGACAGAGGCTGTTGAGGGGGGCGCCGCCGGCGAAGGACTGGAGGGCGAGGGCGGCGGACTCGAGCGTGTCGGGCGTGTGGGTGGCGAACCGCAACACGCCGCCGGAGCTGCCGGTGGCGACGAGGAGGCGGGGCGGGGCAGCGGCGTCGCCGGGCGCGAGGCGCAGTCGCTCGGCGGTGGCGCGTTCGGCGGCGGTCCAGTGCGGGCGGCAGAGGAGGACATCGCGCCCCGCGACGAGGGCGGCGATGGCGTGCGCGGCGTAGGCGAGCGGATCGGGCGAGTCGATCGCGACCGGGGCGCCGGCGGGGCGGGCGGCCGCGGTGAGCGTGGTGGCGAAGCGGGCGGCGTGGTCACGCCAGTCCGCCCCGGTATCCATGGAGCGGACAGCGGGCTCGGTCAGGCGGTGGGCGGCACTGGCGAGGAGAGTTCCCATAACGGGCCCGGGGCAAGACGCGCGAGCCACTTGGTCGAGAGGGTGGGGCCGGGTTCGGGGAGGTTCAAGCGCTCGTCGGCGAAGCAGCCGATGGTGCCGAAGCCGAGCGCGCGGCCGGCCAAGTTCGCGCGGGCGGCGACCAGGAGGGCTGCGCGGGCGCCGACGGCGGTCTCGAAGGCGCTGGAGAACACAACCTCGGCCTCGTAGTCGGCGATCAGTTTCAGGATACCCCGCGGGGAGCCGGCGAGCGCTGGCTTGAGCACGTAGATGCCCGGCCAGCCGAAATCGAGCCAGCGGTGGAGGTCGGCCTCGTGGGCGACGGATTCGTCGAGGGCGAGGCGGGTGGCGAATGCGGTCGCGAGCTCGAGCACCGGTTGTTCGCGACCGACCGGGAGCGGTTGCTCGATGAACTCGATGGGGCGGCCCTCGCAGGCCTGCAACCAGAGGCGCGCCTCGGCGAGGTCCCAGGCGCCATTGGCGTCGAGCCGGAGGCGGCCACCGGCGGGGAGCGCGGCGAGCACGTGGGGAAGCAGGGCGCGCTCGGCGGCGTCGTCGCCGACGCCGACCTTCCACTTCATGGTTGTGAAGCCGCGCGCGGCGGCGCGGGTGGCGGCCTCGACGGCGGCCGGACCGGCGGGGAGGAGTGCGGCGAGCGGAAGTTGGCGGACGGGCACGGGATCGTCGGGCCGCTGGAGGGCGTCCCATGCCGTTTCCAGCGCGAAGCGGCAACAGGGCAGCGTGGGCGGGACGGCCCGGACCGCGGCTTCGTCGAGCATGGCCGGCAACGCGGTGCAGAAGGCCAGCGCGGCGGCGAGCGGCTCGCTGCCCCAGGCGGGCAGGGGGGCGATCTCGCCGAGGGCGGACCGGCCGGTCTCGGCCGTGAGTCGCACGAACACGCCCTCCCGCTCGGACCATACGCCGTGGGCGGTGGCCAGCGGTTGGCGGAAGGCGGCGCGGAAGGTGCGGTATTCGAAGCGGACGGGCATCGACGAGTGGGCGCGGATGGAGACTGGGCCGGTTCGGGCCAGAAATGAAGGACGAACCTTGCGCGCGGTGCGGGGGCCCGAGGCGTTCTTTTCGGCTATTGCCGCCCCGGGGGGCTGGGCTAGGTTCGCGCCACATGAAGTCGTTTTTCGCGAGTTTCTTCGGGGCCCTGACGGCGCTGGTCGTGTTCGTCTTCGGCGGGATGTTCCTGATGTTCGTCGGCATCGTGATGCTGGCGGCATTGGGCGAGCAGCAGCCGAAGCAGCAGCACGTCGAGAAGGGATCGTTCCTCGTGCTCGACCTGAACACGAACATCACCGATGCGCCCTCGCCGTTCGAGGGCGGCGGCAAGCTCGCGGGGCTGCTCGGTGCGGACGGCAACCGCCTGCAGCTGCGGCTTGTGCTCGAGACCCTGCAGCGGGCGCAGGCGGACGGGCGGATCCGCGGCCTGCTGCTCACCGGCAACCTGCTGCCGCAGGACTACGGCAGCGGCTATGCGGCGTTGCGCGAAGTGCGGCAGGCGGTCGAGGCGTTCCGCGCCGCGGGCAAGCCGGTGGTCGCCTACGCGGAGAATCTGGACACCCGGAACTACTACCTGATGTCGGCGGCGTCGGAGGTGGTGCTGCATCCGTTTGGCATGGTGTGGATGCCCGGATTGGCCTCCGAACCGATGTTCCTGGCCGGTACACTCGAGAAACTTGGCGTGGGAGTGCAGGTCACGCGCTCGGGCCGCTACAAGAGTTATGCCGAGACGTATGTGCGGCGCGATTTCAGTCCGGAGGCCCGCGAGGCCACCCAGAAGCTGCTCGACGATGTATGGAGCGAACTGCGCGCACAGGTGGCACAGTCGCGCAAAATCACGCCGGAGCAGTTGCAGGCGCTCGTCGAGCAACCGCAGGTCCAGATGGGCGAGGTGGCGGTGAAGAGCGGACTGGTCGACCGCACAGCCTACTGGGATGAGGTGCTGGCAGACCTCAAGACCCGCACCGATGCCGAGGACGAGCACACGTTCAAGCAGATCGGTCTGCGCGCCTACGCGAAGGCGCTCGCCCCGCAGCATCACACGGGCGGCACGATCGCGGTCGTTTACGCCGAAGGGGTGATCGTCGATGGCGAGGGCGCGGAGGAGGGCGAGGTGGGCGGCGACCGTTTCGCCCGGGAACTGCGGGCCCTGCGGCAGGACGAGAAGGTGAAGGCGGTGGTGTTGCGGGTGAACAGCCCCGGCGGCAGCGCCAACGCCAGCGAGGTGATCCAGCGCGAGCTGCGTCTGCTGCAGGAGGAAAAGCCGGTGGTGGTCTCGATGGGCACGGTGGCCGCTTCCGGTGGATACTGGATCTCGGCCTACGCGGATCGGATCTACGCCGAGCCGAACACAATCACCGGCTCGATCGGGGTGATCGGAATGCTGTTCAACGTGAAGGAGCTTTCGCAGAAGGTCGGCGTTTCGTTCGACGTGGTGAAGACGGGCAAGTTCGCCGACACCGAGACGCTCTCGCGGCCGAAGACCGACGAGGAGCTGCGCGCGATCCAGTCGGTGGTGGACTGGCTCTACGAGTCGTTCATCGAGCGCGTGGCCGAGGGTCGCAAGCTGGACGGCGCGAAGGTGCGCGAGATCGCGGAGGGCCGCGTGTGGTCGGGCCGCGACGCCAAGCGGCTCGGCTTGATCGACGAGTTCGGTGGTTTGGAGGCGGCGATCGAATATGCGGCGCAGAAGGCGCAGGTTGGCCGGACCTACCGGTTGCAGGAGTATCCCGGAAAGCGGGAGCTGGGCGAGATCCTCAAGGAGCTCTTCGAGGACTCCGGCGATTACCTGAGCCGGAATCGGATCGAGGCCCGAATCCTGGGGCGGGTGCGCCAGCAGGTGCGTTCGCTCGAGCAGTACAACGATCCGCGGAACGTCTATCTGCGGCTGCCGGTCGAACTGCAGCTCAACTGAGCTGCCCGCACGACCAACTTTCTTCCCATGCACAAGGACACTGTTCTGCTCCGCGACTGCCCGGCGACGGAGATCCCCGCCGGGACCCCGGCGGTGCTGCCGGCCGGGACTGCGGCCATCATCACCCAGATGCTCGGTGGCAGCGTGACCGTGCGCGCGCTGGGGACGCTCTACCGGATCGCGCCCGAGCAGGTGTCGGCCCTCAAGGGATTCGCACCGCCGGCGCCCGCCGCAGGGGCGCCCGTGGCGCCGGCCGCCTTCGACGAACAGGCGGTGTGGGCGGTGCTCAAGACGTGTTTCGATCCGGAGATTCCGCTCAACATCGTGGATCTCGGGCTGGTGTACGACCTCGCCGTCGAGCCTGACGAGGGCGGTCGCTGGAAGGTGGCGGTCAAGATGACGCTCACCGCGCCGGGCTGTGGCATGGGGCCGGTGATCGCCGAGGATGCGCGGACGAGGATTCTCGCGTTGCCGGGCGTGGCCGAGGCGACGGTGCACATTGTCTGGGATCCGGCGTGGACGCCCGAGATGATGTCGACCGAGGGTCGGCAGGTGCTGGGCTTGGAGTGATCCGCTGCGGCCGGGCGCGCCACCGATTCGTGGTTACTGCGCGGTGGCGAGGGCGAGCCGGAGCTCGGCCGCGCGGGCTTCGAGCACCGGATGCAGCGCCTGCATCTGCTCGAGCAGGCCGGCGCGGGCGGCCTGCTCCATCTCCGCGGCGACGTTGCAGAGCAGGTCGCCGCCGAGATTGGCGGCAGCCCCCTTCAGGGCGTGGGCGTGGCGTGCGGTACCGGCCGGATCGCGCGCGGCGAGGCTGGCGCCAAGTTTCGCGAGTGTGGACGGGAGATCCTCCAGGAACTTTCCGATGATCGTGCGGACGAGGTCCTCATCGCCGAGGACGCGGGCGGTGAGCGAGGCGCGGTCGAAGGTCACGGGCGCCTCGCGGGACGGCGCGGCCGGGGCGGCACCCGGGACGGCGGGGCTGGCGATGTGTAACCAGCGATCAAGCACGACGCGGATGGCGTCGGCCAGGAGCGGTTTGCTGAGGTAGTCGTCCATCCCGGCAGCGAGGCAGCGGTCGCGGTCGTCGGCGGTGGCGTGGGCGGTCATCGCGATGATGGGTACCTGCCGGCTGGTGCGGGCGTCCGGCAGGGTGCGGATGTGGCCGGTGGCGGCGAGCCCGTCGAGCTCGGGCATCTGGACGTCCATGAAGATGAGATCGTAGTTTTCCGCGGTGGCGGCGCGGACGACGGCGGCGCCGTCGCCGGCGACATCGATGCGGGTGAACCCGAGTTTGCCGAGCAGGCCGAGGGCGACCTGCTGGTTGGTGGGATTGTCCTCGGCGAGGAGGAGGCGCTCGGGGCGAGCGCCGGAGACGGGGGCCGGTTGGGCGGGCGCGGTGGCGAGGTGGCCGAAGGCGGCGACGAGGCTGTCGAGCAGCTCGGTGGGGCGGAGCGGCTTGGCGAGGCAGGTGACGAAAAGGTGGCGCCGGTCCTCGGGAACGCCGCCGCGGCGGGACGGGGCGAAGAGACCGACAAGCGGTGTGTAGCGAAAAACGGGATGCGCGTGGAGCTGCTCGGCGAGGGCGAGACCGTCGGGGGCGGGCATCTGGAGGTCGACAAGGGCGGCGGCAAACGCGGTGCCGGCGCCGCTGGCGGCGGTGCAGGCGGCGAGGGCGGCGGCCGTATCGCCGGCTTCGGTGACGGCGGCGCCCCAGCGCGCGAGGCGGCGGCGGAGGGCCCCCCGGTGGGAGGCGTTGTCGTCGACGATGAGCAGGGGGACGCCCTGCAGCGGCGGGGCGGGCGGGGGCGGCTGGGGCGGGACGCCGAGGCGGGCGGTGAACCAGAACTCGGAGCCGGCGCCGGCGGCGCTCTCGACGCCGATCTCGCCTCCCATGAGGGAGGCAAGCTGGCGGCTGATCGCCAGGCCGAGGCCGGTGCCGCCGTATTTGCGGGTGGTGGACGCGTCGACCTGGGAGAAGCTGTGGAAGAGCAACCCCTGTTTGTCGGGCGGGATGCCGATGCCGGTGTCGCGCACGGAGAAGCGCAGGAGCGCGGAGCCGTGGGCGACGGCCTGGGCGGCGACGCGGACCACGACCTCGCCGGAGGCGGTGAACTTGATCGCGTTGCCGGTGAGGTTGAGCAGGACCTGACGGAGGCGGCCGGGGTCGCCGCGCAGACGGGCCGGCACCTCCGGGTCGACGCTGCAGACGAGTTCGAGCCCCTTGTCGTGGGCGCGCACGGCGAGCATCGCGGCGAAGCCATCGAGGAGCGGCTGGAGGTCGAACTCGAGCTGCTCGAGCTCGAGCTTCCCGGCCTCGATTTTAGAGAAGTCGAGGATGTCGGTGACGAGGGTGAGCAGGGCTTCGCCGCTGGCGCAGACGGTCTGGGCGTAACTGCGCTGGGTGGCGTCGAGCGGGGTGTCGAGCAGCAGGCTGGCCATGCCGATCACGCCGTTCATGGGCGTGCGGATCTCGTGGCTCATGTTGGCGAGGAAGGCGCTTTTGGCGGAGCTGGCGGCTTCGGCGCGTTCGGTCATCTCGCGCAGATGGCGGTTGGCGTCCTCGAGCTGGAGGAGGGCTTGGCGCAGGCGGTCCTCGGCGAGCTTGCGGTCGGTGAGGTCGACGAAATTGAGGATAAGGAAGGTCTGGTCCTGAAGTTCGAGGCGCTGGGCGGAGAAGAGACCGTGGCGGAGGTCGCCGTGTTTGGTGCGCAGGGAGGTGTCGACCGCGGTGGTGTGGGTTTCGCGGGCGGTGCGCAGCTTGGCGGGAAGTTCGGGGTCGACGGTGATGTCGAGCTCGGCGCCGGTGCGGCCGATGGCCTCGGCCTCGGCGTAACCGAGGACCCGTTGGAACGCGGCGTTGACCTCGATGAAGCGCCACTCGTCGAGGGTGGCGATGGCCATGAGCGATTCGCTGAGATTGAAGGCCCTCGAGAACTTCTCTTCGGAAAGTTTCGTGAGGGAGACGTCGCGGGTGACGCCGAAGAGGGCGGGGCGGCCGTTCCAGTGCCCGCGAACGATGCGGGTCTCGACGGCGATGTGCCGGCCGGCAGCGTCGACGATGGGCAGGGGACTGGTCTCGGCGCGACCGGCGAGGATCTGGCGCAGCACCCACTCCGCCTCGCCCCGGCACTCCGCGGGATGGAGCTCGAGCAGGCTGCGGCCCAAGAGCGAGTCGGCGGTGTAGCCGAGCCGGGCGAGGACCGTGCGGTTGGCGGCAAGGATGCGGCCTTCGGTGTCCAACACGGTGAGAAACTCCCCCGAGTTGTCGAAGAAGCTGCGGAGGTTCTCCTCGCTACGGGCGACGGCGAATTCGGCGGCGATGCGGTCGGTGATGTCGTGGATGATCGTGCAGAGCAGGGGCTGGCCGCGCAGCGAGATCGGCGTGCTGTACACTTCGACATCGCGCACGGAACCATCGGCCCGCCGGTGCTGGAATTTGAAATGCTGGCGTTCGCGCCGCAGGACCGAGGTAAGGTTGGCCCGGATATGGTCGGCCGGGAGCACGTTGATGTCCGAGATGCGTTTGCAGACGAGCTCGGCCTGGGGCCAGCCGTAGAAGGCGATTGCCGAGGGGTTGGCCTCGACGATTGCGCCGTCACGCGGATCGACCACGAGCATCATCGCGCTGTTGTTGGCGAAGAGGGACCGATAGCGATTCTCGCTGTCCTGCAGTTCGGCGGTGCGGGCGCGGACCTCGGTCTCGAGCTGCTCGCGCCGGCGGCCGACGCTGGCGGTGAGGCCGACGAGTGCCACGGTGACCAGCAGCCCAGTGGCGGCGCTACCCGCGGCGGCGCGCCGCGGATGGGCGGCCGCGAATCCGGAGCCGGGCCGGGCGGCGAGCACCCAAGTGCGACCGAGGAAAAAGAGGGGCGCGACGGTATCGCCCGGGCGGAGGGTGGAGCCGGTGGTCGCCGTGTCGTGGTCGTGGGTGGCGAGGAGGTGTGGTGCGGAAGCCGAGGCGTCGAACAGCCGCAATGAGACGAAATGCTCGTCGCCGCGGTCGAGGACGAGGCAATGTTCGAGAATGTAGGGCAGCTCCAGGACGGCGACCGCGAAGCCGCGGAGGTGTCCGAAGTCGGGCGTGAAGACGGGATGCACCGCGAGAAGGCCGGGACCGGGGCGATCGGTCTGGATGAGCCGAATCGCGGCGGAGGCAGTCGGCAGGCGGGTCGCAGAGGCAACCTCGAGGGTGGCGCGCCGAAACGGCTCGCTGCCGAGGTCAAGCCCGAGGGCGGCGGTGTTTGCGGTGGCAGGTACTGCGAGGGCGACGGGAAAGTGCCGGTCCAGCGGTGGCTCAGTGGCGATGGAGTCGGGATGGATGCGGATGGCGAAACTGGTGGCACCACGTTCGCGCATCGTCGCCTCGAAGGGGGATCGTTCGACGGTGGGGACGGCCGGGGCCCATTCGAACGCCCGCACCGGCGAGTCGCGGGTGAGCGGTTCGGCGAAGGCGGTGAAGCGAGCAGAGTCCGGAGTGGTCTCGCCCGCGCAGAACCGAGCCAATGTCGCGAGATTGTTGCCGAGATTTTGGAGTGTGGCGCCGACGATCTCCATGTGCGCGGCGGCTTGGCGCGCGAAGCTCTCCTCGCGGGTGAACCGTTCCTGCCGGTCCAGTGTCAGCGCGGTCGGGAGCGTAACGGCGATGCCGAGGGCGGCGACCAGGATCGGCTTGGCGCGCGTCGCGGCGGATGAGGTGGGGCGGCGCAGGAGGCGGAGTCCGCTGACCACAAGGACGAGGAGCAGTGCGGTCCACCCGATCATCGCCAAGCGCGACCGGGCGATCCGACGTTGCCAGTCGGCGGCGGGCAAATCGATGCCGACGACGAGCACGACCTGCGCGGTGGCGGGGTCGAGGACCGGGGCAAGGCCGGAGACGAAGACGCCGTATTCATCCGGGTAGGGACCGTCGGCGATGGGGCGGCCGGTACGGAACATGTCGAAGAGTTCCGCCTCGGGTTGGCGGTAGACGGTACCCGGAGGCGAGGCCTGCGGGTCGTCGTCGGCGAGATTCTCGGGACCGAAGACCAGTCGGTCGTCGCGCAGCGCGAGGGTATAGATGCTGCGTTGGCCGGCGATGCGCCCGTAAGCGGTGAGTTGGGCGCGGAGGCGCTGGAATTCGGGTCGCTGGAGGTCGGTGGGTGCGAACTCGAGGGCGGCGATCTGTGCCGGGTCGATGGTGTTGGCGAGGGCCGTGGCTTGGCGGACAACGGTACGGCGCAGTTCGAGGTCGGTGGTGTGCCCGGCCCAGTCGGCCGCAGCCCACCCGGCGCCGAGGAGGGTGAGGATGACGGCGGTCTCGGTGATCGAGCGGCGTGAGAAGTGGCGGCGGCGCACCAGGAGGGCCGCGGCGCCGCCGGCGGCCAACGCGGCGAGTGCGAATGGGCCCGCGAAGGGGAGGATGTCGGCGAGGGGGACGGGACAGCTCAATCCGAGCAGCTTGAGCCAGGCCGGCACGGCGCAGGCGGCGATGAGGCCGCCGAGGCGGCGATCATGGGCCCATTTTCGCGGACGGCAGAGCATGGCCAGTCCGAGGCCCAAGGCAGTGGCGCCGGCGGCGAAGAGCAGGTAGTCCGCGGAGGACTGGATGACAGTGGCCGGCACGGGGCGAGGTGGGTGGGGGGGGCGGGCGCGATGCGCGCTTCTACTATCGGCCGGCTCCGCGCGGGGTTTACCCGGGAATGCGGAGCGGCGGGACAGGGAGGCGCCGAACGGAAGCCCGCGGGCACGCGCCCGTCTTGGGCTGGGTCGACCATCCGGTTCAGGCCTGCCGCGTGGGCGGCCGGGCGGGTAATGCGAAGAAGAAGGTGGCACCTTCGCCGGGGATGCTTTCGGCCCAGATCCGTCCGCCATGGCGCAAGATGATGCGCTTGGCGTTGGCCAGACCGATGCCGGTGCCCTCGAAGTCGCGGGTGTGGTGCAGCCGCTGAAAGACGCCGAAAAGCTTGGTGGAGTATTTCGGATCGAAGCCGGCTCCGTTGTCGCGGACGAAGACGACATGCTCGCCGGGGTGTGCGGGTGTGGCGGATGGCATGCCGATCTCGATGATCGCCGGTTGGCGATGACGGGTGAATTTCACCGCGTTGCTGAGGAGGTTGGCCACGACTTGGCGGAGCAGTGCGGGATCGGCGACGACGGTTGGTAACGGACCGATCTTCCACTCGATGAGCCGGTCTTCACATTCGGGGCGCAACTCGGCGATGACTTGGGTGACGAGCGTGGCGACGGAGACCTGCGCGCTCTTGAAATCGGCGCGGCTGAGGCGGGCGAAGGTTAGGAGACTGTCGATGAGCTGGCTGAGGCGGATCGTCTCGGCGGCGATGATCTGGAAGAAGCGCCGGCTCTCGGCATCGAGGTTGTCGCGGTTGCGGCGACGCAGCAGATCGACGAACCCGTTGATATTGCGCAGCGGAGCGCGAAGGTCGTGAGAAATCGAGTACGAGAAGGACTCGAGCTCCTGGTTGTTGGCGACGAGTTGCTGGTTGGCGCGCACCAGCGCCTCGGTGCGCTCGGCGACGCGGCGCTCAAGCTCGGCGCTGAGCTGCCGGTAGCTCTCCTCGCTGGTGCGGAGCCGCTCCGCCTGCCGAAGGGTGGCATCCATGTTGGCGGCGAGCTGGCGATTGGCGTCGTTGAGCTCCTTGGTGCGCAGGGCGACGAGGCGCTCGAGGCGGGCCTTCTCGCGGCGCTCGTGCCAGCCGGCGTACCAAACGAGCAGGGCGAGGAAACCGAGGGCGGCGATCGTGTAGGTGGCGTACGCAGCGGGGGCTCGGAACCAGGGCGGTGCGATCGTGAGGGCGAGCTGGGTGACCGGCCCGGGGACGCCTTGGACGACGGGGCGTACCTGGAGCGTGTAAGCGCCCTCCTTGAGTCGGTTGAAGGCGATCGTGCCGACGACACCGGTGGACACCCAGCTGTCGCTGGCGCCGGCGAGGCGGATCTCGAAGGTGACCGTTTGCGACGGGGTGGCGCCGACCGCCAGAAAGTGCACGGCGATGGAATTGTCGGCGAATGGCAGGCGTGGCAGTGCTGCCTGGGGCGCGAAGAGGGTGCGGTGGTGGTTGGTGAGCTGTATCTGGGTGATGATCGCTCGGGGGGCGCTGGGTGGCGGGGCGGGAATGTCCGGATCGTAGCGCAGGAGTTGGCGCCGCTCGTGGAGCCAGACAGGGCCGCCGGCGTCGGCCGTGAGGGAGACCGGATGCAGGCCAGTGGGAAACGGGACGTCGAGCTCGCGATAGTTTGCACCCTGGCGCGCGAACAGGCGGGGTGTGGCGGCGGTACCGACCCAGAGGATGCCGCGGGCGTCGATGCAGGGGCGGCCGACGATCTCGAAGCTGGCGGGCAGTGCGCGATGAAAGGCGGTATCGGGTTCGAAGCGTCGGCTTTGGGACTCGAAGCGCAGGAGGGTGCCGCGGACGTTGGCGCGGAGTTCGCCGTCCAACACCGTCAGCTGGGCCCAGCCGCCCTCGAGACCGGCGGCCGACCCGAGCACCTCGATTCGGGGCACCTCGGCGGTGAGCTCGACGCGGGCGACGCCGAGCTCCGCCCAGAGGACGCCGTGGGCGTCGCGGATGGCGCCGTAGATGCTGCCGATCTCAGGGGCCGGGGTGGGGGCGACCTCGTAGCCGGTGCCCTGCGGGCGTAGCCAGCCGGCGACCCCTTCGGCGATGAAGGCCCACCGGCCATGCGCGTCGGGGGCGGTGCTCACGTGCGGGTTGACGAGCCCGGGCACGACGAGGCGCCATGTGTCTTCGTCGCGCCGGTACAGGCCGCGGCGACCGCTGGCGAGCAGCGCCCCCGTCTCGGGGGCGAGCTGGCCGAGGAACTCGTCGGGCGGGGTGTCGATTTCGAAACGCAGAAGGCGACCGGCGGCGTCGTAGATACCTCGCTGGGCCTGGCCGTCGCTGATGAGCCACAGGCGGCCGGCGAAGCGATAGGGTTGGGCGAAGATGAGCCCGGTGGAGACCATCGGTTCGTAACGGGCGAGGCGGGAGGGAAACTCAACGCACACGATACCGTCGTTGAGCAGTCCCCACACCACCCCGGTACCGGTGGCGTGGAGCCGGCTGACGCGCGCCAGGCGGTGGTCGAGAGTGCGGTCGAGGACCTGGATGGTGCGCAGTTGGCGGTCGAAGAAGACGATGCCGAGGTTGTCGACCGCGGCGGCAAAGAGGCCGTCGCCGGCCGGGCAGAGGTCGTTGATTCGGCTGCCCCCGGAGAGCGGGCCGCCGGCGGGCAGTGGCGTGCGGGTCCCTGCGGCGAAGAACTGGAGTCCGTGGCCGTTGGTGCCGACGACGTGACGACCGTCGCCGAGCGCAAGGCCACAGGTGACGGTGTGGCTGACGTTGGTGTCGCTGGCGGCGATGACGGACTCCAGCCCAGCGGGAGTCTCGCGCCAGAGCGCGCCGTCGGCCTTGTCGCTGAGGTAGATGGTGCCGCCGAGGTCGAAGGCTCGTTCGAGGTCGGCGATCCGGCCCGCAGTGCGTGGCGGCTCGCCGGGCTTCCAGCTGATGACCTCGCCGATGCCGCCGTACCAATACCAGTGTTCGCCGGCCTTCACCACCGTGATGGGCATCATCAGGGGATTGGGCGTGGGGGCGACGGCGGTGCGACGGAGGGTGCCGTCGGGCAGGAAGTCGAGGCGGGCGATCGCCGAGGGAGTGCCGGTGTAGAGACGGCCGGTGGGGTCGACGGCGACCTGGGTGGGAGGGGCGGCCGAATCGGCGCGATCGAGGTGGTGGAGTTCCCAGCGGACGCCGTCGCCGAGGGCCAGTTCACGCCCGGCCAGGGCGAGGATGCGGCCGTCGGGCAGAAGCTGGAGGTCGGTCGGAGGCGAGCTCAGGCCCATGGCCGCCGGGGAGGTGATCGCGAAGAAGGGGATCCCGGACTCATTGAGGCCGGGGGCGGCCGGAGGCAGGGGCGAGGACTGGGCGCGGAGCGAGAGGGCGGCGACGATGGCAGCGAACGTAAGCAGCCAGACCACGCGGCGGCGGTGGGGCGGCGATGGGGCGGGCGACGGCGGAGGCTGCATCGGTGGGGACGGTTGACAGATCGGCAGCAGGTGCCGCCACAGTACGGGAAGCGGTTTTGCGGCGTTGGCGAGCTTGGACCGGGTTTGCGTCAGTCACACGGATGGCCTCAACCTGCGGCCATGCAAAATGAGGAATGGTTCGATGTCGTCGACGAAGCGGATCGAGTGGTTGGGGCGGCGCCGCGGCGCGAAGTGCATGCGCGCGGGCTGTTGCACCGGGCGGTGCATGCGCTGGTGTTCGACGGTACCGGGCGCGTGCTGCTCCAGAAACGCTCGGCCACGAAGGACACGTTTCCGCACTGCTGGGCGGCCTCGGCCTCGGGCCATGTCGACCGTGGCGAGGATTATGATACGGCGATGGTGCGCGAACTGGGCGAGGAGATCGGGGTGCACGTGGCCGCCGTGCCGGAGCGGGTGTGCCGGATCGAGGCGTGCGAGGAGACCGGGCGGGAGTTTGTCTGGGTCTATCGCTGCCGGCACGACGGGCCGGTGCGCGGGCAGCCTGAGGAGGTGAGCGAGCTGGGCTGGTTCACCCCGGCCGAGGTCGACGCCTGGGTGGCGGTGCGGCCGGAGGAGTTCGCCCCTTCGTTTCTGCTGGTGTGGTCGCGGTGCCGGCCGGAGTGCTGAGGCGCACGCTCCAGCCGAGCGACAGCGCGAGCTTCGGGACGGTGCGCTCGGAGGCATTCGCCACGGTGTTGCGCGGTGCGACAACCGACGCATGCGCAGAGCGCGGAGTCGCCAACAACCGGTTGCCCCCTCGCCTCGACGCCCCCATGTCATGGATGATCGGAAGCGGATGGATTTGCATGGTGGTCATAGGTGGTGCAGATCGAAGGACCGGGGCGGTGTGCGATGCGCGAAGCAGTGCCACCCCCCGCGCCGCACTTCCTCCACCACCGCCATGCAACGCAAAGAGTTCCTCACCACCGCTGCTGCGACGCTCGGTTCGTGCCTGTGTGGCGGCGGCTTCTCGCTGCCGAGACGCCGTCGGCCGAGGCCGACTCGCCCGAAGTCCGCGATCTGCGGCAGAAGATCGAGTTCATGCAGAAGCGGATGGCCCGGCTGGTTGCCGCGCTGGACGCGCCCACCCGACATCGGGTGCTCGAAACCATGGGACGCGAGTGCGCGAAGGAATTCGCCTCCCTCACGGAGCGCTTTCGCGGGAAACCGCGGGAGTTCCTCGACGAGGCCCGCCGCCAATGGATGAAGGAGGCGAGCTACGATCCGGCCACCGGGACCGTCCGTGTCGTGGATCGGGCAGCCCACTGCACCTGCGCCTTTGTCCGGCCCGGCCTCACTCCGGCGGACTTCTGTGCCTGCACCCTGGGGTGGCAGAAGGAGGCGTACGCGACCATCCTCGGTGAACCGGTCGATGCGGAGCTGGAGTCGTCGGTGCTGCGTGGCGACAGCTGCTGCGCCTTTCGCATGCGGGCGCGGCGTGGATGAAGCGACGCGCCCCGTCGGCTGGAGCTCACGTGCAGGCCATGCCGAGCGGGAGCTCGCAGTTGGGGCGGGCGATCACGCCGGGGTAGGGCTCGGCGGCGAAGGGGATGGTGGGATCGCGCAGAAGGTGCTCGTCGCACACGGCGAAGAGCTCGGCCTCGGTGCGGGCGTGGCGCATGGCGCGGAGAAAACGGCTCTCGGGGTCCACGCTCTGGGCGACGAAGTTGAGGTACTTCTTCAGCTTGCCGGTGCGGGCGAACTCGGGGGCGGCGGGGTTGGCGGTGGCGCGGTGGAGCCGGTCGATGTACTCGCGCACGTCGCCGAGCGTGGGCGCGAAGACGGGTTCGCCGGCGGAGTGCTCGCGGAGCTGGCGGAAGATCCAGGGATTGCGGATGGCGTGGCGGCCGACCATCACGCCGGCGCAGCGCGTGGCGGCGAGCACGGTGGCGGCCTTGGCGGCGGAGGAGATCTCGCCGTTGGCGAGCACGGGGCAGCGCAGGCGCGCGGCGGCGCGGGCGGCGTATTCGTAGTGCGGCTCGCCGCGGTAGAGTTCCTTCACGCTGCGGCAGTGCACGCTCAGCAGGTCGACGTCGTGTTTGTCGATCAGCTCGAGGAGCGCGTCGAAGGTGGCGCCGTCGTCGAAGCCGATGCGGGTCTTGACGGTGAAGAGGCCGGGCGTGGCGGCGCGCAGGGTGCGCAGGATCTCGTCGACCTTGGCGAGGTCGCGGTGGAGGCCGCCGCCGACGTTCTTGCGGTAGATCTTCGGGGCGGGGCAGCCGAGGTTGAGGTCGATGCCGGCGATGGGGAGCTTGAGCAGATCGGCGGCGGCGCGGGCGAGGTCGGGCAGGCTCTCGCCGATGAGCTGGGCGAAGACGGGGCGGCCGGTCCGGTTCTCCGTGATCGAGCGGACGATTTGGTCCTCGAGGCGCGAAGTGGCGTGGACGCGGAAGAACTCGGTGACGAAGTAGTCGGGTGCGCCGTAGTGCGCGCTCACGCCGAAGAAGGCGAGGTCGGTCACGTCCTGCATGGGCGCGAGCGCGGTGAGCGGCAGGCCGGGGCGCAGCGGCGGCGGCAGTTGCCGGTGGACGGTGAGCGGTGGACGGTCGCCGGTGGGCGGTGGACTGTGGTCGGTGCTCAGGAGATGGGTACCGGTGGACGGTAAACGGTGGGCGGTGGACAGTGGGCGGTGGGCGGTGCGCAGCCGGCGGAGGATCGGGCGGCGGGCGGGCGGCGCGGGATCAAAACGTTCCCGCGTTTCGCGCCGAGAGAAAGGGCGGAGCGCGCAGGCGCAGGGCGAGACTCAGAACGGCTTGTCGTTCTCGTCTTCCTCGTCGTCGGCGTCGTCCTCCTCGTCCTCGTTCTGCTGCTTGAGCACGCGTTCGAGGATCTCCGTCATGTCCTCGACGGCGTCGTAGACGGCGCGGGCGACGAAGACGGGCTTCTTCTGCTGGAGGGCGAGGACGAGGGAGTCGCTCGGGCGGGCGTCGACCTCGATGATCTTGCGGCCGAGCTCGTTGGACATCGTGAGGATGATGCGAGCGAAGAAGGTGCCGTTGTCGACGTCGTTGATGACGACACGCTCAAGCACGACACCGAGGCCGAGGAAGATGTTGCCGATGAGATCGTGGGTGAGCGGCCGGTCCTTCTTCACCCCCTGCATCGTCATGGAGATGGCGTTGCCGACGGAGTGGTCGACGTAGATGACGAAGTTCTTGTCGTCGTCGCCGAGGAAGACGGCGCAGCCGTTGGCGGTGGGCATCACGCCTTTGACGGAGACTTCGACAACATCGTTCTGCATGCGGGGCGAAATGTGCGGGTGGCGCCGGGGGACTGCAAGTCGGGAGAGGACGAGGGACGGTGGGCGGTATCCGGTTGCCGGTGGACGGTGGGCGGTGGTCGGTTGCCGGTGGGCGGTGGGTAGGGCCGGTCTGCGACCGGCCCCGGCAGGCGAGGGCCGGGGGAAGGGGCGGAGCGCCGAGGCGGTCCGGTCGGAGACCGGACCCACTTGCTCAGGCGACCGGGGCGTCGACGCGGCGGACCTGGAGGCGCACGCCGCGCATCATCACGCCGGGCATCTTGTGCACGACGAGGTCGAGGTTCTCGTCGGAGACGTCGACGTAGCTCTCCTGGTCGAGCAGGTCGATCGCGCCGATGGCCTTGGCGGTGAGGCGGGTGACGCCGGCGATCTTGCCGACGATGTCGGCGGGGGTGACGCCGTGCGCGCGGCCGACGTTGAAGGCGATGGTGGTGAATCCCTCCTCGTTACCGGTGCGGCGCATCCAGCGGCCGGCGGGCGCGGCGGGCGGGGCGAAGTCGCGGGAGCGTTTCTCGCGGTGGGGCGGGAAGGGCGAGCGCGCCGGCGGCTCGTCGCGGAAATCTGGAGTCTGGTAGGGGGGCGGGGTGTCGATGGTGGCGGCGGGGGCGGCGGGTTTGCCGGGTTCGCCGTCGCGCAGGAGGTGGATGAGGGCGGAGGAGATGTCGGTGGGGGCGTAGCCCTGCTCGATGAGGCGGTCGATCATGCGGTCCTGCTTCTCGAACTTGCCGCCCTCGAGGGTGGCGCGGATCTTCTCGAAGAAGACGTTCTCGCGGGCCTCCTCGACCTGGTCGATGGAGGGGATGCGTTCGCGGCGGATCTTCAGCTTCGCCATGCGAATCATGAACTGCATCTTGTAGATCTCGCGGCCGCAGACGAAGGTGAACGCGCGGCCGGACTTGCCGGCGCGGCCGGTGCGGCCGATGCGGTGGGTGTAGTCCTCGGCGTCGTTGGGCAGGTCGAAGTTGAAAACGACCTCGAGGTCGTCGACATCGAGGCCGCGGGCGGCGACATCGGTGGCGATGAGGAACTCGAACTTCCGGTCGCGGAACTTGGACATGACGCGGTCGCGCTGGGCCTGCGCCATGTCGCCGTGGAGACGGTCGACGGCGTAACCGCGGGTGTGGAGCGCCTCGTCGAGCTCGTCGACCATGACCTTGGTGGAGCAAAAGACGATGCCGTAGCGGAAGTCGTGGACGTCGATGAGGCGGGTGAGGGCCTCTAGCTTGGAGCGGCGCTCGACCTCGAAGTAGACCTGCTCGACCTGGGGGGCGTTCTGGGCGAGTGACTCGATCTTCACCATCTCCGGGTCGTTGCTGTACCGCTTGATCATCGCGCGGATCGGCGGCGGCATGGTGGCGGAGAAGAAGAGCAGCTGGCGCTGTTCAGGGGCGGCTTGGACGACGCGCTCGATGTCGTCGCGGAAGCCCATGTCGAGCATGCGGTCGGCCTCGTCGAGGATGAGGAGCTTGAGGGCGTCGAGCTTGAGGGTGCCGCGCTCGAGGTGGTCGAGCACGCGGCCCGGGGTGCCGATGACGATCTGGACACCGGCGGCGAGGCCGCGGAGCTGGCGGTCGTAGGCCTGGCCGCCGAAGACGGGGAGTTCGCGGATGCCGCGTTTAAAGAGGGTGAGCTTGGCGACCTCCTCGGCGACCTGGAGGGCCAGTTCGCGGGTGGGACACAGGATGAGGACCTGCGTCTGTTTGACCGCGGGGTCGGCGAGCTGCACGGCGGGGATCGCGAAGGCGCAGGTCTTGCCGGAGCCGGTGGAGGACTGGCCGACGAGGTCGCGGCCGGCGAGGATGAGCGGAATCACCGCAGTCTGGATCGGGGAGGCCTCCTCGAAGCCCATTTTGTCGACGGCTTTGAGGAGCTCGGGCGTGAGGCCCAGTTCGGTGAATTTGCGCTTTTCCATGCGGGACTGTGTGGGGGTGGGGGCGGGAGAGCAAGGCGCGGGAAGCGGTGCCGTAGAAATGGGCGGAGCGGGGCGAGCCGGAGTGCGCCGGCCGCGCAGAGCGCGGGGTGCCGGCGCGGTTTCGGGACCTGCCTTGACAAAGCTGGGGGCGGGCGGTTGCCTCGGCCGCTTCATGAACATTTTGATCGTTGTCCTGACTTTTCTGCTCGTGATCGTCTCGCTGTTCCTCGGGCTGCTCGTGCTTGTGCAGAAGCCCCGTTCCGATAGCGGTCTTGGCACGGCGATGGGCGGCGGCGTGGCGGAGGCGACCTTTGGCGCCGAGACCGGCAACGTGCTGACGCGCTCGACGATCGTGCTCGCGGTCGCCTTCTTCGTCCTGGGTTTTGGTGCCTATCTCGGCCAGATCTATGTGGTGAAGCATAAGGACAAGTCGGTCGAGAGCCTTCCGACGGCCCCGGTGTCCACCGCGCCCGCCGCCCCGGCTCCCGAGGCCGTGCCGGCCCCGGCCGCGCAACCCTGAGGTTTCGGGTTCTTCCCCTTTCCATGAACGCGAGGCGCATCGGCCGGTACACGGTCTGCGGTCTCGCGTTTTTTTTGGCACTGACGGCTGTAGCCGAGCGGCGGATTCGCCCGGAACCGCGTTATGCATTCACCGGGTCGGCCGATCCCGTCGAGGGGCGGCGCATCTTGGCGGAGTTTCGCCAGCTTGGGCTGGCGGGGGACTACGCGCTGGATTTTTCGCTGCGGGTGATGCCGCGGCGTGGCGACGAACGCACGGTCACCGGCCGGCTGTACGGCACGCGCAACGAGGTGGGTCCGCTGTCGTTGGTCGAGTTTCCGGCCGCCACCGAGGGCGCCCGCCGCATCCTGGTGCAGAACGGCCCGCAATCGGCGGTGTGGACGGTCGCACGTGACGGCACCGACGCGGTCGCGGTGGGGGCAGCGCAGCTCTTCTCGCCGCTCGCTGGCACCGACCTGACGGCCTTCGACCTGCAGATGCCGTTCCTCTTCTGGCCGGATTGCGTGTTCGAGGGCGTGGTCAGCGTGCGGGGGCGCCCGGCGCACCGGTTCCTGGCGTATCCTCCGGACGAGATCGCGGCGGCGCGGCCGGCCTTGGCGGGCGTGCGCTTCTACCTCGACACCCAGTTCAACGCGCTGGTGCAGGCCGAGGAACTTGGGCCGGACGAGACCCCGGTGAAGACGATCAGCGTGATCGACCTGAAGCGGACGCAGGACCAGTGGATCGTGCGCACGATCGACCTGCGCGACGAGGCGACGCGCAACAAGACGCGGTTTCGCATCACTGGCGCCGCGCTCAATCTCCAGCTGCCGCGCGTTGTATTCAGCCCGGCGCACCTGCCGGTCCCGCCGGAACTGGACGCCTCGGTGAAGTTCGAGGTGTTCAACTAGCGCGGCGGGCCCTGCCGTGGGCTTGGCGCCGACGTGGTCCGCTCAGTTGGTGCGGCGGTGTTCGCGGATGGTGGCGACCACGATGCCGGTGCCGGGCGCCCAGATGAAGAAATAGAAGCCGAGCGTGCGCGCCCCGGTGAGGGCGAGGTCGCCCGGCGGCACCCGACTGCCGGACCACGCCCCGACGAGCGGCCACAGGACTGCGCCGAGGATCGCGCCGATGCCGGTGATGAGCGCGGTCACCCCGAGCGTGATGGCGCAGAACTGGAGGACGGGCTTCATGGGCGGTGGACGGTGGACGGTGAGCGGTGAGCGGTAGGCGGTAGGCGGTAGGCGGTGAGCGGTGGACAGAAAACGAGGGGCGGATCGAGACGTTTGGCGCGTTTCGCCACGAGAGAGCGTGAGGCGGCGGTGGACTGTGGGCGGTGAAGGCGCCTGCGGTCGCCAGACCGCTATCTCGCGGTGGCCTTCCGCTGGGCCCGCAGCACCGCGATCTTGGTGGCGTGGTTGAAGGGCGCCGGATCGGCGGGGAGCGGGCGGATGCGCGTGTCCGGGAACCCGGTGCAGTCGGCGGGCACGGGGATGAACTCCTCGATTGCGAGGTAGCCGTCGGCGCAGAGCTCCTCGAGCGTGCGGAGATACTCGGCGCCGGGGAGGAAGAGCGCGTTGTTCACCGCCACGAGGCGGCCGCCATCGGCCAGCAGCGGGCGGACTTTGTTGATGAGTCGCTGGGATTCGGTGACGAGGTTGACCGTGCCCTGCGCGGAGGTGGAGAAGAACGGCGGGTCGAGGAAGATGCAGTCGAAGAGGGCGCGGTCGCGCTTGAGCCGGGCGACGGCGGCGAAGAAGTCGCCGGCCCAGAAGGTGTCGGGCGTGGTGGGGTGGCCGTTTAGGGCGTGGGACGCGCGGGCGAGGTCGAGGAAACCGCGAGTGCGGTCGAGCTGGACGAGCCGCTTCGCGCCGGCGGCGAGGGCGGCGACGCCGAGGCTGCCGGTGTAGGCGAAGGTGTTGAGGACGCGCGCGCCGGCGAGGTGGTCGAGCGCCCAGCGGCGGAGCAGGTGCGTGTCGGGATAGAAGCTGGTGTCCTGGTTGAGGAGCAGGTCGACGGCGTAGCGCACACCGTGTTCGCGGATCTCGCGGGCGGGGGCGTCGCCGTGGGTGACCACGCCGTTGCGCGTGAAGCGCCGGTCGAGCGGGAGCGCGTAGCGGGATTTCACCACCACGGTGCGCAGCCAGGGCAGTTGGCCGAGGTAGAAGCGCTGCGCCTCCTCGATCGCGCCGGCGCCGGCTTCGGCCGAGCGGGCGTGGTTGAGGAGCACGAGGGTGTCGGCGTACACCTCGGCAACGAGGTCGGGCTGGCCTTCGAGGAAGCCGTTGAAGAGGCGTACGGCGCTCTCGTGCGGCTCGGCGAGGAGAGGGGCGCGGGGCGCGAGCGCGGTGGCGAGGAGGGCGGAGAGTGGAACGGCGTCCGGCATGGGCGGGGAACGTGTCGCCTGGGGTGGGGCGAGTCGATGCAAACGCGACGTAGGCGCGCGCTGCGGATGTCGTCGACGCCGGCGAGGGCGCGGGCTTGCGGCGGAGTGGTGCGGTGCCGGGGATGTGCCGTTGAGAGGAGGGACGAGGCGCGGGGCCCCCCGCCGCTGAAACCGGGATTGCGCCCGGTGGCGGCGGTGTTTCAACTGCGCGCTTCGTTTCTTCCGAAACCAACCTCCGACCTCACGTCTCCATGAAGCCAACGGTCAAACCGGCCAACCCGAACTTTTCTTCCGGCCCGTGCAGCAAACGCCCGGGCTACGCGCTGAGCGCGCTGCCGACCGACATCCTCGGTCGCTCCCATCGCTCCAGCCTCGGCAAGGCTCGCCTGGAGAAGGCCATCAACGAGACCAAGGCGCTGCTCGGCCTGCCGGCCGACTACCGGCTTGGCATCGTGCCGGCGTCCGACACGGGCGCGTTCGAGATGGCGATGTGGAACCTGCTCGGCGCCCGCGGCGTCGACGTCTTCCACTGGGAATCGTTCGGCGAAGGGTGGCTGACGGACATCCGCAAGCAGCTGAAGCTGTCCGATGTGCGCGAGTTCAAGGCGCCCTACGGGCAGTTGCCCGACATGAAGCAGTACGACGCAAGTCGCGACTGCGTCTTCACCTGGAATGGCACGACCGGCGGCGTGAAGGTGCCGAACGCCGACTGGATTCCCGACAACCGCCAGGGCCTCGTGCTCTGCGACGCGACCAGCGCCGTTTTCGCGATGAACATGCCGTGGCCGAAGCTCGATGTCGTCACGTTCTCGTGGCAGAAGGTGCTCGGCGGCGAGGGCGCGCATGGCGTGCTGATCCTCTCGCCCCGCGCGGTCGAGCGGCTGAAGACCTACAAGCCCGCCTGGCCGATGCCGAAGATCTTCCGCATGACCAAGGGCGGCGAGCTGATGGAGGAAATTTTCGAGGGCTCGACGATCAACACCCCGTCGATGCTCGCCAACGAGGACTACCTCGACGCGCTGGCGTGGGCGAAGTCGATCGGCGGCCTGCCGGCGCTGATCAAGCGCAGCGAGGCCAACCTCGCGGCGTTCGAGCGCTTCGTCGCCGCGCATCCGTGGATCCACTTCCTCGCGCAGAACAAGGAGCAGCGCTCCAACACCTCCGTGTGTTTCTCCGTCGACGCCACGCCCGAGCAGGTGAAGCAGATGGTGAAGCTGCTCGGAGCCGAGAAGGCCGCCTACGACTGCGGCGCGTACAAGGACGCCCCCCCGGGACTGCGTTTCTGGTGCGGCGCCACCGTCGAGACCGCCGACATCGAGAAGGTCTTCCCCTGGCTCGAGTGGGCCTACGCCGAGGTGAAGAAGGCCTGAGCCTTCGCACCGACTCCGCGGCCAGCGACACGAACACGTTTCCCGCGCCCGCCGGTCCGAAAGGCCGGCGGGCTTTTTTGCGGGTGGATTTGTTTGGAGTCCGGCGGCCGGTCGTGGCTGAGTCGTGGCGCATGAAGGACCGAACTTGTGACCGCGTTGCGGATGCGCTGGGCGCTCCGGAAAGGGACGCTGCCGCATGAGCGGGCTCCTGCGCATGGCGCTCGGCTCGACGCCCGTCGTCGTGGCGGCCCTGGCTCGCCGGCTCGGTGGTGCGGGCGCTGGTCGCCTCTGGCGGCGCCTGCTGGGCGGGGCCTTCGTTGTCGGGTTCGTCGCGATGATGGTCGCGCAGTGGCACCCGGTGTACCGGTTCACCACGTTGCTGCAGTGCGGTCAGGACGCGATGGCGCGCGCCGTGCCGGCGCTGCGCACGCAGCCGGTGGCCGTTCACGAGGGCGGCTACGACGGACAATACTACGTGCAGCTGGCGTGTGATCCGTCGTTGCGGGCGCCGGAGCTGCCCACCGCCGTGGATACGCTGTCCTATCGCGCGCGCCGGATCCTGTTGCCGGCGGTGGCGTGGGGCTTGGGTGGGGGCGACGCGGAGCGGGCGGTCCAGATCTATCCGTGGCTGAACATCGTGTGCTGGTTCGCGGTGGCGGCTTTGCTTTGGCCTTTGCTGCAGGCGGACCACCGCTGGCTGGGCGTGGCCGCGTGGAGCGGGGTGTTGTTTTCCGCCGGGGTGTTGGCGAGCGTTCGCTACTCGCTGACCGATTTGCCGGCACTCCTGCTGCTGGTGCTCGCGTTGCGCGCGGCCGCCGCGGGGCGGTCGAGTCGGATGGCCGGCTGGTTCGCGGCGAGCCTGCTCACGCGGGAGACGATGCTGGTGAACGCCTGGGGGCTGCTACCGAAGGCGTGGGACTCGTGGCGCGCACTGTGGCGCGCGGGCCTGCTCCTGGCTCTGGCGGTCCTGCCGCTCCTGCTCTGGCTGCTCTACATCCAGTGGCAGATCGGCGCCTCCGGCCCCGGGGTGCGGAATTTTGCCTGGCCGGGCGCGGGCTGGTGGGGCGAGTGGCTTGAGGAGGTGGGCTTCGCCGCCTCCTGGGAGTATCCTTGGCTCGGAATCGCCTCGCTGCTGGCCACCGTCGGGCTGACTGTGCAGGCGGTCTTCGTGTTGTCCGACTGGAGGCCGGCGGAGCGCTGGTGGCGGGTGGGGGCGGGATCGGTGGTCCTGATGCTGTTCCTCGGCCCGGCGGTGTGGGAGGGCGTGGCGGGCGCCTCGCTGCGCGTGCTCCTGCCGCTTCTGTTGGCGTCCAACGTGATGGCGCTTCAGCGCAAGCGCGCGTGGCTCTGGCTGCTCCTGATCAATCTGTCGGTGCCAGCCGGACTGAGCGACATGGTGCCGATGCCCCGCGAGCAGGAGTTGGCGGCGGTGCGCGCGGGTGACACCGCCGCGGTGCTGAACGTGGGCGACGGCTGCTACGGGCAGGAACGGTTGCGCAAGGAACACTGGGTGTGGACGCAGTCGGACGCGCAACTGCGGCTGCAACTCTGGACCAGCGAGACTGCCGGGGCCGAGGTGACACTGACGGCGCGGGTGCGGGCGCTCGACGAGCGGGAGCTGGTGATCTCCTGGGCGGGCGGTGAGCTCTGGCGCGGCCGGGTGGGCCGGAACTGGTCGCAAGTGCGGTTAGTACCACTGGCGGTGGCTACCGGTGAGGTGACGCTGCTCCTGCATTCCGAAGCGCCAGCGGTGCGCGAAGGGTCGGGGCTGGATGTTCGGCAACTCTCGGTGTGTGTGCTCAACCCGTCGATTGAGCTCCGGGCGCGGCCGGGGCGGTCGGTCGACCGGTGATGGGACGGCGCGCTCCGGCTGACGCGGACTTTGGCATGGATTCCGGGCGTGGGGTCTGAATTAGTCGGGGACCCATGAAAGTCCCGTTCCTCGACCTCACGCTCCAGCACCAGCCCTTGCGCGACGAGATTCTCGCCGCGTGGGCCGCCACGCTTGACGGCAATCGCTTCTGCCTCGGCCGCGACGTGGAGGAGTTCGAGAAGGCGTTCGCGGTTGCCTGTGGGGCAACCGATTCGGTGGGCGTGGACAACGGCACGAGCGCGCTGCACCTCGCTTCGCAGGCGCTGGGGCTCGGGCCCGGCGACGACGTCATCGTGCCGGCGTTCACCTTCATCGCCTCGGCGTGGACGGCGACCTACGTCGGTGCGCGGCCGGTCTTCGCCGACATCGATCCGGCGCACTACTGCGTGACGGCCGACACGATCCGGGCGGTGCTCACGCCGCAGACCAAGGCGATCGTGGTCGTGCATCTCTTCGGTCAGCCGGCGCCGATGGATGCGATCCTCGCCCTCGCGGCCGAGCGTGGCCTGAAGGTGATCGAAGACTGCGCGCAGGCGCATCTGGCGCAGTACCGAGGCTGGCCCGTCGGCCTGCTGGGCGACGCCGGCACGTTCAGCTTCTACCCGACAAAGAACCTCGGCGGCTGCGGCGAGGGCGGGGCGGTGATCTCCAAGCACGCCGAGGTGCTGAAGCGTGTGCGCACGTTGCGCGTGCACGGCTCCGACCGGCGCTACTACCACGATTTTGTCGGCGGCAACTTCCGCATGGAGGGCCTGCAGGCCGGCGCGCTCAACGTGAAGCTCAAGCATCTCGCCCGCTGGACGGCCCGCCGCCGGCAGATCGCCGCGCGCTATCGGGCCGGTCTGAAACTCGCCGGGCTCGCGCTGCCGCAGGTGCCCGAGTGGGGCGAGGCGGTGTTCCACCAGTTCACGGTCACCCATCCGCGGCGCGACGCCCTGCGCGAGCACCTGACGAAGGCCGAGATCGGCACCGACCTCATCTACCCGATGCCGCTGCATCTGCAGCCCTGCTACGCTGCGCTCGGCTACAAGCCGGGCTCGATGCCGCAGGCCGAGCGTGTGTGTGCGAACTGCCTGAGCCTGCCGATCTTCCCCGAGCTCGCCGATGCGCAGGTCGACCACGTGATCGCGACGATCAACGCGTTCCAGGGATGATCGGCGAACTCCGGCTGAAGGTCTGCGGCCTCACCACGGCGGAAGACGCCGCGGCCGCCGCCGGCATCGGCGCGGATTTCCTCGGTTTCATCCTCTATCCGAAGTCGCCGCGGTATCTGCCCCTGGCGCGTTTTGCCGAACTGCGCGAGCGGCTGCCGGCGCGGCCGCGGGTCGCGGTGCTGGTGACACCGAGCGAAGCGGAACTCGCCGCGGCGCAGGCGGCCGGCTTCGATTTCTTCCAAATCCATTTTCCGGTGACGGACGCGGCGGCGGCCCGCCGCGCCAGCGCTGCGGTGGGCGCTGCGCGCCTGTGGCTTGCGCCGAAGCTGCCGCCGGAGGCGGAGCTTGCGCCGGAGCTGCTCGCGCTCGCCGACACGTGGTTGCTCGACACCTATCGCGCCGAGAGTTTCGGCGGCACGGGTCACACCGGCGACTGGGCGAGACTCCGCCGCCTCCGCGAGGCGTACCCGGCGAAGACGTGGGTGCTCGCCGGTGGGCTTACGCCCGACAACGCCGTCGCTGCGGTGGCGGCCACGGGAGTTCGGATGATCGACGTGAACAGTGGCGTGGAATCGTCGCCAGGGATAAAAGATAGGGTAAGGCTTGGGGCGTTGCGGGCGATGTTGCTGAGGGGATAGATTGAGGCGTATGTGCGTGCGGTCACCAATGGCACCGATTTGTGGCGAGTTTTGCCATTAGGCAGTTGATGTCCATCGATGGTCTCGGCGCTTTCGGTCGCAAGCTGTCGATGACCTGGACCTGAGGACGCGGAAAGCGTGGCGCGGCGAGGCGAACCTTGAGGGTTGTGTTCAACCTTGAGGGTTGTGTTCGCCCGGAGCGCAGCGGAGCGGTGAACACAACCATTGTTGAACAAGCTCGGGGCGGACCGGAGACGAAGCCTCAATCACCGAAGGACTGAACGGAGCGCGCGGCGAGGACGCCGACTATGCGCTTTGTGTTTTCCGCGTTGTTGTCCGGCGGACGGCATCGCGGCGGGTTGAGGTGATCGTCGGTCGCCGATTGGGCCGGTGCGGCAGACCGCGGAGGACCGGGGACAGGCGACGGAGCCGCGGAGCGAGGGCAAAACACGTGGCGTCGCCGAAGAACGGGCCCGCGGGCGCAAAGCGGCGGCTGCCGCGTAAAGCGCGTTCGCGCCACGCGGCTGAAAACCGGACCAGGGAGACGGAGTCGGTGGGCGGCTTCATGGGGGCGCGCGTGAAGGCATGAGCCGGCCGACGACGACCAGTGTGAACTGCTCGCAGACTGGGCAGCGCAGGTGCCAGCGGGGCGCGGGTGCGGGCTTCTCGCGGACGACGATCACCTTCTCGAGCAGGTTCTCGACAAGCATGCGGCGGCGTTTGGCGCTGGGGTGCATCCAGCCGAAGTAGCGCACGCGGTGCTGGCCGGCGGGGAGGATGTGCTGCAAATACTGCGCACCAGGTCGAACAGCTTCCAGTCGCGGCCCAGATGCGTGCCGAACAGCGCCCGCATCGCCGCCACCGCCGTGCGCATCGAGCTGGGCGAATAGCCGTGCTCCTCCTTGAGCCGCAGCAGATGGGCGCGCAACTGCTCCTCGGTCACGACCTCCGGCGCGCACGCGAGCCGCTCGAGCAGCTTGCGCGCGAACCGCACGTACTCGGACTGCGTCGCCGCCGCCAAACCTCGGAGCTTGAGCGTCTCGGCGAAGCGGAGCAGCGTCGGGGAATCGGGAACGAGGGGCTCGCCTTGGCGACCCCGCTTGGTGGATCTGTTATTAGGCATACCCCTTCCACTCTTGCCGCCCCTCGTCCCGTCACCACTCTTTCACCTCATGCGCCAAGGCCCACCCCCGACTCGAGAACCCCGCCGCCGCGCAGCGGCTTGGTTCAACTGGGCGCTAGAACTGTCAGTATTCACACACGCACAGCAAGGAGCAGTCGAGTATCTCGTGCTCATACTGTGAGTTCGTGTCGATGTCGGACGGCAAGTCGCCTTTGATGGGACGTTGCTGCGGCCACTCCGAGGTAAAACAAACGACCGAAGACGCTAATAGATAGCGAGATAGATTGTTGTCGGGAAACTAGGATAAAAATCTCTTGCGGGTGATGGGACTGGGTGCAGTGTCCGGCGCCTCAACTATGTTCTTTGGCTGATTTGCAGCGAGAGAGGGTTCACCTAGTGAGCCGCGGAAAAAAACTTCCGA
>JAGVUB010000029.1 GCA_019136515.1 Verrucomicrobiota bacterium
TCCGCCCGCGGCGAACTCGAGATCACCGACCTCAACCGCCTCTACCTCGAGGCCGGCACGCTCCACGTCGAGATCCTCGGCCGCGGCACCGCCTGGCTCGACACCGGCACCCACGCCTCGCTCCTCGACGCCGGCGATTTCGTGCGGGTCATCGAGGACCGCCAAGGCCTCAAGATCGCGTGTCTGGAGGAGATCGCCTTCAGCAAGGGCTGGATCGACCGCGCCGGCCTCGCGCGCCAGATCGCCGCCCTCGGCAAGTCCGCCTACGGCGCCTACCTGCGGAATCTCTTGGCGTTGTAGCCGTTCCTTTGTTGCCCCACGAGACGATATGCGGTTTCGGAGTGCAGGTTTGTGCAACATCCGGACCCATTATCTGCCCTGATTGAGGCGCCTGCCACCCGACTAGTTCAGGGTAGCGGAGCGATCGTCCGTGGCTGGGCCTACTCGCGCAACACGACGAGACTGGAATCCGTTCGGATCAAGCACCCAGACGGCTCCATCACCGAGGGAAGCTACGGTTTCCGTCGACCAGACGTGTTGGCCGCATTTCCCGAAGCTGGTCATGCAAATTTGGGCTGGGAAGTCCGTGTTGTTCTCCCAGCAGGCAAGCATCACCTCGTTATCGAGTTCTGCGATTCGACCGGCGACTGGTCCTCGGGAACGGAACTCGTGATCGAGATGAGCCCAACCCGCATCCCGCGCTGGTTACCCGGCTCGGACACGGAGGATCTGCTTGGTTTCCAGTTTCCGGCGCATGCATCCGGCAAAGCACGTAACCTTGCTGGGGAACGTTTCCCTCAACGCGGCCGACACAGTAAGCCGCTCCCCTTGATCTCGATCGTCACCCCAAGCCATCAGCAGGCATGGGCGCTTGGCCGATGCATGAGCAGTGTGCTCGGCGAGCACGGAGTGCCCCTCCAGTACGTCGTCCAAGATGGCGGCTCCACCGACGGCAGTGCAGACCTGATTCGGAGTCACGAGGCCAAACTCGTCGCTTGGGAGAGCGGCCCCGATGGCGGCCAGACCCACGCTATCGCCAAAGGATTCGCAAAAACTTCCGGCCAGCCGACCGATCTCATGGCTTGGATCAATTCGGACGATTTCTACATGCCGGGGGCGCTGCACTTCGTGGCAGAGTATTTCGCGCGGCACCCGGAGGTTGATGCCGTCTACGGGCATCGCGTGGTGGTGAACCGAGAAGGACAGGAGATTGCACGCTGGTACCTGCCGAAGCATGATCCCGAGGTGCTGCGATTGAACGATTTCGTGCCGCAGGAGACCCTGTTCTGGCGGCGGCGAATTTGGGATAAGGTTGGTGGCATCGACACCTCGTTCCAGTTCGCAATGGATTGGGATCTCTTGCTTCGTTTTCAGGAGGCCGGCGCCAAGATCGTGCGACTGCCCTACTTCCTCGCCTGTTTCCGCGTGCATCCGCAGCAGAAAACCAGCGCTCTCATTTCGACCCAGGGCCAAACCGAGATCGATGCCCTCCGGCGGCGCACATTCGGCCGCGACATCACGCCGAACGATCTCCAAAAGAACAAAGCTTTGCAGCGCTACCTCCGCCGCAGCGCCTGGATCGAACAGCTCTGGAAATGGGGCATCCGTGCGCGGTGATCGCGTAACCGGGCCTCGGTGACTCCGTCCGGCGGATCTCAACACCCGACGCTTGCCTCGCCGCGGCCGCGCCCCAAGCTTCTCGCCATGGGAACCCACGCGGCCCCGCCCAACCGCCGGAACACGCCACCGTCACGCGCCAACCAGCCCCTTCTCGCGACCGTCCTTTCCCGATGAAAACCATCGTAGTCATCGACGACGAGCCGGTCATCCGCGAGATGCTCGCACGCCACCTGGAACCGTTGGGTTGGCGCGTCCTCCAGGCCGACAACGGCAACACCGGCCTCGCGCTCATCGCCGCCCACCGTCCGGCCGCCGTGCTCTGCGACCTGCTCATGCCGGGCACCACCGGGTTCAACGTCTGCCGCGCCATCCGCGCGCGCCGCGACGAGTTGGGCGATGTGCTGATCATCGTCACCACCGGCAGCAACTACCCCTCCGACCGTCGCAATGCCGTGGAGGCGGGGGCCGACCATTTCCTCGTGAAGCCGGTC
>JAGVUB010000005.1 GCA_019136515.1 Verrucomicrobiota bacterium
GGGAACTCCCACCCTCCGAGGTCCCGCCGGGCCCGGATCACCCACCCAGAAATCCAACGACATTTTCATCCTTGCCTGCGACGCCTTCATAGCAGGTCCAGTCTCCGACTGGACCCCTTCGATTCACGCCGTCCCCCTCGGCTCGAGCGCAACGCGACCGGTCAAAGACCGGTCCCACTGGCCCACGGATCACGCTGTCTCAGCCTGCCAGCCCAACCTCACCCGCCGGCGTGCTCGCCACGTAGGTCCAGTCTCCGACTGGACCCCTCCGGCCCACGCGGTCCCCCTCGGCTCGAGCGCAACGCGACCGGTCGGAGACCGGTCCCACCGGCCACGGATCACACTGCCTCAGCCTGCCAGCCCAAACTCGCCCGCCGGCCGAAGACCACGCGGTTAAGCACCAGCGCAAACGCCACGCAGGCGAGGACCGTCAGCGCCATCAGGTGCAGGAAGTGCACCGACACCGGCAGCACCGGCGCCAGCGTGCGCAGCCAGTGCCAACCGAAGGTGAGCAACCCGTACAGCCCGGCACCGAAACCCACCGTCGCGATCACCGCGCGGGCATCCACATTGCGGAACAGCAGCCCGACGATGAACGCCGAGAGGATCGGCATGCTGAACAGCCCGAGCACCTGCTGGATCAGCGCGATGATGCTCGTCGCGCCCACGTAGAGCGGCATGAGCCCGATCGACACCAGCGCGAAGCCGAGCGAGATGCCGATGCCGAGCCGCGCGATGTTGCCGTTCGGATTGATGTACTTCTGGTGCAGGTCGCACACAAAGAGCGCCGCCGAGGAGTTGAGCACCGAGTTGTAGCTGGAAAGCACCGCCGCGAACATCGCCGCCGCAAATGCGCCCGAAAGCCAGTGCGGCAGCGTTTCCCCGACGAGCCGCCCGTAGCTCGCGTCGCCGATCGGCCCAAAGAGCTTGTAGGCGCAGAGGCCGGGAATCGCCGTCATCGCCGGCACCAGCAGCAGCCGGATCGTCAGCGCGAGGTACACGCCCCGCTGTGCCTCGCGCACCGACGGCGCGGCGAGCGCGCGCTGCGTGATCGTCTGGTTCGTGCTCCAGTAGAAGAGCTGGCTGAACACCATGCCGGTCAGCAGCGTCGGCCACGGGATCGGGTCGGTCGCCATGCCCATCAACCGGAGTCGCTCCGGCGGGATGCCGTCGAAGCTCCAGCCGATCGCATCGAGACCAAAGAACACCAGCGCGAGACCGAGGCTCAGCACGATCACGCCGCAATAGGTGTCGGAGATCGCCACCGCGCGCAGGCCGCCGAACACCGCATACGCCGCGCCGATCACCGCCACGGCGACGCCGATCACGTAGAGCGTGTCCATGCCGCCCAGCGTGTCGCCGAGGTTGAACATGTTCTTCATCACCAGCGCGCTCGTGTAGAGCATCGCCGGCAGGAACAGGAAGACGTTCCCGATGAGGAACACCAGCGCCACCGTGGCGCGGATATGCTTGTTGCCGTATCGCCGCTCGAGCAGCTCCGTCACTGTCGTGCACTTGTAGCGGTAGTAGATCGGGATGAAGAGCGTCGCCAGCAGCAGCAGGCCCACCGCCCCGGAGAGCTCCCACCACACGATGTTCAGGCACTGCGCGCCGTTCATGCCCACAAAGGTGTCGGTGCTGATGTTGGTCAGCGTGATCGAGCCGGCGATGAACACCGCGCTCAGCCCGCCATTGGCCAGGAAGTACTCGCGCGCGCTGTCGGTCGAGCGCACCGCCTTGCGGCAATGGAGCCAGGTCGCCAAGGCGACGAGGGCGGTGAGCAGCACGAAAACGGCGATCTGCACGACAGTGTCCGGAGTCATCGGGTACCGTCCACGAAACACCCGAGGACACCGCCGGGCGAGCCCCGCGGCCGCGGACTGTCCGCTTCCGGCTCCGGACCACGTTCCAATTTTTAAGATCGCTTTCGATCATTTAACCGCCAACGTCCCGGCCAACGTCGGCGCCCCGCGCCGCACCCTCCCGTTCACCCTGCTCCCTCCCCGATGTCTTCCCCGGCCACTCTGCCCCATCGCGAAGAGATCGCCCACGTCGTCCGCCGCATCCTCTACCAGAAGCTCAAGCGCCCGATGCCGCGCGCGGTGCAGGCGCCGCGGCCGCTGGTCGTCAACGTCAGCGCGCGCCACTGCCACCTCTCGCCCCAGGCGGTCGAGACCCTCTTCGGCCCCGGCCATCAGCTCACCCCGAAGAAATGGCTCTACATGGACGGCCAGTACGCCGCCGAGGAGTGCGTCACCCTCATCGGCCCGCGCAGCCGCGTCATCTCCAATCTCCGGATCCTCGGCCCTTGCCGCGATTTCAACCAGGTCGAGCTCGCGTTCACCGACGCCATCTCGCTCGGCTTCGACATCCCGGTACGCGCCTCCGGCGACATCAAGGGCACACCGGGCTGCATGCTCATGGGCCCCGCCGGTTTCCTCGAGCTGCCCGAGGGCGTCATCCGCGCCGCCCCGCACGTGCACATGCACCCCGACGACGCCGCCTTCTACGGCGTGAAGGCCGGCGCCTTCATGCGCCTGCGCGTCGGCGGTCCCTGCGGCATGACCTTCGACCGCCTGCTCGTCCGCGTGTCTAGGGACTTCAAACTCGAGGTCCACATCGACACCGACGAGGCCAACGCCTGCGGCCTCGTGCCCGGTACCCACTGCGAGCTGCTCCCCTGAGCGCCGCGTCCGCCCCTTTCTCCCGCAACTCTCAACCGTAGAACAACAATCCGTTAACCCCGCTCCTCCATGAGTGATTCACTCGGTATGATCGAAACCAAGGGCTACGTCGGCGCTGTCGAAGCCAGCGACGCGATGGTCAAAGCGGCCGGCGTCACCCTCGCCCGCCAGATCCAGATCGGTGGCGGCCTCGTCACCGTCCTCGTCAAGGGCGACGTCGGCAGCGTCAAGGCCGCCGTCGAAGCCGGCGCCGATGCCGCCAAGCGCGTCGGCGAACTCGTCTGCGCCCACGTGATCGCCCGGCCCCACGCCGAGCTGATCAAGCAGTTCGCGCTCTGATCTCCCCAACCTCCAACTACCTTTTCCCATGGCTCAAGAAGCTCTCGGCATGATCGAAACCAAAGGCCTCTGCGCGCTCCTCGAAGCCGCCGACGCCGCCCTCAAGGCCGCCAACGTCACCTTCACCGGCTACGAGGCGATCGGCTCGGGCAACGTCGCCGCCTTTTTCCGCGGCGATGTCGCCTCCCTCAAAGCCGCTGTCGATGCCGGCGCCGATGCCGCCAAGCGCGTCGGCGAAGTGGTCGCCGTCCAGGTCATCCCGCGTCCGCACGACGACCTCGCCCAGCTCGGCAAGTGGGCCTCCGCCTGATCGTCGTTCCCGGCTGAATCACTCCCGCGTCGTCGCCGCCACCCGGCGACGGCGCTCGAATATCTGGGAACGCCGAGCTCCCGCTCGGACCCATTCCGCCATCCGCCTCCGTTCCTGATTCCCTGATTTCCACATTCCCGTTTCGGGATTCCGCATTCCGAAATCCGCGTTCCGCAATTCCGCCCGTGCGCATCCTCGTCGCCAACCTCGGCTCCACGTCGTTCAAGTACCGCCTCTTCTCGCTCGAAGGCGAGCGGGCCGACTTGCTCGCGCGCGGCGGCCACGAGCGCGTGACTGACTACGGCGCGGCGATCGACCAGTCGCTGGCCGATCTCGCCACCGCCGGGCATGTCCGCAGCGCGGCGGACCTCGACGGTGTCGGCTTCAAGACCGTGTTGGGCGGCGAACTCTCCGGCTGCCTCCTCGCCGACGAGAAGGTCGAGCAGGCGCTCCGCGCCACCGCCGACCTGGCCCCCGCGCACAACCCGCCCTACGCCGAGGGGCTAAGAATCTTCCGCGAGCGCCACCCCGCCGTCCCGCGTGTCGCGCTCTTCGAGACCGCCTTCTACCAGTGGGTCCCCGACCACGCGCGCCGCTATGCGGTGCCAGAGTCTTGGTTCCAGGCCGGCATCCGCCGCTACGGGTTCCACGGCGCCAGCCACAAGTTTGTCGCCGAGCGCTCCGCCGAGCTGCTCGGTCGCGCCGACGTCGCCGCCGTGGCGCGACGCCTCTACCTCGACGGCCCGCGGCCCGTCCGCGGCGCCTCCCTGCGCATCATCTCCTGCCACCTCGGCGGCTCGAGCTCCGTGACCGGCATCCGCGACGGCGTCGCCATCGGCACCAGCATGGGCCTGAGCCCGCAGTCCGGCCTCCCGCAGAGCAACCGCGTGGGCGACCTCGACTCCGCCGCCCTGCCCTGCGCGATGCGCCGCCTCGGTCTCACGCTCGAGCAGGCCGAGAAGCAGCTCACCAAGGAGGGCGGCCTGCTCGCGCTCTCCGGCAAGAGCAACGACCTGCGCGACATCCGCGCCGCCGCCGTCGCCGGCGACGCCCGCGCCCAGCTCGCGATCGACACCTTCGTCCACAGCATCCGCCACTGGATCGGCGCCTTCTGGCTCGAGCTCGGCGGGTGCGACGCCCTCGTGTTCACCGCCGGCATCGGCGAGAACAACCCCTGGCTGCGCGAGGCGGTCTGCGCCGGCCTCTCCGGCCTCGGTCTCCAGCTCAATCTTTCCGCCAACGCCGTCGAGCCGCCCGAGACCGACCTTGCCGCCGCCGACTCGACCACGCGCGTCCTCGTGATCCCCGCCAACGAGGAGCTCGTCGTCGCCCGCGAAGCCGCCCGGCTCCTCGCCGCACGCCGCGCCCCCTGACTTTTCCGAAACCAATCCATTCATCCTCAACCCTCCAATACCATGGCTCAATCCGCCCTCGGCCTCCTTGAAACCCGCGGTCTCACCGCCCTCGTCGCCGGCACCGACGCGATGCTCAAGTCCGCCAATGTCACCCTCGTCGGCCCGATGAAGCAGGTCGGCAACGCGATGGTCACCGCCATCGTCACCGGCGACGTCGCCGCCGTGAAGGCCGCCACCGAAGCCGGTGCCGCCGCCGCCCGCCAGTACGGCGAGGTCCTCGCCGTGCAGGTGATCGCCCGCCCGCACGACGACATCGCCGCCGTGCTCCCGAAGCCGGCCGCCGCCGTCGCCAAGAAGTAAGGTCCGCGTTCTTTCCCGCCTCCCGTAGCTGAACGACGCAGTCGTTCAGCTCCTCGCGGCAGCCACCGATCTCCGTAGCGGAACGCGTGAGCGTTTCGACCTCCGCGTTCCGCCCTCTCGCCTCCGCCTCTTCACTCTCGCCTTTCCTCCCATGTTCCTCGCGCGCGTCATCGGCTCCGTGGTCTCGACCAAGAAGGACGACACCATGCGCGGCCAGAAACTCCTGCTCCTGCGCCCGTTGCTCGTCGACGAGGCCAACCCGACGCAGCTCCGCAACGGTTCCAACACCATCGTCGCCTGCGACGCGCTCGGCGCGGGCAACGGCGATCTCGTGCTCTTCTGCCAGGGCAGCTCCGCCCGCCAGGCCACCGGCATGAAGCCGCTCCCGATCGACGCCGCCGTCGTCGGCCTGATCGACACCGTCGAGGTCCTCGGCAAGCGCGTGTCCTGATCTTTCATTCTCCCCATCCGTAGCGATGCGCGTGAGCGCATCGATCCTCTGATCGACGTTCTCACGAACATCGCTACGCCGCCGCCACTCCTTCCCGTAGCGAAACGCGTGAGCGTCTCGACCTCCGCTCTCCTCGCTACCCGCTCCGCACTCCTCGCTACTTCCTTTTCTCTCCCATGTCTTCCGCTCCTGTCATCGATGAGGCGCTCGTCCGCAGCGTCGTC
The DNA here is from genome assembly GCA_019136515.1 of Verrucomicrobiota bacterium. GTDB lineage: Bacteria > Verrucomicrobiota > Verrucomicrobiia > Opitutales > Opitutaceae > CAJCBL01. Next base: position 5,724 of record JAGVUB010000005.1, read on the forward strand.
GCCGAAGTCGTCAAAGCCTTTGGACGCAACAGCGCCCTCGCCACCGGCTCCGGCCCCGCCGTCGTCGCTCCCTCGCGCCGCCCCGGCGTCTTCCAGGATGCCGCCTCCGCCTGCGCCGCGGCCGCGGTCGCGCAGAAGCAGCTCGCCGAGAAGGGCGTCGCCGCCCGCGCGAAGGTCGTCGAGATCGTCAAGACGCTCGCCACCCAGAACGCCGTCGAGTGGGGCAAGTTCGAGTTCGCGGAGACCAAGATCGGCCGTCTCGACCACAAGATCGAAAAGCTCCAGATCGTGAAGCTCGTCCCCGGTGTGGAGTGGCTCCACCCCGACGCCCGCAGCGGCGACCACGGCATCACCCTCGAGGAGTACACGCCCTTCGGCGTCATCGCGGCGATCCTGCCGATGACGCACTCCATCCCGACCCTCTCCGGCAACATCATCAACATCGTCGCCGCCGGTAACTCGGTCGTCTTCAACCCGCACCCGGGCGGCGCCCGCTCCGCCGCGCTCGCCGTCGCCGCCTACAACGAGGCAATCAAGGCCGCCATCGGCATCGAGAATCTCGTCTGCACCATCGAGCAGCCCACGCTCGATTCGTTCGACGCCCTCTGCAAGGCCCCCGAGGTCCGCCTCCTCTGCGTCACCGGCGGTCCGGCCGTCGTCGCCGCCGCGATGAAGTCCGGCAAGCGCGCCATCTGCGCCGGCCCGGGCAACCCGCCCGTGCTCGTCGACGGCACCGGCGACCTCGACAAGGCCGCGCGCGACATCATCCAGGGCGCCGCCTACGACAACAATCTGCTCTGCGTCGGCGAGAAGGAGGTCTTTGTCCTCGACTCCGTCGCCGACCGTTTCCTCGCCGCACTCGGCCGCAACGGCGGCCACCAGCTCAACGGCCAGCAGCTCGACAAACTCACCGCCGTCGCGTTCTCGACCAAGGCCGGCGCGGGCGGCTGCTCGCATCCGGTGCTCAACCGCACGATGGTCGGCGTCGACGCCGCCGTGCTCGCGCAGCACGCCGGCGCCACCATCGCCGCCGGCACCCAGCTGCTTTTCGCCGAGACCGACGCCAACCACGCCTTCGTCGTCGAGGAGCAGATGATGCCCATGCTGCCGATCGTGCGCGTGAAGTCCGTCGAGGAAGGCGTCGCCGCCGCGGTCCGTGCCGAGCACGGCTACAAGCACTCCGCGATCATCCACTCGCTCAACGTCGATCACATGACGCAGATGGCCCGCGCGCTCGACACCACCGTCTTCGTGAAGAACGGGCCTTCGGTCGCCGGCCTCGGCCTCGGCGGCGAGGGCTACCTCAGCTACTCGATCGCCACCACCACCGGCGAGGGTATCAGCAACCCGCGCACATTCACCCGTACCCGCCGCTGCGTCCTCGTCGACGGCTTCCGCATCTACTGATTCCGATCCCGAAACTGTAGGAGCGTGCTTGCACGCGATCTGCGCACCGCCCGCCGAGCCACCACAGAATCGCCTGCAAGCAGTCTCCTACATCCAAACCTCGTAGCGAAACGCGCCCAGCGTTTCGACCGTCCACCGCCCACCGTCCACCGCCCACCGAATCATGCTCCTCGCCCGCATCGACGGCACCATCGTTGCCACCGCCTGCCATCCCTCGATGGCCGGCCGCCGCACCGTGATCTGCCAGCCGCTCGATGCGCAGGGCAACGAGGAGGGCACGCCCATCCTGGCGGTCGATCCGCTCGGCGCCGGCCTGCACCAGAAGGTTCTTCTCTCCACCGACGGCTCCACCACCGCCGTGCTCGTCGGCGATCCGAAGACCCCGCTCCGCAACCTCATCATCGGCATCGTCGATTCCTGATCCTCCCGTAGCAAAACGCGTGAGCGTTTCGCCCTTCGCTCTCTCCGTTCCTTTCTGTCGTCCGTCCTCCGCCCTCTAGCCTCACACCTTTCGCCTCTCGCCTCATCGTCCCATGCGCCTCGGCACCGTCATCGGCCGCGTCACCCTCACGCTCAAGGAGCCCGTCTACACCGGCGGCCGCCTCCTGATCGTGCAGCCGTTCACGCGCGAGAACTTCACCGGGGCGAAGATGCCGCCGGTGGCCAAGGGCTCGAGCCTCATCGTCTACGACGAGCTCGGCGCCGGCGAAGGCAGCATCGTCGGATTCACCGAGGGCGCCGAGGCCACCCAGCCCTTCGCCGGCCCCGCACCGGTCGACGCCTACGTCGCGTGCATCGTGAACCAGATCAACTACGAGCCTCCGCGCTGATCCCTTTTCATGGTGTGGCGCTGCTCGCGAGAGCAGCGATTCCGCCCGCCCCTCTCATCAAAGAAAACGTTCCCGCAACCTCACCTCTTCATGCCTCAAGTCCTCACCGCCCGCGAAGTTGAAGCGATCCTGAGCTCCGGCCAGCCGATCCCGACCGGCGCCGTCCTCACTCCCTCCGCTCGCGACCTCGTCGATGCCAAGAAGCGCGCCGCCACCGGCGCCAAGACCGCCGTGGTCGTCGCCGCCCCGGTCACCGTCGTGGCCTCCGCGCCCGCCGCCGCAGTGCCGGCCACCGGCGCCCCGTCGATCCCGGACTACGAATACAAGTGGACGCCCGGCACCGACGCCAAGACGCCCGACGAGATCCAGCGCTTCTTCCACTCCGCTCCCATCGAGGAGCTCAAGCGCCGCATCTGCGACATGGGCCGCCGCCTCTGGTTGAAGGACTATACCGACGGCAACGGCGGCAACATCACCATCCGCGTCGGCGACAACCTCGCCCTCTGCACGCCCACGCTCATCTGCAAGGGTTTCATGCAGCCGGCCGACATGTGCCTCACCGACCTCGACGGCAACCAGCTCGCCGGCACGCGCGTCCGCACCTCCGAGGCCAAGACGCACTACGCGATCATGAAGCGGCAGCCCGCCGCCAAGGCCTGCGTGCACGCCCACCCGCCGCACGCCACCGCCTTCGCCATCTCCAACGCCTCCATCCCCTCCAGCCTCATCCCCGAGGCCGAGGTGTTCCTCGGCAAGATCGGCGTCGCCAAGTACGAGACCCCCGGCACCCCGGCCAACGCCGAGGAAGTCGGCCGCGTCGGCGTCGACCACCAGGCCGTGCTCATGCAGAACCACGGCGTGATCTGCTGGGGCAAGGACGTCGAGGACGCCTACTGGAAGATGGAGAACATCGACGCCTACTGCCGCACCGTCGGTTTCGCCGCCAGCCTCGGCACCGGCCTCCACCGCTTCGGCCCCGACAAGCTCAAGGACCTCATCGCTCTCCGCCAGAAGCTCGGCATGCCCGATCCGCGCGCGAACATGAAGGAGGCCGAGCTCATCGACACCGCCGACTTCCGCCCCGGCGTCATCTGCCAGCAGTCCGCCGCGCCCGCGCCGGCCGAGACCGCCCCCGACGCCACCGTCGAAGCCCTCGTCGGCAAGATCACCGAGGAAATCCTCCGCCAGCTGGGCCAGGCAAAGTAGCGAGCATCGAGTAGCGGGTAGCGAGTAGTACTCGGCGCGCACTGCGCACACACCGACTAGTCCTCCTCGTTCTCCGCCACTCCCTCCGCTCTACCGTCCTCCGCCCTACTCGCTCCTCACTACCCGCTACTCGCTCCTCCTTCGTTCTATTTGTTTCCTTCAGTCGGGATCGAGTCCGACCTCCGTTCTACTCGCTACTCACTACCCGCTACTCGCTACTTCCTCACCTCTCCCATGAAAGTCACCATCATCGGCGGCGGCGGCCGCGTCGGATCCAACGCCGCGTTTGCCCTCCAGTGCGCCGGCATCGTCTCCGAAATTCAGATTCTCGACGCCAACGCCGATCTCGCCGCCGGCGAAGCCCTCGACCTCCTCCACGGCTCGTCCTCCGTCGGCGGCCAGCGCATCTACGCCGGCGACTACGCCCGCGCCGCGGACAGCGACATCTTCGTCATCACCGCCGGCCTGCGCCGCAAGCCCGACGAGTCCCGTCTCGACCTGATCAACCGCAACGTCGCCCTCTTCGACGGCATCCTCGCCTCGATGAAGCAGGCCGGCTTCCGCAAGGACGCGATCGTCTTCGTCGTCTCCAACCCGGTCGACATCCTCACCCAGCTCGCGGTCTTCCGCCTCGGTCTTCCGTGGCAGCAGGTGATCGGTCTCGGCACGATGCTCGACACCGCCCGTTTCCGCTCGCTCATCGCCGAGTCGCTCAAGCTCAACCCGATGCAGGTCAAGGCCCTCATCCTCGGCGAGCACGGCGACACGATGGTCCCGATCTGGTCCAGCGCCACGGCCGCCGGCCTGCCGCTCGACAAATTCCCCGGCGTGAACGCCAACTTCCAGACCCAGCTCTTCGACCGCACCAAGACCAGCGGCGCCGAAGTCATCCGCCGCAAGGGCGGTGCCGGCTGGGCCGTCGGCATCACCATCGCCGAGGTCGTCCACGCCATCGCCCTCGACAAACGCGAGCTGCTCCCGGTCTCCTCGCTCCAGCAGGGCAAGTACGGCCTGCGTGAAGTCTCGATCAGCGGGCCCACCGTCGTCGGCCGCGCCGGCGTGCTCGACCAGGTCGAGATCGCCCTCTGGCCGAAGGAACTCTCCGGTCTCCAGGCCAGCGCCCGCGCCCTCCAGGAAATCTGGTCCAAGGTCCGCCCGCGTTGATCCCGTAGCTGGACGACGAAGCCGTTCAGCCCTCCGCCTCCGGGTAGCGAAACTCGTCCGAGCTTTCGTGGTCAGCGCGGTGTCCGTATTTGTGTGTAGGAGACCGGCAGTAACCGTGAGTCAAGCGGCAGCATGATAGTGAACCGCAAAAGGCCGATTGGATCTGAGCACCGCGACGATGCGGCGGAGCTGTTTGCGCATGAGGTCG
>JAGVUB010000153.1 GCA_019136515.1 Verrucomicrobiota bacterium
CTACCACCCGCTGCGCGACACCCAGCAGCTCACGCCGCCCGATGCATTCTACGACGAGGTGATCGTCTATCGCGGCAGCCGCGGCCGTTTCGCCAAGCTCGCCGACTACGAGACGTTCGACGGCGCGGTCCGCCTCACCAACCAGGGTTTGCGTCTGCCCACCGGGCTCGGCGCCCTCGCCCTCGGCGCCGACTTCCGCCGCAACTCGCTCGCCGCCCACACCGACACCGCCACCTACGGCGACGGCAGCACCGCCGAGAATCCCGTCGCGTGGAGCGGGCGCACGCTGGACCGCTACAGCTTCTTCGGCGAGCTCCAGGCGCCGCTGCTGCCCGCGCGCTGGCTGCCCCGCTGGATTCGCGGCGTGGAGACCGACCTCGGCGCGCGCTATGTCGCCGCCGACACCGCCGCCGAGTCCAACCTCGCTCCCGTCGGCGGCATTAAGATCGACTTCGCCCGAGGCTTCGCGCTGCGCGGCAGCGTCGCCACCGCCAACCGGTTCCCCACGCCGTACATGGGTCAGCGCACCGAGGTGTCCGACAACCCGACTCCGGGCGGCGGCCCCGTCGAGTATCCCACCATCCTCGACCCGCTTCGTGGCGAAAGCTACACGGTGCCGGTGCGCGAGGCACCCAATCCCGACCTGCGGTCGGAATCGGCTGTTACGCGCACCTTCGGCGCCATCGCCGAGATCGGCGAGGTCCACCGTTTCCGCGCCTCGCTCGACTGGGTGAGCACCGAGAAGACGAACGAGCAGGTCTATCTCGACGCCCAGACGGCCGCAGATCTCGAGAACTTCTGGCCTGCACGCCTCACGCGCGCCCCTCTCGCCGGCGGCGACACGCACTCGGTCGGGCGGATCACCGGCATCACCACCGGCGTGGTGAATGTCGCATGGCGCCGCTCCGAGAACTGGAACCTCACCCTCGACTACGCCTGGAGCCGCTGCATGGGCGGCACGCTCGAGTTCTTCGGCCGCTGGATCGGCTACCAGCGTTACGAGCGCCGCGTCCTGCCCAGCACCGAAACCGTCGACGAGCTGGAGTCCCCCGACGGCACCGCCACCGGCCTGCTCCGCAACCGCGCCTCGTTCGGTGGAAGCTGGTCGAACCGCATCGTCGCCTACGGGGTCGACGGCCGGTACTTTGGTCCGCGTACGCTGCCGGCGGCCGAACGGCTCGCCCAGGGCTCCTCCCGCGTATCGGCGTTCTGGCAGTTCGACGCCTACGTGCAATGCGAGCTCGCGCGCCTTTTCCCCCGCCTCGTCGGCGCCGACCGCGGCCTGCGCGCACAGCTCCGCGTCGACAACCTCCTCAACTCGGGTTTCCCGCACTACGCGGCCGACCCGTCCGGCGCCGGCATCCAGTGCTACGGCGATTGGCGCGGTCGCACCTATTCGCTCTCGCTCACCGCGACGTTCTAGGGACCACGACCACTCCGGCCGCAGGACCAGACGCCCGTGCCGCCAAGTGCGGGCGCGGGCGTTCGCCGAGTGCGCTATTTCCGCCGCGCGGGCTTCTTCGCCTTGGCGGCTTTCGTCGGTGCCGCCACGGGAGTCGCCGGCTTCGCGCGGTGGGCGCGCAGCAGCTCGCGGCGCAGCCAGTCGAGCGCGGCGTTGACCGCCCGGGCGCGCACCGCCGCCGCAGTGCCAGGATACTCGAGACGCTTGCACCACACGCCGTCCGGCGCGTGCAGGCCCACGAACACCGTGCCCGCGGCCTTGCCGCCGCAACAGGCGCCGGGGCCGGCGCAGCAGGTGATGCTCAATGCGTAGTCGGCCACGAAGTTCTCCGCCGCGCCCGTGGCCATCGCCACTGCGATCTCCGGGCTGATCGCGCCGTGCTGGCTGAGCAGGCACTCCGGAATGTCGAGCATGATGACCTTGCCGCCGTTGCGGTAGCAGACCACGCCGCCATGGAAGAATTTCGAGGCGCCGGGCAGATCGGTGAACACGCTGGCGAGCTGGCCGCCGCTGCCCGACTCGGCCACCGCGAGCGTCTTGTCGTCGTGGCGGAGCAGGTCGGCGACCGCCTCGGCGAGCGAGTCGGTGCCCACGGTGAAGACATCGTCGCCGAGCAGCGCCCGGCACTCGTCCGCGATCTGCCTGGCCTGCGCCGCGGAGGCGCGGCCGCCATGCCAACCGAGCCGCACGTCGACGGCCCAGGCGTGGGCGCAGTAGGCGACTTCGACATCCGGATACTTCGCCAGCAGCGGCTGGAGACGCTCCTCCAGCGCGGACTCGCCCACGCTGGCGGTGCGCAGTTGGAGGAAATGCTCGGCGCGGTCGACGAGCTTGCGGCGGGCCAGGCGCGGCAGCACCTCGTTGACCCACATGGGCTCGAGCTCGTTGGGCGGCCCGGGCAGCATGACGAGCACCTTGCCGTCCTGCTCGATCCACAGGCCGGGCGCGGTGCCGAAGGGGTTGGGCAGCGCCTCCGCGCCCGTGGGACGCCAGGCCTGCTTGAGGTTGTTCGGCGTCATCTTGCGGCCGAGCTTGGCGAAGCGCGCGGCGATCGCCCGCTCGAGCTGCTTGTCGTGGACGAGCTTCTGGCCGAGAGCATCGGCCACGGCCTCGCGCGTGCGGTCGTCGCAGGTCGGCCCGAGGCCGCCGGTCGTGATCACCACCTTGGCGCGAGCCCAACTGCGGGCGACCTGGGCCGCGATCACCTCGGCATTGTCGGGCAACACGATGTTGACCGCCAGTTGCACGCCGCGCCGGGCGAGCTGGTCGCCGAGGAAAGCGAGGTGGCCGTTGGCGGTCCGGCCGAGGAGCAGCTCGTCGCCGAGCGTGAGCAGTTCAAAACGTGGAGGCGCGTGGCGCGCCGGGGGGGCGGATTTCTTGGCCATAGGAGGCGGTGGACCGACCGTAGGGCTTTCCCCGAAAAATGCCAGCTTCACGACAAGCCCGCCCAATCCCCGCCGTCGACAGCCCACCGTCGACCGTCCACTGTCCCCGTCTCCGCGTGGTTTCGGGTGCCCGGATTCGAGCCACGAAACAGCATTCCTCCTTCGCCCACCGCCTGCTGTCCACCGCCTACTGTCCACCGTCGACTGCCCACCGCCCACCGATGTCCGCTCCCGATCTCAAGGCCAAGGTCCGCGCGCTGCCCGACAAGCCCGGCGTCTACCTCATGAAGGACCGCCTCGGGCAGATCATCTACGTGGGCAAGGCCAAGAGCCTGAAGAAACGCGTTTCCTCCTACTTCACCCGCTCGCGCGCCGCCACCGCCCAGCCCAAGATCCGCGCGCTCATCGACCTCATCCACGACCTCGACGTCATCGAGGTCCGTTCCGAGCCCGAGGCGCTCCTGCTCGAGGGCAAGCTCATCAAGGAGTGGAAACCCAAGTACAACACCGACTTCGTCGACGACAAACGTTTCCTCCTCGTGCGCGTCGACCTCGCCGCCGAGCTCCCCCGCTTCGCCCTCACCCGCCTGCGCAAGGCCGACACCGCCCGCTACTTCGGCCCCTTCCCCTTCAGCAGCTTCCTGCGCCGCACCCTCGCCCAGATGCGCAAGCAGTTCGGCATCCTCCTCGGCGACGCCCGCCCCCAGCCCACCTCCGACGGCCGCTGGCAGCTCTACGACGACGTGCGCGCCGAGCTCTACGGCCACCCCAACCTCGTCACCGCCCAGGAGTACCGCGCCCGCGTCGAGGCGGCCACGACGTTCCTCGACGGCAAGTCCCACGAGTGGCTCGAGCAGCTCCGCGCCGAGATGCAGCAGGCCGCCGCCGACCAGGAGTACGAGCGCGCCGCCGAGCTGCGCGACTCCGTCTTCGCCCTCGAGGAGACGCTGCGCAAGGCCCGCCGCTTCGAGCGCGCACCCGACGTGCTCCACACCGACGCCGTCGCCCTCGAGGCGCTGCGCGACGTACTCCACCTCCGCGCGCTCCCCGCGCGCATGGAGTGTTTCGACATCTCGCACATCAGCGGCACCTTCGTCGTCGCCTCGATGGTCCACTTCCACGACGGCCGGCCCGACAAGAACGAATACCGCCGGTTCCGCATCCGCACCTTCATCGGCAACGACGACTTCCGCGCGATGGAGGAGGTCGTCGGCCGCCGCTACCAACGCCTCGCCCATGAACGCAAGCCGCTGCCCGACCTCATCGTGATCGACGGCGGCCAGGGCCAGATCCACGCCGCGCTGAAGGCCTTCCTCGCCCTCGAGCTCACGCCGCCCGCGCTCATCGGCCTGGCGAAGAAACACGAGACCATCATCTTCGCCGACGAGCGCCCGCCGCTAAACCTTCCGCTCAACCACCCCGGGCTCAACCTCCTCCAGCGCCTGCGCGACGAGGCCCACCGTTTCGCCAATACCTACAACGCCGACCTGCGCTCGCAGAAGATCCGCGAGTCCGTCCTCGACGACTTCGCCGGCCTCGGCGCCAAACGCCGCGCCGCCCTGCTCGAACACTTCGGATCCATCGATCGGATTCGCGCCGCGGCACCCGAGGCGCTCGCCGAGGTCGAAGGCATCGGCCCCAAGCTCGCCGCCGAGCTCCACGCCTTCCTCCACCCACCCGAGCCGCCCGCCGCCGAGCAGCCGGTCTGAGATCGACGTTCTCACGAACGTCGCCACACACTCCGCCCCGTAGCGATGCCCGTGCGGGCATCGATCTTCTATCCTGCCACCCACTTTCCTCGTAGCGATGCGCGTGAGCGCATCGATCCCCCGGCACAGCAATTTCCCGTTCCGTTCTTCCCCGCGCTTCGCGCTCTCGCCAGCGTCCCTCTTCCATCGCCCATCGGCCATTCCTCCCATGCGCCTCCGCCGCCCCGCCCTTCTCGCGTTCACCCTCGGCACCGCCCTCCTCCTCGCCGCCGCGCTCCGCGCCGAGGTGAAGCTCGCCGCCGTCTTCACCGACCACGCCGTGCTCCAGCGCGACGCCGTCGTCCCGATCTGGGGCACCGCCCGCCGCGGCGAGAAGATCACCGTGACCTTCCGCGGACAGACCCTCGCCACCAAGGCCGACCGCGAGGGCAACTGGCGCGTCGATCTCGCGCCCATGCCCGCCCAGCCCTACCCGGCCGACCTCGTCATCGACGGCTCCAATACCATCACCCTGCGCGACATCCTCGTGGGCGATGTCTGGCTCTGCTCCGGCCAGTCCAACATGGAGTGGCCCGTCCGCCTCTCTGACGACGCCATCACCGAGACCGCGACCGCGCACTTCCCGCTCATCCGCCACTTCAAGGTTGCCACCCAGCTCGCCCACGACCGGCCCGCCGACGACGTCCAAGGATCCTGGACGGTCTGCACCCCCGAGACCGCGCCGCATTTCTCCGCCGTCGGATTCTTCTTCGCCCGCGACCTGCACCGCACCCTCGGCGTGCCGGTCGGCCTGCTCAACATCTCCTGGGGCGGCACGCCGATCGAGTCTTGGCTCTCGCCGGCCATGCTCGCCGCCACGCCCCACGCCGCCTCCGTCGCCAAGGCCTGGGAACAGACCGTCGTCGAGTACCCGGCGAAGAAGGCCGCTTTCGACCAGAAGCTCGCCGAATGGCAGAAACGCGCCGACGCCGCCCAGGCCGCCGGCCAGCCCGAGCCCGCCGACAAGCCCTGGCGCCCCGCCGGCCCCGGGCTGCCCGAGGAGCCGACCACCTGCTGGTACGGCATGGTCGCCCCCGTCGTCCCCTTCGCGATCCGCGGTGTGCTCTGGTACCAGGGCGAGTCCAACTGCGGCCGCGAGGCCGAGTACCGCGATCTCTTCCCCGGTCTCATCACCGGCTGGCGCGCCGCCTGGGCCGCCGCCGCCCAGCCGCCGACCCCGCCCAAGGAGGAGCGGAAGAACAAGCGCGGGAAGGATGCCGCACCCGCCGAGCCCGTCGCCCTCGCGTCCACCACCGGGCCGCTGCCGTTCCTCTTCGTCCAGCTTCCCAACTACGCCGACAACAATCCCGCCGCCACCTGGTGGGCGCGTCTCCGCGAGGCCCAGACAGCGGCCCTCGCGCTGCCTGCCACCGGCATGGCCGTGACGATCGACGTCGGCGACAGCGCCAACATCCATCCGACGCACAAGCAGGAGGTCGGCCGCCGCCTCGCACTCGTCGCGCGTGCCCAAGTCTACGGCGAGGGTGTCGATGCCGCCGGGCCGACCTACGCCGAACACACCCTCGAGGGCGACGGCACGATCCGCGTCCGTTTCGACCACGCGGAGATCGGCCTGGTCTGCCGCGGCCCGCGCGTGCAGGGCTTCCAGGTCGCCGGCGCCGATCGCGTCTTCCATCCCGCGGAGGCCCGGATCAAGGGCGACACCGTGGTCGTCGCCAGCCCCACGGTGAAGGCGCCGATGGCCGTGCGCTACGCCTTCGCCAACGACCCGCAACCCGCCGCCAATCTCTACAACGGCGCCGGCCTCCCCGCCGCCCCCTTCCGCACTGACAACTGGTGAGCGCAGCAGGGCGAGCCGTCCTCATACCGTCCGTAGCGATGCCCGTGAGGGCATCGATGCCGCGAGATCGACGTTCTCACGAACGTCGCTACACCGCCACCGCTCCCCGCGCGCGATGCGCGTAAGCGCATCGATCCGTCCAGCTTCGCGATCATCCGCCCGCCACCCTTGCCCCGCGGCCGAAAGCGCGTAGCCATTCCGCCATCATGGATGGCACCGCCTCTCGCCTGCTCCTCCGTCTGCCGCGGCTGCAACCCGAACATTACCAAGGCCGGGCCATCGTTCACTGGAGCATGACCATCGAGCGCCGCCGCCACGGCTGGCTCGACGCGCTGCACCACGCCCGCCTGCGCGAGTTGCTCTGCCATGCGCTCGGCCGTTACGGCGTCGTCTGCCCGGCCTACTGCCTGATGCCCGACCACGGGCACTTCCTGCTTCGCGGTGCGACCGACTCCAGCGACCAGCGCCTCGCGGTGCACCTGTTCCGCAAAACGTGGAACGCCCTCCTCGCACCGAGCTTCCGCCTTCAGGCGCAAGCCCACGACCATGTTCTCCGCGATGAAGAGCGGAGCTGCGACGCATTCCGCGCGATCGCCTGGTACATCCTCGACAATCCGGTGCGTGCCACCCTCGCGGACCGCTGGCAGAACTGGTCCTACTCAGGCTGTCTCGTTCCGGGCTACCCCGATCTCGATCCGCGGCAGGAGGGGTACTGGGAACTGTTCTGGCGGATCTGGAACCGCCTGAGCGAAGCGGCGCCATGATGCAGACGGTCGACGTTCTCACGAACGTCGCTACACCGCCTCCGCTCACCGCTCTTCGTAGCGATGCGCGTGAGCGCATCGATTCCCGCAACCACGCAGCAGCCAGGGCGCTTCGTCGTTCTCACGAACGACGCTACAATGCCAGCGCTCGTCTCGTCCCCGTGGCGATGCGCGTGCGCGCATCGATTCCGATGCTCCGCCTTCGGCGCTCTCACGAGCGCATCGCTCCCCCGCGCTCAGCTCTTCCCCAGCGCGCGGCACTCGGCCAGCAGGCGCATCGTCTCGTCGAAGACGTCGGCCGGCACCAGCTTGCCCCGAATCTTCGGGTACACCGACTCCGAGATCGCGCGCCATTCGGCCTCGACGTCCGGGGACGGCTTCTCGACCTTCAACCCGCGTTTCTCCATCGCGGCGACCGACTCATCCATCTCGCGCCGGCCGGTGGCCTTGATCTCCTCGCCGGCGCGCACCGCCGCCTCCCGCAGCTTCTCGCGCGTCGCGGCCGGGATCTTCTCCCACGTCTCCTTGCGCACGACCAGCGCGCCGACCAGCGGCGCCCAGTTCAGGTCGAGCATGTGCGGCGCGCGGGTGTCGACCTGCGCGGCCATCGCGAAGAACGGCGGCAGCGGCACGGCATCGATCAGACCGGTCTGCAGGCCGGGCACGATGTCGGCGGTCTCCAGCGCCTTCGCGTCGAATCCAGCCGACTGGTACAGCTCGACCTGCGCGGGGTTGCCCGACCAGCTGAAGAGCTTGAGCTTGCGCAGATCGTCGGGGTGGAGGATCGGCTGCTTGGCGAAGAAGCGCACCCACCCCGAGTCCACCCAGAAGATCACGACAAAGCCCTTCCGGGCCAGCCGCTCCTCGAGCAGCGGCTGCAGCCGCTCGCCTACGTAGTCGACCTCGCCGAGCGTGTGGAAGCCCATCGGAATGTTCTGCAGCCCGGTCACCCCCGACTCGATCTCGGACAGTCCCACCGCGGTGAGCATCGCCGCCTGCAGCGAGTTGACCTGCATGAGCCCCACCATCTCGGCCTCGCCGCCGAGCTTGCCGCCGGCGAAGATGTTGAGGTCGACCGCGCCGCCCGACTCCTTGCGCCAGGTCTCGGCCATCGCCATGAGCGACTTGTGGTACGAGGTGCCGACGGGCGCGAGGGTGCCGAGCTTGAGCTTCGGCGCGGCGAAGGTGGTCAGGGCCAACGTCGCGGCGGCCAACGTGGCGAGCGCGCGGCGGAGAAACAGGGAAACGAGGGACTTGGTCATGGCGGAAAAGGGAAGGGACAGCAGACCGGCGCTCTGGTTCAGCGGCGCGGTGTCGCGGGTTCGGTGGAGAGGAACAGGTCATCCTTGCGCGCGAGCAGCCAGCGGGCGCGGCGTTGCGCCACGAGGTTGACGAGCCGCTGCTCGGGGTGGGCGTCGGCGTCGACGGCCAGCGCCTGCTGCAGCAGCGCGGCGAACTGCGGGAAATCCTGCTGCTCCACGCAGACCGCCTCTGCGTAGGTAACGAACGGTGACGCCTGCTGCCCGCGCGCCAGCTCCACCGCCCGCTCGAAATGCGCCCGCGACCGCGCCGCGGCGTCGCCGGGCACGCCCTGCCGCGCCATCTCGTAGGTGATCAGAAAACTGTGGATCGCGCCGTCGCCCCAGTCGGCATCGAGCTCGGCCGCGCGGTCGAGCAGCGCCTCCATCTGCGGAATCTCCGCGATGCGCGCCGGATCGTCCTTGCTCAACGCGATGACCGAGGCCCACGCCGCCGCCGTCCAGTAGAGTTGGGGCACGTCGGCCCTGGTGAAACGCCTCGCGACCGCGCGCGGGTCGGTGGCCAGCGCCGCACGCACGCCCTGTTGCCGCAATTCCAGTCCGCGCAGGCCGTAGTCCCGGGCCCGCAGGTAGAGGCGTCGCGCCCGTTCGCGCAGCGCCTGGGCCGCGGCATAGTCGGTGGCCTCGCGTTCATCGGCATCCTCCTGCACGAAAGCGTACGCGTACTGGGTGAAGCCGCTCGAAGCCGCCAGCAACAGCCCGCGGTGCTCGGGGCTTTCGGCCAGCAGGCTCTCCATCAGCTTCAGACTGAACGGCACCGCCGCCTTCACCAGTTCCGGATCGTCGTCGGTGGCAAACGTGCCCCCGCCGCCGCCGGCCAAGGCGTCGCCGAGCTTGTTGACCGCCAGCTTATTGAGCGAGCAGCCGCCCAGCCCCCCGGCCAAGAGGACGGCGACCACCCCGCGAGACAGGAAACGCACCGGAAACATGGAGCCGGCGTTGAAGCAAAGCCCTCCCGGCATGGCAACAGAAACAGCCCCGCCGGCGCACCGGCAGGACCAGCGGCGGCCGGGCTCCCCCGACCGGTGCGCCGCGAGGCGACACGCGTGAGCGCATCGATCCGGCATGCGCCCCCGCACGAACCCGTGCAATCGCCTCCGTCACCCAGCCGTCACCAGGGGTTCACCCGCCCGCCACCGGCGCCACCGCAAAAACGTTGTGGCCGCGCCGCCGTTGCCCACGCTCGGGGGCCTTCAGCTCACCGCTTCCTCACGTGCCGCCCACCGCACTCAACGATCAGGCCACCACCGCGACACCGGGTTTTCCGTTCGTCACCGACCGGTACCGCGTGCGCTTGGCCGCCAACGAAACCGATGTGCGTGCCGCGCAGCGCCTGCGTTTCGAGGTCTTCAACAAGGAGCTCAACGAGGGCCTCGCCTCCGCTTGGGAGACCGGCTGCGACGAGGACCGTTTCGACAGCGCCTGCGCCCATCTCCTCGTCGAGGAGAACACCACCGGGCAGGTCGTCGGCACCTACCGCATGCTCCCCGGGCCGGTCGCCGCTTCCTCCGGCCTCGGCTACTACAGCGCACAGGAGTTCGACTTCGCCCCCTTCGAGCCCTTCCGTAACCAGATCCTCGAGCTCGGCCGCGCCTGCGTGCATCAGGACCACCGCAACCAGACCGTCGTCGGCATCCTCTGGCGGGGCATCTCGATCTACGCCCGCAGCCGCGGCGCCCGCTACCTGATCGGCTGCAGTTCCCTCACCTCGCAGGACCCGACCGAAGGCGCGGCCGTGTACCACCAGCTCGAGGCGAAGTACCTCGCCCCCGCCCCCTTCCGCACCCGGCCGACCCCGGCGTACGCGTTGCCACTGCCGCCCGCATCCGGCAGTTCCGCGAAGATCCCGCGCCTGATGGCCGCATATCTGATGGTTGGATGCCGCATCTGCGGCGAGCCCGCCATCGACCGCGAGTTCAAGACGATCGATTTCCTCAC
>JAGVUB010000194.1 GCA_019136515.1 Verrucomicrobiota bacterium
CGTGCGTCGTATACGGATCCAGCGCAAGATCGGCCACGACCAGCAGGTCGGGCACCGCCTTCTTCACCGCGCGGATGGCGCGCAGCACGAGCGTGTCGGGGTTGAGCGCCTCGGAGCCGTGCGGCGTCTTGAGCGCCTTGTCGAGCTTCGGAAACAGCGCCACCGCGCGCACCCCGAGCTTATGCAACGCGCGGCACTCCTTCACGAGGTCGGCGATGTTCAACCGCCACACCCCGGGCATCGAGCCGATCTCCTCCGGCGCGGCCTTGCCGTCGACGACGAACAACGGCGCGACGAGGTCGTCGGCGGTCACCCGCGTCTCCTGTACGAGGGCACGCAGACCGGCGCTACGGCGCAGGCGACGGGGACGCTGGAGGAGGGAGAGACGCGGGGAGTCGGACATGGTGGTTGGGTGGTGGGGGGGATCGCCGCAGAACCTGCGCGGTCCGCGTCCCATTGGCAAACCCGCTCCCGCGCCCTCCTCCTTCTGCCTTCTTGCCACACCCACCGGGCTCCCTAGCGTTCTCCGCCTTCGCCATGCCCGTCACGCTCTTCGACTCGCTCACCCGCAGCCTGAAACAGCTCCGCCCGTCCCAGCCCGACGGCGTCTACCGTTTCTACAACTGCGGCCCCACCGTCTACGCGCCGGCGCACATCGGCAACTTCCGCACCTTCGTCGTCAACGACCTCCTGCGCCGCGTGCTCGAGCTCGAGTTCGGCCCCGACAAGGTGAAGCACGTCCGCAACATCACCGACGTCGACGACAAGACCATCCGCCGCTCCCGCGAGGAGCACCGCACACTCGCCGAGGTCACCCAGCAGTGGACCGACAAGTTCCACGCCGACTGCGACGCGCTGAACTGTCTGCGTCCCCACGTCGAGCCCACCGCCACCGGCCACATCGCCGAGCAGGTCGGCATGATCGCCGAGCTCATGCAGAAGGGCCACGCCTACGCCACCGGCGACGGCTCCGTGTATTTCAAGGTCGGATCCTTCCCCGGCTACGGCGCCCTCTCCCGCGTGAAGGAACGCGAACTCCAGATCGGCTCCGCCCTCGCCGGCAAACCCCAGACCGCCGACGCCGACGAGAAGGAGGACGGCTCCGACTTCGCGCTCTGGAAGGCCTGGAAACCGGAAGATGGCGACGTGAAGTGGCCCGGCCCCGCCGGCGCCGCCGCCGGCCGCCCCGGCTGGCACATCGAGTGCAGCGCCATGAGCCGCAAACACCTCGGCGAGACGCAACCTCTACACCCTCGACGACCTTCAGGCCAAGGGCTTCAGCCCGATGGCCCTGCGCTACACCCTGCTCGCCGGCCACCCGCGCAAGCAGCTCAACTTCACCCTCGACTCCCTCCACGCCGCCGAGAGCGCGCTGAAACAAATCCGCCAAGTTGCAGATGGCCTGATGTCCACGGCCGGTGTTGCCCCGGCCGAGTTCTTCGCGTGGTGCCAGAATCCTCCGATCGAAGACGGAGCCCGTTTTTGGGAAGTGAGCGAAGCGATGGAAGCGCTGCGCGACGACCTGAACACGCCCGCCGCGCTCGGAGCGCTGTTCGTTTCCCTCGGGAACTTCAAACACGGCATCGGAGACGCGTCGGCCCGTCAGAAGCTCGTCGGGTTGGCCAACATCCTCTTCGCCCTCGGCCTCGATATTTCGGCGAAGCCGATACAGATTTCGGCTCCTGCCGAAATCTGCGAGCTCGCGGCGCAGCGCTGGGCCGCCAAGCAGGCCAAAAACTGGGCCGAGGCCGACCGCCTCCGCGGCGCCCTCGCCGCCCTCGGCTGGGCGATGCTCGACAGCAAAACCGACTACAAGCTCGAGCCCGCGAAGAAGTAGGGCCGGGCTCCGCGCCCAACTCCAATCCAACGTGACCGGTCACAGACCGGTCCGACTTTCGCAATCGTACCGTCCGCCCTCTCCGGCCCCACTGTAGGGTGCGACCTCGGTCGCACCGCCTCAGAGCACCGTCAGCTCCGCGCGCAGGGCCGCCTCGGCCTTCGTCATCCACTCGGCCACGGCGGCATCGGTCTGCGCCTCGACGAGCACACGCACCTTCGGCTCTGTACCCGAATAGCGGATCATCACGCGGCCCGTGCCGGCGAGCGTCGCTTCGGCCTCGCGTAGGAGATTCTGCACCCCGGGCAACGACTCCAGCGGCGGCTTGGCCGCGAGCTTCAAGGCCTTCTGCGCCTGCGGGAACTTCTTCAGCGCCCGGCGCAGCTCCGAGAGCGGCTTGCCGGTGTCGCGCATCACGCGCAGCACCGCGAGCGCGGCGAGCAGTCCATCGCCGGCCGGCGAGATCTTCGGGAAGATGAAATGCCCCGACGACTCGCCGCCGAGCGCCGCGCCCTCGCGCTGGAGCGCCTCGCTCACGTAGCGGTCGCCCACATTCGTACGCACCACCCTGCCGCCGGCCGCGGCGAGCGCGGCGTCGACACCGAGATTGCTCTGCACGGTCACGACCAAAGTCTTCCCCGGCAGTTCGTCGCGCTTGAGCATGCCGAGCGCGAGGAACGTCAGCACCTCGTCGCCGTCGAGCGCCACGCCCTTCTCGTCGCAGAACACCGCGCGGTCGCCGTCGCCGTCGTGCGCGATGCCGAGCCGCGCGCCGGTGGCGAGCACGCGCGCTGCGAGCTGCTGCGGGTATTCGCTACCCACGCCGGCGTTGATGTTGCGACCGTCCGGCGCGTTGCCGAGCAGCTCGAGCTCGGCGCCGAGCGACTCCAACACCTCGCGCGAGGTCTCGCACGTCGCGCCGTTGGCGGTATCCAGGACGATCTTCCAGCCGGCGAGCGCGCCGGGCGGCAACAGGCGCGCGGCCTGACCGATGTAGAGCATCTTCGCCTCGCCCACCTCGCGGATCGTGCCGCGCGTCGCGGTGGATGCCGCCGGGCTATCGATAAGCGCTTCGATCGCCGCTTCTTCGGCATCGGGCAGTTTGAAACCGGTGCTGGCGAAAAACTTCACGCCGTTGTCGTCGGCGGGATTGTGCGACGCCGTGATCACCACGCCCAGTTGCGACTTCGACTCTCGCACCGCGAGCGAGAGCAGGCCCACATTCCAGCCCGCCGCGACGAGCCCCTCGGCCACGGCGGCTTCAAGCGCGGGGCCGGAGGCACGCGTGTCGCGGCCGATCAACGCCCGTTTCGGCCCCGCGCCCAGCTTGGCGGCCATGTGCCGCCCGGCGGCATTGGCCAGCTTGCGGACGAAGTCCGGATTCATCACCGCGTCGCCGAAGCGCCCGCGCACACCATCGGTGCCGAAGTAGAGTCGTTTCATGGGGGAAGGACGAAAAGTAGCGAGGAGTGAGGAGCGGGTAGCGAGCATCGTTCGAGTTCTCACCGGTTCATCATCTCGCGCACAACAACGGTGAGAGCCAGTCCGATGGCCAAACCCGCAAAGCACCAGACATTGATCGGCACGGTTAGCGGCGTGCCTCTCCGTCGACGGAGAAGGATGAGGAAGACCCAGATTACCGCCACAACGCCGCAGAACCCCGCTGCAAGCAGTAGGTCCTCGCCGCTAAAAATCCAATACCGCAAAGGCGGTTCGAAGAAACTCTTCGGCAATGACGCTAACGGCAGTCGCATGGCGTTCGGAAGCTTCCGCAGCTTCGTCAGCCCCTCCAGAACTGCCGCGTGCGCTCGACGTGGCGCTTCACGGTGCCGCTACGCAGAAGCTCCTGCACCTGCGCGACACCGGCGGCGAGGTCCTTGGCGCGGCCGGTCACCCAGAGACCGGCACCGGCGTTGAGGGCGACGGTGTCGGCGATGGTCTGCGGGGCGCGGTTATCCAGGAGCGCTTCGAAGATCGCGAGGTTCACGGCGGCGTCGCCGCCCTGCAACTCGTCGAGCCGGCCGGGGTTCAGGCCGGTGTTCGCGAGATCGAGCGGCGTGAGAGGACCGCGGAGACGGCCGGCGCCGGCGCAGAAATTCTCCGTGGCGGTCGACCACTCGTCGAGCCCGCGGTCGGTACCGGGCAGGCGGCCGTGGATGGCGAGCGCGGCGGCCAGCCCGAGGTTGTGCAGCGCGCCGGCGAGCGGCTCGACCCAGTCCTTGGCATAGACGCCGAAGAGCTGGAAGGCGGGGCGGCCGGGGTTGATCAGCGGTCCGAGGATGTTGAACACCGAGCGGCGTCCCTTCGCGGCGAGCGCCTTGCGCACCGGCGCGATCTCCTTGAACGCGGGATGGAACCCGGGCGCGAAGAAGAAGCAGAAGTTCACCTCGGCGAGCGAGCGCTGCATGCGCTCCAGCGGGGCGTCGAGCGGC
>JAGVUB010000062.1 GCA_019136515.1 Verrucomicrobiota bacterium
TGACGTCTGGGCGCGCGAGGGCGTCATCTACCGCATCACTCCGCGCCGCAACGACGAGGTGAACGACACGTGGATGACCGACTCCGGCCGGCTGCTCTACAAGCAGGTCGCCGCGGAGAAACGCCTGCGCGAGCCCCGCGTCGGTGGCCATCCCGCGACGCTCGATGCCGCGATTGACGCTGCCGTCGAGCTGCTCCGTGCGCAACCGGGCGCGGTCGCCGTGGTCGGCTCCGGTCGCCAGTCGGTCGAGGAACAGTATCTCACCCGCCAGCTCGCCGCCGCGCTCAAGGCCGTCCGCACCGACATCGTCGGCCGGGTAGGGCAGGGCGACGGGCTGCTGCTCTCCGCCGACCGCAACCCGAACGTGCGCGGCGCGCTCGTCACCGGGCTGGTCCAAGAGTATCCGAAGACCCGGCTCACCGAACTCGGCGCCGCGATCGACGCCGGCACGGTGAAAACGGTGATCTCCTTCGGCGAGGACCTCGCCGAGGCTGGTCTCTCCACCGGGCAACTGGCGAAGATCTCGATCATCGAGGTCGGCACGCACCTCCTGCCCACCAGCGCCGTGGCGCAGGTGCTCATCCCGGCGCTCACGGTCTTCGAGAAGCGCGGTTCGTTCATCAACCAGCAGTTCCGTCTCCAGAAGTTCGCTGCCGCCGTGCCGGGCCCCGCGCAGGCGCTCGACGATCTCGCGGTCTTGCGCCGCCTCGTCGCCGGAGTGAGCGGCGCGCCCTCCGTGGCGGCGGCCGATGTCGACTCCGTCTGGTCCGAGCTTGCGGCGCAGGTTCCGGTGCTGGCCGGCCTCACGTGGTCCACGCTCCCGGCCACCGGTGCGCCGATCGACGGCTCCGCCTGGGCGGCCCAGCCCTACGTCGAGGGCGAGTCGCTCCACTTCAAACCCGCGGCCAAGACCGCCCACGCCTGATGGACCTCTTCTACCAGCTTCCGCTCGTCCTCCAGCTGCTGATCAAGGCGCTGCTCGTCGTCGCCGTGCTGATGGGGCTGTGCCTCTACGGCTCGCTCGCCGAGCGCAAGGTCTCCGCCTGGATCCAGGGCCGGCCCGGCCCGAACCGCACCGCCATCCCGTGGATCGCCGCGATCCCGCTGATCGGCCGTTTCCTCCAGCGCCTCGGCATCTTCCAGCCGCTGGCCGACGGCGGCAAATTCCTCTTCAAGGAGGAGCCGATCCCGGCCCACGTCCGCTGGTTCTACTTCAACCTCGCGCCGGTCCTCGCGCTCATCCCCGCGCTCTGCACCGTCGTCGTCGTCCCGTTCGGCGAATACCTCGACGCCGCCGGCCAGCGCGTGCCGCTCATCCTCGCCAACCTCGACCTCGGCATCCTCTTCCTCTTCGCGATCTCCTCGCTGGGCGTGTACTCGACGATCCTCGCCGGCTGGTCCTCGAACTCGAAGTATCCGTTCCTCAGTTCCGTGCGCGCCTCGGCGCAGCTCGTCTCCTACGAGGTCTCGCTCGGCCTGTCGGTCCTGCCGCTCTTCCTCATCGTCAACGGCCCCGGGGCCGAGGGCACGCTGAGCCTGATCCGCGTCGTGCATTGGCAGGCGGAGACGGCCGGCGGTGCCGCGTGGTTCGTCCTGGTCGCGCCGCTCTCGGCCTTCATCTACCTCGTCTCGCTCTTCGCCGAGACCAACCGCCTGCCCTTCGACATGCCCGAGGGCGAGGCCGAGTTGGTCGGCGGTTTCCACACCGAGTACGGCGCGTTCAAGTTCGGCCTGCTCATGACCGCCGAGTACGCGCACCTCTTTGTCGGCTGCGGCGTGTTCGCCGTGCTCTTCCTCGGCGGCTGGCAACCGCTGCCGGGCGTCACCTGGGACAAGCTCGCCGCGTGGACCGCGCTGCCGCTCGCCACCGGCCTGCTCGGCGCGCTGCTGGCGCTGCTCGTCTTCCTCGCGAAGGTGCTCGTGCTGGTCTTCTTCTTCATGTGGGTGCGCTGGACGGTTCCGCGTTTCCGCTACGACCAGGTCATGCGCATCGGCTGGCGCAACCTGCTCCCGCTGGCCCTCCTCAACCTCGTCGCCTACGCGATCGGCATCGCGGTGTTC
>JAGVUB010000145.1 GCA_019136515.1 Verrucomicrobiota bacterium
CCTACGAGAAGATCAAGCCTTGGGTGCTCGCGACTGGCGCCGACCTGATCCACGCCGGCGTGCCCGCCGCCGCCCGCCCCGCGCGGCCGACCTCCGGCGCCGAGCCGGGCGCGGGCGTGTCGTTCGTGCAACCGAACTTCGACGACACCGCCTGGCAGCGCCTGAACCTCCCGCACGACTGGGCGATCTCCGGGCCGTTCGACCAGGCGCTGCCCGGTGAGACCGGCAAGCTGCCGTGGTCCGGCGTGGGCTGGTACCGGAAACATTTCCAGCTCGCCGCGGCCGATGCCGGCACGCGCCTCTCCATCGAGTTCGACGGCGCGATGGCCTATGCGAGTGTCTGGCTCAACGGTCGCTACGTCGGCGGCTGGCCCTACGGCTACACCAGCTTCCAGCTCGACCTCACGCCGTATGCGAACTTCGGCGGCGACAACGTGCTCGCCGTCCGCCTCGACAACCCGCCCGAGTCCTCGCGCTGGTATCCGGGCAGCGGAATCTACCGCAACGTCTGGCTCGTGCGTACCGGCGAGGTGCGCGTGCGCCAGTGGGGCGTGTTCGTGACCACGCCGCGCCTCACCGCCGAGTCGGCGCTGGTGAACGTCGATGTCTACCTCGAGAACCTCGGCGAGACGAAGGCCGCCCTCGCCGTGACGACTCGTGTCTTCGAGCTCGACGCCGCCGGCCAGCGCGCCGCGCAGCCGGTCGCCGTGTCGGAGCCGATGCCCCTCGACATCCCGGCGCCGAAGGCGCGGCAGGCGATGCGCTCGAACCTCCTCACCGTGCCGCAGCCGCGACTGTGGAGCGTGGAGACGCCGCACCGCTACGTGGCCGAGACGACCGTCGAGCGCGACGGCCGCGTGATCGACCGCGTCGAGACGACCTTCGGTATCCGCACCGCGGTGCTCGACGCCGACCGTGGCTTCCTGCTCAACGGCCAGCATGTGCCGATCCGCGGCGTGTGCCTCCACCACGACCAGGGCGCGCTCGGCACGGCGATCAACCCGCGCGCGCTCGAGCGCCAGCTCGAGATTCTCCGCTCGATGGGCTGCAATGCCATCCGCACCAGCCACAACCCGCCCGCGCCCGAGCTGCTCGAGCTCTGCGACCGGCTGGGCTTCCTTGTGTTCGACGAGTCGTTCGACTGCTGGCGCCGCGGCAAGAAGTGGCCGGCGGAGCTGAAGACCGGTTGGGATGGCCCGGTCTTCTTCGACTACGCGGTCGTGTTCGACGACTGGCACGAACGCGACCTGCGCGCGCTCATCCGCCGCGACCGCAACCACCCCTCGGTCGTGATGTGGAGCATCGGCAACGAGATCCTCGAGCAGTTCTACGCCGACGGCTGGCCGCTCGCCACGCGCCTCGCCGGTATCGTGCGCGAGGAGGACCGCACGCGGCCCATCGCCGCCGGTTTCAACGGCAAGGACTCCGGCTACACCGGCTTCCAGACCGCGGTCGACGCCGTGGGCTTCAACTACAAGTTTTTCGAGTACGAGCGCTTCCACCGCCGCAACCCCACGATCCCCGTCTTCGGCGCGGAGACCTCCTCGGTGCTCAGCACGCGCGGCGAGTATTTCTTCCCGGTCTCCGACGACCCCACGCAGGGCTACGCGAACTTCCAGGTCACCTCCTACGACCTCGCGCACCCGGAGTGGGCGAACACGCCCGACACCGAGTTCAAGGCGCTCGACCAGGCACCGTACGCCGCCGGCGAGTTTGTCTGGACCGGCTTCGACTACCTCGGCGAGCCGACTCCATACAACAGCGACGCGAGCAACCTCCTCAACTTCTCCGACCCCGCCGAGCGCGCCCGCGCCGAGAAGCAGCTTGCCGAGCTCGGCAAGCTCCCCGTGCCCTCGCGCAGCAGCTACTTCGGCATCATCGATCTCGCCGGTTTCCCGAAGGACCGTTTCTACCTCTACCAGGCGCGCTGGCGCCCGGAGCTGCCGATGGCGCACATCCTCCCGCACTGGAACTGGCCCGAGCGGGAGGGGCAGGTGACACCCGTGCACGTCTACACCTCCGGCGACGAAGCCGAG
>JAGVUB010000010.1 GCA_019136515.1 Verrucomicrobiota bacterium
CCGAAGCCGAGCCACTCCTGCATCGCCCAGGTGTTGAGGTTGTGCCGGCAGGCGTGGCCGGGCCGTGCGTAGTTGGAGATCTCGTATTGGGCGAATCCCGCCGCGCCGAGCGTGTCCCAGGTCGCCTCGTAGAGCGCCGCCTCCTGCTCGGCGTCGCGCGTCACCTTGCCCTGCGATAGCTTCACGTACAGCGCCGTGTCTTCCTCGAAAGTCAGGCAGTACGTCGAGATGTGGTCGGGCCCGAGCGCGATGGCAGCGGCGAGGTCGCCGCACCAGCCCGCCGCGTCCTGCCCCGGGAGGGCGAACATCAGGTCGAGATTGACCGACGCGAACCCGACCGCGCGGACCAGGTCGTAGGCGCGCAACGCCTGCTCGCGCGTGTGCCGCCGGCCGAGCGCGGCGAGCAGATCCGGCTGAAGGCTTTGCACGCCAAGCGAGATGCGCGTGACACCGCCGTCGCGCAGCGCCGCAAGCCGGTCGCGCGTCACCGTGGCCGGCGCCAGTTCCACGCTCCATTCGGTCGGAGCTGCGGACAGGTTGCGCCGCACGATCGCGCAGAGCTCGGCGAGGTGCTTCGCCGGGAGCAACCCGGGCGTGCCGCCGCCCCAGAAGACGGTGCCCGCCCGCAACGGCGTCTCCACCAGCGAGAACTCCGTCTCCACATCCTGCAGATAACGCGCGAGGTCGTCGCCCTCGGGCCGCACCTGGTAGAACGCGCAATACGCGCAGGTGGTGGAACAGAAGGGCACGTGCACGTACACACCGAGCGCCGGCGACTCGGCTTTTTCTTGCTCTGCCCGCGCGGCGACCGTTAGAGAGTTCGTCATCTGCGCCGGTCCAACACGCAACGAAACTCCGGCACCGCAAACATTTATGCACCACTCGCAGGCTTCTTCCTGGAAACGCGTCCTCGCCATCGCGACCACCACGCTCGCGCTGCGTCAACATGACCTCCGACACGATCGCCGAGAATCCCTCGTCGATCTACACGATCACGGCGCGGGTGAAGCCCAACGAGACCGAACTCGTAAAAGGCTCACTCCGGGTTCAGATCGTCATCGACGGCCAGCTCCATCTGATGGAGAAGAGCCCGCTGGGCGACGGCCTCTACGAGTTCGACTACCGCATGCCCGCCGGGCGCACCGAGGCGACCTACTATCTGCTCGTCAACTACGCCAGCCAACGCGGCGACCTCGTCTTCCCTGTCGAGGAGTTCACCGAGCTGCGCACGCTCCGGCTCACCAACCGCTACGTCTACACCCTTGAGGCCGTGCGCGGCCCCATCGGGGCCCGCATCGCCATCGTCGGCCGCGGCTTCACCCCGCAGGATGTGGTCTACCTCGACAGCGTCCCGGCCCGCACCGTCTTCGAGTCGCCCAACGCGATCTCGTTCTCCGTGCCCGCCGTCCCGGCCGGCCGCGCCTACGCGGTCTCGCTCAACAACGGCACCACCAGCCAACAGGTCGGCTCCTTCCGCGTCGACGGTCTCTCGCTCGATGTCGCCCCGACCTCGATCAACCTCACCACCGGCGGCCGCGCCACCCTCACCTTCGCGCTCGGCTCCCCCGCCCCCGAGGGCGGCCTGCTCATTGATGTGAGCACCGACATCCCGGCCTCGGTCATCATGCCCGAGGTCATCATCCCGGCCGGCGCCACCACCGCCACGATCACGGTGCAGGGCGGCCAGCCGGGCACCGGCAACCTGTTCGTGACCGGCGCCGGCAGCGGCGAGATCTCGGTCCCGGTGACCGTCTCCGCACGCTGAGCACAGGGACCATTCCGTTCCCCATTCGCAGCCGACCCCGCCGGGGTCGGCTGTTTTGTTGTCGGAATCCGCCCGGCGCAACAGACGGTCCGCGAGCACCGGCGACGCGCGGAGCGCCGCCTCGGGCGCTCACTCCGGGCGCACGAGCTTGAGGTCGCTCCACTCGCCCATCGTCCGGCTCTCGAGCGCCCAGCCGGGCGCCACGGTGGCGAACTCGCGCCGCACGGCCTCGATCTCCGTGGCGAGGATGCCGCTGAGCACCAACCAGCCCCCGGGCGCCACCGCCGCCACGAGCTCCCGGGCGAACTCGCGCAGAACGTTGGCCAGGATGTTGGCCATCACCAGATCGGCCTGACGGCCCTGCAGGCCGGTGATGAGGTTGCCGACGAAGAACTCCACCTGGCCGGTCACGCCGTTGAGCGTGGCGTTCTCGCGGCTCACGGCGACCGCCTCGGGGTCGTTGTCGAAACCGGCGACCGTCGGCGTGGGCGACCAAACGCTCGCAGCACAGCCGCGTGGTCTCGTGGTTGCCCGTGCCGAAGGCCATGCCGGGATCGAGCAGCACCAGCGCGTCGCCGGCGGGCAGCGCGTAGCTGTCGCGCTCCCACACGGGCACCCAGTGCATGCGGCCGAAGTGCCATGGCTTGAAGTGCAGCTTGTAGCTCTCCCGCCAGTCGGTGTCGGCCACCGGACTGATGGCCGGCTCGGCGATCGCGGCAACACCGCGCAAGTCGCGGCGCGCACGCTGCGCGGCCGCGGTGGCGGCCGCCGCGTCGGGAAAATAGCTACCGAGCCAGGCGCTCGCGGTCGGGCGGTCCTCGAACACCCCCCACTCGGAGTTCTCGGACTCGGCGAGGGCGTTCTCGACCGCCTCGGCGGCGGCGACGGGAATCGGGATGCGGGCTTCGACGAGGCTCATGGCGGCGAGGGTCAGGATTGTTGCAGGCTCAGACGCGCGATGACGGCGGGCAGCAGGCGGTGCTCGGCGGCATGGATCTTCGCGGCGAGCGTCTCCTCGGTGTCGGTCTCCTCGATGCGCACAGCCTCCTGGTCGAGGATACGACCGCCGTCGACGTTGGCGTTGACCTCGTGGACGGTGCAACCGGTGTACTTCACGCCGTGGCGGAAGGCCTGGCCGATGGCGTCGAGGCCGGGGAAGCTCGGCAGCAGGCTCGGGTGGAGGTTGATGATGCGGCCGGCGAAGGCGTTGAGGAAACCCGGCTTGAGCACGCGCATGAAGCCGCCCAGCACGACGAGGTCGGCCTGGAGCGCGCGAATCGCGGCGATGTAGCGCTGCTCGGCTTCGCCCTCGAGCTTGGTCTTGAACGGCGCGGGATCGATGAACTCCGCCGGCACACCGAAGCGCGGGCCCAACTCGAGCATCCGCACGCCCGGGTGGTCGGTGATGATGCCCACGACCTGCGCGCGCCCGAGGCGGCCCTGTTGCTGGGCGTTGAGGATGGCCTCGGCGTTGGAGCCGCGGCCGGAACCGAGAAGGACGACGCGCATGGGAAGAAAAATGGGGGGCGAAAGCGGGGATGAAGTTATGGGGAACTCAGGAAATCAGGAACGGAGAACCTAGTTGGTAGAGCTGGAAGAGCCCCTTGTCTCGACGGTCCGGTTTCCAGTGTTCCTGATTTCCATATTCAATCCGTTTCCGGCCTCCTCACTGGAAGAACTTCTTGGCCTTCTCGAGGAAGCTCTTGGCCACCGGCTCGTCGGCGTCGCCGCAGGCGATGGCGAAGTCCTCGAGCTTCTTGCGCTGGTCGGCATTGAGCGACGTGGGCACCTCCACGTGCACACGGATGAGCTCGTCGCCCGGATGTCCGCTGCGCAGGCTGGGCAGGCCGCGGCCCTTGAGCCGGAACGTCGTGCCGGACTGGGTGCCCGCGGGGATCTTCAGCGAAGCCCGGCCGGAAAGCGTGGGCACCTCAATGGTGCCACCGAGCGTGGCGAGGGTGAACTTGATCGGGATCTCGCAGAACAGGTCGTCGCCCTGGCGCTCGAAGACCTCGTGCGCGGCCACATGGAGCACGATGTAGAGGTCGCCGGGACCGCCGTCGAGCGTACCGGCCTCGCCGTTGCCCGAGGAGCGCAGGCGCGTGCCGGTGTCGACACCGGCAGGGATGCGCACGTTGACCTTCGCATCCTCTTGCACACGGCCCTCGCCGCGGCATTTCGCGCATGGTTTCTCGACGCGCGTGCCGGCGCCGCCACAGGTCGGGCAGGTCTGCCGGAAAGTGAAGAAGCCGCGCGAGGTCGT
>JAGVUB010000173.1 GCA_019136515.1 Verrucomicrobiota bacterium
CGGAGCGGTGCTGCGCGGCGACGCCTCCGTCTGGCAGAAGATCGAGAAGCTCGTCTTGGCTCCGAAAGAGCGAAAGCCGTATCTCCCATGAAGAAAAACGGAGGGCGAACCAGCGACCAGAGCGCAACGGCGGTTAAGTGCCCGCCTTCCAATCACAGTCCACGGCCCGCCGTGGCTCATTCGTAGACGTTGGCCGAAAGAATGACCGCTGACGACGCTATCGCCTTTCTGAACCTGCATCAGCCGATGCCGTCCGACTTCGAAATTACCGATGAGGAGGGCGGCATCTATGCCGCGATCCTGAAGCATTTCGAAGCGCGCCCGGATTCCCGATGCATACCGCTCCTGATTCGCTCCGTGAGCGCAGAGACAGGCCTCGGAATGTACGAGCACATCAAGTTCGTCCTCCTCCAGCATAGAAGAGAGGAGATCGTGCCGCATCTGCGCGACGTTTTGAGAAGCGGGACCGATGCGCAGAAAACGCGTTGCTGCTGGTGGGCCGCCGACATTGGTGCGTGGGACCTCAGTGCGGAGATCGAAAGCCTATGCAACTCGACCGATGAGGATTTGAGAGACGCAGCCAATGCCTTCATTGAGCTGCGGAAATGAAGAGCCGGGCCAACCAGACACCACTTCCAACGCCTCTATGACGCCCGTTTTCCATTACCGAGTCCATGCTTCGGCGTGGCAGACCTGAAACGTTCGCCGATGAGGGCCGAGAAGGGGTCAGGTTTTACCTTTCACCTTGAAGGGCAACGAGGGGCCGACACGCTGGGGGCATGGCGCGGAAGCTGAGGCTGGAGTTTCCTGGGGCGTGTTACCACGTGATCAACCGAGGCAACTACCGCGGGGACATCTTCGCGACGGCGAAGACGAAGGCGGCGTTCGAGGACTGCGTCTTCGAGGCGTGCACGAAGCACGGGTGGGTGCTGCACGCCTACGTGGTGATGCGCAACCACTACCACCTGGCGCTGGAGACGCCGGAAGGGAACCTCGTTGCGGGGATGCAGTGGCTGCAGGCGACGTTCGCCAACCGGTTCAACCGGCTGCGGGGCGAGCGGGGCCATCTGTTCCAGGGGCGCTACAAGGCATTGGCGGTGGAGGAGGGCGCGGCGCTGGGGCTGTTGTGCGACTACATCCACCTCAATCCGGTGCGGGCGGGTGTGGCCACAGTGGCGGGGCTGCCGCAGGTGCGGTTCTCGAGCTACTGGCACCTGTGGCGGCCGAAGATGCGGCCGGCGTTCCTGCGGGTGCAGACGGCGCTGGAGGATGCCGGCGGGTTGGCGGACACCAAGGCCGGCTGGGCCGCCTATGCGCGGCATCTGGAATGGCATGCGGAAGCCGGTCCGGCGGGCAAGAATGCGGCCTACGTGAACCTGAGCAAGGGCTGGGCGCTGGGGACTTCGGGCTTCAAGGCGGATCTGGTGGTCGCGCACAAAGTGACGGAGTCGGCGCGTGCGTTGGAGCAACACGGGGCCGAGGAGGTGCGGCGGATGCGCTGGGCGCAGGCTTGCACGGCGGCACTGGGGAAACTGCCGGCCGCGGCGCGGCAGTCCGCGGATGCTGCGGCCAAGAGCGCCGCGTGGAAGGTGGCGGTGGCAGCGCACTTGAAGGCGACGACCGACGTGAGCAACGGCTGGCTGGCCGAGCGCCTCGAAATGGGATCGGGCGTGTACGTGAGCAAGCACGTGGGCTTGCTGCGGCGCGGAACCGGCCGGGGCGGGGAGTGGTTGGCCAAACTCACTGAAGGTAAAGGGTAAAACCTGACCCCTTCCGGAGAGGTTCCATGACGCCCGTATCCCAATCACAGGCACCGGTCCGTCGTGACTGAGCTGAGGCTTCGCAGGCCAGGGGTGGGGCTGAACGGCTGCGCCGTTCCGCTACGGGGAGGCCTCCAGATTTGCCGATGAGAAAGGACGGCGCTGGGAGCGCCGTCCTTTGCGCGGAAAACCTCACTTTGCCTCGATGGCGCTGCCGGCGGGGGCGAGGCCTTCGGCTTCGGCGGTGAGGCGGAGCGTGCCGGCGGTGGCGGGGGCCTGGGCGATGACCTGCGCGAGGCCGTTGAAGAGGCTGCGCCGGGGCTGGGGCGCGGGCGTGGCGACGCGGAGCGCGCCGAGGCGGGTGAGCTGGGGCAGGCGGCGGCGCTGCCAGTCCGCGAACGGCGTCACCAGCATGCGGATGTGGTTGGTGCCGGAAGCGAGTTGCGCGGCGGCGAGGGGGAGACCCGGGCCGGCGGCGGTGGTGTCGAGGTCGCGGGCGAGCTCGGCGCCGTTGAGCCAGACCGTCGTCTTCGTGCCGAACTGCGGCAGGAAGAGCTCGAGGGTGGCGCCGGCGGGCAGCGCCCCGACGGTGAGATCGGCGGCGAGTTCGTAGTATTCACCGGGCTGGGGCAGCGGGGCCTTCCAGTCGCCGATGAGCTGCGTGGACTGCAGCTCGGCCTCGGTCGCGGGGGCCCCGGTGGCGGAGGCGACGATGCGGCCGCGCCAGTTCTCGACGCCGGCGGTGGCGATGGTCGGCAGGAAACGGTCGGGTTCGTGGCAGCTCGGGTCGCCGTTGCCCACGCCGAGGATCGTGCCGCCGGCGAGCGTGAAGCGGACGGGAAGGTTGGCGGTGGGGACGAAGCGGCCCTGGGCGTCGCGCGCCTCGACGGTGAAGACGGTGGTGTCGGTGCCGTCGGCGGCGAGGGTGGTGCGGTCGGGCGTGAGGACGAGCTGGGTGGCCGGGCCGGTGGTCTCGACGCGCGTGGTCGCGACGAGTTGGCCGGCGCGGTAGCCGCGGGCCTCGAGCACGCCGGGCTCGTAGGGGACGGGCCACTCCACGCGGTCGTACTGCGGCACGGTCCGGCGGCCGAGCGAGCGGCCGTTGAGGAGGAGTTCGACCTCCTCGTGGTTGGTGTACGCGCCGACGGTGATCGTCTGGCCTTCGCGGCCGGCCCAGTTCCAGTGCGGGTAGAGGTGGAGCACGGGCGCCTCCGTCCACATCGCCTTCAGGTAATGGAACGTGTCCTTCGGGAAGCCGCAGGTATCGAGGATGCCGAACTGCGTGCTCACCGCCGGGAAGGTGTAGGGGTTGGACTCGCCGCGGTAGTCGAAGCCGGTCCAGTAGAAGAGGCCGGCAAGGTAGGGGCGGGTGGCGTAGTGTTTCCAGCCGGCGATGCAGTTGCCGCCGGAGTCGCCGATGAGCGCGGGATCGTGGGCCTGGTGGGCGCGGGCGGCGTCGGTGAAATAGACGCCGCGGGTGTGCTGCGTGGTCGTCTCCTCGGTGCCGAGCCCGGGCTGGTCGGGGAACTGCGCGTGCTGGGCATCGGTGCTGCCGTGGGTGTAGTAGTTGTAGCCCATGACATCGGTCGTGGTGGAGCTGCCGGCGCCCCAGCCGCCGCTGATGGCGACGACGGTGCGGCGGGTCGGGTCGAGGCGCTCGGCGTGGGCGCGCATGGTGGCGGTGAGGCGGGCGCCGAGCGCGTTGCCCTCGATGGCCCACTCCTCGTTGCCCAGCGACCAGAGGAAGACGCTGGGGTGGTTGCGGTCGCGGCGGATGAGGGCGGCGAGTTCGTCGAGATGGAGCGGGTTGCTGCCCATGAGGCGGTGCTCGTCGAGTACGAGGATGCCGAGGCGGTCGCAGACATCGAGCAGCGCGGGCGCGGGCGGGTGGTGCGCGGTACGGAGGGCGTTGTTGCCCATCTCCTTGAGGCGGCGCATCCGGAACTCCCAGAGCGCGTCGGGCACGGCGACGCCGACGCCGGCGTGGTCCTGGTGGTTGTTGGTGCCCTTGATGACGACGTGTTTCCCGTTGAGGAAGAAGCCGTGGTTGGCGTCGAAGCGCAGCGTGCGGATGCCGAAAGTGGTTTCGGTTTGGTCGTCCGAATCGGTGCAGACGATTTTGGTCGTGAGGCGATAGAGCTGTGGATTCTCGAGCGACCAGAGCAGCGGATTCTCGATCTTGATGGTTTCAACAAACTCTTCCTGTGCGCCGGCGGCCAAGGTTCGAAATTCGTCGCGGACTTGAATGGTTTCGCTCCGGTCCGGTGCCAGGATCGAGTGGAGCAGTGTGAATTCGGCCGGGTGTGTCGCATCGTTGGCGACCGTGGTACGGACCGTGACGGTGGCAGTGCTGAAGTCGGGCGCGACCTCGGTCGAAACGAAGGTGCCCCACTGGGCGATGTGGATGGGGGCGGTCTTAGTGAGCCAGACGTGGCGGTAGATGCCGGCGCCCTCGTAGTACCAGCCTTCCTCGAGCGAGGCGTCGGCACGGACGACGACGACGTTGTCGCCGCCGTAGTTGAGGTAGTCGGTCAGATCGTAGCGGAAGCCGAGGTATCCGCTGGCGTGGCGGCCGAGGTAGAAGCCGTTGATCCAGACCTGCGAGTCGCGGAAGACGCCGTCGAACTCGATCGCGATGCGGCGGCCGGCATCGGCGGCGGGGACGGGGAAGGTCTTGCGGTACCAGCCGATGCTGCGCTCGGGGAAGCCGGGGCCGACGGCCTTGTAGCCGTGGCTGTGGCTGGCGTGGGCGGCGAAGGGCGCCTCGACGGCCCAGTCGTGCGGGAGGTCGAGGCGGCGCCAGGCGCGGTCGTCGAATTTCGGCGACGCGGGGCCGTCGCCGTAGCCGGCCTTGGTGACGTAGGAGAAGTAGCCGGTGGCGTGGTCGAAGTCCTTGGCGCGGTCGGTGGCGTGGCCGAGGGCGAAGCGCCAGCCGGAGTCGAAGTTGAGGCGCTCGCGCGGTGCGGCGTTCGTGATGGCGGCGGAGGGCGCCGGGGTGTCTGCGGGCGACGGCGCGGCGGAGGCGGCGAGGACGGCGAACGCGCAGAGACCGGCCGCGAGCCACGGCCGGAGGGGATGCAGCGGGGGGAGCATGCGGCGAGGGAACGAGCGCGCCCCGGGCCGTGCGAGCGAAAAGGGGCTGCGAAGCGGGGCGCCGCGAGGGCGTCGCGGCGGGATAATGCACAGGCGGGGCGGCCGGCCCGGGGGGGCGCCGCGCGCGGCGGCGGGCTCAGCCTTGGGCGACGTGCGCGTCGAGGGCGGCGAGGACGCGGGCGTACTCGGTCCGTAGTGCCGCGATGGAGTCCGGGGCGCGGGCGAGGTCGCCTCCCTTGGCGATCGCCTCCAGTTGCTCGAGCAGGGCGCGCAGCGGGACCGCCCCGAAATTGCTGGCGCTGCCCTTCAGACTGTGGGCGACCTTGGCGAGGCGGTCGGCCTCGCCGGCGGCGACACAGGCGTCGAGTTCCTCCAGGCGGGGCGGGGTGTCCTCGCGGAACATCTGCACGATCTCGGCGACGAAAGCGGCATCGCCGCCTCCGATGGTGCGGAGGTTGGCGAGGGCGGCCAAGTCGATGGGGGGGGGAGTCTGGTCTGGCATGGTGCGGTGCGGGACCGAGGGTTGGGACCCAGTGGCTCTATCGGCCGGTTTGGTCGCGGCTGTAGGACTTGGCCGGCCGGGCGAGGAAGCTACTGGGGAAACAAACCCAGACGGCGGGCGGGGACGGTGGTGGCGGCCGGGGCGGGGGGGGAGGGTCAGGCGTCCCACTCGAAGGAGGAGTTCTCCTCGATCTGCTCGATGGTGGTGAGGCCGAGGAGCACCTTCTTGAGGCCGTCGTAGCGGAGTGTCTGGTACCCGACCTTGCGGGCGGCGGCGACGATGTCGGAGACGCTGCGGCCGCTGGAGATGTGGGCGCGGATCTCCTCGGTGACGAGGACGAGTTCGTGGAAGGCGACGCGACCGCGGTAGCCGGTGCCGCGACAATAGGGGCAGCCTTTGCCGCGATAGAAGGGGACGTCGGCGAGGCCTTCGTCCTGGAAATACTTCTGCAGGACTTCGCGCGGGGGGAAGTAGGCCTCCTTGCACTTCTCGCAGATGCGGGCGGCGAGGCGCTGGGCGAGCACGCCGATGACGGAGGGGGCGACCATGTAGGGCGCGACGCCCATCTCCATGAGGCGCAGGACGGCCTGCGGGGCGGAGTTGGTGTGGAGTGTGGCGAGCACGAGGTGGCCGGTGAGGGCGGCCTCGGTGGCGATCTTGGCTGTCTCCGCGTCGCGGATCTCGCCGACGAGCATGACGTCCGGGTCCTGGCGGAGGAGGGCGCGGAGCATGGAGGCGAAGTCGAGGCCGATGTCGGACTTGACCTGGGTCTGGTTGACGCCGGCCATCTGGATCTCGATGGGGTCCTCGATGGTGGAGATGTTGAGTCCGACGCTGTTGAGCTCGTGGAGGACGGCGTAGAGGGTGGTGGTCTTGCCGGAGCCGGTGGGGCCGGTGACGAAGACGATGCCGTTGGGGCTCTGGATGAGGCGGCGGAAGGGGCGCAGGATGGTCTGCGACATCATCACCTTGTCGAGGGTGAGCACCTCCTTCTTGCCGGTGATGTTGAGCACGCGCACGACGACCTTCTCGCCGTACTGGGAGGGGATGGTGGAGATGCGGAAGTTGGCCTTGTTGGTGCCGAGGGGGAGCACGATGCGGCCGTCCTGCGGGAGGCGGTTCTCGGAGATGTCGAGATCGGCGAGGATCTTGATGCGGGTGACGATGGCGTTGTGGAGGACCTTGGCGAAGGTGAGGACCTCGCGTAGGAAGCCGTCGACGCGGAAGCGGATGCGGGTGTGCTCCTCCTGGGGCTCGATGTGGATGTCGGTGGCGCGCTCGCGCAGGGCGAAATGGATCACGGCATCCACGATCTGGATCACGCCGGTGGACTCGCCGAGGCTCTGGAGCGCCTCCGGGGAGAGCGCGGCGGCGCTGAGCGAGTGGGTCTTGGCGAACTCGTTGAGGCAGTCGCCGATGCCCTTCTCGGTGGAGTAGTGGACGGCGATGGCGTCGGCGATCTCGCAGGGGAGGGCGAAGACGGGGCTGATGGGGCCCTGGACGATGTGGCCGATGCGGCGGACGAGCTCGGGGTTCTCCGGCTCGGCCATCGCGACGGTGACGACGCCGTCGATGAGGTAGATGGGGATGGCGCGGGTCTTGGCGGCGATCTCGTGGGGGATGGTCGCGAGGGCCTCGTCGGAGATGAGCGAGACCAGCGGGTCGACGTAGGCGATGCCGATCGAGTTGCCCCAGAGGGTGCAGGCCTGGTCCTTGGGTAGGTGCTTATTGGTGACGAGCGCTTGGAGCATGGCCAGGGTGCCCGGTCCGTGGTCGGCTCCGAGCGCGGCGACGACATCGGCCGGCACGAGCGGCGGCACGCCGGTCGAGATCAGCTCGAGGAAGCGGCTATTGGGCGCGGCGGGCATGTTTTTTGCGCCGGGTGGTGAAGATCTGGCTGATCTCCATCTGGTCGAGGATCTCCTTGGCGAAGAGCGAGCCGGTGCGTTCGAGCTGCAGCTCCTGGAGCAGGCGAGGCAGGGGATAGCGGACTTCGCGCACCGCCATGCCGGGGTCGAGGTCGGGGCTGGACTCGGGGTCGACGGGGGGCATGGGGAACGTCACTCCTCGCCGAAGTGGTCCGCGATGGTGTCGCTGAGGACCTTGGCCATGGCCTCTTTCGGGGTGTCTTTGCGGACGAAGTTGACGGCGCCCAGCTCAAGGCAGCGCTCGACGACGTGGCGGGTGGCCAGGGAGGTGAGCATCACGACGAGGATGTCGGGGTTGGCGGCGTTGATGCGCTCGAGGGCCTGGAGGCCGTCCATGTTGGGCATGTTGACGTCCATCAGCACGAGGTCGGGGTTGTGCTGGGCGCAGGCGGCGATGGCTTCCTCGCCGTTGGCGGCCTCGAGGACGACGGGATTGCCGAGCTTGCGGAGGATCAGGCCGATGTATTTGCGGATGTGGGGCTCGTCGTCGACGATGAGCACTGTGCCGTTAAACTCCATGATGGGGGGCCGGGAGTGTGACGCTGAAGGCGGCGCCGCCGCCCTCGCGGTTGGCGGCGGCGATGGTGCCGTGGTGGGCTTCGACGATCTTGCGGCAGATGGCCAGGCCGAGGCCGGTGCTCTTTTCGCCGCCGGTGGGGCGGACGGAGGTCTTGCCGAAACTGGTGAAGAGCATGCCCATCTCGTCGGGCGGAATGCCGGGACCCTGGTCCTGCACGGATACGGTTTGGGTGGTGGCGTCTTCCGAGAACACGACAGATATAGTCGTCCCGGGGGGCGAAAACTTGATCGCGTTGCTGAGGAGATTGTCGATGACCTGCCGGATCTTGCGGCTGTCGAGCACGAGGGGGCGGGTGGGCTTGATGGGGCGGCACGCGATCTTCATCTGTTTGCGCGCGGCGGTGAGGCCGTTGAGGAAGACGGCGTCGTGCACGATGTCGGCCAGGTTGGTGGGCGTGAGGTCGAGTCGCATCTCGCCGCTCTCGATGATGGAGATGTCGAGCAGTTCGTTGAGCAGATCGAGCATCACGTGGGTGGCGCTGTGGACGCTGCGCAGCATGGCGCGCTGGTCCTCGTTCAACTCGCCGGAGGAGCCGTCGAGCATGAACTCGGACAGGCCGCGGATGGAGGTGAGGGGGTTGCGCAGATCGTGGGCGGCGATGCCGAGGAAGTGGTTCTTGGCGGCGTTGGCCTTGCTGAGGTCGTCGATGAGCCGCTCCTGGTGCTCGAGCAGGGCGCGGACCTGCAGGTGGGTGCGGATGCGGGCGATCATCTCGCGCGGTTGGAAGGGCTTCACCACGTAGTCCACCCCGCCGGCTTCCAGCCCGGTGACGATGTCGGCCGACTGGTTCTTGGCGGTGATGAAGATGACCGGGGTGGCGGCGGTCGCCGGGTCGGCCTTGAGCCGACGGCAGGTTTCGAACCCGCTGATGCCGGCCATGACGACATCGAGCAGGATGAGGTCGGGCTGGAAATCGGGGACGGTGGCCAGCGCGGCCTCGCCGGACTCGGCCTCGGCGATGACATAACCTTCCGGGCGCAGAATCGAGGCGATGATCCGGGCGTTCACGCGGTCGTCCTCGACCACGAGGATACGCCGGCCGGCGAGATCGATGCGGGGTTGGCCTGGGCTGGGGGCGGGCGGGGGATTCATCGGGGTACGGTGCTGGCGGCAGAGTGTTGGGTCGTGGCGTAAAACGCAATACCCTGCGACGGCCCGCTCGCCCGGGGCGGAGGCGGGGCGCGGCCGAGCGGAGGCTGAGGGGGTGGCCCCAGTCGACGCATCAGGCCGTGCGAATGCGTTGATAAACGCCTTGCTTCCCGCCGCACTTTGGCAACCTTCGCGGCCAATCCCGTTTCCCTTTATGTCCAACTCCTTCGTCTTCTCCTCCGAATCCGTGGGTGAGGGTCACCCCGACAAAGTCGCCGATCTGATCTCCGACAGCGTGCTCGACGCCTGCCTCGCGCAGGACCCGACCAGCCGCGTGGCCTGCGAGACCATGGTGAAATCCAACATGGTCATCATCGCCGGCGAAATCACCACGAACGCGAAGATCAACTACGAGCAGGTCGTGCGCGACGCCATCCGCGATGTCGGCTACGTCCACAACGACGACGTCTTCCACGCCGACCATGTCTTCATCAACAACTACCTCACCCGCCAGTCCCCCGACATCGCGCAGGGCGTCGACGCCGCCGCCGCCGAGGGCAAGGAGACCGCCGAGCAGGGCGCCGGCGACCAGGGGCTGATGTTCGGCTACGCCTGCAACGAGACGCCCGAGATGATGCCCACGGCGATCATGTTCGCCCACCGCCTCGGCCGCGAGCTGACCAAGGTCCGCAAGGCCGGCATGGTCTCGTGGCTGCGCCCCGACGCCAAGTCGCAGGTCTCGATCCGCTACGAGAACGACAAGCCGGTGAAGGTGGAGAACGTCGTCATCTCCACGCAGCACACCCCCGAGGTCTCCCACGCCGCGATCAGCGAGTTCCTCGTCGAGCACGTCATCCGCCGCGTCATCCCGGCGAACATGATCGATGCGAACACCAAGTTCCTGATCAACCCGACCGGCCGCTTTGTCGTGGGCGGG
>JAGVUB010000086.1 GCA_019136515.1 Verrucomicrobiota bacterium
TTGAAGACGTAGCCGAAGAACGTCGGCGTGCGGATCTTCGCGCTGTCGGCGATCGACTTCACCATGAAGTTCGGGCCGTTGCCGATGTAGGTCATCGCGCCGAAGAACACCGCGCCCAGGCTCACGGCAATCAGGAACAGCGACGCCGGCACACCGTTGGCCTTGCTGTTGGGGTTGAGCAACCACGGGACCAGATCCTCCACCTCGCCGTTGCGTCCGGCGGCGAACACCGTCTTCGCGTGTTCCTGAACGTCCACCGGGATGATCGACGTCTCGGCCAGCGTGAGGAAGTTCAGATAGGTGGGCGCGTTGTCGAGCACCGCCGAGAGACTGCCGGTGGCCACGTAGTACTGCAGCGGCCGCTCGAAGCCGAGCTCCCGGCCGTGCTCCTTGAGGTAGTCGAGAGCCGGCATCATCGTGGCAAAGATGCCGATGAAGAGAAACCCGACCTCCTTGATCGGGCCGAAGGTGAACTCGTTGGCCTCGCGCACCGAACGTTTCGTGGTCACGTAGGCGGCCACCCCCGCGGCGATCATCACCAACGGGCGGATGAAGTACTTCTCGGGCAGGAACACCGCACCGACGATCGCCAGCAGGAACATGATGTTGTGCATGCCCTCGACCCGCACGGCCGGCTCGTTGCGCGTCTCCTTCTCGCGGACCGGGCGCGGCGCCCGCAGGAAGTTGCGGTAGTCGAGCACGAAGAACACCGCGAGGATCAGGCCCAGCGTCACCAACCACGGCAGCATCGCGTGCTCCACCAGCCAGAAGAACGGCACGCCGTGCAGGTAACCGAGGAACAGCGGCGGGTCGCCGATCGGGGTCAGCGCGCCGCCGATGTTCGAGACGACGAAGATGAAAAAGACGATGTGGAAGGCCGTGATACGGTACTTGTTCATCCGGATCCACGGGCGAATGAGCACCATCGAGGCGCCTGTCGTGCCGATCACGTTGGCCAGCAACGCACCGACGAGCAGGAAGATCACATTGGCGACCGGCCGAGCCTCGCCGCGGATCGAGATATGGATACCGCCCGCGACCACGAACAACGACCCGATCAGCGCGATGAACGCAAAATACTCCTCCATCGTCTTCGCCACCTCGTGCCCGCCGTGCGGCACCCGCAACAGGTAGTAGCCGGCGACGATCGAGCCGAGGACCAGCGACACCACCGGGTAGAACTTCTCCCAAAGGTGCTTCAGCCCGTGCGGCGTCAGCGGCATGATCGCGATCAGCGCAAGCAGCGTCGCGAAGGGGATGATCCAGACGGGGGAGACCGAGAAAGCCGCCCCGTCGGCGGAGGCGAGGAAAGGTTGCATGGGTGAGTCGAGGAATCGCGACACTCGCAGGGGCAGGCAGGCGCAGGCAAAGGCAAAACCCGCAGCCCCCCCATCCCGGGACAAACCATCGGGGGAACGTCGCCCCCCCGGCCCCGTACGGCAGAGACGCGCCGACGTCTGCGGCCGCGAGCTACAGGAGCACGAAAGCCAGCCCCACGACCACTGTCGGCAACAACGCCCCGAGCAGGAGCCCGAGCGGCGAGATCCCCGCCGGGAAGAACCGCGCGAGGATCGACTGGCCGGCCGGATTCGGGGCATTGGCGATCACCGTGAGCCCGCCGCCCGTCACTGCGCCAGCGACCACCGCATACTTCAGCCCATCGGAAAAGCCGGGCACCAGGGTGGCAAGGTAGGTGATGGCGGCGTTGTCGTTGAACGCAGTCAGGAAGGTGGCGCCCAGGAAAAGGGGCAACTCGCCCAACCGCGAAAGGATCGGCTCGATCCACCACCCCTGCACCCCGCCATGGTTGACGAGCCCGGCGAGGAAGAAGCCGACCAGCAGCGCGGGCCGCAGGTCGACCTTCGCCTGGTGGTGCGCCGTGGCCTGGGCGAACGCCAGGAAGAACAGGAAGCCGCCGATGAACAGTGCCGGATAGTGCGCCAGCCACACCGTGATCCCGAGAAACGCCACGTGCACCGCCGTGATCCACGCCGGCACCGGCGCCTCGGCACGCGCGGCCACCGGTGCTGCCGCGGGACGCAATGCTCCGAGCTCCCGCCGGAAGGCCGCGAAATACGCGGCGTTGGCGACCACGATGCCGACCGCGGCCTTCCAGCCGAAATGGGTGAACATGTAAGCGAGATCCCACTTCCACGGCGCGGCCACCATGAGCACCGGCGGCGCCGCGAAGTGCGTCAGCGTGCCGCCCACCGAGATGTTCACGAAGAGCAGGCCGAGCGTGGCGTATTTCAACCGCGCACTCGGCTGCAGCGCGTAGAACTGCTTTCCCAACAGCAGCGCCGAGATCGTCATCGCGGCCGGCTCCGTGATGAACGAGCCGAGCAACGGCCCGAGCGTGAGGATCGACAGCCACCACGCCGCGGGCGTCGCCCCGCCGAGGCGCGAGGCCGCATGCAGGCAGCGCTCCGCCAAGAGCAGCACCGGCCGCGTCGACGCCAGCGTCATGATCACGACCACGAAAAGCGGC
The DNA here is from genome assembly GCA_019136515.1 of Verrucomicrobiota bacterium. Taxonomy (GTDB): domain Bacteria; phylum Verrucomicrobiota; class Verrucomicrobiia; order Opitutales; family Opitutaceae; genus CAJCBL01. Next base: position 2,489 of record JAGVUB010000086.1, read on the forward strand.
TCGGTGTAGTTCACCTGCGTGCCCACATAGTGGATCGCGATGTCGAGCCCCTTGAAGCCGACGATGGCGCCCGCCAGCGCGAGCACCCAGAGGCCGAAGATCGCCTCCACCTCACCAAGGAAATGTAGCACCTGCCCGGGGAAACTGACCTCGTCGGGCCGGCCGTCGGCGTCGGCATCACCCGGCGGAACCGCGGCGGCGCCGAGGCGTGCGCGGTGCCGCTCCTCGACAAGGTGCGCCCAGTGGCGGATCCGCCCGGCGAAGAAGGTGTGCACGATGGCCGCGAGGAAGATCAGCGAAGCGACGAGGTTGAACGGCTCCGCGGCGACCCGGCCGACCAGCACGCCCCACAAGCCGGTCGCCCCAGCATCGCCATAACTCTCCAGCGGCACCGGAAAGGGCGCCGGCAGGGCCGGACCGGCCGCCACCCCCGCAACGGCAAGCGCAAGGCTCGTGGCAGCCAACAATCCACTACGAAGGAGGATTCGCATGGCCGCAGAAAAGACGAACCGCGTCGTTTCGCAACGGCCGCCGGCAGTTCGCGCGCGAAAACAGAGAAGCCGCGCGGTCCCGGGGACCGCGCGGCTTCGAAAGACAAGAACCGGAGGATTACTTGCGCTCGCGGCGCTCGGGCTTCTCGGCCTTCGGCGCCTCTTCCTCGGTCGGGACGATCGGGTTCTCCGAGACGACGTCGAACGAGACGGTCACGGTGACCTCGGGGTGGAGCTTGATGGAAGCCTCGTGCTTGCCGAGGGTCTTCACGGCCTCGCCGAGGTGGATGCGCTTCTTCTCGATCGGGACGCCGGCGGCAACGAGCTTGTCGTGCAGGTCGTTGGCGGTGACGGAGCCGAAGAGCTTGCCGCCCTCGCCGGTCTTCACGGCGATCGCGATGTTGACCTTCTCGAGCTGGGCGGCGACGGCCTTCGCGCCATCGAGCTCCTGGCCCTCGCGGACGGCGCGGCGCTGCTTGAGGACCTCGATCTGCTTGCGGTTGGCGGCGGTGATCGCGACGCCGATCTTCTGCGGCAGCAGGTAGTTGCGGGCGTAGCCGTTGCGGACCTTCACTTGGTCGCCTTCGGCGCCCAGGCCCTCGACGGGCTTGATCAGGAGAATCTCGGTATGGGACATGACGAACGTATTGAGTTAAAGGATTTCAGGGAGAGGGACTAGAACGGGACGTCGTCCTCGAGGCCGGGGGCGGACTCGGGCGCGGGGGCCGGGCGGCTAGTGCTGCGCGGCGGCGGGGCGCTGTGGCGTTCCTCGGCGGGTTCGCCGTTCATGTCGCCAGCGGGAGCGGACGCTCCACCACCGGGGCCACGGGAAAGGAACTGGACGTTGTCGAGGACGACCTTGAGCTTGCTGCGCTTCTGCTGGGTGTTCTTGTCCTCCCAGGAATCGAGCCGGAGCCGGCCCTCGACCATGCAGGGACTGCCCTTGGTGAGATATTTGGAGACCAGCTCGCCTTGTTTGCCCCAGGCCTCGATGTCCACGAAAGTGGTTTCGTCGCGGGCGGTGCCGCTCTCGTCGCGGTACTGGCGGTTGACGGCCAGACCGAACGAACAGATCGCGGTGCCCTTCGGCGTCACGCGCAACTCGGGGTCACGGGTGAGGTTGCCGATGAGGAAGACTTTGTTGAGGTAGGCCATGGGGTAGGAGGGGCGCGCTCAGACCTTCTCGAACATGGCCCGATACACGATCGGGTTGAGGCGGAGCCGCTCGTGCAGGTGCTTCGGGCCGTCGACGGGCGCGAGGAACTCCATCTGCACGTAGGGGGCGTTGACGAACTTCGGGTCGGTCGCCCGGGTGAGGTCGCGCTGCCCGAGGTTTTCCACGGACACGACTTCGCCGTGCACGGCGGAGATGTCCTGCTTCACCTTCTCCAACAGCTGGTCGAGGGTCTCCTCGCGACCGCGGGTGTCGATGATGAACGTGGCCTTATACTTGCGCTTGGTCTGTGTCATTTGCGGAGGAAATGCGGCGGTTGAGCTGGTTCATGGCGGGCTCCAGTCCGCGCGTGGCGAGGAGTTCGAGTCCGTTGAGATAATGGGAAATTTGTTGGTCGATGATCTGCCGGTCAGCCGGGGGAAAGCGGCCGAGCACGAAGTCCTTCAAGTCGATCTGGGGCGGGGTCCGGGGGCCGATGCCGATCCGGTACCGGATGAAGCCGGCACCGAGGTGGTCGATGAGGCTCTGTACGCCGTTGTGGCCGCCCGCACTGCCGTTGACCGAGAGCTTCAGCCGGCCGACCGGCAGCGTGAGGTCGTCGTAGACGACGGCGAGCGCACTGGCCGGATGGCGGAAGTAGTCGCAGGTCCGGCGCAGGGCCGAGCCGCTCTCGTTGACGAAGGTGAGCGGCTTGACCAGCAGCACCGGCGGTCGCGCGGGAAGCTCCCAGCGCGCGACCAGCGCGGCGGCGTTGCGGTCGCGCGACCAAGAAAGGCCGGCGCGGGCCGCGAGCGCCTCGAGCACGATCCAGCCGACGTTGTGGCGGGTACCGGCGTACTCCTCGCCGGGGTTGCCCAGACCGGCGAGGATGGCGATCGACATGACTCAAAGAACGAGCGCGGCACCGCCGGGTGAGCGGCGGAACCACGCGTAGCGGAAAACTTACTTCTTGGCGGGAGCCTTCGCGGCGGCCGGAGCGGCACCAGCGGCGGGCTTGGCACCGGCGGCGGGAGCAGCAGCACCAGCGGCAGGAGCGGCACCAGCGGCAGGAGCGGCGGCGGCACCTTCGGCGGGCGCAGCACCAGCGGCAGGAGCGACTTCCTCCTCGGCGGCCGGGGCGAGACAGGCCACCACCGGTTGCTTCGGGTTGTCGAGGAACTCGACGCCGGCAAGCTTCTTCATCTCCGAAACATGGATCGAGTCGCCGACCTTCAGGGGCGAGACATCGACCTCGATGAATTCCGGCAGATCCTTCGGCAAGCAGCGCACGCGCAGCGAGTACGAAGAGAGATCGAGGATGCCGCCTTCGTTCTTCACGCCGTCGCTCTCGCCCACGACGCGCACGCCGACGTTGATCTCCATCTTCTCATTCGCAGCAACCTCGTGGAGGTCGATATGCAGAAACTCGTCGGTCAACGGATCCTTCTGCACTTCACGGATGAAGGAGATCGCATCCTTGCCGTCCGGACGCTTGAACTCGATCAGGGAGGCCGAGCCGCCGATCGACTTCAGGAGCCGGCGGAATTCCGGCTCGTCGACGGCCAGCTGCACCGGTTCGGTGTGCTTTCCGTAGAGGATGGCGGGAACCTTCCCGCTCGAACGCAGACGGCGCGAGGCACTGCGACCCTTGCCCTCGCGGGCGATGACGTTGAGCTTAAGCTGCTTCATGGAAAATGCGGATTGGAAGTAGTCTGTATCCCCCGGAAGGGGGGCAGTCCGATGTTGAAAAGGGGTGCACCGTAGTAGGCGGTTTTCCGAAATCAACCAAAACTTTTCCGGCGTCGCGATTTCGGAGCGGCTCGCCACGCGCACCAGCCGCCAGGGGCGCGATCGGTCCCCACGTCGCCTCGCCCTTCAGCTCCCATCGGGCGGGAGCCCCGGGGCACTCCGCCCCGGCCCCCGCAGGGCGCCGTCGTCACTGCCCCTGCGCCTGGGCGGTGTAGAGCGCGACCAGCGCGGCCCCGATGGCCTGTGAGAGTTCACCGAGCGAAGCGGCCACGATCTTCATCGTCGCCCGCTGCGCCGGGAACAGGTACGGCAGCGCCGTCTCCCGGAGGATGCGCAGGTATCGCTCGCGAAACTCGGGCGTGGTCGACTCGGGGTCCATCAGGCCGCCGCCGATGACAACATACTTGGTGTCGAGCGCCATGGTGAGATTGGCGACATGCAGGCCCAAAGCCTTGGCCTGGAAGTCGAAAATCTCGAGGGCGAGCGCGTCGCCCTTCTGGGCACGGCCGCGCAACGAGAGCACCTTCTCCTTCGGCGTGCCCGTGGCGGTGGCCAGTTCATGCTGCGGGTACTTCTTGAGCATGTCCTCCAGCAGATGCGGCAGCCCGGAGATGGTCGTGTAGGCCTCGACGCAGCCCCAGGTGCGGCCACAGCCGCACGGATACGCCCGCACCCCGCCGAGCAGATGCAGCGGCGCGGGCATGTGCGCACCCTCCATGCCGGCCAGCGTGTCGCCGTCGAGCGGCAGCCCGTCCGGCCCGATGTAGGCGCAGCCCAGGCCCGAGCCGGGCGCGAGCATGAGCACGGAGGCCTTCTCGGCGCCGCGCACCCGTTGCGCCTCGCCCACCCCGCCGAGGTTGCCGTCGTTGCCGACGACCAACGGGACCGGCCGGCCGGCCACCGCCGCGAGCGCCTTGGCATAGTCGTTGTAGAAATCCCAGCCGACAAAGCTCTCGGGCAGGTTGGCCGAGCGGTCGAGGACCCCATAACGCTGGTACGGTCCCGGCAGGGCCAGGCCCACGCCGCGCACGTCGGACCACATCAGGCCGTTCTCGGCGAGGAAGCCCGAGACGCCCTCGACCCACCCGGTGATGACGGCTTTGGTGCCGAGTTGCGAGTTGGTCGAGCTCTGGCGGAGCTTCTGCGAGACGGCGGAGCCGTTGCTCCACACGCCGCAGGTTTTCGAGGTGGTGGCGCCGCTGTCGGTGCCGATGTACACGCCTTGGGATTTCACGAGGAGGATGTTGTTTTCGCGGAGGTTCGGGGGGATGCCAGTGGCCAGCGCGCAACGGCCCCGGGGACGCCCCGCGCCAACCGGGGATCACGATTTCGGCGGCCGCAGCCGGGTCAACCCATTTGCCCTGTCGCGCCACGCTGTCGTTTGCGGAGGACGGCCGCCCGATGCATCCATTCCGCCGCCCCCCTTCGCCCGACCACGACACCACGGATACAGCCGTCACTGTCTCCTTCCGACCGCGCCGGGGGCCCGCCGCGGCGCGCCCCGGAGTCACCGTCCTGGTCCCGGAAACGCCGCCCCGAGCCGCCGGGCCGCCTCGTAGTGGATCTGCGCCTCGCCGGGCCGCCCCGATTCCTCCAGCGCGATCGCCAAGTTCAGATGCACCCGGGGCTGGTTCGGGTTGAGCCGGAGCGCCTCCTGGAAGTGCACGACGCTCTCCGGCGCGCGCCCGGCCATGCACAGGACCATGCCCAGATCGTTGTGGGCAACGGCCGAGGACGGGGAGGCCTTCACCACGAGCCTGAACTGCTCGACCGCCTCCGGCACACGGTTGGCCGCGACCAGCGCCCGGCCCAGGTTGCCGCGGATCTCGGGTGAGGCGGGCTTGCCGCGCAGCGCCTGCTCGAAATGCGCGATCGCCTCGGGCCCCCGGCCCGCCTTCGCCAGGGCGATGCCCAGGCGGTTGTGCGCATCGGGATAACCGGGATCGAGGCGCAACGCCTGCTCGTAGTGCGCCACCGCCTCGTCGCCCCGGCCCGCCTCCTCCAGCGCGGTGCCGAGGGCGGTCCGCGCGTCCGGCATGCGCGGATTGGCCGCCAACGCCCGTTCGTAGTGCGCGATCGCCTCGCCGGTGCGGCCCAGCCGCCGCAACGCGTTGCCGAAGTTGAAGTGCGTATCCGCGCTCTCCGGCCGCAGCCGGAGCACGGCCTCGTACTGCGCGATCGCCCCCGCGAGGTCCCCCTCCCGGGCGAGCACGTTGCCGAGGTTGTTGCGCGCGCGATCGTTGTCCGGGCACTTGGCGACCGTGTCGGCCCAGAGGGCGCGCTCGCTGCGGTAGACCTCGTTGCGCCGCGCGGTGGCCCAGCCCAGGCCCGCCGCCAGCGCGAGGAGCACGAACACGCCACGCCGCCCGCACCACCGGTGCACCCCGTACGCCACCGCCGCCGCCACGGCGGCCAGCGGCAGATACATCCGGTGCTCGACGAGCATCTGGACCGAGCTCGGGACCACGCTCGTCGGCGCCAGGATCAGGAAGAACCACGCCCCGAGGAAACCGGCGGCGGGCCGGCGCCGGAGCGCCCACAACGTCGCCGCCACCAGGGCGGTGACGAGCACGACAGCCGCGGCGAACGCCGCGGGCGGACGGCTCGCGCCGAGCGCGTAGTCGAACACCAACGGATACGGCCACACCGCCAGCCGCAGGTAGTGCGCCACCGCCTCGAACTGCGCCAGCCAGTAGGTCCAGACCGACACCCCGACATCGAAGCCGACGGTGGCGCCGCGGTTCCAACCGGTGCTCGCCACCAGCACCGCCAGCGGCAGCCAGGTCGCCGCCAGCACGAGGTAGAACCCGCGCCGCTCGGCCCACGCGCGGCGAAAACTCCCGGACGCGAACGTGCGATCGAACAACAGCAGCAGCACCGGCGCCGCCGCCATCACCTCCTTCGTCCCCATGCCCAACACGCACGCCGCCACCGCCACCACGCGCCAGCGCCCCGGCCGCAGCGCGGTGAGCGAGCGGATGAAACCGTAGAACGTCAGCAGGAAGAACAACCCCATCAACGATTCCACCCGTTGCACGATGTACGTCACCGACTCCGTCTGCAGCGGGTGCAGGGTCCAGAAGAGCGCGGCCGCCGCGGCGACCAGGGTCGCTTCGCGGGCCGGGAGAACCCATGGTCCGGCGCCGCCGACAGAGTCGCTCGGGTCCGGCATCGCATTGCCCGCCGCGTCGACCGACCGCTGGTTCGCCCTCGTCTGCGTGGCGGCGATCGCCCGGAGGCTGGCGGCATCACGCCCCCGACCCGCGGGTGGCCGGTCCCCACCCGCCCCGGAGGCGGCTTGGGCCGCTCGCCCCGGGATCCCCGCCAGAGTCCGCCGCACGACACCGTACAGCACGAGGCCCGCACATACGTGGATCAGGAGATTGGCGACGTGGTAGCCCCGGACCTGCGTGCCCCCGAGGGCGTAGTTGAGCGCAAACGAGAGGTTCGCGACCGGCCGACCGCTGACAGTCGCATCGGCGGGCGGAGCCAGCGGCCCCCACAGGGGCCACAGGTTCCGGATGGTCGGGTTGCGCAGAATCGCCGGCTCATCGTCGAAGATGAAGACGCCGTTGAGGCTGTTGGCGTAAGCGACAAGCGTTGCCAACACGATGGCGGCGACTGCCAGCACGACCGGCCAGTGGCCGGCATTCGCGACAGTGACCGAGCGGGGGGACGGCTTCATGGGCAATGGGACGCCGACCGTTGCGGACGCACAATCAACGGTCAACTCCGGCGGCGCACCACGCGCCAAGGGAGCAGCCCGCAGCCGACATACTGCGCCTTCCATCCGCCCGGCCTTTCTCGACGCCGGAGGACAAGAGCCCGCCCAAATGTCACGGTTTCCAAGTTGTGTGCGTCAAGTTCTGCAAAAGTGGATCAGTGGTTTGGTGGCCTGAGTGGATAAATGGATTTATGGGATGGGGCGCAGGGGAAGGGGCGCAGCTCCTTCCCCGCTCCTG
>JAGVUB010000061.1 GCA_019136515.1 Verrucomicrobiota bacterium
TGCTCCTTTCGACGCACGGGCCGTTCCGGTGTTCATTCTTCACCCACATTTTCTCCAACGGGCGCAGCCCGTTGGTTCAGCAGCCTGGTGGACGAAGTCCGACAGGCTGCTAGCACGCCCGGGCTGGGCATCGGGGTTGCCGATGCAGCGGGGTGATCGGTGTATCCGCGCTCAAAACCGGCTGGCCGGCGTGTTGGCGCTGGCACGGCAGCGGTGCTCGCCGGGAAGCCGAGCATACCGCTTGTCACGTAATACGTGAAATATCCCCGGAATGGGTCGACCGAGGCCGGGTGGGTTGGCGGTCGGCGCAGAGAGGGTGTTACCGTCGCGGTTCCTCCGGCGGAATGTTTGTCACGTAATACGTGACAAGGGCCCGGCGCGGGGTGACGGAGGGGGCGGACCGGAGACCGGCAGAGCGGTGGCGGAATTTCGGATTCGCATCGCGCGGGACGAGCTGGCTGCATCGGGCCGCCCCGAACCGAATCCCCGATTTCCATGTACCACATCGCCGTCAATGGAGTGAAGCAGGGCCCCGTGAGCGAAGCCGAGGTGCGCGAGAAGATCGCGCGCGGCGAGTTGCAGCCGACCGATCTGTGTTGGCGCGAGGGCTGGCTGGACTGGAGACGGATCGAGGTGGCGTTCCCGGTGGGTGGCGACGCCGTGCCGCCGCCGTTGGCGGCGCCGGCCGGCGCGGCAGCCAATCCGTTCACCGGCACACCGAAACAGTGTGGGTTGGCGATCGCGAGCCTGGTGTGCGGCATTGGTTCGTTGGTGTTCTTTCCGTTCTTCTTCCTGCTTATGTGGCCGGCGATCATTTGCGGCCATTTGGCTCGCTCGCGGGTTAAGAAGGCGAAGGGTGCGTTAGCGGGAGCGGGGCTCGCGTTGGCAGGACTTATCTTGGGCTATACTTCGATTGTGCCGGGCATGGGGATGATGGCGGCGATGGCGATCCCCGCGTTCCACAAGGTGCGGGAGCAGTCGCTGAGCAAGATGATGGACAACGACGCCCGGCAGATCGCGGCCGCGGCGCAGCAGCATTTCCTGGAGACGGAGACGACCTGCGTGGAGTTCTCGTACAACGCGGCGACGGGCGAAGTGAGCGGGCCGCTGGCGACCTATGTCGGGCGGATCGGCCGCGGGTACACGGTCGTGCCGACGACGTTGACCAAGGAAGGTGGCTACGAGCTGGCGCACCCGAAGGCGGGTCCGCCCCGTGGGTACGACGCCGACGGCCGGCGCCAGTATTGAAGCGCGACCGACGGGAGACGAGGGCCGAGCGTCGAGAGACGAGCACCCGGCATTCACGCGAAGTCTTTCGCTCCCGACGGCTGTTGTAGTCGGGGGCGATGACCCCGGCGGATCGCCCTCGGACGCCATGGACCGGCCTCGACGCGGGCAGCTCCAGCGCAGGGAGAACAGGCGGTCCAACTCGCCTTGGGGTGCCGGCGCACGTTTTTCTCGCCGGAGCGCGGCGGGCCTGCCAGAGGTTGCGCCATGGCCAGCATCGGAAAACTCGCGGAACGCCGCACGGTCGACATGCGCCTGCTCGGCGAGTGGGTCGAAACGGGCAGCCGCGTGTGCGAGCTGGGCTGCGGGCGTGGGGTGCTGCTCGAGTACCTCGTGCACACGCACAAGGTTTTCGCCGTGGGCGTGGACCTCGACGTGGACAAGGTGGCCGCCTGCGTGAAGCGCGGGGTGACGGTGTACCAAGGCGACATGACGAACTTCCTCCGCGCGCTGCCCGACGCCTATTTCGACCGCGTGATCTTCTCGCGCACGATCGAGGAGCTGGCGAAGCCGGCCGAGGTGCTGCGCGAGGCGTTGCGCGCCGGCAAGTGCGTGACGGTCGGCTTCGTGAACCACGGCTACTGGAAGAACCGCTGGGGGGCGCTGTGCAGCGGCGGCAAGCTGCGCAACGAGGTGTACACGACCGACTGGGCCGAGACGCGTCCGGCGAATCCGCTTTCGGTGGCCGACTTCGAGGCGTTCTGCGCGAAGGAGCAGATCAAGATCGCGCGGCGGGCGCTGCTGCGCGGCGACTGGGAGCGGCCCTGCCGTTTTCTCCCGAATCTGCGCGCCGGCTACGCGATGTACGAGCTGATGCGGTGAGCCGGTGTTCGCAGCGGTCTCACTCCGCCGGGCGGGACTTCGGCGCGGGGAGCTCGATGGTGCGCTTCTTGGCGTCGGAATGTTGGCGGTAGAAGAGGGCGGTCTTGCCGACCGATCCGGCTTCGGCGGCACCGGTCTTCTCCTCGATCGCGGCGCAGAGGGCGGGACGTTCGTCGCGCTCGGCGAGCAGCTTCACCTTGATGAGTTCGTGGCGGGCAAGGAGCTTCTCCAACTCGGCGACGACGGGCGCGGTGATGCCTTCGTGGCCGATGGTGAGCTGGCAGTCCATCGTCTGGCCGAGGCTGCGGAGATGCGATTTTTGGGCGCCGGTGAGAGCGGGAGCGGTCATGTTGATGGGGCAGCGTGGGCGGCGGAGAGGGGGGAAGGCAAGCGCCGCAGTTGGCCGAGCGGGACCGGAGGCCAGCGGGGACCGGTGCGCGCGGGGCGGTGAGGCGGGGCGTTTCGCCGCCGCTCAACCCACTTCCTGGAACTGGAGCTCGTGGAGGCGGGCGTAGAGCCCGCCGCGGGAGAGGAGCTCGGCGTGGGTGCCGGACTCGGCGAGGCGGCCCTGCTCCATGACGAGGATCGCATCCGCTTTCTGGATCGTCGAGAGGCGGTGGGCGATGACGAAGGTCGTGCGGCCGTGCATGAGCCGCTCCATGGCCTGCTGGATGAGGCGTTCGGAGGCGGTGTCGAGGGCGCTGGTGGCCTCGTCGAAGATGAGGATGCGCGGGTCCTTGAGGATGGCGCGGGCGATGGCGATGCGCTGGCGCTGGCCGCCGGAGAGCTTCACGCCGCGTTCGCCCACGGTGCTGGCGTAGCCGTCGGGCAGGGCGGCGATGAACTCGTGGGCGTTGGCGGCCTTCGCGGCCTCGACGATCTGCTCGCGCGTGGCGTCGGGCCGGCCGTATTTGAGGTTCTCCTCCAGCGTGCCGGAGAAGAGGATGTTCTCCTGGAGGACGATGCCGATCTGGCTGCGCAGCGAGGCTGCAGTGACGCCGCGGATGTCGTGGCCGTCGATGGTGATGGCGCCGGAGGCCGGGTCGTAGAAGCGGGCGAGGAGGTTGACCAGCGTGCTCTTGCCGGAGCCGCTCGGGCCCACGAAGGCGATGAGTTTCCCGGCGGGGGCGGTGAAGGAGATGTTGGTGAGCGTGCGCGGGCGGCCCTGGCCGGGGGGCTCCTGATCGTAGTCGAAGCAGACGTCGCGGAACTCGACGTCGCCGCGGACGGGTGGGAGAGGGCGGGCGTCGGAGGCGTCGGCGACCTCGGGCTTGGTGTCGAGCAGGCCGAAGATGTTCTCCAGAGAGGTGGTGGCGCGCTGGAAGATGAGGTTGAGGTCGGCGAAGCGGACGATGGGCGGGAAGATGAAGGCGATGTAGCCGTAGAAGGCGACGAGGGTGCCGACGGCCATGCGACCCTCGATGACGAGCCAGCCGCCGTAGCCGAGAACGATGAGCGTGCCGAGCGAGCCGAGGAGCTCGGCGATGATGCCGAGCTTGGTGTAGCGGATGACGATGCGGGAGTAGTGGTAGTAGTCGGCGTTGATGCCGGCGGCGAAGGCGGCGATCTCGTCCTGCTCCTTGGTGAAGGATTTCACGACGCGCGCGGCGGCGACCTTCTCGTGGAGGAAGCCGACGACGTGGTCCCAGTTCTGGCGGTGTACGCGGCTCTCCTCGCGCATCTGGCGGCGCTGGTGGAAATGGTTGACGAGGAAGAGCGGCAGCACGGCGGCGACGGCGAGCGCCAGACGCCACTCGACGAAGAAGAGGAAGCCGAGCACGCCGAGGAGGGTGATGGCGTCGGAGATGACGGTGATGAGGAAGCCGTTGGTGAGGGCGTAGACCTCGTTGGTGTCCTGGGAAATCCGGGAGGCGGTCTTGCCGGTCTGGTTGGCGTCGAAGTAGCGCAGGGAGAGTGTCTGGAGGTGGGCGAAGAGCTGGATGCGGACATCGCAGACGAGGCGCATGGCGGCGTACTGGAGCACGCGGTTGCGCACGAGGGTGATCCAGGCGCGGAGGCTGAAGATGACGGTGAAGGCGACGAGGAGCCAGCCGAGCAGGCGCAGGTCATGGCGCGGGAGGGCGTCGTCGATGATGAGCTTGAAGATCCACGGCGCAGGGAGGGTGAGCGCGGTGGCGAGGAGGATGAGGCCAATGCCGAGGAGGATCTTGCCGCGCTGGGGGCGGGCGAGCGCGAGGAAGCGGCGGAAGGTGTGCGTGGGCATGGCGGAACGGTGTCGTAACGTTGGCCGCGCCCGGCGCCCGGCAAAGCAAAAGGCCGCCCGGGCGGGGCAGCCGATGTGCGTGGTGGCGCGGGTAATGAATCGGGTCCGGAAACGGACGGAGAACCTGGAACTCAGGAGGCGGAGCGTCGGACTCTGCGCGTGGCGCCGTTCGCTGGAGAGTGAGCAACCGAATGAGACGGACGAAGCTCTCACGAGCTTCGCTACGGCGCGACGGAGCGCCGCCCGCCACCGGACAGACAGCGTTCTCAGACGGTCTTGATGACTTCAGTCTTCGGGTACCGGACCTTCGGCAGTGTCGCGTACTTGTCGTCCGCGGCGCGGTAGCCGAGCGCGATGGCGGCGAGGCAGGCGTAGCCATCTTTCCGGACGCCGAGGATCTCGTCGAACTTGGCCGGGTCGAAGCCTTCCATCGGGCAGGCGTCGACGCCGAGCACGGCGGCGGCGGTCAGGAGTTGGCCGAGGGCGATATACGCCTGGCGGGCGGCCCAGTCGGCAAGGTGCGGCTTGCGGGCGTCATTGAGCAGGCTGCCTTCCATGACCTGGCGGTAGCCGGCGAGCGCGGTGGCGGGTTGGCCGCGGACCTCGGCGGTGCGATCGATGAGGTGGGCGATGTCGCCGGCGGTGATCTCGGTGCGGGCGGTGAAGACGACGAAGTGCGAGGCGTCGGTCACTTGCGCCTGGTCCCAAGCATGGGTGCGGAGCTGGGCCCGGAGGGCGGGATCGCGCACGACGAGGAAGCGGTAGGGCTGGAGGCCGAAGGATCCGGGGGCGAGGACGAGCGTATCCTCGAGGGCGGACCAAGTGGCCGCGGAGATCTTGCGCGAGGGGTCGAAGGACTTGGTGGCGTAGCGCCAGTTGAGGGCGGAGAGGAGCTGGTCGGTGGTGATCGTGTTCATCGTGTGGCCGGCAACGTGTGGGCCGACGACGATGGCGCAAGCGGAGCCGATCAGATACGCACCAACAGGTTGAACAGCAGAGCGGCCGGCTTCGCGGTGATGCGGATGAGGATGCCGAGAAGCGCGGAGAACTTGGGAATGAGGTAGAGCGCCCCGATGAGAATGAACATGCTCCACTGCGAGATGCGGGCGAAGGTCTCCCAGGACATGTTGACGAGGTAGCGCAGGAGGCGGCCGCCATCGAGCGGCGGCAGCGGGAGCATGTTGAAGACGAAGAGCCACGCGTTGATCCCAATTGCGCGGTCGGCGAGCTCCTCGGCGACGGAAAGGTAGCGGATGGCGATGGCGCCGACGAGGGCCGAGAGGAGGGTGAGCGCGAAGTTGGCGAGCGGGCCGGCGGCGGTGACGATCGCGTCGCCACGACCTGGATGCTTGAAATAGTTGGCGTTGACGGTCACCGGGCGCGCCCAGCCGATGAAGAACCGGCCGTCGAGGACGAAGATGCAGAACAGGGGGAAGACGATCGTGCCGATGAGGTCGATGTGCGGCACCGGGTTGAGGGTGAGCCGGCCCTCGTTGTGCGGCGTGGGATCGCCGAGCTTGTCGGCCACCCAGGCGTGCGCCCACTCGTGGATGCAGAGGCTGCTGACGAGGATGAGGAAGAAGAGGAGGCCGTCGCGGAGGTCCATCAGGGCGCTTTCTCGGGGGTTCCGGCGAGCTGTTCAACCAGCTTTTGCTTGTTGGGCTGGAGCGGCGCCTCGGTGATCTGGTCGAGGAGGGCGCGGGCCTCGTCGGTGCGGCCGAGCTGGATGAGGATGTTGGCCTGGTGGAGCTGGAGGGTCTGGAACTCGACGCCGGGCTTGGCGCGCTGCTCGATCGCCTTCCAGGCGGCGAGAGCGACGGTCCAATCGGGCGAGGGCAGGTCGTAGAAGCTCTCGGCGTGGCGGTAGGCGTAGGCGATGTTGTCGGGAGCGAGCTCGGCGGCCTTGGCGAAGGCGGCAGTGCTGCGCTCGAGGAGGGCGCTGCGGGTGTAGAGCTTGGAGTCGACGAAGAACTCGCGGTACTCGTAGAGGAGTGAGCCGAGCTGGTAGTGGTAGAGCGGTTCCTGCGGCTCGAGGGCGATGGCGCCCTCGTAGTAGGCGGCGGCCTCCTTGTACTCGCCCTCCTCGGTGTGGTGGTTGCCGAGCTGGTTCTTGATGACGGCGAGGTTGGGTTCGATCGCCTCGGCGCGCTTGAAGATGTCGTAGGAGCGTTTCGGGTGGCCGGTGGTATTGAGGAACAGGCCGTAGGCGATGTAGGTGGCCGTGAACTTCGGGTCCCGGCGCAGGAGCGCCTCGTAGTCGCGCACGACCTCGCTGAGCTGCATCTCGGTGTTGCTGCGGTCGAGGTTGTCGCCGGCCTCTTGCGCGGCGGCGAGGATGGTCTGCTGGCGCTGGAGGATGCGCTTGAGCTCGCGCTCGGACATCGACTCGGCGGTGCCGCCGGCGGCGAAACCCGCGAGCGGGGCGAGGAGGGTGGCGAAGGCGAGGAGGAGCGAAAGGAGGCGTTTCATCGCGAGCGGAAGGAAGACCGCCAGCGGAACAGCTTGTGCCGCGGGGTGCGAGTCTTTCGGCGGCGGGCGGGGGCAGGCGGAGCGCGGAAAGACCGGACCGACAGAAGAGAACGAAGCGACCAAAGGATCCGGTGCATGTCCCCGGTCGGCGTGTTCTCTGGAGGCGCGCACCGGAGTCGGGCGCGAAGCCCGACCTATCGGTGTCTTGGCTGGGTCTGCTGTCGGCGAGGAACTGCGCGCGGGAGCAGTTCCAGATCGGGTTGCGCGCCGGCACCGTCGCGGCGAGCGGCGTCGATCGAGAACCAGTGGTCGGTGGCCAGTTCCTTGGCGGCGAAACGAGTCATCGGCGGTTCGCCGCGCAACGGGAAGAGAGTCCACAGCGCCTCGCACGCGGCGCCGGCGGCGACGGCGGCGCGGAGCGAGATGCGGCGGCGGATCGGCTGCGCGCCGAGGCGCAGGAGCAGGGCGTTGATCCACGGCCAGAGGTCGACCGGCTCGCCGTTGGTGATGAAATAGGCGCGGCCGGCTGCGGGCGAGGCGGCGTCCGCGAGGGCGCGCTCGGCGAGCAGGTGGGCATCGACGACGTTGTCGATGTGGGTGAGGTCGACGCGGTTCTTCCCATCGCCGACGATGCGCAAGCGACCGGCGCGCGCGAGGGCGACAACGCGCGGCACGAGATGATGGTCGCCAGGCCCCCAGACCAGATGCGGGCGCAGCGCGACGGTGCGGAGCGCGGGGGTATTGGCGGCACGGACGAGTTGTTCGGCGGCGGCCTTGGTGGTCGGGTAGGCGCAGGGGGCCGTGGTGCAGAGGGGGGCGGACTCGTCGACCCCGCGCTGATCGTGGCCCGAGTACACGACGCTGGGGGTGCTGGTGTAGATGAATTGCGCCACGCCGGCGGCGCGGGCAGCGGCGAGCAGGTTGGCCGTGCCTTCGACGTTGACGGCGTGGAACTCGCGCGCCGGTCCCCATACTCCCACGCGGGCGGCGACGTGGAAAACCGAAGTCACCCCGGTGCAGGCGTGCTGCAGCGCGGTGGGCTCGGCGAGTTCCCCGAGAACGATTTCCACCCCGCGCGACTCGAGCTCCGGAAGGGGGCGGCGGCTGAAGGCGCGCACGCGGCGGCCGTCGCAGAGGAGGCGGTCGACGATCCTGCCGCCGACGAAACCGCTGGCGCCGGTGACGAGGGCGAGGGAAGTGGGGCGCATGGGCGAGGCGAAGGGCGGCACGGTGGTGGAGGTTCGGGGATCGCCGCGCAGGATTCAAACTCGGAGCGCGGAGGAGGTCGGGTGCTGTGCGGGGGGCCGGAGCGCGGCGGCGGGCGGTGGGAGTGCAGAACAGCGGGCGCATGGCCCGCCTGGGTGGAGAATGATTACGGGACGGAGGCGGTGGGAGTGGCGCCGGCGGGGCGAGGAAGCAGGTCGCGCACGGCCTTCTGGCCCTTGCGACTGAAGTCGATCGATTCGCCGAGGATGCGGGCGGCCTCGTCGGGGGCGTGGAAGCCGGTGGAGTTCTCCGCCTCGACGAAATCGAAGAAGAACTGGGCCTTGCGCTGGAACTCGCGGCCGGCCTTGAGCTGGTCGTCGGTGGCGCCGGCGGCTTGGGCGGCCTTGAGGTCGTCGATGAGGTCCATCAGCGCATCCATGGCCACGTTACGCAGGTTGTGGAAGCGGGTCTGGATAGTCTCGACGCGGTCCTTCAGCTCCTGCTCGGACCACTTGTGGCAGGTCTGGCAGGAGCGGTTGATGTCGAGCAACGGCGAGCGCACGTGGTGGCTGCTGATCTTGTGGGCGCCCTCGCGTTTGTAGGGCATGTGGCAGTCGGCGCAGGCGACGCCACTGCGGGCGTGGATGCCCTGGCTCCACATCTCGAACTCGGGGTGCTGGGCCTTGAGCGTGGGCGCGCCGGTCTCCTTGTGCGTCCAGTCCTTGAAGCCCTGCTGGTCGTAGTAGGCGAGGATCTGCTCGACCTTCTGGCCGTTGTGCCAGGGGAAGGTGAGCTTCTTCTCCGGGCCCTTGAAGTAGTACTCCACGTGGCATTGGCCGCAGACGTAGCTGCGCATCTCCTGGCGCGTGGCGTCGCGGTTGACGTCGTAGTCCTTCACCCCCTGGGAGGCCTTGAGGTTGCGCATGCCTTCCATGAAGGCGGGGCGGGTGACGCGCAGGGCCATCGTCTGCGGGTCGTGGCAGTCGATGCACGAGACGGGGTGCTCGACGAGCTTGGCGGCCTCTGCGTAGGGCATGGCGCAGATCTTCTCGAAGCCTTTCACGAGATCGCCGTCGCCGGCTTTCTTGTACGCAGTGTACATGGAGGCGTGGCAGTTGAGGCAGGCGCCGGGTTGCTTCACGACCTTCTGACGGTCGGTGAAGGTCTGGTCGCTGAGCATGTAGGCGTGGCCGCGTTCCTCGCGGAAATCGGCGGCGAAGGCGTAGCCGGCCCACATCTTCTTCAGGCGCGGATCCTCCTCGATCTTCGACTGGGTGACCGTGCTGCGCGGGTCGGCGGCAGTGGGGGTGCGGGGGAGGGCATCGCTGCCGCCGTAGCGGGTGCGGACCTGGTCGACGGTGCGCTTGTAGTCGTCGTACTGCAACGGGAAGTTCTTTCCCCAGACCGCGGGGTCGGAGGTGTCGTCGGTGATCTCGACGACCTTGAAGAACGGGACCTTGGCCTCCTGTTTGCGCTCGAAGATGTTCATGAGGAGCGCGAGGCCGCCGACGGCGGCGAGCGCGGCGAGCACGGCGGCGAGGAGGAAACGGGTGACGGAACCGCGGCGGGAGGAGGAGTTCATGGCGGTGGAGACTGAAGGGAAAGTGTCTTGCGGCGGTGGTTGGGGGCCACGGAAGGCGGTGGTCGTATCACTTCATGTGGCCGACGTGGCCGTGGCACTGGATGCAGGAGAGGGTACCGGTGCCGGCGTGGGGCGAGGCGACATCGGCGGCGATGTCGGCGTGGCAGCGGCGGCAGGCGTTCTCGGTGATGCGGCGACTACGCGCGCGGGCCTGGATGTTCTCGGGATAGCCGCCGGTGGTGAAATAGAAGGAGTGCCAGAAGCCGTTCTCGGCCTTGGTGGCGTATTTGCCGACGAGGTTGTGGGGCGTGTGGCAGTCGTTGCAGGTGGCGACCGAGTGGTGGCTCGATTTCAGCCAACCCGCGTACTGGTTCTCCATCACGTGGCAGTTGGCGCAGGCCTGCGGGTTGTTCGAGAGGTAGGAATACCCCTTCGCATAGACGAACGTGTACGTGCCGATCCCCAAGGCGAGGCCGATGAGGCCCCCGAGCAACGTGCCGGAGATCACGTTCGCTTTCATGGAGGGAAGGAGTCGGACGGGGGGCGCGGGGGCAACGGTCGGGGTTGCGGGGCGTTGACGCGGGTCAAAGGAATGGCCGTTTTTCGCCGCGGTGCGAATCCGGAAAGCAAATTCCCGCGCGGGCGGGCCCGGCTATTCGCCGAGGAGGCGGGCGAAGCGGGCGCGCAGGGCGGCGCAGTCGCGCACGAGCACGGCGGCGCGCTCGACGCGGATCAGCCCTGCCGTACGCAGGCGGGCGAAGGTGCGGGAGAGTGTCTCGCTCGTGGTGCCGAGCTCGGCGGCGAGCGTGCGTTTGGTCGAGCGCAGTTCCACGCGGGCCTCGCCCGTGGTGGCCGGCGGGCAACGTTTCAGAAGCCAGTTGAGCAGGCGGGTCTCGACGTCCTTGAGCGTGAGGTCGTCGAGCAGGCCGACGAGCACGCGCAGGTGCTGGCTCATTGCGCCGAGCATGCGCAGGGCGAGATCGGGGCGCCGGCCGAGCAGCTCGACCATCGGGGTGCGCGGGATCAACAGCACCGAGCTGGGTTCCACGGCGCGGGCGTCGGCCGGATACCCGGTGCCGGTGGCGAGCGTGGCTTCGGCGAACGATTCGCCGGGACGGAAGACGTGGATGACCTGCTCCTTGCCGGCGGGGCTCACGCGATGGACGCTGACCGCTCCCCGTTGCACGACATAGAAACCTTCGCTGGCTTCACCTTCGCGGAAGAGCAGAGCGCCTTTGGCGAGGGGTTTGAGGATCGCGAAAGCGGCGATCGTCTCGACGTCGGCGGGCGGGAGGCCGGCGAAGAGCTCGCACGCGCGCAGTGAATGGGCGAGAGCAGCGGTGCGCAGGTCGGCGGGCCGGTCGGGCATGCGGGCAGGTAAGGCGCGGCGCCGCACTCAGTCGCGCCAAAAATCGACCTGCCAACCGGTGGCGTCGCGGGTTGCGTGGGCTGCGTAGCCGGCCGCCTTGCAGCGTTCGATCAGCGGCGAAGGGAGAAACGGCGCAAGGACGGTGAGCCGCTCGCCGGGGCGCAGGTCGGCGAGGGCGGCATCGACGGCGTCGCAGGGCTGCAACCCGCGTTCGAGCAGCGGGCGGACATCGAGGCGTTTGGTCTTGGGTGCGGCCATGGCGACGGGACGCGGGCGGTGAGGTTGGGGCGGTAAGCGGCAGGAGATTGTAGATACGGAACGACGGAACCGTGATGGCGTTCTGTGGTGCCGTGCGCGGCCTACTCCATGCCGTCGCCGTTGGGGATGGGGGCTGCTGAGTCGTTTTCGCGGACGAGCGTGAGGAGCATCGAGAACGGCTCGATGGCGCGCACGGCGTGGGGCAGCCCCGGTGGCATGTGCAGGAGCTCGCCCGCGGTGAGCAGCCTTTTCTCGCCGCCGAGGGTCCATTCGGCGCGACCGGTGAGCATCTGCACCAGCGCCCGGGCGGGGGTGGCGTGCTCGGTGAGTTCCTGGTCGATCGCGAAACTGAAGAGCACCACGCGGGCGCGGCCGGCCGAGAGGACGGTGCGGCTGACAATGCCGCTGTCGGAGAATTGCGCGGACGCGGCTAGCGGAAGGGTTCCGGGCTGGTTGGGCGGGAGAAGGGTGTTTGAGCTCATGGATGATGAAGGGACCGTATGCGGCGACGGGGCGCTGTCAGCCGAGCCCGGCCGCGAGAACAAAGACCACTCCCAGTACTGCTTCGAGGGTGCCGAGGGTCGGGGCGCGCAGCGTGGGCGCGAAGGGACCGAGCAACCAGAGCGCTCGCAGCATGAGCAGCACGGCAGCGTAGGTGGCGGCACCGGTGGCGAGGTCGGCGTGGTTGAGCGCCGCAACTACGGCCACGGCAGCGGCCGAGACCTCCAGGGCCGGGATGGTCGGGCTGGGCCCACCCTTGCGGCGGCGTAGGAACGCGCGGAGAACAAGGACCGCGGGGACGGCGCGCAGAAGCATCACCACGGCGAGGCTTAGGGCCATCGTGGTGTTCCACCCTCCCAAGGTGGCGAAAACGGCGGGCAGAGTGGCGAATGTCGCTGCTCCGGCCATTTCGGCCTTGGCGGCGCGGGTTTCGTGCCGGGCATCGAGCGCGAGGAAGACCGTTGCGGGTGGTAGAGTCAGGAGCGCCGGCCACAAATTGGCCCAGCCGCCGAGCCGACCGGCCGCGAGCAATGCGGCGCCGGCGCAGGTCGTGATCAGCCCAAGGAGGATGAGGGCCGGGCGGCGATGGGCTGAGCCGCAGCGACCGAGGGCAAACTGCCACGGCCGACGGGCGAAGAAAAGCGCCCCCACGGCAAGCGCGAGTGCAACGCCCGCGGGCGAGGGAGCCGCGAGCAAGCCGAGTGCGATCGGCTCCGCTGCCAAACTCCAGCTCCCGTGATCACGGGGAAGCAGGAGATGTCGCAGTAGGCCGTTGCCCGATCCAGACATGGCGTAAGCCTAGCAGCGACGCTGCGCGGTGGCCTTGATGCGGCTCAACGAGGGGATCGATCGGTGAACATTTTCTACCTGCCAGCCCAAGGTGCGGCTGCTAGCAGCGGGGGATGAACGAGGTCCTCTTCAATGGTTCGCTCTTCGGAGCGCAGCTCACCATCACCGCATGGAAGCTTGTCGGCTACATCGGGACGACGATGTTCGCCGGGCGCTGGTTCGTGCAGTGGTGGGCGGCGAAGCGGGCCGGCCGGGTGGTGGTGCCACGCCTCTTCTGGTACCTAAGCGTCGCGGGCAGCCTCATGACCCTGGCGTACTTCGTGTGGGGCAAGAACGACTCGGTGGGGATCCTCGGCAATCTGTTCCCCTCGTTCGTCGCAGTGTACAATCTCTGGCTCGACATCCGCCACCGCGGATGGAACCGCGAGAAGACCGGCACTTGAACGGGGTGGCGGCCACGAGCTCAGAAAGGATCGGGTTCGCGGAAGACCGGGGTGGACTCCACATGGTGACCCGGCGGGAGCGTGATCGGATCTCCCTGGGCGGCGAGATCGTCGTTCTTGAGGAGTTGGATCTTCAGCGGCTCCGTGGCAGTTGAGGTGGCCCAAGACCATTTGCCGATCGAGACGAACTCCATCGGCACGCCCTTCTGCCAACTGAGCCCGGGCCCCTCGCCACGGATGAACACCTTGTTGCCAATGCCGATGTAGGCGGTGACGAGGAGACGCGTGGTCCCGTCGGCGGTCTTCGCCGGGGCGGAGTGGGAGGCGGGCTCGGCGTCATAGACAATCTCGGGCTCGGCGAAACCGGGAAGCACGGATTCGCCGAGGCTGCGCGTGGAGGACTTGCGGCGAGGCTCGCGTTTTGGTGGCGGTTCGGCTCCGACGGTGTCGGGCTCGGGGGCCTCGGCTGCAGGAGGGATTGTCACAGGATCCCCACCACCGACGGAGAGGGCGACTCCGGCGGCCCCTCCGTCGGCGCGCGGCGAAGCCGGGTCCCTTCTCATCCGCGGAAACGCGGTGAGCTGCAGGCCTGCAAGCTCGGCAGCTGATGTTGCGGACAGTTCCGCTCCGGCCGGAGGGGAACGGTCGACGGGCGCGGCACTGGTATCGCCCTCTATCACGGTACGCGGGCGGATGGTGCGAGCAGCGGCCTGAAGCAGCTCGACCTTCTGCTGGAGGGTGGCGGAGAGGTCCTGCTCGGCGGCGCGGAGCGCAGCGGTGCGCTCGAGGATGCGGTCGGCGATGGCTTCGGCGCTCGCGAGGGTCTCTCGGGCGCGGGTCTCGGTGGCGGCGATCGCGTTCTGAGTGTGCGTGGCGGACTGGTTGATCGCCGCCTCGGCCCGGGTGGTGGCGGCTCCGAGGGCCGCAGCGATCGCCGGTGCGGCCTCGGCGGCCTCGCGACGGGCTTCCGCGAGTGCAGCACGCGCCTCCTGCTCGACGGCGGCGAAATCCTTGGTGGCGGACTGGATGGTGCTGACGAGCGCGGCGAGGCGTTGGCCCTCGGCATCGCGGAGCGTCTCGAGCTCCTTGGCCATCGCGGCCTTGTCCTCATCGTCGCGCTCCTGCAGTTGGGCGGTGAACTCGGCGATCTTCTCCTGGAGGCGGTAGGGCAGTGTATCGGCAGCGTGGACGGCGCGGGTGGCGGCCTCGTGGGCGGACTTCAGCTGGCCGCTGGTGGAGGCCAGGGTCTCGACGGCGTGGAGAAGCCTCTGGTTCTGCACCTCCAGCTTCTGCTGGAACTCGAGCTCGGCCTCTCGCTGGGTCGCGAGGAAATCGAGCAGGTAGGGGAGGGCGGCGAGCACGGACCCGAGCGCCACACACCCGAACACCACGGAGAGCGCGGGGGCGGAGAGCGGCGTCTCGGCCGTGGCGGCGACGAAACAGGCGACGGCGAGCAGCAGGGCATCGCCGAGGAAATACGGCCACTTGGGCGGGCGGGGGGGGAGGGTTGGGTTCATCGCTCGGTGTTGGGGCTGCGAATCCGGGACAGGTCCCATTCTCCAGAGCGAGCGCTGGTCGCAAGGCGAAACCCAAGGGTGCTGACGATCACGGGACGCCCGAGCCGGAAGGCTCTTGGCCGGGCGCGCCTTCCCTCCGTTCAGTGCAGGTGCCGCCAGAATACCCCACCGAGAGAGACGAGCATTCCGATCCTGAGCGCCCCCTCAAACGTGAGGATGACCAGCACCCAGCGCAGCGGGGAGTTTCGGCGGATGAGAAACCCGCCCAGGCTGATCAGGAAAAGCGCGAGCGCCTGCAGCCGGCCGATCGAGCTGCCGAGGAGCAACCCCATCCAGATCCAGTAGAGGAAAAGCAGGAGCGTCCACGCGAAGGCCAAGCGTTCGCTCATCGGCAACGTTCGGGGGTCGCCACCCGTCGCCATCTGCCTGACACCAAGGTAGCGCTCGCACAGCACGAGTTGGCAGAGCTCGAAGAGCAGGAAGACTGGGACGAAGGAAAGCAGCCAAGGCATGGGCCGGAGTGAGGCAAGGGATGAGCCGGTATCACCGGTGACGGCGAGTGAAAAACGGATTGGGCGCACTCGGGGCTGAGCTCGCATGGCCATTGGTGCCGGATTCCACGCTGTAGGCCGGCCGTGCCGAACAACGTACCGACCGCGGCCGAGCTCAAGTCGGGGCACGAGAAGCCGATATGGAGGAAACCCCACCGTGCGATGAATACCTGCCATTTCACCGGTTGGATCCCCTTCGCGCCAGAGACGCGCTACACCCCCTCGGGCCGCAAGATCATCTGTTTCGCCGCGCGTGTGAGCGACGATCACGGAGCCGAGTCGATCCTGCGTTTCCAAATGGAAGGCGACCCGGTGGCGCCCATACCATCGGAGCTTGCGCCGGGCCGCGTTGTCGAGATCGAGGCCGCGGCGACGACCCAAGCGGTGCGGCGCCCCGATGGGCGTACGGTTTCGCGACTGGTCTTCCATGTCACGCGTTTAGCCGCGCAGGGGCGTCGGGGGCGACACGCGGAGCCGGCGATGCAACTGGCGTTGTTCTAGCCCTTTGAGGACTGCGGCCATCCGCGTTCGCACCCGTTGGGTAGACGCCAGCAGCGAATTGACTGGCGTCTGCGGGCTGCCGCAGCTTGCTCGCCGGGCGTCCTGCGATGCACAGCTTCCGCCCTATTCCGCTTGGTCACCCCATACCGAACTGCCCGCATGCGATTTCGGTGAGCCTCCCCACGATGGCCGATCTGATCGGTTACGAGGAGAGGGTTCCGCAGGTGATGCGGCAGGTTCCGACCGGGTATCCGCGTTTTGTGCTGCATCCGTTCGTCCGCACGCTCACGGCAGAGTTTGCACGGAGGCAGGGGCTGGTGGGATGCTCGGTTTGGCTGACAGCGACCCCTGCATTGGCGGAGAGGCTTCGCGGATGGATGGGGGGTGATGCTCGCGTGGTCGCCGAAGGGGCGCTCACGGCGGTGGTTTTCGCGGGTGAGCCGGAACGCAACGCGCGAGCCAAGGCGTTCCTGCAGCACTGTGGTGGCTTCATCTCCTCCCGCCAGGCCGAGGACGCGCTCGCCGCGGCTGGTCTGGTCCCGGTGCCGGCACCCGAGGCTGCTGAGGCGACCGATCCGCTCGACGTGGTGAAAAGCGAGCTTCGCCGCGCCTTCTGCGGGACCTGCGATGACGACCTGTTCGTATCTGCCAACGGCATGAATGCCGTGTACTCGGCCTTTGCGGCGGTCAGCGCCGTCCAGACGCCGCGCGGTCGAACGACGTGGATCCAGCTTGGCTGGCTCTACCTGGACACGATTGCGATCCTGCAGAAGTTCACCGCTAATCCAGATATCGATTACGTGGCACTCCCATCCGTGCATGATCTGGGTGCGTTGCAGCGCGTGCTCGAGGAGCGTCGGGGGCGAGTCGCGGGCATCATCACCGAGGTGCCGACCAATCCGCTGATCCGGAGCTGCGACTTGCCGGCACTGGGGACGTTGGCCCGTGCCCACGGAGTCCATCTGGTGGTCGACGCGAGTATCGCGTCACCGTGGAATGTCGACGTGCTTCCGCACGCCGATGTGGCGTTGGCCAGCCTTACGAAGTACGGCGCGGCCGAGGGCGACATCTTGGCGGGTGCCGCGGCGGTGAATCCGAAAGGCGGTGATGCCGCGGCGTTGCGATCCGGGCTCACGAGGCGGATCGCCCCGATGTATTGGCGTGATCTGGCCCGGCTGGCGCACGAGATTCGTGCTATCGACCGTGTTCTTGCCGGCGTCAATGCATCCACCTTGCGCGTGGCCGAGTATCTCGCCGGGCGCCGGGAGGTGAAGCGCATCCACTGGGCGCTTGCCCCGGAGTCGCGGGCGAGCTTTCTACAGGTGGCGCGCGCCCCGGACGCGGTGGGCAGCATGATCACCTTCGAACTGGAGGCGGGGCGCTTCGCCCCATTCTACGACCGGGTGCGGTTGCCGAAGGGGCCGAGCTTCGGTCTGCGGAGCACTTTGATCTGCCCTTTCATCTACCTTGGCCATTACGAGCTGGTGACAAGCGCGGCCGGCCGCGAACTGCTGGCGCGGCATTCACTGAATCCCGAGCTGCTGCGACTCTCTGTGGGTCTGGAGCCGGTCGACGAGATTATCGGCGCCCTTGCGGAGTCGCTCGACGCTCTCGAAACAAGTTGAGATCGAGCGGGGGTTGGCGGACCATCCGTGGCTATGGTCAAGGGTCAGAAAGTCGTATGCATCAATGATCAGTTCTCCGCGATCGTGCGGGCGATCTATAAACAGCTCCCCACCAAGGGAGGCACCTATACGATCCGGGAAGTATTTCTTGGCCGAGAGAAAGTGGTGAAGGCCGGCGACTCGGCCACTGTCGGGCTTCTTCTTGTCGAGTTGGTCAACCCGCCTGATCCCTTGCACAAGGGGCAGCAGGAACTGGGTTTCAATTCGGAACGGTTTGCCCCGCTGGAGGAGTTGCCTGCCGAGGTCGCAGCGGAAGAGATGGCGGAGTCCATTGGGGGCGGGTCTTGGAGCGGCCTTCTCGTCCCCCAGCCGTTGCCACTGCAAGGTACTTCGCACTGACTGTCTCAGGCTGAGACGCACGTGTGCGTTTCGGAAATAACGACAGAAGTGTCTCTACGTGATCGAGAAGGGGCGGTTCGCCGCATCTTTTGCAGAAATCTCTTGCGGGTGATGGGACTGGGTGCAGTGTCCGGCGCCTCAACTATGTTCTTTGGCTGATTTGCAGCGAGAGAGGGTTCACCTAGTGAGCCGCGGAAAAAAACTTCCGA
>JAGVUB010000172.1 GCA_019136515.1 Verrucomicrobiota bacterium
ATGAAACCCTGGCACCTCATTGTCTCCGGACTCTACCTGCTCGTGCTGGCCGTATTGGCCGTGCCGCTCTACGCGCTCGGCTTCGGCAACTGGCCGACGCTGGCGCAGCTCGGCGCCTTCTTCGGCTGCGGCGCAGTCTGGCTCTGGCTGCTCGCGATGGGAGTCTGCCAGCTCGTGCTGCTGCTCGTGCCCCTGCGTATCGTCAGCCGCCGCCCGGTCACCCGCGGCGCGCTCTGGCCGACTGTCCTCGTCAGTGCGCTCATGATGGGACTGCTCGGCGCCGCCGCCGCGCTTTCGGTTCGGGCCGCCATTCTCGGCGACGCTTCCGAAAAACCGTGGGAAATCTCTGCCCTCGCCGCGCTGCTCACGGTCCTGTGGGGATTCTGGACCATCGTCTTCCACCGCCTCGCCCGCGCCCGCCCGCCCGCCGATTTCCTCTCCGTCCTCTGCCGACGGCTCCTGCAAGGCAGCCTCCTCGAACTGCTCGTCGCCGTGCCCTGCCACATCGTCGTGCGCTGCCGCGACTACTGCTGCGCCGGCATCTTCACCATGTTCGGCCTCGCCATGGGCGTATCCGTGATGCTCTTCGCCTTCGGCCCCGCCGTGTATTTTCTCTTCGTCGCCCGCGCACGCCGCCTCCAGCCCGCACAACCGGAGCCGCCCGCTTCGCCCCCGACCTCGCCGTGAACCTCCGCCGCACCGTCGCCGCCATGCTGCTCGCGCTCGCCGGCCTCGGCGCCGCCGCCGAGCAACCCGCCGCTGCGCCCTTCGCCGACTGGCCCGCCGGCGCCGCCCCGCGCGAGGTCGGCCACCGCGTGGCCGAGCGTTTCCTCGCCTCGCCGCATGCGTTCTGGCCGGAGTTCGGCACGATCTCCTACTCCGAGGTCTGCGTGTGGACCGGCGCCATCGACTTCGCCGCGGCCACCGCGGACCACGACTTGGCGGCCCGGCTCGCCAGGTCTGCGTGTGGACCGGCGCCATCGACTTCGCCGCGGCCACCGCGGACCACGACTTGGCGGCCCGGCTCGCCGCGCGCTTCACGCCGTTTTTCACGACGGAGGCCGCGCTCGTGCCGCCGCCCAACCACGTCGACAACTCCGTCTTCGGCGCGCTGCCGCTCGCCCTCGCCACCCCCGCCTGCGACGCCCGCCTCCGCCCGCTCGGGCTCCGCTACGCCGATACGCAGTGGGCCCGCCCCGACGCCGCAGGTCTGAGCGACCAGACCCGGTTCTGGATCGACGACATGTACATGATCACCGCCCTGCAGGGCCGCGCGTTCCGCGCCACGGGCGACCCCGTCTACCTCGACCGCGCGGCCCGGTCGATGGTCGCCTATCTCGACCGGCTCCAGCGCCCCAACGGTCTCTTCTTCCACGCGCCCGACGCCCCGCACTTCTGGGGTCGCGGCAACGGCTGGATGGCCGCCGGCCTGACGCTGCTCCTCGCCGACCTGCCGGAGAACCACCCGCTCCGCCCGGATGATGGCGACGCTCCTCGAGTTGCAGACGCCCGAAGGACTGTGGCGCCAACTGCTCGACCAACCCGACGCCTGGCCGGAATCCTCCTGCACCGGCATGTTCGCCTACGCCTTCGTCACCGGGGTGAAACGCGGCTGGCTCGACGCCGCCACCTACGGTCCCGCCGCCCGGCGCGCGTGGCTGGCGCTGGTCGCCCACCTCGAGCCCACCGGCGACATCCGCGAAGTCTGCGTCGGCACCGGCACCAAGGACGATCGCCAGCACTACCTGGACCGCCCGCGCCGCACCGGCGATTTCCACGGCCAGGCCCCGCTCCTCTGGACCGCCACCGCGCTGCTCGCACCGTAGCGGTGAGAGCCACCGAGGAGTCCAGCCATCGTAGCGAAGCCCGTGAGGGCCTCGATGTGTCCGTTTCGCAGAGACTGCGACCCACGGATGATTGCCCCCCGGGGGAGCCAAAAGCGCAGAGCGGCGCCCTGTAGCCGGCCGCGTCGAAGCCGGCTTCCGTACCTGGCGCGAGAACTTCCGGTCTTCCGTGACCGCCGCCTCAACCAGAGTCATGCAGTTGCCCCAAATCCACGAGCGAACCTCCGGCCACCGTTGGTGAAACCACCGGCCGGCATGCTTTCCCCGTGGGTCCGGTCTCCGACCGGACACCTCCGACTCCAGCCGTGACCGCCGGCTCACGTATTCCGGCGTCCAGTCAAAGACTGGACCTACTCTCGTCTGCACCGACTCGCCTCAGATCTCGTCGTTGTAGAGCTGCTCGTAGCGGCGGGCGGCGGTGGTCCAGCCGAACTCGCGGCGCATGCCGCGATCGATCACCGCCTGCTTCGCCTCCGCCTGCCGGTGCAACAGCAGCGCCCGCTGGAGCGCCCAGGAGATGCCCTGCTCGCTCGGCGTGAACAGCAGGCCGGTGCCCTCGGCCGGCGCATCCTCCAGGTCGACGACGGTGTCGACCAGACCGCCGACGCGGCTGCACAATGGAATCGTGCCGTAAAGCTGCGAATACATCTGGTTAAGGCCGCACGGCTCGAAGATCGACGGCATCAGGAAGAAGTCCGCCCCGGCCTCCACCAGGTGCGTCATCGGCTCGTCGAGCATCTTCGCCAGCGCGACGCGCCGCGGGTTGGCCTGGGCGAGATCGTGCAGAGCCTCCTCGTAGCGGCTCTGCCCCACGCCCACGATGATCAGGCGGCAGTCCTCGGTCTCGAAGAACCGCCGGGCGCTGAGCAGCAGGTCGATGCCCTTCTGCTCGGTGAGCCGGCTGATCATCGCGAAGATCGGCGCCTTCGTCTCCGCGTCGAAACCGCACTTCTTCAGCAGCGCGCGACGGCACTTCGCCTTGCCCGCCGGATCGTCCGCGGTGTAGCGGGCCGGCAGGAGCGCGTCGGTCGCCGGGTTCCAGACCGCATCGTCGACGCCGTTGAGCAGCCCCACCAGGTCGGCGGCGCGCGTGGCGATCACCCCCTCCAGCCCGCAACCAAACTCCGGCGACTGGATCTCGCGCGCATAGGTCGGACTCACCGTCGTCAACCGGTCGCCGAAGAGCAGGCCGGCCTTCATGAGGTTGAGCTGTCCGAAGAACTCCAGCCCGTCGACGCTGCGGAACTCCTCCGGCAGGTTCGTGAGCGCGAACGCATCCATCGGGAACACGCCCTGGAACGAGAGGTTGTGCACCGTGAAGACCGTCTTCACCGCCAGCGACGTGTCGTGGCGTTCCTCGACCAGCCGCACGTACACCGGCAGCAGCGCCGTCTGCCAGTCGTGCGCGTGCACGATGTCGGCCTTCAGGTCGGCC
>JAGVUB010000063.1 GCA_019136515.1 Verrucomicrobiota bacterium
GCTGCGCAGGCGCTGCGGCGCGAGGTCGCAGGGGCGCGCGCGGTCGATCACGAGCGCGAGCTTGGGGTCCGCGGCGCGGAGGTGGGCGAGGGCGGTGGCGAGGTCGAAGAGGGGGCGCATCGGAGGACGGTGGACGGTAGACGGTGGCCGGTGGGCGGTGGTCGGTGGGCGGACGACAGAGGGCGGTGGAGGGTTGCCGGTAGACGGTTGCCGGTGGGCGGTAGGCGATAGACGAGTTTGGCTGAGTGTGCGCCTGTCGTGCGGCGAATCGAGATTGTCTCCGCGTTCTCTGCGGCTCCGCGTGAGGTTGGATCGGATCTTGTTTCGGAGCGGATCTCACGCGGAGGCGCGGAGAGCGCGGAGGCGGACGGCATGAACAGGGCTTCGCAGCAGGGGAGTCGGCGCAGATGTCGCCGTGCCGACAGGCCAGTGTCTGCTTGGGGGTGGAAGCGCGGAGGGGAGATCCGCGGAGCGAGGCTCAGCGCGCTACTCCGGTCGAGCCGTGCCGGGCAGGGAGTCCAGGGCGGCGCGCACTTGGCCGAGCACCGGACCGTGTTTCTCCGCGCCCTCGGCCTCGAGGTGCTCGAAACGCGGATGCGCGAAGATCGGCGACTGCACGGGCGGGCCGCCGGCCGCCTCGCAGGCGTCCTTCGTGGCGCCGGCCAGCGCGGCGACGAACTGGTTCAACGACTCGGTGCGTTCCAGCAGGAGGCGCGGATCGAGGCCGGGCCAGTACTCGCCCTCGTCGGAGATGGCCACGGTGGCGCCGGCCTTCTTCCAGAGCAGGATCAGGTCGATCACGGCGGCGTGGCAGCGCACGAGGTGCTCGGCGCCGCGGCAGCTGGCGTACTGGGTCTTGCAGAAGGCGCCGAACGTCCACGCGCCGCCGAAACCGGTGCGGCGGCGGCGGGCGCCGTCGGCCACGAAAGCCGGATACAGGCCGAGCCCGAAGGTGGCCGGCTCGCAGCCCTCGCCGATGTCGACGGTGAAGCACCAGCCGGCGGTGGGCTCGACGTCGATCGCGTCGGAGTAGCCGCGGCGGCGCACGACGCGGCGCTGGGCGAAGCGCGTGGCCGCGGCGTGGAGGTCGCGCACGGTGCGCTCGGCCACGGCGGCGGAGCGGGTGGCGAGGCGGAGCGAGTAGTGGATGGTGAGGCCCATGGCGGTCGGTGGACGGTGAGCGGTAGACTGTGGACGGTGGACTGTGGACGGTGGACTGTGGACGGTAGGCGGTGGGTGCGGGCCGCGGACTCTATCGGATAGGGGCGGACAATGGCGGGCTCAGGTGCGGAAATCGAAGCGGATCGCGACAGAAGGCAACGAAGAGAACGAAGGGCGCAGGACGTGGCGGCGGGTTGACGGAGGCCGGTGGCGGAGCAGGCTTCGTGCGCCGGGTATTCGCTTCGGGCGTCCGCTCCGGGGTCGCGAGACATTGGAGCCCCCGGCACAGTGAGTGGGGCGGCGTGCGGAGGGCGACGGGGAAGCGACGTGGTAGCTGGATGGTGGAGCCATTCAGCGGGTGTAGCGGGGCGCCGGGCGGCTGAACGACGGTGTCGTCCAGCTACGGGGGCGCTTACTTCAGGCGCTGCTTCGACTCGGGGGCGGCGAGGTAGTTCTCGCGGTTGATGACTTTGCGGCCAACCGTGCGGCGCTGAACTCGCGCGCCTGGACTTCCTCCCATGAGGCAACCACTTGACTTGCGAGCATATCGAAATGATACCCAGCCCCAGCCCATGCCTGTATGGCAAAACGATACCTTAAAGAAGACCGGGACAAGCGGGCGTTCGACTTCGCGAAGGCGAAGCCGGTGGTCTTCGCGAGTCTGAAACCGACCAAGCAGAAGATTTCGCTCAGTCTCCCGGCCTGTGTGCTGGAAAAGTTGGGCGCTGAGGCCAACCGGCGCGGCGTCGCTCGTCAGGCGCACATCAAGGAAATCCTCGCCGAGGCGGTCGGCTTCTGATTCTCGGCTTCATCCCTCGCCCCGGGCTTCGCCGCCCGGGGCATTTTTGTGTGACCGGCGGGTACTGCCAATCGGATCACTGGTGTCTGATTCAGGTGGATCTCCGCTGCGTCCGCTGCGGCTCTGCGTGAGGTTGGATCGGGTCCGGCTGCGGAGAGGTTCTCACGCGGAGGCGCGGAGAGCGCGGAGACGGACGGGCTTTCCGAAGCGGAAGTGAGCGGCTGGGCGGCGGAGGGGGATGGTGGGCAGCGTTGGGATGCCTGGATGGTCCGGGTATGGGCAGCGCTGTAGCTGGATGGCAGAGCCTTCAGCGGGTGTAGCGGGGCGCTGGGCGGGCTGAACGACTGCGTCGTCCAGCTACGGGGAGCGGCGAGCGGAGTCGATGCGCTCACGCGCATCGCTACGAAGGAGAACTGCGGCGGAGGGCGAGCTGGAACTCGGCGTTTCCAGGGGGCGCTCACTTCAGGCGCTTTTTCGACTCGGGGGCGGCGAGGTAGTTTTCGCGGGTCACGACTTTGCGGCCGGACTTCGTCTCCAGTTCGCGGCGGGCGTTGCCGGCCACGGTGCCGCCTTCGACCGCCGCTTTGCGGTTGGGCGGGAAACCTTGGGCATCGGTCTGGCGGGCGATCTCGGTCGTGGCGGCTTCGCCGATGGGTATGTACGGATTGTACTTACCCCGATGGTTCGGGTTTCGGCGGAGGCAAAGGGGGGGGACAAATTGTCCACCCCCTTTTGAATGGATCGGGGATCGAGGGGCG
>JAGVUB010000115.1 GCA_019136515.1 Verrucomicrobiota bacterium
CCGTGCTCGCGCAGGACATCGGCCAACGGTTTGCCGTTCTGCGCTTCGCGCAGGATGCGCATGATCTCTTCTTCGCTGAATCGCTTCTTCATGGTTCTGGTTCGGGTTTACCCCACCAGAACTATCCCTCAAACCGCTTCAGCTTCAGGGGAACAGGTCAACCGGAGAACCGGCCGCGGCCATGGATAGGGGCATTCACCCATCCACCCCATGAGGACAATCGCCCCGCTGCTCGTCGCCCTTCTCTGCGCCTCCGCCTCCAGCCTTCAGGCCGCCATCATCACACTTGGGACGGAGAATTCCGGATACTACTGGTACGAACGCCAATCCTGGATGGGCGGCAGCAACACCGCCTCCGGATTCGCCTACGGCGACGCCACCGGTTTGCTGCACGTACAACGCAACTACCAGTACTACGGCGGGGCCGACCGGTACTGGGAGACGAAAGATGCCTTCTTCCAGATCGACCTGTCGTCGATCGACGGCGCCACACTGACCGCGGCGTCCCTCAACTTCTACGTCACCGCCAACACCACGGCCGAGAGCTTTCTCCGACACCTCGATACCCAGCCGGTCGCCGCCACGGGTGACGTCGCCCAGCGCCTGGCGGGCAATGCCGATGTCGCAAGCACCACCTCCTTCGTCCTCGGATGGAACAGCATCGACATCACCGGTTTCATCGCCGCCGACCTCGCCAAGGGCTACGATTACGCAGCCTTCAGCATCCCGATGTTCGCGCAGTCGCAGGATGAGAATCGGCTGCTCTCCTTGTTCGGAGCCGGCACCACCGAGACCAGGGACGGTATCTCGGTCCGGCCCTACGTTCAGGTGACGGCTATTCCCGAGCCCTCGACCTACGCGTTGGGGATTGGCGGATTGGCCCTAGGCTTCGCCATCTGGCGCCGCCGACGGCGCTGAGCACGCGCTCGGCCTTCCCTCCCGCCGGAAACACCGGCGGGTTTTTCGTATCGATGCGCCGGGTGAAACGCCAAGCAGCCGCAAGCTGTTGCTCCGCCGTCCTCCGGCCCGCGTTTTCCCGCGTTTCCGCGCCCCGGCACGCGCGCGGCTTGCCTCGCCCCGCGCCGCCGCGCACCATGCCGCCCGCGCATGATCCGCTCGTTTGTCTTCAGCGAAGGAAAACTCGTCGCCAGTGACCTCGAAGCCGAGGCCATGCGCCTCGTCCGTGCGGACAAGGGACTCCACCTCTGGGTCGACCTCGAAGACCCCTCCGACGACGAGCGCAAGCTCATCCTCGAAAACGTGTTCCAGTTCCACCCGCTCGCCATCGAGGACTGCGTCACCCCCTCCAGTCTGCCCAAGATCGAGGACTACGAGGACTACCTCTTCATCGTCGCCCATGCCATCGATCCCTCGCAGTCCGAGCGCTTCTCCACCACCGAGCTCGAACTCTTCCTCGGCAAGGAGTACCTCGTCACCTACCACCGCCGGCCGCTGCGTTCCATCCAGTGGCTCGTCGAGCGCTGCACCAAGGGGGCCGGCATCATCGCCCGCGGCACCGACCGGCTCGCCCACGACATCATCGACCAACTCATCGAACGCTACACCCCGGTCCTCGACGGCTTGCGCAGCAAGATCGAGCTGATCGAGGCGCGCGTGCTCAAGGAGCACGCCGAGAGCCTCACCTCCGACCTCCTCGAGGTCCGTTCGGAGCTCTCCGACCTGCGCCAGATCGTCCGCCCCCAGCGCGACGTGATCAACCGCCTCGCCCACGGCGACAGCAAGATCGTCCGCACGCTCATGCTGCCCTATTTCCGCGACCTGCGCGACAGCCTCATCCGCCAGGAGGAGACCCTCACCACCCTCGGCGACGCGCTGCTCGTCTCCTTCGATCTCTACCTGAACAAATCTGCCAGCCAGGCCAACGAAGGCATCAAGATCCTCACCGCCCTCACCGCCATCACCATGCCGCCCATCCTCTTCGGCACCTGGTACGGCATGAACTTCCAACACATGCCCGAGATCGAGAGCCCCCACGGTTACTGGATCTCCCTCGGCGTCATGATCGTCTCGACCATCGGCATGTTCATCTGGTGCCGCCGCCGCCGCTGGATTTAGGAATGCGGGCGGAGGAGGGTGGCTCCCCTGCCTTCTTCACCTCGCCTCTCTTCTCAGCCAGGCCTCCCTGCGCCACCCTCCTTCGCCCGCATTCCTCATGATCCAGAGCATCGTCTATCGCGACAACAAGTTCGTCGCCGACTGCCCGCCGCCCGAGACCCTCGCCGCCCTCCGGCAGGACCCGGCGGTGATGCTCTGGGTCGACCTCGCCGAGCCCACCGACGACGAGATCCGCCTCGTCATGCAGGATCTCTTCGCCCTCCACCCGCTCACCATCGAGGACTGCAT
This sequence comes from Verrucomicrobiota bacterium, assembly GCA_019136515.1. GTDB lineage: Bacteria > Verrucomicrobiota > Verrucomicrobiia > Opitutales > Opitutaceae > CAJCBL01. Next base: position 2,365 of record JAGVUB010000115.1, read on the forward strand.
GCAGGACTCCCCTCTGCCGAAGTTCGAGGAGTACGAGAACTACCTCTACATCGTCGCCCATGCCGTCGACTACTCCCGCGCCGAGAAGTTCAGCACCACCGAGCTCGACCTCATCCTCGGGAAGAACTTCCTCGTCACCTTCCATCGCCGCCCCCTGAAGGCCGTCCAAACCTGCCGCGAGCGCATCCTCCGCACCCCCGGGCTGTTCGTTCGCGGCCCCGACCGTTTCGCCCACACCCTGCTCGATCTGATCGTCGAACACTTCACGCCCGCCCTCACCGAACTCCGCGCCGAGATCGAGGCCATCGAAGACGCCGTACTCGCCCGCAGCAAGGAGCCCCTCGCCCAACGCATCGTCGATGTCCGCGAGGACCTGACGACCCTGCGCCAGATCCTCCGTCCCCAGCGCGAGATCGCCGTCGCCCTCGCCTCCGGCCGCACCGGGTTCTTCCGTCCCAAGCTCCTCCCCTACATGCGCGACCTCTCCGACGATCTCGTCCGCATCGAGGAGCAGGTGAAGTCCTGGTCGGAGCAGCTCATCTTCGTCTTCAAGCTCTTCCTCAACCGCTCCAGCCACGAGACCAACGAGGGCGTGCGCGTGCTCACCGGCCTCACCGCCGTCGCCCTGCCGCTCATGATCATCGGCAGCTGGTTCTCGATGAACTTCCGCAACTCGCCGCTGCTCGCCTCCCGTTCCGCCTACTGGATCGCCGTCGGCATCATGGGAGCAAGCACCGTCGCCCTCTTCATCTTCCTCAAGCGCCGCAAGTGGCTCTGAACGCGCACGCGCGGAGGCCAGGCGGCGAAGCCGCCGGACCTCCGCGCTGTCGGATGATGCCCGGCGGAGGCCAGATCCCTCACCGCGGCGGGGTCTTCTTGTCCCGATCCGAGTCGTCGGAATCGTTACGCCGCGGCGCTGGGCGACCGCTCCCCGACTGATCACGACTGGAGTTTTCACGCCGAGGCGGCGGGGTGATCTTGCGCGGCTCGCCACCTTTCGTATCCACTCGTCGCGGCTCCATGCGCGGCGGCGTCCCGCGGACCTGCGGTTGTGCCGGTGGAGGAGGCGTCACCCGGGCGGGAGGCCGCTCCGGCTTGTTCGGTTGCACCTGCGGGTTCTCTCGGTGCAGGAGCGGAGGATTCGCCGCAGGGCGCGTGCCGACGACACCGTGTCCGGGCGCGACCACCGCACGGGGACGCCGATCCGAGGTCACCTCCGGCGGTGGAGGCGCCACCGGACGGGGCGACGGGCGCATCGTCGGAACACGATTTGCGGCAGGGGGAGGCGGCGGAGGAGGAGGAGGCTTCACCGGACCAGATCCCCACCGGGAACTTGGCCCGCCATCCGGGCGCGGGCCCATGCCGGGCCGTGGTTTCAAGTCACCGTGGCCGCGGTCTCGCTCGGGGGTGCGATCCAAACCGGGCCGGCCCCCGTCGGGCCGCCGTCCACGGTTGTCGCCGGGGCGGGCTTGCTCACGCCGGCGGTCGTCGTCGCGGCGGAGGTCCGGGCGCCGATTCCGCTGGTCCCCAGGGCGAACCGCCTCGCGCCGGTGATCGTCGTCGCGGCGAACCTCGGGCCGCCGCTCCCGATTGTCCGGGCGGCGGTCGTCGCGGCGCTCCCAGTCGCGGCGACGGTCCGGATGCCAGCGATCAGGGCGGTGCCAGCGACGTTCGTCCCGCCAGCGGGCATCCCCATAATGGTGGTGCGGCCGGGGTGGCGGACAGAGAATCAGGTGGCCCCGATGCCACGGGCTGTCCCAGAGATCGAACCACATCGGATAGAAGAGGCCGAACCCGATGTAGGAGAAGGTGGTCGTCTCGTAGTAGTCGTCTTCGATCAGGCCCGCGGGCCAGCGGTACTCGTCGCCCCCGGCGACCCCGAGACTCTGGGCCGAATAGGTGTTGACGACGGTCCACTCGGCGGGGTTGTCGGGGTTGCGCCGCTCGAGCACGACATGCACGAGGTAGTCGGCCGCGCCCGGATCATCGACGAGCACCGACCCCTTGCCGGCAAGGTAGTCGGCCACGAGCGCGCGAACATCCGCCCGCACCTCGGGGGTCGGCTCGCCGCCGCGAAACTCCATCACCAACGCGACCCGGCTGGCGGCCGGCAGGGTTGTTCCGGAATAGGTCGGAGCCGTCGAAACCGTCTGGTATTCGGTCACGCAGCCGGTGGCGCCCACCGCAAAGCCTCCGAGCAGAAGCAGCGCGACCGAGGTAAGGATCGTTTTCATGATATGGGATAACTGCACCCTGGGGAGCGGATGGCTCGGGGTATCGAGTCACCCGGAAAGAAGCGGGACCAACCCGACGCTTTCCGGGAGCAAAGACGGAATGATCGACAGGATGGTTACCAGGCGGGTTCCGCGCGCCGGTCCCATCGGCACGGCAAACGGGTGATCGGCAAAACCGCCCGGCCAAGTGGATCCCCGCCGGGGCGATCGGTTCCCACCGGATCAACCTGCGGCGAGCAGCTTGCGGAGGACCTCGTCGACGAGCTTCGGGTTGGCCTTGCCCTTGCCGGCCTTCATCACCGGGCCCTTGAGCGAGTTGATGGCCTTCTCGTTGCCGGCCTTGTACTCGGCCACGGCCTTCGGGTTGGCGGCGATCGCCTCCTGGCACCATTTTTCCAGTTCACCGGTGTCGTTGCTCTGGCGCAGGCCGCGGCGGTCGACGATCGGCTCCGGCATCTCGCCGCTCTGGAACATCTCGACGAAGACATCCTTCGCGCTGCTCGACGAGATCGCGCCGCCCTCGATCAACGCGACGAGCGCGGCGATGTGCGCTGGGCGGATCTTCGACGCGGCGAGCTCAAGCCCGGCGGCGCCGAGTTCGCGGAGCAGGTCGTTGGCGATCCAGTTGCCCACCGCCTGCGCCTTCGCGGTACCGGCGAGCTGGGCGGCCTCCTCGAAGTAGTCGCTGAGCGCGCGATCGGGCACGAGCACGGAGGTGATCGTGTACGGCAGCTTGTAGACGTCGAAGAAGCGGCGCTGCTTGTCGAAGGGCAGCTCGGGCAGGCCTTCGCGCAACTGCGCCTTCCACGCCTCGTCGACCTTCACGGGCATGAGGTCGGGGTCCGGAAAATAGCGGTAGTCGTGCGCCATCTCCTTCGAGCGGAGCGACTGCGAGGTGCCGGTCTGGCCGTCGTAGTCGCGCGTCTCCTGGCGGATCGTGCCACCGCCGAGCACGACCGCGATCTGCCGCTGGATCTCGTGCGCGATGCCGTCGCGCACGAACGAGATGGAGTTGAGGTTCTTGAGCTCCACCTTCGTACCCAGCTTCTCGTCACCGACGGGGCGGATGGAGATGTTGGCGTCGCAACGCATCTGGCCCTTCTCCATGTCGCAGTCGGAGATGCCGGCGGCGACGAGGATCATGCGGAAGGCGGTGAGGAAGGCGAAGGCCTCGTCGGCCGACTTGATCGCGGGATCGGTCACGAGCTCCATGAGCGGCGTGCCGGCGCGGTTGTAGTCGATGAGGCTCTCGACCGCGCCGTGGTTGAGTTTGCCGACATCCTCCTCGAGGTGGATGCGGGTGAGCGGGATGGTCTTGTGCTCGCCCATGACATTGCGGGCGGAGCCGGGCAGCTCGATCTCGACACCGCCGCGCAGGCAGATCGGCTGGTCGTATTGGGAGATCTGATAGTTCTTCGGGCTGTCGGGATAGAAGTAGTTCTTCCGGTCCCATTTGCAGACCGGGGCGATCTCGCAGCCGAGCAGGAGGCCGGTCTTGATGATCTTGTCGAGGGCCTCCTTGTTCATGACCGGCAGCGTGCCGGGCAGCGCGAGCACGACCGGGTCGGTGAGCGTGTTGGGCGGCTCGCCGAAGCCGGTGGCGACGCGCGTGAACATCTTCGAGCGCGTCTTGAGCTGCACATGGACCTCGAGCCCGATGACGGCTTCGTAGGCGGAGGAGGAGGAAGAATTGGGCACAGAGGTCACGGAGAGAAGGAGGAGGTCACAGAGTCCGGAAAGGGCTAACCGCAAGGAACGCAAAGAGCGCAGAGAGAATGTGCGGATACAAGCCAGTCACAGAGGGCACTGAGGAAGAGGAGATCACAGAGAAAGGCGCTGGAGGCCATCCTTGAGCAGACGGCTGCGGAAATTGATCAACAGGCCGACTCTGCACTCGCTGAACCGGAGATAGGTCAGCACCTGCGCTTCGTGAACATCGGCAAGTGCATCGACGTCCTTCAGCTCCACGACCAGTTGCTTCTCCACAAGCAGGTCGAGTCGGTAGGCATCGTCGAGAAGAAGTCCTTTGTAGGAAACAGCACAGACCTTCTGCGCTTCGAAAGCGATTCCGCGAAGAGTCAGCTCATGTTCCAGCGCACGTTGATAGGCGGATTCGAGAAGACCGGGACCGAGCACCTTGTGCACTTCGATGGCAGCCCCGATCACGGCTTCGGTGAGTGTGTTGATCTCAGTTCTCATCTCCGTGTCCTCCTCTCCTCTCTGTGTTCTCTGTGTCCTGTCCGTCTCCGGCCCGCCGGTTCACAGCGCCGGGTGCTTGGTGTTGAAATCGTGGGCACGCTCATAGGCGTGGGCGATGGCGAGGAGCTCGGCCTCCTGGAACGGCCGGCCGACGATCTGCAGTCCGATCGGCAACCCCTCGGGCGAGAACCCGCACGGCACCGACACGCCGGGCAGGCCGGCGAGGTTGAGCGAGATCGTGAAGATGTCGGCGAGGTACATCTCCAGCGGGTTGGCCGTCTTCTCGCCCTTCTTGAACGCCACCGTGGGCGAGGTGGGCGTGAGCAGCGCGTCGACCTCGCGGAATGCGTCGAGGAAATCCTGGCGGATCAGCGTGCGAACCTTCTGCGCACGCCCGTAGTACGCGTCGTAGTAGCCGCTGCTGAGCACGTACGTGCCGAGGATGATGCGGCGCTTCACCTCCGGGCCGAAGCCCTCGGCACGGGAGTGGTGGTAGATGTCGATGGCGTCGGTCGACTTCGCCGAGCGGTGCGTGTAGCGGATGCCGTCGTAGCGCGCGAGGTTCGAGGACGCCTCGGCCGTGGCGATGATGTAGTAGGCCGAAACGGCGTATTCGGTGTGTGGGAGCGAAACCTCGCGGATCTCGCAGCCCTGCGCGCGGTACCAGGCGATCGCCTGCTCGACGGAGGCGCGCACCTCGGGCGCGAGGCCTTCGCCGAAGTATTCCTTCGGCACGCCGAGTTTCCACGGGCCGCGGCGCTGCGCGAGCGCGGCGCGGTAATCCGGGATCTCGGTGCGGAACGACGTGGAGTCCTTCTCGTCGTGGCCGGCAATGGTCTGCAGTGTCATCGCCACGTCCTCGACCGTGTGGCCGAAGGGCCCGATCTGGTCGAGCGACGACGCATACGCGACAAGGCCGTAGCGCGAGATGAGTCCGTAGGTCGGCTTCAGGCCCACGATGCCGCACAGCGACGCCGGCTGGCGGATCGAGCCGCCGGTGTCGCTGCCGAGGGAAACGGGGACTTGGCCGGCGGCGACGGCCGCGGCGCTGCCGCCCGAGCTGCCACCGGGGATGCGGGAGGTGTCCCACGGGTTGGCGGTGGTCTTGTAGGCGGAATTCTCGGTCGAGCTGCCCATGGCGAACTCGTCCATGTTGAGCCGGCCGAAGAGCACGGCGCCGGCATTCTTCAGGCCGAGCGCGGCGGTGGCATCGTACGGCGAGACGAACTTCTCGAGCATGCGCGAGCCGCAGGTCAGCGGCTGGTTGCGCACGGCGATGACGTCCTTCAGGCCCACCGGCACGCCGTCGAGCGGGCTGCGGGCCTGGCCGGCGGCGCGGCGCGCGTCGGACTCGCGGGCCTGGGCGAGGATGTCGGCCTCATCGAGGGAGAGGAAGGCGTTGATGCGGCCGTCGGTGGCACGAACCTGCGCGAGGCAGGCTTGGGCGAGTTCGACGGCGGACATCTGCCGCGCAGCAAGCTGGTCGCTCAACTGGGCGGCGGTCTGGAAAGCGAGGGCGGACGACATTGCGGAAGCGGAAAGGGTTGGTGGACGTGGCGACGTTTCCCGGGAGTTCGACTACTCCACGACCTTCGGCACGGAGATCATGTTGTCGCGCTGCGCGGGGGCGTTACGCAGCGCGTCCTCGACCGAGAGGCCCGGCGCGGGGACATCGGCGGCCCAGACGTTGTGCACGTCGAAGGCGTGGGCCGTGGGCTCGACGCCGGACACGTCGGCCTGTTTGAGCTTCTCGATGTAGGCGAGCACATCGCCGAGCTGGCGGGAGAAGGTGGCCTTCTCCTCCGGGGTGAGCGCGAGACGCGCGAGGCTGGCGACGTAGTCGATGTCGACGTTGTTGGGTGTATCGGGCATGGCCGGCGGCGGTTGGGGGAAGAGGGTACGTTTCGCGCAGGAACGTTTTCAACCCGGATTCCTGCCATGAAGTTCGAGCTCCGACGCGGGCGGGGGCCCGGGCCGGCGGCGCGCACCGCGCGGATTGCGGCTAAAGCAGCCTGCCGACCGACCGATGAAACATCCGTCTCGCGGTCTCCCCGCCAACCGTCCCCCTCATGAAAATCTTGGTCGTCGACGATGATCGCGTCGCCCGCAAAGTCCTGCGCGCGTTCCTCGAGGAAGCCCATTACGAGATCGTCGCTGCCGAGGATGGCAGGCAGGCCATCGACATCCTCTTGGGCGCGGACGCCCCGCCGATCGTCATCCTCGATTGGGTGATGCCGGGCATGTCCGGCCCCGAGGTCTGCGCCAAACTCCGCGCCGCCCAACCGACGATTTCCTCTCCAAACCGTTCAACCTCGCCGAACTCCTCGCCCGATTGCGCGTCGCGCGTCGGATGGTCGAATACGAGACCGACCTCAACCGGAAGATCGCCGAGTTCGACTCGCTCCAGCAACGCCACCAGCTGCTCGGCGAGCTGATCGCGGCACCGGCCCAGGCCGGGCAACCCCCCGCGCAGCCCCACAGCCCGATCGCGCGCGAGCAACTG
>JAGVUB010000047.1 GCA_019136515.1 Verrucomicrobiota bacterium
GGGCCGCGCCGCTTCGGCGGCGCCAACACCCAAGCGCAGCTTGCTTTTGCGGCTGAATACGCCGCGATAAGCCTCCGCTCCATCAAAACCGGTGGTTTTTCAGCAGCCTGCTAGGGACTGGGAATATCCTGATGCTTGGTGCTCAACAGACGTTCGGCTAGAGGTCGAAAAACCAGTCACGAAACGCTTGGACCGTGAGATAAAGATCACCGAGCAGATGCGCCGTACGGGATATGCGCAAATCGGCGGAACGATAGAGACATGGGATATGGTCAACGGTATCGTCGATACTTTTCAGGGAATCAAAACGGTTGCGGAAATCGAGACACACAATGCGTCAGTCAGCGCAAACAACGCCAAGATTCAGCTCAAGAACGAGGCAGTACTGAAGGGGCCGCGCCGATGCAGGTTCTCGTTACTCGCGCTCGATCTGCCTGTGTCCGTGCAGATCGTTGATCAGTGGATCAAGAACGCAGCGCCTGTTGTTCCACTCGCTGTCTCGGTTGAGTTGCACTTGGACGTGGGAGCGGAAACGCGGGGTGAAGCTTTGGCGGCCAAGGTCCAACGTTCGCCCTTGGCGATGCAACTAGACGGTTCGTTGCTGTGGCGGGATCGTGCGGTGGTGCGCATCGAACCTTCCACCGGCGTAACTCCGCCAAAGCTTGAAGTGAAGCCGCGGGCGGAGTCGCCGCTCAACTTGAGCGATCTCCAACTTGAGCAGCTCGTGAGCACACTTTGCGAACTGCAGATCCTGACGCCTGTACCGGGAAAAAAGAGCCGTCCCCGGTAGTCGCTGGGGCGCCTGCAACGCCACCGCGGGATCCAGTTCGCCTCGGCGGCGGTCGGAGAGGGCGCGGTCGCCGCGGGTGCGTTGGGCGTGGCAGCCGCTGTGGCGGAGTCGGAGGCGCGCGCGGGCGCGGGCCGGAACGCCCGCCCTGTCCACCAACCGGCGACAAAGAGGCCGGCGGCGGCGGCGACCCCGAGGGCAACACGTGGCGAGTTCACGAGCACCGGGGCGGTCGGATATCCACAGTGTGGCGGGGCCGACGAGGCGCCGCGCGGCTATCGCAGCTGGAACGGGAAGGCTTGCTGCATGCGGGTGGTGACGGCTTTGCCGTCGAGAATGCCGGGCTTGAAGCGCCAGTGGCGGACGGCTTCGAGGGCGCTGTCGCCGAAGGCCTTGTCGGTGGCGGAGACGACGATCACCTCCTCGACGCTGCCGCCCTCGGTGACGAAGAACTGCACGACGGCCTGCCCCATGATGCCCCGCTTCTTGAGCTCGAACGGATAGCGTGGGGGAACCTGGGTCTTGACGATCACCTGCGGTTTCACGTCGAGCGCTTGGAACTCGAAGGTGGGCTTGGCGCGTTCGCGGAAGACGATCGGTATCCGGACCTGCGTGGCGACCGGCTCGCCGCCCTTGCGGGCGGGCTGGAACCGGGAACGCAGCACGGTCTGGACGGCGGAGAGCGACAGGCGGCAGTCCTCGCAGGTGGCGCGGGCGAAGGCGGGTATCCCGTCCTTGCCGACAAGAGCCTCGACGACGACGGTGGTGGCGGCGAAGTCGGACTCCTCGGGGTCGCGCGGGTCGATGGTGGGATGGAGTTCGAGGAGGGCGGGGCGTTTCTCGAGCTGGGAGCCGGGGACCACCGCCGCGGCCGCGGCTGGATCGGGGGCCTGCGCGCCGGCAGCGCGCAGCAGTTCGGCGCAGCGTTCGGCCTTGCCGATGGTGGCGAGCTGCAGCGCCGACCAGCCCTTCTCGGTGCGGTGATCGACGGGCATGCCGGCCTTGAGGGCCGCGGCGACGAAGGCCTCGGAGTCCATGGCGAGCGCAGCGTTCAGTTCGGCGTCGAAACGAGGGTTGGCGAAGTCGACCTTTGCGCCGGCGGCGAGCAGGGCATCGACCGTCTCGCGGGAGGCGGATCCGAGGGCGAAGGTGAGGGCGGTGACCCCTTGGGCGGTGGTGGTGTCGGCCGGTACGCCCGCGGCGAGCAGGGCCTGCACGGTCGGCGCGGAGCCGGCGAAGCTGGCGGCGTGGAGGGGGGCGTAGCCGCCGTTGCTGGTCTGCGCGGGATCGGCGCCGGCGGCGAGGAGTTGGCGCACGACCGCCGCGTGACCGCGGCCGGCGGCGGCGAGCAGGGGCGTGGTGCCGTTGGGGCCGGCGAGGTTGGGATTGGCCTTGGCCGCGAGGAGGTCGGCGACGATGCCCTCGTAGCCTTCACGGCTGGCGATCTGGAGCGGGGTCTGGCCGAGCCACTGCGCGTTGGGATCGGCGTGGCGGGCGAGGAGGATCTGCACGAGGCGGCGCTGGCCGCCGGAGGCCTTTCGCACGAGCAGGCGGTCGCGGATGAAGTCGTTGAAGCCGAAATCGGCCTTGCGGGCGAGGAACAGCTCGACGGCCGGCGTGCAGTCGGCCGCGAGGGCGCGAAAGGCGGGATTGGTATTGAACTCGTTGAGGCTGCCAACGGGGGCGCCGGCCTCGATGAGCAGGCGGCAGGACTCCGCGTGGGCCCCGTTGGCGGCGAGGTGGAGCGGGGTGTCCTTGGCGCTGTTGGCGGCGCCGAGCGGAGCCTTGGCTGCGACGAGGCGCTCGACCACCGCGGTGCGGCCATGGCCGGCGGCGAGATGGAGCGCGGTGTCGCCGGCGCCGGTCCTGACCTTCACGTTGTCGCCCAGTTGCAGCAACGCGTCGACCGAGCGGACAGCTCCCGCCTGCGCCGCGACGAGGAGCAGCGCAGGCATGTCCTTGGCGACGGGTGGCACCTTGCCGAGGCGGCGCAGCTCGGCGGCGAGCGCCTCGTCCTGACCCAGGACGGCGAGGACACCACAGCGGTCTCCGGTCGCCGCGGCCGGCGTGAGCTGCCTGGCGAGAGGGCGGCCGTCCTCGAAGAGGAGAAACACGGGGTTGCCGGCCGATTCGGCGGGCGTGAGTTCGAGACTGATCCACGCTGTCTTGTAGTCGCCATCGGGGAACGCCTGGAGCGGGATGGAACGCAGCTGGGTGGGCTGGCCGGCCACCTGCCACACGCAGACCAGCACCGCTTTCGCGGGCTGGACGGGATGCCACTGTGCTTTGGGCCCGGCGACGACATCGGCGGCGAGGTGGATGCTCTGGGCGAGCCAGCGGGTTGGCCGGGTGCTGTCGGTGGGGGCGGGAAACTCGGTGAGGTCGAATGCCGCGTTCGCTTCCACGATCTCCGGATGCGCCATGAGATCGCCGACGAGGCGCAGGGGGGCGGTCGCGGGGACGGTGCAGGTGCCGGCGGCCTTCTCGCCGATCAGGCGTTTCTGGTCGACGCCGAGCACCTTGATCCAGGCGCCGTCGACCTGGGCTTCGAGCCCGAGGGGCGCGGCGGGCTCGGCGAGGGCGGGGCGGGCGAGCACGCAGAAGGCGCAGGCGAACGCGGCCAGCGCGACGCGCGCCCCGCGGAGGTTCAGGGTATCCATGGAACGAGGCAACAGGCCCGCCGGAGGAGTGGCAAGCTCACCGTGCCGCCCGCGCGTGGCGGGGTGCTTCAGCCCCCGCCGAGGGGCGTGGCCGGACCGGATGGACGGTGGGCCGGGCCCGGTGCGGTGCGGGAGGTCCGGGGGCGAGATCGTATCCGGCGGCCCGGGCTGAAGCGGCGGGCCACGTGGGGGACGGACGAGAAACTCAGGAGGCCGGCGCGGGGGCGGGCGGCGTGACGGGAGCCGGTACGGCGGGCTCGGCGGCGGCCGGCGCCGCGGGCTGGGGCGCGGGGCCGCTGCCGTTGTCCTCGGGTTTCGGTTGCGCTGGCGGGGGGCCGGGATCGCGGGCGCCGAAGGTGAGGGCGAAGACGGAGTCGAGGAAGGGCTGGGTGGCGTGGAAGACGGTGTTGAACTCGGCCGAGCCGACGAGCAGCGCGGTGCCGCCCTGCCGCTCGCCGAGGAGGAGGGTCGAGGTGGTCTTCTGGGCGGCGGCCTCGCCGGCGCCGCTGAGGGCGATCGCGAGCTCGAGCTGGTAGGCCCAGGGCTGGGGCTGGCCGTCGATCTCGAGCGTGGTGGTGAAGGTGTCGCGGACGAAGTCGCGGGCGCGGAGGGTGCGGCACTCGGCGAGCAGTTGTTGCACGGCGGCTTTGGTCTCGGGCTTGTCGGCGGCGAGGGCATTCTCCCACGTCTCGTCGCCAGCGAGTTCGCGGGTGAAGACGACGGAGTTGTCGGCGAGGCGACGGAGAACCAGGCCGGTGATGCGGGCACCGGGGGGGAGGTCGCGGAGCAGGCGTAGGCGGAAGTGGCGGGCGACGACCGGGAGCTCGTCGAGGATGCCGGCGCGGACAAGGTAGACGAACTGGGAGTCGGCGAGGCGGGCGTAGGTGAGCGGCTCGCCTTGGGCGGGGGGCGTGACGCCGAGCTGCAATGTGACGGTGGACGCGGCGGTGCCGGGGTCGGCGGCGAGGCTGAGCGTCACCTCGCGCTCGGGACGGTTGAAACCCCACTGCTCGAGGTCGGCGGGGAACGGGGCGTCGCTGTGGAAGGCGACGGCGCGAAGCTGGCCGAGCTGGGTGATGAGGCGGTCGACGACGGACTGGTCGGCCGGCTGGGGCTGGGCGACCTCGGTGCCCTGGCGGGCGAGAACCTGCCAGGCGCCGGTCTCGAGGCGTTGGAGCGCGATCTCGGGTTGGCCGGGGGCGGTCAGGGAGATGGCGGAGAGGCGGGCGGGTTCGAAGTCGAGGAGGCGGCGGTCGCGCAGCTCGGTCTGCACGTTGCGCAGGGAGTCGAGGAGCGAGTCGGAGACCTTGACGGTGAAGGTGGCGGCGCGGTCCTCGAGCTTGGCGTAGAGCTCGGTCTCGGCGCGGGTGACGCCTGGCTGGGCCTCGACGGGGACGGGGGCGCCGAGCAGGAGGATGGCGCGGCGCTGGTTGCCCTCGACGGTGAGGCGCAGCGGGTTGTCGAGCCCGGTGCCGCGCGCGTCGGCGGCTGCATCGAGGAAGGTGGCGACGCGCAGCTCGTGGATACGGCTGAGGGCGAGCTCGACGGCGTTCTTGTCGGCGCGGGTCTGGATGGGGGACTCGAAGGTCCAGTTGCGGGCGTTGCGGGCGAGGCGGACACGGAGGTTGCCCGGGGCCGGCAGCTGGACGGCGAGGGAGCGGGCTTCGAAGACGGGGATGTCGACCAGGGCGGCGTCGCGGAGCTGGTCGGGGCCGAGCTGGAGGGCGTCGATCAGGCTGCGGCTGACGACGTGGATACGGGTACCGGCGGGGTCGAGCACGTAGAGGCGGTTCTGGACCTGGGTGGCGGCGCCGATCTTGAGCTCGAAGTGCTGGTCGCCGACGCCGAGGCGCAGGACGATGGCGGCGGGGTCGAGGCCGTAGTCGGCGAGCGTCTGGCCGGTGTCGGCGAGCTTATCGACGGCGAAGCTGGTCTCGTCCTCGAGGAGGAGGAGTTCGTTGAGGAGGCGGTCGACGGCGTTCTTGTCGGCGGGCCAGTCGTAGGGGGCGCCGAGGAACCAGTTGTCGCCGCGTTTGGTGAGGGTGAGGGGCGTGGCGAGATTGGCGGGCTGGATCTCGAGGTGGTCGAGCGCGGCGACTTGGCGGGGGAGGACCTTGCGGGTGTGCTCGGCGGGCTTCTCGAACGCGACGAACTGGAAGATGTAGAAGAAGAGCGCGACGTTCAGGAAGAGGAGAACGAGAGTGACCTTGGTGCGCATGGAGAGATTTTTGATTTGGGATTGCCGATTTGCGATTGGCGCTCGGCCGGCCGAGGCCGGATTGCGGATCGTGGCGGGCAAAAATCTGGAACTCAGGAAATCAGGAAGCGGGCGGAGTGGTTACGGGTGCCGTGGCGAGCGGCGGAGATCAATGGTGGCGTGGTGACACGGTGCGAAATCGGCAATCGGCAATCCGAAATCGAAAATCTCAGGAGCGGCGGGACCAGTAGACGCAGAGGCCGAGGAGGGCGACGGCGCCGGGGACGGCCAGCAGGAGGCCGAGGCGGAGCTTGTAGAGCTCGATCTCGCTGAGGGTGAGTTGGAATTTGGCGACGGGGCGCGGCGGGATGTTGAGCTGGGTGTCGCGCTCGGTGGCCCAGTCGATGGCGTTGCGGGCGAGCACGAGGTTGCCGCCGTCGAGGCCGTTGTTGGCGAAGAGGTCGGCCATGCCGAAGACGAGCAGGCGGCCGCCGCGGACGCTGAAGGGGAGGTTGGCGGCGGTGACGCGCTCGGAGACGATGCCGACGGGGAGGGAGGGGGCGTTGGTGGTGCCCTTGAGGTCGACGCCGGGATCGTACTGGGCGGTGGAGGCGTGGCGGAAGGTGCGCTCGCCCCAGGCGGCGGGCGAGGCGCCGACGAGGGAGGTGATCTTCAGCGTGGCATCGGCGGGACGGTTGGGCTCGGGGCGGACGACGCGGACCAGCCCGGCCATGATGGGAATCTGGTTGTCGACGAAGATCTTGGTGATCGGGTGGACGGCGAAGTGGCGGAAGATGATCTCGCCGCTCTCGGAGCGGTCCTGGGCGTTGGGTTCGACGAGCAGGACATCCTCGGCGCGGATACCCCAGTCGAGCAGGAGCTGGTCGAGGCCGAGGTTGGGGGAGTTGGTGGGTTCGAGGGCGAGCAGCAGGCGGCCGGAGCGGTGGGCGAGGAAGTCGCGGAGCTTGTCCTGTTCCTCGGGCAGGTAGGGGGTGCGCGGGCCGATGGCGAGGATGAGTGCGGCGTCGTCGGGGAGGCGGCGGGTCTTGGCGAGGTCGAGCAGGTCGATGTCGTAGTTGCGGGCGCGCAGCTCGTCGCGCAGCTGGGAGAGGCCGCGGTCGGCGGCGACGGAGCCGGGCTCCATCTCGCCGTGGCCGGTGAGGAAATACAGCTTCTGCTTGGTGGCGGCGGTGACGTCGAGCAGGGCGGCGGTGAAGGCGCGTTCGCCGATGAAGGCGCGCTTCTCGCCGTTCTCGATCTGGTAGAGGTCGGCGCGGGAGACGTAGCGGCGGCGGTCGCCGCAGACGAAGACGACGACGTTGCGGCCGGCGATGCCGAGGGCGGCGGCGCGGCGGGTGTCGCGGTAGACGTCGAGTTCCTCGCTGGTGATGAGCGGCCGGGTGCCGGAGCGGCCGGCGTAGGTGTATTCGCGCACCAAGCTGGTGACGTCGCGGCGGGCCTGGGCGTCCTCCTCGGTCTCGGGCTGGGGGTCGAAGGCGACGACGATCTGGACGGGGTCCTTGATCTTCTCGAGGTAGGAGCGGGTCTCGGCGGAGAGGGAGAAGAAGCGGTTGCGGGTGAGGTCGAACCGCCAGGTGTAGCGCAGGGCGAGGTAGTTGATCCCGCCGAAGAGGGTGAGGAAGAGGACGGCCTGCAGCACCAGATTGGCGGTGCGCAGCCGGCGGTTGGCTTGGAAGCTGTCGGGCCAGTGCATGGTCAGCTGCGCAGAATCTTGGCCTCGACCCCGAGGATGCTGAGGATCAGGGCGAGGGCGGTGCCGGTGAAGTAGAAGACGACCTGGCGGGTGTCGACCACGCCGCGGGTGAAGTCCTCGAGGTGGCGGAAGACGTCGACGGCGGCGAGGGTCTCGCGCATGGAGCCGAGGTTGTCCTGCTGGAGCAGGGCGAGGCCGCCGATGAGTTTGAGGCCGAGGGTGAGCGCGAAGATGATCGCGAAGGAGACGATGCCGGCCACGGCCTGCGAGCGCACGAGGGCGCTGGCGAGCGTGCCGATGGCGATGTAGAGCAGGCCGCTGACGGCGATGAACAGGTAGCCGCCGACGAGCGGACCGGGGTCGAGCAGGCGCGGGTCGCGGGCGAAGTGGTGGAGGACGAAGACGAAGCCCAGCGTCGAGAGCCACTGGAGCAGGTAGAGCACGTAGGAGGCGGAGAACTTGGCGAGCACGACCTCGGCGGTGTTGACCGGGGCGGTGAGCAGCGTCTCCAAAGTCCCGGAACGACGTTCCTCCGCGAGGCTCTTCATCGTGAGCAGGGGCACCATCACCCAGACCGGCAGGAAGAACAGGCCGAAGAAGGCGATGGCCGGGGAGGTGTCCTGCGGGGCGCCGGCGTAGTCCTCGAGGATGCGCATGAAGATGAACCCCATGAAGCCGAGGAAGACGACGGCGGCGATGTAGGTGCTGGCGCTCAGGAAGAGCATCCGGACCTCATGCCAGAAGAGAGTGAAGAAGTGGCGCATCGCGAGCCAGTGGACGGTGGGCAGTGGACGGTGGGCGGTGGGCGGTGGACAGTTGGGAGTGGGCGGTGGGCAGTGGAGCGACGGGGCCCGCGGGAAAACGGGGTGCCGCGGCCGGCCACGGCTCAGGTTTTCGCGCCGGGTTTCTTGTCCTCAAGGGTGGCGTCCCACGAGCGGCGGGTGGCGGCGAGGAAGACGTGCTCGAGCGAGGCCTCGGTGCGGGCGCAGGAACGCAGGCGCAGCCCGGGAGCGGACGCGAGAGCGCGGACGAGTTGCTCTCCCAACTCGGTGCTGTCGGGGCTGGAGACCTCGTAGGTGGCGAAGCCGGCGGAGTCGGGGGTGTCGACGGTGTCGAGACCAAGGCCGGGGCGGATCGTGTCGAGGGCGGCGCGGAGCAGGTCGGGCTCGCCGGCGAGCTCGACCCGGTAGGTGGCGCGGCCGAGGAACTCCTGGCGGAGATCGTCGGGCGTGCCGGTGGCGACGACGCGACCCTGGTTGATGATGATGACGCGATCGCAGGTGGCCTCGATCTCGGGGAGAATGTGGCTGGAGATGACCACGCTCATGCGGCCGCGCAGGCCGACGATGAGGTCGCGGATCATGATGATCTGGCGGGGATCCAGGCCGATCGTCGGCTCGTCCATGATGAGCAGGTCGGGCTCGGCGAGGATGGCCTCGGCGATGCCGACGCGCTGGCGCATGCCCTTGGATAGGGTGCCGATGATCCGGTGGCGGATGCGCTTGAGATCGCAGAGCTCGATGACGGTGTCGATGCGGGTGCGCAGGCGGCGGCCGGAGAGCTCCTTGAGGCGGCCGCGGAACGCGAGGTATTCGGAAACGCGGACGTCCTCGGGCAGCGGGTTGTTCTCCGGCATGTAGCCGATGTGGCGTTTGACGTCCTCGGGCCGGCTGGCGACCGGCACGCCGCACACGCTCACGTAGCCGGAGGTCGCCGGGAGA
>JAGVUB010000147.1 GCA_019136515.1 Verrucomicrobiota bacterium
CGGGCCTG
Organism: Verrucomicrobiota bacterium; assembly: GCA_019136515.1. Lineage (GTDB taxonomy): Bacteria > Verrucomicrobiota > Verrucomicrobiia > Opitutales > Opitutaceae > CAJCBL01. The sequence continues at coordinate 9 of JAGVUB010000147.1, forward strand.
CCTCGGCGACCGCGCCAACGCCTACACCCTCGGGGAGATCGTCATCCACGAGCGCGCCACGATCGCCCAGGAGGCCTATCTCTGCACCGGCACGCACAAGTTCGGCGACCCCGCGCTGCCGTTGCAGACCGCTCCGATCGTCGTCGGCGCCGGAGCGTTTGTCGGAGCCCGCGCCTTCATCCTCCCCGGTGTGACCATCGGTGAACGCGCCGTCGTCGGCGCCTGCGCCGTGGTGCGCCACACCGTCCAGCCGGACACGACCGTCGCCGGCAATCCGGCCCGCCCGGTCGGGCGGAAGATCTGACCTACCCGCAGTACCACAACCACCCCGGACACACCGGTTCTCCACCACTGGTCGATGATCTCCCCTCCCACACGCCCGCTCTACATCAGTGGCACCGCCCTGATCCACCGCTCGGAAGGAGTGGGCGTGTACACCCGGCGACTCTTGGAGGGACTATCCCGATACGCGCCGGAACTGCCGTGGAAGCTGGTGGTGCCGGAGGATCTGCAGGAGGCCGCGCAGGCGATCGCCCCTGGGCGGATCGAGGTGGCTCCTGTGTGGCCGCGTTTCCGGCGCAGCCTGCTGCGCGAGATCGCCGGCTCCCGCGCGGTGGCAGCGCATGTGCACAAGATCGCGCCCGAGGCGCTGTTGTTGTGCACCTACGATTTCCATTCGCACGCCCGTCCCCGGCGCGTGCTGCAGGTGAGCCACGACTGCCTGCCCGAACGGTTTCCGCAGGACAATGGCGGCGGTCTCCTCCGGCGCTGGCATCGCCGACGCTGCCTCGCGTGGGCGCGGAGGGCCGACCGGGTGGTGACCGTCTCCCGTTGGTCTGCGCGTGACCTGACGGAGATCGGGAAGATCGCTCCGGAGCGGATCGCTGTCGTCCCTGCGTGGCTGGACCGGCGTTTCGAGCAGTGCCCCGAAGACAACATGGTCGCCGCGGTGCGCGAGCGCCTCGGACTGCCCGCCCGCTACCTGCTCTACGTGGGCGGATTCCGCCGCTACAAGGCCGTGGACCGCCTGCTTCACGCCTACGCGCTCGCCCGCACCAGCGGCGACCTGCCGCCGCTGGTTCTCGCCGGCCGCATCCCCCGCGCGCCGAAGCTCACGCGTAGCCTCGACGTCCCCGCCACCCTCGCCGCCCTCGGGCTCGGCCACGACACCGTGCTCTGCCCCGGGTTCATCCCCGACGACGATCTGCCCGCCCTCTACGCCGGCGCGGCACTCTTCGTCTTCCCATCCTTGCACGAGGGTTTCGGCTACGCTCCCGCGGAGGCGATCGCCATGGGCGCGCCCGTGCTGATCTCCAACCGCGCCTCCCTGCCCGAGGTCGCACCGGCGCCGCACTGCCAGTTCGATCCCGAGGACACCGAGGCGCTGGCGGAGATAATCCGCGCGGCGGTCGCCGCACCGGAGCGTTTCCGCCAACCGGCCTCCCCGGACTTCGCCGGGAACGCCGGCATCGCCCGTTTCCTCGCGACGCTTTCACCGCTGCTCGCGACGGACCACGAACTGAGACCATGATCTCGCTACGCACTCTCTGGTTGCGCGAGAAGCACCGCCTGCGGCCGCTGCTTCGCGTCAGCCATGCGTGGCGTCGGGCGCGCATCCTCCTGCCGCTCCACCGGCTCCCCTTCAGCTCGAAACACTTCGGCCGGCCCAAGGGCGCCTACGCCGACGGCGCCGCCTACGCGGCGTCCCGGGCGGGCGCGGCGACCGGCGCCCGGTACGTGCCCATCTACCCCGCGGAGCGGCAGCATCGGCGTCCGCCCGCGGTATTCGGTGGTCGGATTCCGGCGAAGTTTGCCGACGATGTGTCGCGCGATGTGTGGCAGTGGCCCGGGCACACCGTGCGCACCCGTTTCAAGCTGCCCCGCTGCCGCCCGCTCCCGGGGGTGACCGCGTCCCTCACCACCCCCGAGGCCGACACCAATTACTGGCACTGGACCACCGAGCTGCTGCCGCGGCTGCATCTGCTGGAGCGGGCTGGCTTCCCCCCGGAGCGAGTCGACCGCTATCTCGTCAACACCACCGGTGCCCGCTACCAGCGGGAGACACTCGCCGCGCTCGGGATCCCGCCGGAGAAGATCGTCGTCCCTTCGGCGGCGACCCACTTCGAGTGCGAAACGCTGCTCGTGCCCACGGTCAACCAGTGCCACCACGACGTGGCTTCGTGGACCGTCGCCTGGCTGCGGACGCTCACGCCCGCCACGGTGCCGACGACCCGAGGCCGGCGGCTGTTTCTTTCCCGCGCCGATGCCGGTTTCCGCCGCCTGCTCAACGAGGCTGAGATCGTCGCCGCGCTCATGCCGCTCGGCTTCGAAGTCGTCCAAGCCAGCGCGCTCGAAGTCGCCGCCCAGCGACGCCTCTTCCGCGAAGCCGCGCTGGTGGTCGGCCCGCACGGATCCGCGTTCACGAACACGGTGTGGTGCCGCCCGGGCACGCCCTGCGTGGAGTTCATGGCCCCCGGCTACTGCGACCTCGCGTTCTGGGGCATGGACGAGGCCGCCGGGCTGCCCCACACGGTGATCGTCGGCGAA
>JAGVUB010000170.1 GCA_019136515.1 Verrucomicrobiota bacterium
ATGCTCCTTTCGACGCACGGATCGGGCCGGTGTTCATTCTTCACCCACATTTTCTCCAACGGGCGCAGCCCGTTGGTTCAGCAGCCTGGTGGACGAAGTCCGACAGGCTGCTAGCGGCACGGTCAACATCTCCCCGCCCGGCACAAACGTCGACGACATGGTCACCTGCAGCGTGGAGTACTCCCCGGGCCTGCTCCTCGTCGGCACCTCCGGAGCCGGACTGCAACTCTTCGATGGCGAGACCATGCGTCCCTTCGTCGCCCAGGGCGTGCTCGGCACGCGGCAACGAGTCAACGATCTCTGCAACCTCGGCGGCGGCCTCATCGCCGCCGCCGTCGACAGCGCCGGCATCGTGGTCTTCAACCACGACGGCCGGATCGTGCAGGAGCTCGATCGCGCGCTCGACCACCGACTTTCCCGCGCCCGCCAGCTCCTCTACTCGGCCGACGGCGTGCTCTGGGCCCTCCTCAGCGAAGGCGTCGCCCGCATGGAGTTCCCGTCCCGCTTCTCCAACTTCGCCCCGCTCATCCCCTCCAGCCTGACTTTCGCGCTCTTCGTCCGGCATCAGGACAGGCTCTGGATCGCCACCGACGGCCGAATCTTCCGCGGCGTCTATGACGCCGACAACCGCCTGGTGCGGTTCGAAAACGACGCCCCTCCGGGACACGCCGTCTACCACCTCAGCGTCATGGAGGACCGCCTCTTCGCCACCGACGATACGGGCATCTACGAACGCACCTCAAGCGGCTGGCACGTCGTCGCCACCGGAATCCCCAACGCGCGGCTCGGCATCACGTCGCGCACCGGGGAGGGATGGTTCTACACGGCCCGTGACGAGATCGGATGGATCCAACTCACCCCCGAAGGACTGGCGACCAGACGCATTCCCGCGCCCGGACTCGGCGCAGGGGCTCACCGACGGCTGGGTGCAGATCTTCGTCATCGACGGCGTCGCACGTTTCAACCTGCCCGCCCTGGTGCTCCGTTACGACGAGAGCTCCAACCGTTTTCTCGAGGACGACGACTTTCTCCGCCGCCACCCGGCGATGCGCAACAGTGTCGGCCGGCCCATCAAGGACCCCCGGGGCAACATCTGGTTCAGCACCGGGGGCTCGGTGCATCGAATCACCCCCGAGCATCCCGGGGAGTCCGAGCGCCTCAAGGTCATGCTGCCCGGCTTCGCCCCCTACAATTTCACCGCCGAGACCAACGGGATCGTCTGGATGCTCGAGCACAAACGACTCCTGCGCTACGATCCCGCCATGCCCGCCCCGGCGACATCCCCCCTGAGGGCGTTGATCACCGCGGTCCAGTTGACCTCCACCGACCGCCACATCATCGCGCCTGGGGCGAAGCTGCCGGATCTTCCGTTCTCGGAGAACTCCCTCACCGTCCAATTTCTCTCTCCCGCCAATCCATTTGTCTCTCCCGTCACCTTCGAGGTGCTCCTCGAGGGCGCTGGCGATCGCGACGAGCACTGGACCTCGATGGGCGTGATCGGCTCAGCCTCGTTCAACCGGCTCAAGGAGGGCCGCTATGTATTCCGAGTCCGCCCCGTCTCCGGCCCGACAGTCGGCGAGGAGGCCCGGTTCGCCTTCACCGTACTGGCGCCGTGGTTCCGCACCCCGCTCGCCCTCACGCTCTACGGGGTCGCCGCCGTCGGCGCGCTCATCTTCGCCTTCTGGCTGTCCGCTTTCCTCGAACGACGCGAAAAGGCCCGGCTCGAACAACTCGTCGCGGCGCGCACCACCGAGTTGCACAACGCCAACCGGCAACTCAGCGGCCGGATCCAGGAGACGATCGAGAAATCCGCGGCGCTCGCCGCGAGTGAGGACCGCTACCGCCAGCTCAACAGCGAACTCGAGCAACGCGTCCATCAACGCACCGCCGAACTCCACACCGCGAACGCGGCGCTCAACACCGCCAAAGAGGCGGCCGAGGCGGCCGACAAGGCCAAGAGCGCGTTCCTGGCCAACATGAGCCACGAGATCCGCACCCCGCTCAACGGTGTCATCGGCATGGGCCACCTCCTGCTGGGCACACACCTCAACCCCGAACAGAAGGATCTCGCCGACACCCTCATCTTCAGCGGCGAAACCCTCCTCTCCGTCATCAACGACGTGCTCGACTTCTCCAAGATCGAGGCCGGTCGCCTCTCCCTCGAGACCGTCGATTTCGATCTCCACGAACAACTGGAGCGCACCCTCGACCTCCAGGCCGCCTCGGCCCGCAAGAAAGGCCTGGTGCTGGCGCTCGACTTCGCCGAGGAAGCCCCCCGCTTTGTCCGAGGCGACCCGGTACGCCTGCGCCAGATCGTCCTCAACCTGCTGGGCAACGCGATCAAGTTCACCGCGAAGGGCGAAGTCGTCCTGCGCGTCGCCCTTCACGAGGAGCGCCCCGACGGGTTCCGCCTGCACATCGAGATCAAGGACACCGGCATCGGCATCGCCCCGGAGCACCAGGCCAACCTCTTCCAGCG
>JAGVUB010000112.1 GCA_019136515.1 Verrucomicrobiota bacterium
CCGATGGTCACGCGAAAACCCGACTGGCTCCGCGCCAAGCTTCCCTCCGGCCCCGAGTACGGCGCCGTGCGCCGCCTCGTCGAGGGCAGCCACCTGCACACGGTCTGCCAGAGCGCTCAGTGCCCCAACATCGGCGAGTGCTGGTCGCGCGGCACCGCCACCGTGATGATCCTCGGCAACATCTGCACGCGCTCCTGCAACTTCTGCGCGATCCAGACCGGCCGCCCCGCCGCCCCCGATCTAGGCGAGCCCGCCCGCGTGGCCGAGGCCGTCGCCACAATGCGGTTGCGCCACTGCGTGATCACCTCCGTCGCCCGCGACGACCTGCCCGATGGCGGCGCCGCCGCCTGGGCCGCCACCATCCGCGCGGTGAAGCACCGCAACCCCGCCTGCGCCGTCGAGGGCCTCATCTCCGACCTCAAGGGCCGGCTCGACGATCTCGACACCATTCTCGCCGCCAAGCCCGACATTCTGAACCACAACGTGGAGACGGTGGAGCGCCTCCAGAAGCCTGTGCGTGTCCAGGCCCGATACGACCGCAGCCTCTCCATCCTGCGCCACGCCAAGAGCCGCGGTTTCACGATCAAGAGCGGCCTCATGCTCGGCGTGGGCGAGCGCCGCGAGGAGATCGAGCAGACGCTGCGCGACCTGCACGCCATCGGGCTCGATGTGCTCACCATCGGCCAATACCTCCAACCCACACCCCAGCACCTCGCCATCGATCGCTGGGTCACGCCCGAGGAATTCGCCGAATGGAAGCAGTTCGGCATCTCGCTCGGGATCGGTGTCGTCGAGTCCGGTCCGCTGGTGCGTTCGTCCTACCACGCCGACGAGCAGTCCGCGCGCTACACCGGCGCTGCCGCGTTGCACACGACGGAGGCCGGTTAGGTCGCGGCGCCCCCGGCGCTGTTCACGCGCCGAATTTCTTCACCACCGCCGCGACCAAGCCCTCCAGCGTCGCCTCGGTCGCCTGGAAATCCACCGGCATGCCCACGCGCTTCATCACCTCGGTGGTCACCGGCCCGATACTGCCGGCCAGCGGCCGCGTCGCCCCCGGCCGCGGTGCCAGCGTCGACGCTTGCTGCACGAACGACTCCACCGCCGACCCGCTCGCAAACAGGATCGCATCCGCGCCATGCTGGCGGAAATCCGCCGCGGCATCGCTCGCACCCGCCGCGACGCTCTCCGTCGCGTAGACCGGCAACTGGTCCACGATCGCCTGCTGGTCGGCCAGTCCCTGGATCACCACGTCGCGGTTCCGGTCGCCCGTCACCACGAGCACTTTCAGGTTCTCCAGCGACTCGAAGGCGGCCAGCGCCTGAACCAGCGCCTCGCCGACGTGCTCCTTCGGCATCACGTCCACATCGAGATGGAGCGCGTTCAGTTCCGCAGCCGTGCCCGGCCCCACCACCGCCAACCGCGCCCCGCCCAGTGCCCGGATGTCGCGGAAGCGCCGGAAGAACTCCGCGAAGAAGAATCGCACACCGTTCGGACTGGTGAAAACCAGCCACTGGTAACTCGCGATCTCGCCGAAGACCTCGTCGCCGACCGCAGCGTCCACTTCCGACACGATCTCGATCAACGGGAGCTCGATCACCAGGAGTTTTCGATTTCACTCATGCGAGCCCAAGCTCCTTGAGGACCCGCGTGGCGAAGTCAACGGGCGTGCTGCCGTCGTACCGCACCACCTGCCGTCCGCATCGCTCGTGGTACAGCCGCACCAACCCGTCAGCCGAGGCATGTGCCCCAAACGCGATCTGGCATCCCGCGCCGGTCAGCGCCTGAAAGGCACGTTCGAGGTCCACCTGCGCACGCGTCGCCGCATCGAGCAGCGGCGCGAACCGCGCCAAATCCTCACGCCGGCACTGCACCGCGATTGCGCCCTGCCCCACCGCCGGGACCATCTCGTCGGTCGTGAAGGGGCGGAAGACCACGCCGGGCCACGCGTGGATGCCGAGCCGGTTCAAGCCGGCCTGCGCCACCATGGTCGCATCGGCCTCGCCGCGCGCGATCTTGTTGAGCCGCGTATCCACGTTTCCCCGAATCTCCGTGAACTGCAGTCCCGGGAACAGCGCCGCCACCTGTCCGCGGCGACGCGGGCTGCCGGTGGCCAGCGTCGCCGGCGTCCGGACGCCCTCGCGCAGCACCAGCACGTCGCGCGGGTCCTCGCGCGGCAGGTAGCCGGCCACGACGAGGTCGCCTGCGGCGGACTCGCCCGGAAGATCCTTCGCGCTGTGCATGGCCAGCGTCGCCTCGCCGCTGCGCAGCGCCGCCTCGATCTCGGCGGTGAACAGGCCCTTGCCTCCCTGTTTCTCCAGCGACCACTCCAGCTTCCGGTCGCCGGTGGTCACCACCTTCAGCGCTTCGAAAGCCGCGCCGGGCATCCGCGCGGCGAGGTAATCGATCACCAGCTGCGTCTGCGCGAGCGCGAGCGGGCTTTTGCGGGTGGCGATGCGGAGCGGAGTCACGCTGCCACCCTGCCCAACCCGCCCCCCGCTGCGCCAGCCGGATCTTGCGGAGAGTCCGCCGCTGCCGCGTCCGCGCGCCCCGCACGCGAACCTCGATCGGCCGAACACGCTTGCCCCGCCCGCCCGGCTTTGGCGCTATCGCAACCCGCATGACCGACAAACTCGCCGAGATCATGGCCCACAAGCGGCAGGAGATCGCCCCCCTGCTACGGCCCGTCGCCGAGGCCGACCTGGCCGCGCTGCACTCGCGGCTGCCCAGGCCGCCGTCATTCGCCGACGCCCTGCGCCGCGCCGACGGCCGCCTCGCCGTGATCTCCGAGATCAAACGCCGCTCGCCCTCCGCCGGCGCCATCGCCGCCACCGCCGACGCCGCCACGCAGGCCCGCAAATATCGCGACGCCGGAGCCGACGCCCTCTCCGTGCTCACCGATCAGAAGTTCTTCGGCGGTTCGCTCGACGACCTCCGCTCGGTCGGCCGCGAGTTCGCCGCCGTCGGTCCCGTGCTGCCCCGCCTGCGCAAGGATTTCTTCATCCACCCCGTCCAGGTCGCCGAAGCCCGCGAGGCCGGCGCCAGCGCGATCCTGATCATCGTGCGCGCGCTCACCGACGAGGAGATCAAGGTGCTCGCCGGAGCCGCCGCGGCCGCCGGGCTCGACGCGTTGTTCGAGATCCACGACGAACCCGACCTCGGCCGTGCCCTCGCCCACGGCGCGAAGATCATCGGCGTGAACAACCGTGACCTCGCCATCTTCAAGACCGACCTCGCCCTCTCCGAGCGCCTCCTGCCGCAGGTCCCGGCCGGGATCATCAAGGTCAGCGAGAGCGGCATCTTCAGCGCCACCGAGGCCGGCCGAGCCCGCCGCGCGGGGGCCAACGCGGTGCTCGTCGGCGAGTCGCTCATGAAAGCCGCGGATCCCGCCGCGCTGCTCGCGGAGTTCCGCAACGCGTAAACCCGGTCAGGGTCGCCCGCGCCGGCGCGTGGTCCGGCGCAGGCCAGCCCCGCGCCCGTCCGGGTGCGTCGCAGAACTTTGTGGTGCCGCCCAAAACACCCTTGCCAAACCGCCGGCGGCCCCGCGAAATCCGCACCGTTTTCCCGGGACCGTATTTCAACGGATAGAATGGTGGCCTCCGAAGCCGCAGATGTGGGTTCGATTCCCGCCGGTCCCGCCACTCCGCGCCACAGCCGGAGATCGCCGTCGCTCCGATACAGCGAACGTTTGTGCGGTCCGTGCCACCGCCACCGCCCGGCTCGGCCGCTGCCCAGCGACAGTTGTCGCCGCCTCGGGCATTGACCCCCGCCGCCGTCGCCGGTTTTATCGTCGCCCATGCACAAGTCTCCCACCCGCTCCGGTGTGAAATTCAAGCGTGTCGTCCTCAAGCTCAGCGGCGAGGTCCTCCGTGGCAAGAAGGCCGGCGGCGACCCGATCGACGCCACCACCCTCACCCAGATCTGCCAGCAGGTGAAGGAAGTCCGCGACTTGGGTGTCCAGGTCTGCGTCGTCATCGGCGGCGGCAACATCTTCCGCGGTCTCCAGGGGGAGAAGCGCGGGGTCGATCGCACCACCGGCGACTACATGGGCATGCTCGCCACCGTGATCAACGGCCTGGCCATCATGGACTGCCTCGAGGGCCTCGGCGTGAACGTCCGTGTCCAAAGTTCCATTCCAATGAACCAGGTCGCCGAACCGTTCATCCTCCGCCGCGCCACCCGCCACCTCGAGAAGGGCCGCGTGGTCGTCTTCGTCGCCGGCACGGGCAACCCCTATTTCTCCACCGACACCTCCGCCGCCCTGCGCGCGAGCGAGGTCGGCGCCGACATCGTCATGAAGGCCACCAAGGTCGATGGCATCTACGACAAGGACCCGATGAAGTTCCCCGACGCCGTCCGCTACGACGAGATCACCTATGTCGACGCCCTGCGCCAGCGTCTCAACGTCATGGACGCCACCGCCTTCTCCCTCTGCCAGGAGAACAACATCCCGATCCTCGTCTTCAACCTCAACGACCCAGGCGCCATCCGCCGCGCGCTCATGGGCGAGAAGGTCGGCACGCTCGTCCACGCCTGAGGGCCGCCCCGTCCCCGGCACCGTCTGTCTCGCCTTGCGCGGCCCGCGACCTCGGCCGCTCATCCGCTTTCCCCTCGTTTCAAGTCCCTAGCCTCAAACCTCATCGTATATGGCTGATCATCCGCTCCTCAAAGACTGCATCGCCAAGATGCAGAAGAACCTCGACCACACCGTCCACGAACTCGGTGGCATCAACACAGGCAAGGCCAGCCCCGCCATGGTCGAAGGCATCATGGTCGAGGCCTACGGCAGCTCCATGCGCATCAAGGAGTGCGCCGCCATCCACACTCCCGACCCCCGCATGATCTCCGTGCAGCCGTGGGACAAGTCGCTGCTCAAGCCCATCGAGAAGGCGATCCAGATGGCCAACATCGGCATCAACCCCGTCATCGACGGCCCCTCCGTTCGCCTCCCGCTCCCCGAGATGAGCAAGGAGCGTCGCCAGGAACTCACCAAGGTCGCTCATCGCCTCGCCGAGGAAGGCCGTGTCGCCATCCGCAACACCCGCCGCGACGGGGTCGACGTCGTCAAGAAAGCCCTCAAGGACGGAAAGATCTCCGAGGACGACGCCAAGAAGCTCGAGAAGGACGTCCAGACGCACACCGACGCCCTCATCAAACAGATCGGCGACCACGTAACCAAGAAGGAGCAGGAGCTTCTGAAGGTCTGAGCGAGACCGGATAGCGGAACACGGGAGGCGGAGACGCCGCGGCTCCGCCCCAATCACCGCCCCCACTCGGGCCTGACCTCGGTCAGGCCTTTTTGCTGCCATCAGACGGAAACTTTCCGCCTTCCGATTTCTTCATTCTGCCTTCTTCCTTAACACCCGCGCCCACCATGCCCTCCAATCTCCTCTCCCGCCCGCCCCGTCGCATCGTCGTCAAGCTCGGCACCGGTGTCATCACCTCCGGCATCGGCCAGCTCGACGAGCCGCGGCTGGCCGCGCTCGCCGCGCAGATCACGGCGCTGCGCGCCAAGGGCTCCGAGGTCATCGTCGTCTCCTCCGGCGCGGTCGGTCTCGGCATGGGGCGCCTCCAGCTCGAGAAGAAGCCGAAGGTCATCGCCAAGAAACAGGCCTGCGCCGCCGTCGGCCAGAGCCTGCTCATGCAGACATGGCAGCGCGCCTTCGACCCGCACCGGCTCACTGTCGCCCAGGTGCTCCTCACCCACGAGGACCTGCGCGTGCGCGACCGCCACCTCGGCGTGAAGGAAACGCTGCGCCAGCTCGTCGCCTACGGCACCATTCCCGTCATCAACGAGAACGACACCGTCAGCGCCGCCGAGATCAAGGTGGGCGACAACGACACGCTCTCCGCCATGGTCGCCAGCCTCGTCGAGGCCGACTACCTCGTCATCCTCTCCACCGCGCCCGGCCTGATCGACATGAAGGGCACCGGCCGGATCCTCCCCGTCGTCGAAAAGATCACACCGGCGATCGAGGCCATGGCCGGCGGCACCACCAGCGAGACCGCCACCGGCGGCATGATCACCAAGATCACCGCGGCCAAGCTCGCCACGCGCTCCGGCTGCGGCGTGTTCATCGCCAGCGGCGCCGAGCCCGAAATCCTCCCGCGGCTCTTCTCCGGCCGCGGCCCGGGCACGTTCTTCGTCCCCAGCGGCCTGCCGCTCGAATCGCGCAAGCTCTGGCTCGCCTACTTCCAGCGCCCGCACGGCACACTCCACGTCAACGCCTGCGCAGTCCCCGTCCTGCGCGAGAAAGGCGGTAGCCTGCTCGCCGTCGGCGTGACCGGCGCCACCGGCACCTTCGTCGCCGGCGAAGTCGTCAACATCGCCGGGCCCGACGGCACGCTCATCGCCCGCGGCGAGACCGCCTACGGCAGCCACCAGATCCCGGCGCTCGCCGGCAAGCACAGCGACGAGGTCCGCGCGCTCTTCCCGAGCCGCAAGCACCTCGAGATCGTCCACCGCAACGACATGGTGCTGGTGTAGCGGCTGGCTGGCGCCGCTCCGTCATCCACCGGCCATCACCGGCTGGAATCCGGCAGCCGCGAGGATCTTCGCGACCTCGGTGCGTTTGTCGCCCTGGATCTCGATCACGCCGTCCTTGACTGTGCCGCCGGCGCCGCAGGCCTTCTGCATCCGCTTCGCGAGCTCCTCCTTCTCCGGAAGCCCGATACCGACAAAGCCCGAGACCGTCGTCACCGTCTTGCCCCCGCGCCCGCCCTTCTCGCGGCGGATCTCGACACGGCCCCGGTTCTTCTTTGGCGCCGCCGGGGTGCCGCCGCCCATGCCGGTGGTGGCCCCTTCCCCGGTCGCCGCCTGAGGTGGCGTTTGCTGCGGCAGCCCGTCGGCGCGGAGGGTGCCGAATGGATTCTGGCCCAGCGGAGAACCGGAGCCGTCGGTGGCGATACGGGACGTTTTGCTCATGGTTGCAGCCCGCACGATCATGATTCCCCCCGATCTGCCAACCCCAATGCAGCGCCGGTCCGGCCGCCCGGGCGCCGCTATTAGGCTGGAGCCATCCCGGGCACATCGCCATGAGCCGGACTTCAAAACGCGGACACAGCCCCGTCCACCGTTGAGCAAATGGCCGGTTCCCGCGATAGTGCTGCCGCCATGAAACCTCCGCGCGCCGCCCGTCTCCACCCCGCGCCGAACCATCCCCGCCCATCCGCTCCCTTCGTCTCCGCCCCGCGCCTCGCCTCATGAGCTCCCCCTTCGCCACCCCGCACAACGCCGACCTCATCGACGACTACTACCAGCGCTGGCTCGCCAATCCCGCCGCCCTCGATGCCCAGTGGCGCGCCTTCTTCGAGGGCTTCAGCCTTGCCGCGGCCGGTACGGCACCGCGCCCGGCCGCCAGCGCAGCCGACGCCGACACCGCGAAGGCCGAGAAGAAACAGGCCCGGGTCGACAGTCTCATCTTCCACTACCGCTCGATCGGGCACCTCGAGGCCCATCTCGATCCCCTCGGCCCACCGTCGCCGCCCGAGCCGCGCCTCGCTTTGGCCGAGTACGGTCTCGCGGAGGCCGATCTCGATCTGTCCTTCAACGTCGGCCACTATCTCTCCGGCGGCGCGATGAAGCTGCGTGATCTGGTCGCCAACCTCTCGCGCACCTATTGCGGCCACGTCGGCGTCGAGTACATCCACATCCAGGACACCGAGGTGCGCCGCTGGCTCCAGTCGCGCATGGAGCCGGTCTTCAATCAGCCGGCCTTCGAGCGCGCCCAGAAGCTGCGCATCCTGCGCCGGCTCCACAAGGCCGAGACCTTCGAGCGCTTCCTCCACACCCGGTTCCTCGGCCAGAAGCGTTTCTCCCTCGAGGGCGGCGAGACCCTCATCCCGCTGCTCGACACGCTCGTCGAGTTCAGCCCCGCGCTCGGGATCAAGGAGCTCGTGCTCGGCATGGCCCATCGCGGCCGCCTCACCGTGCTCGCCGGCGTCTTTCGCAAGAATTATGCGTTCATGTTCGAGGAGTTCGCCGAGAACTATCTGCCCGACACCGTCGCCGGCGACGGCGACGTGAAGTACCACCTCGGCTACGAGAACGAGGTCGAGACGACCTCCGGTCACAAGGTCACCCTGCGCATGGCGTCGAACCCCTCGCACCTCGAGCTCGTCGACCCCGTCGTCGAGGGCAAGGCCCGCGCCCGCCAGCGCATCCTCGGCGACACCGCGCGCAAGAAGGTCGTCCCCGTCCTCATCCACGGCGACGCCGCCTTCGCCGGCCAGGGCATCGTGGCCGAGACTTTCAACTACTCCCAGCTCCCCGGCTACTACACCGGCGGCACCGTCCACCTCGTCGTCAACAACCAGATCGGTTTCACCACCGGTCCGCGGGAGGCGCGCTCCAGCCGCTACTGCACCGACATCGCCAAGATGATCGAGGCCCCGATCTTCCATGTGAACGGCGACCACCCCGAGCACGTCTGCATGGTCGCAGAGCTCGCCCTGGAGTACCGCCAGCAGTTCGGCCGCGATGTCGTGATCGACATGTACTGCTACCGTCGGCACGGCCACAACGAGGCCGACGAGCCCGCCTTCACCCAGCCCGTCCTCTACCGCAAGATCGCCGCCCACCCCTTCATCTCCGAGCTCTACGGCCGCCAGCTCGTCGCCGAGGGCACGCTCGCCCAGCCCGAGGCCGACGCCCTCAAGAACGAATACCTCGCCGGACTCGAGGAGGCCCTCGCGAAGGTGAAGAAGGCCGCGCAGGACAAGGCCGACGCGAAAACCGCCCTCGCCGGCTCCACCGCACGCTTCCAACCTCCGTATTCGTTCGCTCCGGCGCCCACGGCCGTGCCCCGCGCCTTGATCGAGCAGGCGGTGCGCGGCCTCACCACGCTGCCCGACACCTTCCGCCCCAACCCGAAGATCAAGCGCCTGATCGAGACCCGGGCCAAGACGCTCACGGAAAACCACCCGATCGACTGGGCGTTCGGCGAATCGCTCGCCTTCGCCACGCTCCTGCTGGAACAGACGCCCGTCCGCCTTTCCGGCCAGGATGTCGAGCGCGGTACGTTCAGCCAGCGCCATTGCGTGCTCAACGACGTCGAGACCAACGAGAAGTACTCGCCGCTCAAGAACCTGGGCGCGCCGCAGGCGCAGTTCTGCGTCTACAACTCCACGCTCTCGGAGGCCGCCGTGCTCGGCTTCGACTACGGCTACTCGCTCGACTTCCCGAACATGCTCTGCCTCTGGGAGGCGCAGTTCGGCGACTTCGCCAACGGCGCCCAGAGCGTGATCGACCAGTTCATCGCCTCCGCCGAATCCAAATGGCAGCGGCACAGCGGCATCGTCATGCTCCTGCCCCACGGCTACGAGGGCCAGGGCCCCGAGCACTCCTCGGCTCGGCTCGAACGCTTCCTCCAGCTCTGCGCCGAAAACAATCTCCAGGTCTGCAACCTCACCAACCCCGCGCAGATCTTCCACGCCCTCCGCCGCCAGATGCGCCGCGATTTCAAGAAGCCGCTCGTCGTCATGTCGCCCAAGAGCCTGCTACGCAACCCGGCCGCCGTCTCCACGCTCGACGATCTCACCGCCGGGAGCTTCCAGGAGATCATCGACGACCCCGCCATGCCCTCCGAAGCCTTGGCGAAGGATGGGCGCCTCATCCTCTGCTCGGGCAAGGTCTACTACGACCTTGTCGACCAGCGGACCAAGCTTGCGGCGACGAACACCGCCATCGTCCGCGTCGAGCAGCTCTACCCGCTGCACACCGAACGTCTCGCCCAGATCGCCGCGAAGTACGCAAAGGCGAAGCTCGTCTGGTGCCAGGAGGAGTCGCAGAACAACGGCGCCTGGAGCTTCATCGCCCCGCAGCTTGAGACGCTCTTCGGCCGCAAGCCGCTCTATGCCGGCCGCGACGCCTCCGCCAGCCCCGCCGTCGGCGCCCTCGCCCTCCACAAGCTCGAACAGGCCGCCCTCCTCCAGCAGGCATTCAGCGTTTGAGCACCAGCGCCCGGCCCACATCCTCGTATCCGCCCCAACTGCCATGTCCCTCCAAGTCAAAATCCCCCCCCTCGGTGAATCCATCGCTTCCGGGATCCTCGCCAAGTGGCACGTCGCCGACGGCGCCAGCGTGAAGAAAGGCCAGGCGCTCTTCGAGCTGGAGACCGACAAGATCACGTCGGAAGGCACCGCCGAGGCCGACGGGGTCATCACCCTCGCCGTGCCCGAAGGCGCCGAGGTGAAGATCGGTGCAACTGTCGCCACCATCGAGGTCGGGGCCGGAGCGAAAGCGGAAACCGGAGACCGGAAACCGGAAAGCCCCGCTGCCACGGCCACACCGGCCTCCGTCCCCAGTTCACCATCCAGCGTTTCCCCCGCCGTCCGCCGCCTCGCCGAGGAGACAAAGATCGATCCCGCCACCATCGCCGGAACCGGCAAAGCCGGCCGCGTGACCAAGGGCGACATGCTCGCCGCCGCGGAAGCCAGAGGCGAAAGGCAAGAGCTTCCGGATCGTCCCGCCACAACGCCTGCGTCCACCAATCCGCAATCCGCAATCCGAGATCTGCAATCCACGGCGCGCGCCACGCGCCGCAAGCTGACCCCGCTCCGCGCCAAGATCGCCGAGCGCCTCGTGCAGGCCAAGAACCAGACCGCGATGCTCACCACCTTCAACGAGGTGGACATGTCCGCCGTGCGCGACCTGCGGGCCCGCTACCAGGACGACTTCCTCAAGCGCCACGGCATCAAGCTCGGGTTCATGTCGTTCTTCGTGAAGGCCGCCGTGCACGCCCTGCGCGAAGTGCCCGCCGTCAACGCCTCGCTCGACGGCGACACCATCGTCCAGAACAACTACTACGACATCGGCGTCGCCGTCTCCACCGACCGAGGCCTCATGGTGCCCACGCTGCGCGAGTGCGACACCAAGGGGCTCGCCGAGATCGAACGCGATCTCGCCGCCTACGCCGCCAAGGCCCGCGAGGGGAAGATCGGCCTGGACGATCTCCAGGGTGGCGTCTTCACCATCACCAACGGCGGCATCTTCGGCTCGATGCTCTCCACGCCGATCCTCAACCCGCCTCAGTGCGGCATCCTCGGCATGCACGCCATCCAGGACCGGCCCGTCGCCCGCGACGGCCAGGTCGTCATCCGCCCGATGATGTACCTCGCCCTCAGCTACGACCACCGCCTCGTCGACGGCAAGGAGGCCGTCACCTTCCTCGTGAAGATCAAGCAGGCCATCGAGGATCCCGCCCGCCTGCTGCTCGGGGTCTGAGCAACCGACGTCAACCGCAAGGAACGCAAGGAGCGCAGAGACGAGTGCCGGGAGTATCCTCTTCGATCTTTGTGCTCTCTGCGTTCTTTGCGGCTAGTCCTCCTCCGTTTCCTTCTCTGTGTCCTCTGTGCGCTCTGTGGTGAAATCCTGATCATGCAATCCTTCGACCTCCTCATCCTCGGTGCCGGCCCCGGCGGCTACGTGTGCGCGTTCCGCGCCGCGCAACTCGGCCTGAAAGTCGCGCTGGTCGACAAGCGCCCCACCCTCGGAGGCACCTGCCTCAACGTCGGTTGCATCCCGTCGAAGGCGCTGCTTCACGCAACGGAGCATTTCGCCTGGGCCAAGAACCACGCCGCGGAGAGCGGGATCAAGCTCGGCGCCGTCGAGATCGATGTCGCCGCGCTGCTGAAGCGCAAAGACGCCATCGTCGCCAAACTTACCAGCGGCGTCGCCCAACTCGCGAAGGCCCGCCAGATCGCCGTCTTCACCGGCACCGCCAGCTTCACCGGGCCCAAGGCCATTCAGGTCACTGCCGCCGACGGCAAAACCGAGGACGTCACCGCGACCAATATCGTCGTCGCCACCGGCTCCGCCCCGGTCGAGTTGCCCTTCCTGAAGTTCAACGGGCAGACCGTCGTCTCCTCCGACGCCGCCATCGCCTTCGAGTCCATCCCCAAGAAGATGGTCGTGGTCGGCGGCGGCGCCATCGGCCTTGAACTCGGTTCCGCGTGGGCGCGTCTCGGCGCCGAGGTCACCGTCGTCGAGTTTCTCCCCAAGATCGTCGCCGCCTACGACGACGACATCGTCCGCAGCTTCACCCGCCTCCTCCAGAAACAAGGCCTCAAGATCGAGACAGGCGCGAAGGTCACCGGCTACGCCGACGGCGTCCTCACCGCCGAGCGCGACGGCCCGAAGCTCGGGTTTCCCGCCGACAAGGTGCTCGTCGCCGTCGGCCGCCGCCCGTTCACCGACGGCCTCAATCTCGCCGCCGCCGGCGTCGAACTCGACGACAAGAAGCGCATCAAGGTCGATGCGCATCTGCGCACCACCGCCGACGGCGTCTGGGCGATCGGCGATGTCGTGGCTGGGCCGATGCTCGCCCACAAGGCCGAGGAAGACGGCGTGGCCGTCGCCGAGTGGATCGCGGGAAAAGCCGGCCACATCGACTGGGATCTCGTGCCCGCCATCGTCTACACCAACCCGGAGGTCGCCAGCGTCGGCCTCGGCGAAGATGCCGCCAAGAACCGCGGCGTCGCTGTCCGCGTGGGCAAGTTCAGCTTCGCCGCGAACGGTCGCGCCCTCGCGTCCGAAGCCGCCGACGGCTTTGTGAAGCTCATCGCCGACGCCAAGACCGACCGCCTCCTCGGCGCACAGATTCTCGGCCGCGGCGCCGGCGAGCTCATCAGCGAGGTCGTTGCCCACATGAGCTACGGCGGCAGCGCCGAGGATCTGGCACGCACGATCCACGCCCATCCGACGATGAGCGAAGCCGTGAAGGAAGCCGCCCTCGCCGTCAGCAAGAGCGCCCTGCACGCGCTGTGAGCCTTGTCGCATCTCGCCTCCGATTTGTGTGGGGGAGCTTTACGCCCACCCTTTAGCTGGGAGAACACTGGCAACCGCGAAGCCAACCTCTCGTCGGCATCAGTTGTTCCGCCTTATCGCAACCACGAGATCTCGGTACGGTTAAGCGGACAGATGCGGCTGAGAACCTGCCCGTTGACGGCCCAGGCGGCGCGCCTACGCTGCCGCCATGACTCTCGCGAGCTTTCCCGCACTGAAGAAGCTGCCGAACCGCAAGAAACTCGAGCTGGCCGACGCGCTCTGGCAGGCCGGAATCAGCGATGCGACTCCGGTCACCACCAAGCAGAAAAAGCTGCTCGCGGCGCGATGGGCCGACTACCAAGCCGGGAAATCCAAGCGCATCAGCATAGCGGAGATGGAACAGCGCCTCGCGAAGCCGTGAGAAGCCAAACCGTCGAGGCCCTCGAGATCGTAGAGGCGGATCTACGGGCCGCACGATCTTTCTACGATTCGTGGCGGTCGGATGGTAGCAGCTACCTGCAGGCACGGTTTCGCGAGACCGTCAGCTGGATAGCATGGAATCCAGAGCTATTCCCCCGCAAACACCGGTTCTTCCGGCGAGCGATCATCCGCAACACTTACTTCGCCGTCTTTTTCGTCATCGAACCGGACGTGACGACCATCGTCGCCGTCCTCGATCTCCGGCAACGACCGAGCGCGATCCGCCGGCTACTCACGAAGCGGAGCCAGTAGACCGTCATGTCCGCCCTCGCCGCCCGTCTCCGCAGTTTCGCCTATGCCTTTGCCGGGCTCCGCACACTGTTTGCCACGCAGCCGAATTTCCGTATTCACGCATTCGCGGCAGTGGCTGTCGCCGCCGCCGGGTGGGCACTCCGAGTCACCCTCGCCGACTGGCTCTGGCTCACCGCCGCGATCGCCGGCGTGCTCGTGACGGAAGCCTTGAACACCGCGCTCGAGTTTCTCGCCGATGCCGTCTCCACCGATCACCATCCGCTGATCGGCAAAGCCAAGGACTGCGCGGCAGCGGCCGTCCTCCTCGCCGCGCTCGGCGCCGTCGTTGTCGGACTCCTCGTCTTCGGTCCGCACCTGCTCGCGCTCCGCGGTTGAGGGCGCGACACCAAGGTCGCCGGTCGGATTCACCCAGATCGGGCCTCCCGGTTTTGCACGCAGCCGTTCTCCCGCTAAGTTCCGGCCATGAACCCCAACCTCCAAGCCGTCATCAACTTCGCGGCCGACGAGGCCGACAGCCTCCTGGACGGAGTCGTCACCCCTGCCGAGGCCAGACCCGTGCTCATGGACTGGCTCGCCGACAATCATCCAAGCCTGCGCAAAGCCGAGCACCTGCAGATCGTCTCCGGGGTTCTAGCACTGCTGGAGCGTGAAGGTTTCTTTGCGAGTTCCGTCGGCGGCGACGGCGCGGAGGACCCATCCGAGTCCGACGAAGCGGACGAATAGGCCACCAAGCTCGGCGCCACCACCGCAGAGCCAACGTCAACGCGCCGGATTCGAGACTGGCCGCGGCACCTCGGCGGGCTTGTGGCGCTCGGCAACGACGAGAAAAGCGATCCAGACCGCCACGAATACCGCCAATGCGGCCACGATCAGCAGCCAAGGGCGCTCAACGAGAGGATTTCTCACGCCAGTAGTCCTCCTGCAGCAGTTTGGGATCGGGACCGAGGAATTCGGCCGGTTTCGCGAGCGTGTAGCCGCCCTCCAGATCCTGTGCCGCGATCCGGTAGCGAAACTTTCCGGTGAACCGTGGCTTGGGCATGCGCAAGACCACCGTGTGCAGCGACTCCGCCATGGGCGCCAACTCGATCATGTCGTCGGTCCCGGAAAGCAACAGGCCCTCCGGCGCCTCCGCGACCGAGAGCGCGACCAGCCGCGGGCCATCGGTCTTGTTGGTGAGGCGCACGAGCATCTGGTTGCGCACCGCGTCGGCGTCGACGAAATACGCCCCGCCGGGCATGCGCATCGCATCGAAGGCAACAGGCTTCACGCTCGCGAAAGCCAGAAGCGCCACCGCCGCACCCACCGCCAATAGTGCAGCATAGAGCATGGTGCGCGGCCGTACCCACTTCGTCCGCCCACCCGCAAAACCCGCCAACGAGTCGTAGCGAATCAGCCCGGCGGGTTTCTTGAGCCGCGCCATCACATCGTCGCAGGCGTCGATACAGGCGGTGCAGGCGAGACACTCCATCTGCAGGCCCTGCCGGATGTCGATGCCGGTCGGGCACACGTGCACGCACCGCAGGCAATCGACGCAGTCCCCCTCCTTCGCGACCGCTGCGGTCGCTTCGGAGGGCACAGCCCTACCCTGCCGCCGAGGTTCGCCGCGTTTCGCATCGTACCCGACGACCAGCGAATGATCGTCGATGAGCGCGGACTGCAGCCGCCCGTACGGGCAGACGACGATGCAGAGCTGCTCGCGGAACCACGCGAAGTTGAAGTACAGCAGGCCGCTGGTCACGAAAACGAAGAGGAACGTCCCCCAGTGCGCGGTGGGCGCGGTCGTGATCATCGCGTAGAGGCGTGGCAACGACACGAAGTAGGCCAGCAGCACGTGGGCGACGAGGGCCGAGACGAGAGAATAGAGCGCGTGTTTCGCGAGGCGTCTGGCCGTCTTGGCGGCATCCCAGGGCGCGGCGTCGAGGCGCCGGCGCGCGGGGGCGTCGCCCTCGAGCAGCACCTCGATCCGCCGGTAGACGTGTTCGAGAAACACCGTCTGTGGACACGCCCAACCACACCACACCCGACCCAGGAGAGCAGTGATGAAAAACAGGGCGAAGCCCGCGCCGGTGAGCGCGAAGAACAGCAGCCACGTCTCCTGCAACGAGAGCGTCCAGCCGAGCAGATGGAAGCGCCGGCCGGCGACATCGAGGAAGACCGCCGGGTGGGCCCCCACCGGGATCCACGGCAGGAGCACGTAGACGGCGATCAGAAACCAGGCGGCGACGCGCCGGGCGAGCGTCCAGCGCCCCCGCGTGTCGGCCGGGTGGAGGAAGTTGCGCGAACCGTCGGCGTTGATCGTCGTGACGGAGTCGAGACTAGGGCGGGCTGCGGACATGGGAGAGCGTTATCGATCGGGCGAGCGGCGCCGCGCTGACGGCGGGCCGTGGGGACGGCTCCTACTGGACCGGCGGGGGCTCGACAACGATCGGCTCGCCCTCCCGGTGGTGGCTGAGCACGAAGGCGACGGCCTCGAGCACGGCCGTGTCGCTGAGCGGTTGGCCACCGCGCGGGGGCATGCCGCGGGGCAGGTAACCTTCGCGCACGAGCTTGAAGATCTCGGTGGGCTGGCCGCCGTGGAGCCAGGCGTTGTCGGCGAGATTCGCGCCGATGTATTTCGGATCCTCGGCCTTGCCGCGCAGGCTCGGGGCGTGGCAGGCCTGGCAGACGCTCTTGTAGGTGGCGGCACCGTTGGCGACGATCGCGGAGTTGCGCGAGGCCTGCCAGAGGTAGGGGTCGTTGAGCTTGTCGACCATCGCCGCCAGCTTCACCGCCTCGACACGGTTCAGCTCCTGCGTCACGCGTTCGCCGTCGGGCAGCACCACGCTGGCCTCGTAGTGGACGAACCAAAAGGCGACGGCGAAGGCGATCGCGCCGTAGAGGGTCAGCAGCCACCAGTTGGGCAGGCGCTTATCGTATTCCTGGATGCCGTCGTAGGTGTGCGGACGGAGGTTGTCTTCGTGGGGCGGCTGACCGGAGGGCTCTGGGCTCATGGGCGAGGGAAATGCGGAGTGGCGGAGAAAGGGAAACGCTCAGCCCTCGCGCGCAGGCGGGACCGGGGAGGCGTCGGCGGGCCGGTCGTCATCGAGCGCCATGGCGGCCCGCCGGTCGGCCTGGTCGCGCGGTAGGTGAAGCGCCCACAGCCATTGCAGCAGGCAACCGAGCGCCGCGAGAACGAAGAGCACGAGGGCCAATGAGGCCTGCCAGTTTTCGGTGACGAGACGACGAAACATGGGATTGCGGAATGCCGGGCGGGAGGATCCGTACTTCAGTTCGCCGCGGCGGCGGCCTCACCGACCGCCTGTGATTTGCCGAGCTTCTGGAGGTAGGCGATGACAGCGACGAGCTCCTTCTCCGGCGCGATGAGTTTGCCGGCGTTGCGCAGGTCGAGCGCGATCGCGCGGGCCTGCTGCTCGGTGGAGGCGGCGATCTCGGACTCGGTCATCTCCGGATACGGCACGCCGACGAGCCGCTGCACGCGCAGCTTCGCATGCAGCGAGGCGATGTCGGTCTCCTGCTCCGCCAGCCACGGGAAGGAGGGCATGTTGGAATCCACGTTCACGCTGCGCGGGTCGATCGTGTGGTCGTAGTGCCACGCGTTGCTGTACTTGCCGCCGACACGGGCGATGTCCGGCCCGGTGCGGCGCGAGCCCCACTGGAAGGGATGGTCGTAGACCGACTCGCCGAGGCGGGAATATTCGCCGTAGCGCATCACGTCGGGCACGAGGGTGCGGATCATCTGCGAGTGGCAGTTGTAGCAGCCCTCGCGGATGTAGATGTCGCGGCCGGCGAGCTCGAGCGGCGTGTATAGGACCTGGATGCGGTCCTCGACGTTCTCCGGCCGGTAGGCCAGGACGGTGGGCAGAATCTGGACCACGCCACCGATCGCGGCGGCGGCGAAGGTGAAGACCGAGAACGGCAACGCGTTGGCGAGCAACTGGTCGTACCAGCGGCCCCACGTCAGGCCCCGGGCGGAGAAGTGTGCGTAGGCGATGAGGATCGTGAGGATCAGGCCGAAGATCGAGAGCAGCCGCAGGTAGTCGCCGCCGAACAGCCAGAGGCAGCCGAAGAGCAGCGCGAAGCCGCAGGTGAGGATCGGCGGGTTGAGGAAGGAGCGGATCGGCCCCATCACCGAGGACGGCTCGTGCTCCTCGACCGCGACCTCGACGGTGCCGTCGACGGGCTGGCCGCTGCGGGCGGTCCGGTAGATGTTGTAGGCGAGCAGGAAGAAGCCCGCGAGGTAGAGCGTGCCGCCGACCAGGCGGGCAAGCATCAGCGGGCGGATCGCCTTCAACGTCTCCGTGAAGATGGGATAGGCCAGCGTGGTGCCGCCATCGGTGGTGGCGAGGAGGTTGAGGCCCTGGGAGATGCCCGAGACCCACATCGCGCCGACGTAGAGCAGGATGCCGATCATCGCGCTCCAGAAGTGGAGGTCCGCGAGCTTGGTCGAGTGCAGCCGCGTGTTCCAGAGGCGCGGCGCGAGCCAGTAGAACATGCCGGCGGCCATCATGCCGTTCCAACCCAGGGTGCCGCCGTGCACGTGGCCGATGATCCAGTCGCTGTAGTGGCCGATCGCGTTGACCGAGCGGATCGAGAGCAACGGGCCCTCGAAGGTCGACATGCCGTAGAAGGTGACGCCGGCAGCGAAGAACTTGAGCACCGGATCGGTGCGAAGCTTGTGCCAGGCGCCGCGCAGGGTGAGCAGGCCGTTGAGCATGCCGCCCCAGGACGGTGCCCAGAGCATCAGGCTGAAGAGCATGCCGAGCAGCTGCAACCAGGTGGGCAGCGCGGTGTTGAGCAGGTGGTGCGGGCCGGCCCAGATGTAGACGAAGACCAGCGACCAGAAATGGATGACCGAGAGGCGGTACGAGTAGACCGGGCGCTCCGCGGCCTTCGGCATGTAGTAGTACATGATGCCGAGGATCGGCGTGGTGAGGAAGAACGCCACGGCGTTGTGTCCATACCACCATTGCACCAGCGCATCCTGCACGCCGCCGAAGAGCGGGTAGCTGTGCAGCAGCGAGGTCGGGATCGAGAGATGGTTGACGATGTAGAGCATCGCCACGGTGAGGATCGTCGCAATGTAGAACCAGAGGGCGACGTAGAGCGTGGGCTCGTTGCGCTTGGCCAGCGTCCAGAAGAAGTTGGCCGCGAAGACGACCCAGATGAGGGCGACGGCGATGTTGATCGGCCAGATGAGCTCGGCGTACTCCTTGCCGCGGGTGAGGCCGGCCGGGAGCGTGATCGCGGCGGCGACAATGATCAGGTTCCAGCCCCAAAAATGCAGCTGCGAGAGGAAGTCGGAGGCCGTGCGGCATTTGCAGAGGCGCTGCGTGGAGTGGTAGATGCCGGCGAACATCATGTTGCCCACGAACGCGAAGATCACGGCGTTGGTGTGCAGCGGGCGCAGACGGCCGAAACTGATGTATTGGAGTCCCTCGTTCTGGATCAGGCCGAAGGTGATCCACTCGAGGAACTTCCCGTTCATCTGCCAGAAGTTCAGCTGCGAGGCGGCGAGAGCGCCGGCGGCCATGCCCACGATGCCCCAGAAAATGGAGGCGATCATGAACCAGCGGACGGAACGATCGTCGTAGACGATGAGAGTCTTGGCACCGGGACGGGCGGAGGCGGACGGAGCTACGCTCATGAGCGACGAGGGGGCGGTGGCGGGTTGGCCGGAGGGGTGGAGGTGGACGGCTGGGCGGGTTGCGGGCCACGCGCCGACGCGGGCGGCGCGTCGTCCTCGAGCGGAAGCAACGCGCTGCGCTCGGGAGAACCGAAATGGAAACGCCGGTGTTCCTTCACGAAGAGCGCGAGGAAGACAAGCGCCAGCAACAGGCTCAGGATGACCGTGATCCAGAGTACCGGCATGGAGTGAGTGATGAAGGTGTTGGGCAGAGACGCCGTGGGTGAGCCGGCGGGCCGGGCCGCATCTCCGACCAAGGGCCGGAGGCGGGCCACAAATCCGCCGCAATGTAGTGAGGGAATCGGGGCCCGGCGCAAGCCCCGGATGGGTGTCGTCACGCCGGAGCGCCAGCTGCGCCCCAAAAGATGCGGAGCGTTGGCCAAACAACGCTGCGACCCGCCCCGTCCGCTGTGCCACAATCGCCGCATGCACCGCAGCTTCGTCGCCGAGCTCGCCGCTCGACGCGCCGCCATCAAGCAGGCGTGGGAGCGCCAACTGCGTCACGAGCCCGTCACCAGTCCCCTCGCCAACCCCGATACCCTCGTGCTGCTGATGGACCGCACGCTGGAGGACCTGGTGGCCGCGCTCTCGCTGCGTTGTCGTGTTTCCGATCCCACCCCCGCCCGCTCGCTCCGTTCCGGCTGCCTGTGCGGGCTCAATCCATTTTTGGCCTACTTCCGGGTTGCCGCCAGCATCCTGCCGGGAGCCATGGCCCCCCGGGCCGAACGTTGTCCCGAACTGGATGGCCCCGGCTACGCCGCCTGTGTGCAGGAGCTGCTCGTCGAGTTGCAGAACCTCGCCGCCGCCGAGATCCGCTCGTTCTGCGCGACCTGCCAGACCGGGATCGCCCGTGGTGGCCGCGCCGCCATCGCTGCGCAAGCGCCGTCCCTCGCGCTCGCACGCTAGCCCACCGCGATCCGGGGCCGCCGCGCCGTATCCCGTTCTGCAGGCCTCAACGGGTCGAACCCGCCACGGAATCGGCCAGCACCCGTTCGCGGTAGGCCGAGGGCGACTCCCCGGTGATCACGCGGAAGACCCGGTTGAACTGCGACAGCGACTGGAACCCCACCTGGAACGCCGCCTCGCTCACGCGCACATGGGGGTTGAGCAGGAGGTTCTTCACCTTCTCGACGCGCACCCGGGCCAGAAAACTGGTGAACGTCAGCCCGGTCGCCTGTTTGAACATCTTGCAGAAATAGTAGGTGCTCGTGTTCACCGCCTTCGCCACCTGGTTGAGCCGCAGGTCCTCGGCCTGATGCTCCTCGATGAACGTCTTCGCGCGCTGGATCATCGGCGGCTCGCCGAGCTGCTCCTTCACGATGAGCTGGTTGCTGAGGGTCGACAGATGCTGGGCGAAGATCTCGAGCAGGCGCACGATCGACTCGTACTGTTTGCGCGAGAGCACCCGCGTCTGGAAGTACGCCTCCTCGAGCCGCTTCACGTCGATCTCCAGCCCCCACTTCAGCAACGTCTCCGCAGTTCGCGAAAAATCGCCCCTCCGCGGCTGTTGTTGGAGCACCTGCCCGGTCTGCAGAAACGCGATGGTGTTCTCCCCCACCCGCACCGGCACCACCGTCTCGCACAGGCCGGCGAAACACTTCAGGGTCTTCGGTTTCTCCCCCGCCTGCTCCTCGACCTTCTTGCGCATGCTCAGGCAGGCCGCACAGGACTGATTGGACTGCGCGAGCAGCACGCAGAACGGGTTCTGGTCCTTGCGGTCCCCCATGGTCAGATGGAGCGAGTCGAGCGCCCGCAACCCGAGCGGCAGCCCCGTCGTGTCGCGAAAGGCGCGTGCGTAGTCGCGGAAGATGTCCGATCGACGGAGCAGTTCCACGAGACCTTGGCTTCGCTTGGCCGGACTTACTTTCTCCTTCATCGGCGGGCTGGATCGCAGGGCGGCGAGGTTGTGGGGGCGGCGGCGCCGCGCAAACTTAAATCCCAAAATTTGCGCAGGATAAACCAAGGGTTGCGCAGTGCGGAAATCTCCCCATCGCTACCATGGACCGTTTGATTTCAAACATAACATCCATGACCGCTCCCTCCAAAGACCTCGAAAACCTGATCGCCGCGGCCCTGTCCAAGGCTCCCACCAAGAACGCCAAGGTTCTCGCCTTCGTGCGCGAGAACGCCGAACTCTGCCAGCCCTCCGCCATCGAATGGTGCGACGGCTCCCAGGCCGAGTACGACCGCATGATTGACCTCATGGTCAAGGGTGGCACCGCCATCCGCCTCAACCCGGCCAAGCGTCCGAACTCCATTCTCGTCCGTTCCGACCCGACCGACGTGGCCCGCGTCGAGGACCGCACCTTCATCTGCTCGATCAACCCGAAGGATGCCGGCCCGACCAACAACTGGATGGCCCCGAAGCAGATGAAGGAGACCCTCCTCCCCCTCTTCAAGGGCTCCATGGCCGGCCGTACGATGTACGTCATCCCCTTCTCGATGGGCCCCGTCGGCTCCCCGCTCGCCCACATCGGCGTCGAGCTCACCGACTCCCCGTACGTCGTCGCCAACATGCGCATCATGACCCGCATCGGCACCGCCGTGTGGGCCGCCCTCGGCGACAAGGAGTTCGTCCCCTGCCTGCACTCCGTCGGCAAGCCCCTCGCCGCCGGCGAGAAGGATGTCGCCTGGCCGTGCAGCAGCACCAAGTACATCTCCCACTTCCCCGAGGAGCGCGCCATCTGGTCCTTCGGTTCCGGCTACGGCGGCAACGCCCTGCTCGGCAAGAAGTGCTTCGCCCTGCGCATCGCCTCCAACATCGCCCGCGACGAAGGCTGGATGGCCGAGCACATGCTCATCCTCAAGGTCGAGAATCCGGAAGGCCAGGCCAACTACGTCTGCGCCGCCTTCCCGTCCGCCTGCGGCAAGACCAACTTCGCCATGCTCATCCCGCCCGCCGAGATGAAGGGCTGGAAGGTCACCACCATCGGCGACGACATCGCCTGGCTCAAGCCCGGCGCCGACGGCCGCCTCTACGCCATCAACCCCGAGGCCGGCTTCTTCGGCGTCGCCCCGGGCACCTCGTACGACTCCAACCCGTCGGCGATGGACACCTGCAAGAAGGACACCATCTTCACCAACGTCGCCCTCACCGAGGATGGCGATGTCTGGTGGGAAGGCATGACCAAGCAGGCCCCCGCCAAGCTCACCGACTGGACCGGCAAGGAGTGGACCCCGGATTGCGGCCGCGTTTCCTCGCACGCCAACTCCCGCTTCACCGCCCCGGCGCGCAACTGCCCCTGCATCGACAAGGATTGGGAGAACCCGGCCGGCGTTCCGATCTCCGCCATCATCTTCGGCGGCCGTCGTCCGACGACCATGCCGCTGGTGTTCCAGTCGTGGAACTGGTCGCACGGTGTCTACCTCGGCGCCACCATGGGTTCCGAGATGACCGCCGCTGCCGCCGGCACCATCGGCCAGGTCCGCCGCGACCCGATGGCCATGTTGCCCTTCACCGGCTACAACGTGGGCGACTACTTCGCCCACTGGCTCTCGATGACGAAGCTCGCCAAGAACCCGCCGCAGATCTTCCACGTGAACTGGTTCCGCAAGACCGCGGAAGGCAAGTGGATGTGGCCGGGCTACGGAGACAACACCCGCGTGCTCAAGTGGATCGTCGACCGCGTCAACGGCAAGGTCGCCGCCAAGGAGTCCCCGATCGGCTGGGTCCCCTTCGCCAAGGACATCGACATCACCGGCATGAAGGACTTCGACGCCGCCAAGCTCGAGGCTGCCCTCGCCATCAACGTCGACGAGTGGAAGAAGGAAGTGGTCGGCCACAGCGAGCACTTCGCCAAGCTCTACACCGCGCTCCCGAAGGAGCTCGTGTTCCAGAAGGAGCTGCTCACCTCCCGCCTCTGATCGTCACCACGACCTGAAGCCTTCGAAGCCCGGTGCGCCTCGTGCGCCCCGGGCTTTTTCGTGCCAGCGCGAGATCCTCGCCACCTCCGCCCGTCGCCACTCTGCGGATTTGACCTCCCGGTCGTCTCCGCCCCAAGCTGGGGCGATTCGCGATGCCGATCCCTGCGCCTCGACCCCGCCCCAGTCTGCCAGCCCGTTTCTTCGTGCTCGCTGCCTGCCTGTGCCTCGCCCGCGCCATGCCCGGCATCGCGGCGGAGCCGCCCGTCGCTCTGCATGGCCCGGTCAAGAGCATCCAGCAGTATTGGGACCTTCCCTATGTCGAGCGCCAGCTCGGCCTTCCCTACTCCTTCGAGGGGGACGTCACCTACCATGATCCAGCGTGGGGTCACTTCTGGTTCCAGGATCCCACCAAGGGCGCCTACTTCCAGTCCGGCGCAGGCTCGCCGGCCATCCGGTCCGGTCGCCACATCCGGCTCTCCGGGCAGTTGCCGCCCGGCAGCAAACTCACCGACATCGGGGCAGCCGCCATCGACCTCGGCCCCGCGCGCATCCCCCCGCTCTCGCTTCCCACGGAGGGCTGGTATGAGCAGCCCGAGCCCTACAACAACGTCCTGGTCGAGCTCGAGGCCTTCGTCGACCGACAGGTCCTCGACGACCCCGAACACCTGCATCTGTTCCTCTCCGCCGCCGGCCGCCCCGTCTTCGCCTGGATGCTGCTCCCCCCGGGCGAACCCGAGCCCCAGCTCGAGCAAACAACCGTCCGTCTCCGCGGAGTCTTCACAACCGTCCATACCACCGACGGCCGCGTCGGTGCGATCGAGCTCAAGATCCAGCACCCCGGCGCCGCCACCCTCCTCCATCGGCTCGACGACGATCCCCGCTTCGCCCTTCCCGTATCCACGCTATCCAGCCTGCGCCAACGCCCGCGCGACGCGCTCGTCCATGTCATCGGCACCGTGCGCAGCCAGCAGCCGGGCAGCACCCTGACCCTGCGCGACGACACCGCGCAGATCGAGGTGCTCAGCGGCCAGTCGCTGCCCTGCCGCATCGGCGACCTGGTCGAAGCCGTCGGCTACCCGGAGATCAACGGCACCGAGTGGCAGCTCAGGGCCGCCCTCTACCGGCCCTATGTCACCTGGTCGCATCCGGAGGCGCCGTTTCTCTTCATCCAGGACTCGAGCGGCGGTCTTTGCGTCGAACTCGGCGACGGCGCCGCCCGCAACTACCAGCCGGGACGGAGCATCCTCGTGCGCGGGGTCACCACCATGGGCCCCTTCGCCCCCTCCGTCATCGCCGAGACGATCCAGCGAACTGGCGACATGCCGCTGCCCTGCGCCGAGACCGTGTCGCTCGAGCACGCGCTCACCGGCCGGGCCGAGGCCCAGTGGATCGAGTTGCGCGGCCTCGTGCGCCAGATCCACCGCGAAACCCCCTGGAACCGGCTCGAGCTCACCACGGCCGCCGGCGACTTCTTCGCCCTCCTCCCCGCCGCCGAGGAGCTTCCCGCGGTCACCGGCGCCGTCGTGCGCGTGCGCGGCGTCTGCGCCGCCGACACCGACGAACAGCGCCGCATCCGCGGGGTCCGCCTCTGGCTGCGCTCCCCCGAGGATATCCAGATCGAGGAGGCCGCCCCGGCCGATCTGTTCGCCCTGCCCGCCCAGTCCCTCGCCGAGTTGGGCCGCTTCGGCGCCCCCCAGAGCTCCGACCGGCGCGTCCGCCTCTCCGGCGTCGTGCTCGCCCAATCCCCCGGCCGCTGGGTCCAGATCCAGGATGGCGACGTGAGCCTGCGCATCCTCACCCGCGACCCGGCGCCGTTGCGCCCGGGCCAGCGCCTCGACGCGGTCGGCTATCTGAACCGCCGGGGCGGCCGCATGGTGTTGCGCGAAGCGGCGTACCGCATCGACGGCGACGGCGGACAGCCCCAGCCCCTGCCCTTCAGCGGCGCGGCCGGCGAGGCCTTCGCCCTCGACGGCCGCCTGGTCGCGGCCGAGGGCACCCTGCTCAACGTGGCCGACCAGGGCGACGAGACGCGCCTGACCATCGAGGCCGCCGCCGGCCTGTTCTCCATCTTCTCCGAGAAGCCCTTGGCCGGCGGGGTGCCGTTGCAGAGCCGCATCGCCGTCACCGGCTTGATGGAGGTCGTCCACGACGAGCAGGGCCAACCCGCAGGCTTCCGCGTACGCCCGCGCATCCCCGCCGACCTCGTCGTCCTCGCCACCCCTTCCTGGCTCACCCCGCGCCGGGCCCTCGGGGTGGCCGCCGCCCTCGCGCTGGGCGTCGGGCTTTCGCTGCTCTGGGTCGCCGCGCTGCGCCGCCGCGTGCAACAGCAGACCGATCAGCTCCGCGAGCAGATGCAACGGGAGACGCGGCTGGAGGCCGAACTGCAGCGCGCCACACGCCTCGAGTCCATCGGGCTGCTGGCCGGCGGCATCGCCCACGATTTCAACAACCTGCTCACCGTCGTCATCGGCAACCTCTCGCTCGCCACGCTCGGCCCGAGCATCGACCGGGAAACGCGGCAACAGGTCCTCGCCGCCAGTCGCGCCACGTTGCGCGCCCGCGACCTCACCCAGCAACTACTCACCTTCGCCAAAGGCGGTTCGCCCGTGCGGACCGCCCTCGCCCTCCCCGACCTGATTCGCGAGATCGCGGAGTTCGTGCTGCGTGGCACCGCGGTCGACTGCCGGTTCGATTTCGCCCCCGACCTCTGGCCCGCCCATGTCGACAAGGGGCAGATCAGCCAAGTCGTGCAGAACATCATCATCAACGCGGTGCAGGCCATGCCCGACGGCGGCCACCTCCGCATCGCCCTCGCCAACGAGGAGATCGCCGCCGGCCAGAGCCGCCTGCTGGCCCCGGGGCGCTACCTGCGCCTCTCCCTCGCCGACACCGGCAAGGGCATCGCCCCCGAGGTGCTCCCGCGCATCTTCGACCCCTACTTCACGACCAAACCGACCGGGACCGGCATCGGCCTCGCCACCGTCTACTCGATCGTGCGCAAACACGGCGGGCACATCACCGTCGACTCGACCGTCGGCACCGGCACCACCTTCCACCTCCGCCTCCCGGCCAGCAGCACGACCGCCACCGCACCGACCGCGGTCCTCACCCCCGACTCCGGTTCGCTTTCCGGTCGTATCCTACTGATGGATGACGAGCCCGAGATCCGCGCCCTGGCCACCCAGATGATGCAGCACCTCGGTCTCGAGGCGCATTGCGTCGCCGACGGCGCCGCCGCCGCCGAGGAGTACGGTCGCGCGCTGCGCGACGGCCGCCCCTACGATCTGGTGATCCTCGATCTCACGGTGCCCGGCGGCATGGGCGGCCTCCAGGCGTTCCGGCGCCTGCGCGAGATCGACGCCGGCGTGCGCGCCGTCGTCTCCAGCGGCTACAGCGAGGACGAGGTGCTGGCCACCTACCGCGACCACGGCTTTGTCGCGATGGTGCCCAAGCCCTACGGCATCGAGCAGCTCGCCCGCGCGCTCCGCCCCCTGCTGCGCGAGCCCGATCCCGCGCGGTGAACCGGCCCTCGCGCCGTTCAGCCCGCGCTGTTGCCGAACTTCGCCTTGTGGGTCGCGGCGACCGTCACGTACTTCTCCGCGAACGCCCGGCCCTTGCCTTGCTCCTCCGGCTTGAGCGGCCGCACCACCTTCGCCGGCGAGCCCAGCACCAACGAGTGCGGCGGAATCTTCGTGCCGCCGGTCACCAGCGAGTTGGCGCCCACGATCGAGCCCTCGCCGATCTCGGCGCCGTCGAGGATCGTCGCCTGCATGCCGATCAGGCACCCGTCGCCGATCGTGCAGGCGTGGATCATCGCCGCGTGTCCGATCGTCACATACTTGCCGACCTGCACGCCGAAGTGGTCCGCCAGATGCACGATGGTGCCGTCTTGGACGTTGCTTCCCTCGCCGATCTCGATCGAATTGATGTCCCCGCGCAGCACGCAGTTGTGCCACACGCTCGCCCGCTCGCCGATCCGGACATCGCCGATCAGGATCGCCCCCCGGGCCACGTAGGCCGACGGGGCGATCTGCGGCTCTTTGCTCAGGTGTTTGCTCAAACGCTCTTCGACGGTCATGGTCCCGCCACGCTAGAGCCCCCCTTCGCCCGCTCGCAAACCACATTCTGCCCTTCGTTTTCCCATGAAACCCGCTCCGGTCGTATTCAACAACACGGTTCTGCGCGACGGCCACCAGTCGCTCGCCGCGACCCGCATGACCACCGCCCAGATGTTGCCGGCCTGCGCCGACCTCGACGCGCTCGGCTTCGGCGCCCTCGAGACGTGGGGCGGGGCCACCATCGACTCCTGTCTCCGCTTTCTCGGCGAGAACCCCTTCGAGCGCCTCGGCACGTTGAAGAAGGCCGCGCCGAAAACCCCGCACATGATGCTCCTGCGCGGCCAGAACCTCGTCCAATACACCTCGTTTCCCGACGACGTGGTCGAGGCCTTCGTCGCCGCCACCGCCGCCCGCGGGCTCGACATCTTCCGCGTCTTCGACGCGCTCAACGACGTTCGCAACCTGCGCACCGCCATCAAGGCAGTGAAGCAGGCCGGCAAGCACGCCCAAGGCACGATCTGCTACACGCTCAGCCCCGTCCACACCGTCGCCAGTTTCCTCACGCTCGCCGAGGAGATCGCCGCGCTCGGCTGCGACTCCATCTGCCTCAAGGACATGGCCGGGCTCATCCAGCCCGAGATCGCCCGCGCCCTCGTCACCGGCATCAAGGAGCGCACGAAGCTTCCCGTCGTCCTCCACAGCCACGACACCGCCGGCCTCGCCGCCGCCTCCTACCACGCCGCCGTGCAGGCCGGTGTCGACTGGATCGACACCTCCGTCGCCCCCTTCGCCAACGGCACCGGCCAACCCGACACCCTGCGCATGCTCGCCGTGCTCGAGGGCCTCGACCGCTGCCCGACCTACGACCGCGCCAAGCTCGTCGCCCTCGGCAAACACTTCGAGAAGGTCTACGCCGAGCTCGGCAAGTTCACCAGCCCGGCCAACGAGCGGACCGACACCGCCACCCTCGTGTATCAGGTCCCCGGTGGCATGCTCTCCAATTTCCGCAACCAGCTCAAGGAGCAGAAGATGGACGGCCAGCTCGAACAGGTGCTCACCGAGATCCCCTACGTGCGCGAATGCCTCGGCTGGATCCCGCTGGTCACGCCCACCTCGCAGATCGTCGGCACCCAGGCGATGCTCAACGTGAAGTTCGGCCGCTGGAAGAACATCGCCGGTCCCACCGCCGATGTGCTCCTGGGCAAGTACGGCCGCACCCCCGGCCCGGTCTACGCCGACCTCCTCCGCCACGTCGAGAAACAGACCGGCCACCAACGCTCCGAGGAGCGCCAGGCCGATCTGCTCCCGCCGCGCATGCCCAAGCTCAAGGAGGAGCTCCGCGCCAAGGGCTTCCCGGATACCGACGAGGTGGCGGTGCTCCATGCCATGTTCCCGCAGGAGCTCGCGAAACTCCTCGCGCCGGCCTCGCCGCCAAGCCCTGCGCCGACCGCGCCGCGGCCGGCCGCCCTCGCGCCGGTCGCGCCCCCGCCCGGCGAGGGCCGCCACTACCAGCTCACGGTCGAGGGACGCAGCTACAGCGTCGACGTGGAGGAGCGCGCCGGCTGATCGCTCACTCGCGGCCCGCGGCAGAGTCCTCAGCCGCCCGATACTGCCGGCGGAAGTGTTCCGTCAGTTCCCGGGTCAGGCGCATCTCCTCGGCCCGGTCCCGCGCAGCCAGTCGCCGACCGATCTCGCCGTGCGCGCGGTCGTAGTCCACCGCCGAGAGATCTCCGAGCAGGGCCAACGCCTCCGGTGGCCGGCCCGCGGCGACGATCTCCCGCCACGCGGCCTGCAGTTCGGGATGGAGATCCTGCCCCAGTACCCGCACGACGAACGCGAGTTCGCGCAACATCCCGCCGGTCCACTCCGGCCGATACACGAGCACCCCGTCCGGGTCGTAGGGATTCACCGCCGGATCCGAGCGCCATTGGCGTAGCTCCTCCACCGCATAGTAGTCGCGCCGCACCGGCAGCCGCCGCAGCGCAAACCGTTCCGGCCCGCCCGGCGTACCCACCCGCTGGTTCCAGAGCCGCTGTCCATCCCACGACAGGGTGAACTCGATGAAATCCTGCGCCAACTCCCGGTGCGGGGCGCCGCGCAACAGCGCCACCGGATCGGTCGTGTACGCGGACCCTCCGCGCGGAGTCACGAACCGCACCCGCGCTGCCTCGTGTCGACGCGCCAGCGTCTCCTCCTGATACCGTCCGTAGAAATCGATGCAGATGCCCACCGCCGCATCCCCTTGCGCCACGTCGATCGGCGGCTTCTGCGAGCTGTCCGTGAAATAGCGAGCGTTGGCCGCGGCAAGTTGGAGCACTCGCAGCCCCTCGATCCACCCCTCCCGCACAGCGCGCGCCTCACGTTTCGCGCGGTCCGGCTCCGCCGCGCCGAGCGCCTCGTAGCGGCTCTGCATCTGCTCCTGCACCACCATCTCCAGCGCCGCCGCCACCGAGGCGCTGCGCGTCGCATCCGCCATCGCCACCTCGCCCAGCAACTCCGGTCGCGTCAGGTCGCGCCAAGTCGCGACCTCCGGCACCCCGAGCCGCGCCAACGAATCACGGTTGCTCAGCAGGCCATAGGCGGAAAGCACCGTGCCATACCAGCGCCCCTGCGGGTCCTGCAGCTCCTCGCCCGCCCACGTCTGCGGCAGCACCGCGTCGCAGAACCACTCCGGATGTCGCTGGCGCATCCCGGCGTCGACCAGCCACCCCGCGTGCGCCGCGCGCACATGCTCATAACTTCCTCCGCCGAAAAACACATCCAGGCCGACCCCGACGTTCGCTTCCAGAAACGCCCGCCGCGCCGCCTGCTCCGGCGTGTCGTCGGCCGGCGCCGCGCCCGGCGCGATCCCACCATCCAGCGCCGCCGTCGCCAGCCGCGCGTCCCACTCCCGCTTCAACGCAGTACGCCAGTGCTGCTCGAAGGCCGCCGCGTAACCGGCCCGCAGGTACCGCACCGTCTCGCTCGCGCCCCCGATCACCCGCCAGTCGATGCGCACAGTCCGGCCGGTGCGCGCGCGGTACCAGCGGGCAAACCCCGCGCCAAACTCCTGCCGGATCGCCTCGTTGTGCGGGGTCACCACCACCAGCGTGAGCTCCGCCTCGGCCGCCCGCGTCCGCGGCCGCAGCACGAACGGGAGCACGACAAGCGCCGTCAGTGCGGCAAGGAGAAGATGGCGGGCCCACATGGCGTTTCTCCGGAGCAGCACGTACCGCCTACGGTTTCAACACGACCACGTCTTCCGGGTCGACGGACGCCCAGAGTTCACCCTGCGCTGCCGTTCCCACAAAACGCGGATTCAGCTCGAAGAGCTTCAACTCGCTCTCGCCCGAAACGAAGCGATGCTGCGCCACCTCGCCGAGGTACGCCGTCTCCGCGATCCGGCCACGCACCGCGTTCATCGCCGGTTGCTGCCGAGCCAACCGCCAGCACTCCGGCCGCACCGAGACCAGCACCTCGGCGCCGCGCCGGTGCACCTCGTTCGGATCGCCGGCCAGGCCGTGGAAACGGCACACCGGCGTGTCCACCAGCAACCGCCCGCTCTCGCCGCCGACGATCCGGCCCGCGATCAGGTTGGTCTCACCGATGAACCGCGCCACCGTCGCCGTCGCCGGCCGCGCATAGATCTCCCGCGGCATTCCCAGCTGAAGGATACGGCCGGCCTCCATCACCGCCATCCGGTCGGCGATGGCCAGCGCCTCCTTCTGGTCGTGAGTGACGTAGACCGTCGTGAGTTGGTGCTGCTTGCACACCCGGCGGATCTCGCTGCGCATCTCCGCGCGCAGGCGGGCGTCGAGGTTGGAAAGCGGTTCATCGAGCAACAGGCAGCGCGGTCGCACCACGAGCGCCCGCGCCAGCGCCACCCGCTGCTGCTGGCCGCCGGAAAGCTGGTGGGGCTTGCGCTCGGCGAGCGCGCCCAGTTGCACCGCTTCCAGTGCCTGCGCGGTGCGCCGCTCGAGCTCGGCGGCGGGTACACGGCGTTCCTCCAGACCAAAGGCGACGTTCTCCACGACGCTCATGTGCGGCCACAAGGCGTAGCTCTGGAAGACCATGCCGGCGTTGCGTTCGTGCGGCGGGAGCCGCGTCACATCCTGCTCGCCAAACCGGATCGTGCCCGAGTCCGGCCGCTCGAACCCGGCCAGACAACGCAGCAGCGTCGTCTTCCCGCAACCGCTCGGCCCCAACAGGAAGAAGAGTTCGCCCGGCTGGATCGCGAGATCGAGCGCCTCAAGCGCCACCGTCGCGCCAAAGCGTTTGCTGACCTTCTGGATGCCGATGGAAATCATGGCGGGGGCGCGGACGCCAGCGAACCCGCGCCCGCCGCCCGAGTCAAGGCGCGCGCCGGCCCCCCGTCGCGGCATTTTCACCGGAAAGCCGTTTGCCAGCACTCTTGCCTGCGCCATACCTTCCGCCCTCCGCCATGCCCGCGCGCACCACGAAGAAGATTCCCGCCCACAAGGACCTCGCCGAGATCCTCGTCTCCGAGACCCAGATCAAACGACGCCTCGCCGCCCTCGCCACCGAGATCGACCGCGTCTACGCCGGCCAGGAGATCACTGCGATCGCCATCATCAACGG
The DNA here is from genome assembly GCA_019136515.1 of Verrucomicrobiota bacterium. GTDB lineage: Bacteria > Verrucomicrobiota > Verrucomicrobiia > Opitutales > Opitutaceae > CAJCBL01. The sequence continues at coordinate 31,679 of JAGVUB010000112.1, forward strand.
CGCCCTTCTCTTCACCGCGGACCTTCTCCGCCTCATCAACCGGCCCGTCCGTCTCGATTGCGTGCGCGTCTCCAGCTATCGCAACGCCACCGCCGCCGTCACCGAGCCCCAACTGCGCAGCAGCCTCACCATCGACATCGAGAACCGCCACGTGCTGCTCATCGACGACATCCTCGACACCGGCAAGACCCTCGCGATGGTCGTCGACCTCATCTCGGCGATGAAGCCCGCCTCCGTGCGCACCTGCGTGATGCTCGACAAACGCGGCCGCCGCGAGGTGCCCTTCGAGGCCGACTTCACCGGGTTCGAGATCCCGGATCGTTTCGTCGTCGGCTACGGCCTGGATTTTGCCGAGCGCTACCGCAACCTCCCCTGCATCGGCGTGCTCAAGCCCGCCCTGCAGAACCCGCCCGAGTGGGCGTGAGTCCGGCCGCCGCGACTGTCGTTTCCACTCCACCGCTCCTGCGAACCAAGGGAATCCCCGCCTTGGGTCCCGGGGATACCATTGCCGATCGCACCCACCATGAACGCTTGGCTCCTGCTGGTGATCGCCGGCCTGCTCGAAGTGGGCTGGGCTTCCAGCCTGAAAGCGACCGCCGGGTTCACCAAGCTATGGCCCTCGCTGTTCTTTGCCGTCACCCTGGCGGGCAGCATGTTCCTGCTATCCGTCGCCGCCACATCGTTACCGCTCGGAACTGCGTATGTCGTCTGGGTGGGCGTCGGCGCCGCCGGCACTGCCATCGTGTCCATCCTCCTCCACGGTGAACCCGTCAGCTTCGGCAAGGTCTTCTTTCTGGTTCTGCTGATCGTCTCGATCGTCGGCCTGAAAACGGTTTCGGGCCCCCACGCCGAATAGCCCCGAGTGGAGCGCGGCACCGGCCCGGCCGGGGCTGCACGCCAGCGCTCGGCTCAAGCCCCGCGCAGCCGCTGCCAGTTGCCGCCCAGCACCGCCGCCAACTCCGCCGCACTCAGCCCGCTGCCGCGGATCTCCGCGAGGAAACGCGCGAACTCCGGCTCCGCCTGATGCTTCGGATACAATCGCAGCGGGTAGTCCGAGCCGTACAGGATCCGCTCCGCGCCGACGGCCTGCGTCACCAACCGGAAAACCTCCGGCCGGTACAGCAGCGGCGAGGCCGCGGTGTCGTACCACACGTTCGCCAACGCCTTCGCCACTGCACGGTTCAACTCGAAAAACGGCAGCAGCCCGCCCCAGTGCGCGAGGACGAACCGCACCGCCGGATGACGCGCCGCCAACGCGAGCAGCTCCAGAAACGGAGTCTCCACCCGCCCGGGATACGCGCGCCCGGCGGGCTCGGTCACATGCAGGTTCACGGGCCAGCGCCACTCGGCGGCCAGCTCCAGCGCCGCCGCCAGCGCCGGATCGTCGTACCCGAAACCCTGCGCCGGCGGGCACAACTCGCCGAGCCCGGAGAGCCCCTCGTCGCGGCAGCGCGCCAGCTCAGCGCGCACCGCCTCGATGCCGGCGCCGGCATGCAGCGTCGCGAACGCCTCCAGCCGGTCCGGATGCCGGCGCACCACCTCCGCGAAAAACCGATTCTGTTCCGCGCACGTCGCCGCGTGCTCCCAGTACCAGCCCAGCAACACCGCACGATCGACCCCGGCCGCGTCCATGTCGCGCAGCAGTCGCTCCTCGTTGGCCCAGCCCTGCAGGCTCGCCCCGCCATCCGCGCGCGGCCCAACCATCGCCGCCCAGCGCGACTCGCCCCGCGCCGCCGCCCAGCCCGCCGGATCGGCGATGGCGGCGTCGGGATACAGGTGCACGTGACAGTCGATGATCATTACGATCGGATCATCGTCACACCGCCAAACCGGGCAAGCCGCCGGTTCGCGCGGGAGCCAGAAAGCAAGCGCTTCCCCGGCGGGCGAAGGGCAAGGGCGACCGGGAAAAGAGCCGTGCAAACGCGCGTCGGCCTGACGCCAGGCTCCACTACTCCCGCTCCTTGAATCGCAACTTCAGCCGTACTTCCGCGGCCACTTCGCGTCCATCCGCCACCGCCGGTTCAAACACCCATTGACGCGCCGCCTCGATCGCCGCCGCGCTGAACGCCGGATGAGCCGACGACAACACTTCCGTCTCGCCCACCCGCCCATCGAGGCCGACCACCAACCGAAGCATGACCTCGCCAGCCTGCCGGCTGGCCGCCAACTCGGCCGGGAACACCGGCATCACGCTGTGCAGGAGTCGCGGCGCTCGGCCACCTTCGCCGACCGCCACGGACGCGGCTGACGTCGCCCACAATGTCGAATACATCGCGTAGGCGTCTGCATCGCTCAGGTCTTGCGCAGTACCCAGGGCCGCAGCCGGGTCCCGTCCTTGCTCGATAAGTTTCAGCGCGACGCCCGCCCGATAGTGTTGGGCTCCCCCTGCCGCGGCCAACAACGCCAGAAGCTCCGCCCGCGCATCGGCTTCCGTGGCCTGCGGTGCGAGCAGCTTCGCCAACTCCCAGCGCGCCGCCGCACTCTCCGTAGTCGGGTCGGACAGCCGAGCCCGCAGAAACTGCTCCGCCGCCGCGCGCCCGTGGCGGTCGACCAACCCGCGACCCAAAAGCCCGAGCAGGATCGCGCAGCCATCATCGGATCCCGCTGCCACGGCGCGTTCAAGCCATGGCAACGCCCCGGCGACATCGCCGTTGCGCAGCCGTACATTCGCCGCCCCCACCATCGACGAGAGATCGCCGCCTTCTGCGAGCGCGTCGAGCCACCGCCGCACTTGGTCGCCATCGCCCACCTCCAGCTCTCCACGATAGTACTGGTCGGTAATGAGCCAGCGCGCCGACTCGTTGCCGCGTTCCGCCGCCGCCCATAACAGCGCATCCCAGGTCTCCCCCCTTCCCGCGTCCAGCAGCCCAAGACGCTGCGCGCTCGCCAGGAGAAAAGCCCCCTCGCCTTCTCCCGCCGCCCACGCCTTGCGCAACCACGCCTCCGCCTGCGCCGGCCCGTCCGCCCGTGTCTCATCGGCCAACAGGATCCGCCCCAGCTCCGCCATCGCTCGGGAGTTGCCCGATTCGGCGGCGGAGGCGATCAACTGCTCGCCCTGCGCCTTGTCGGTAGCCAACTCGCCATAACGCAACAGCAGCCCGAGCGTGAGCGCCGCCTCCGCGTCACCGGCAAGCGCACGCTTCTCCAGTTCGGCCCGCACCGCCGCCTCGTCGAGCCCAGCCGCCAGCACCTGCTTGCGCTTCAGTTCCGCCGTGAGCTTGACGAAGTCCGTGGGCCGATGCAGGTGGGCGCGCATCATCTTCGCCCAGTCGCCGGTTGCCCTACGCTTCGACTCCGGTTTCGCCGAGGTGGCGGAGACCTTTGCGACGGCACCCGGCACGCCTGCGGAGACGGAGGTTGGAACGTCGTTCCTGGCCGAAGCGACTCCATTGCCCTTCCCCTGCACCGCCGACTTGTGCGCGCCTGCGCCATTGGCGGCTGTGGCATCATCGCGGGCGCCCGCGCGTCCGTCGGTTCCGGCAGACTCGGGCTTCGCCGAAGTCGGGCCAGTCTCCGCTCCGGTACGTTGTTCGCCGGAAGGGCGACAAGCCGGCAGGGCAACGACTAGCAGGATGCTCAGTCCAAAACCGGGGGTAACGCGCATCGCCGGCATGGTGACTGTCCTCGGATTCCTGCGCAACTCCCGCATTCGCCCCGCGATTCGTGACTCCATGCATTCTGGGCAGGAGTGCGGCGCACCTCCGGTGTCGGCGGAAGCACAGCGGCCGAAAATTCGCGTTTTCGAGGAAAAAGCGCTTGTTGGCCGCCCTCCGACTGGCATACACGTCGACGTTCGCGAACTTCTTTTCCCTATGATCGTTACGACCGCCAAACTGTTCAAGGTGGCCTATGGCAAGTTCGCCATCGGCGCCTACAACATCAACAACGCCGAACAAGCGATGGGCCTCTTCCGAGGCTGTATCGACTCCAAGGCTCCGTTCATCATCCAGATCTCCAAGGGCGCGCGCAAATACACCGACAAGCGCATGCTCGAGGCGATCATCCGCTCCGCCGAGCAGATCTTCCCGGAGGCCATCTTCGCCGTCCACCTCGACCACGGTGACGAGGAGACCTGCTACGACTGCATCAACTCGGGCTTCTTCAGCTCCGTGATGATCGACGCCTCGCACGATCCGTTCGAGAAGAACGTCGAGATCACCAAGCGCGTTGTCGATGCCGCCCACAAGAAGGGCATCTCCGTCGAGGCCGAACTCGGCCAACTCGGCGGCGTCGAGGAGGACATCAAGGTCGAGGACGGCCACGCCACCCTCACCAACCCCGAGGAGGCCCTCAAGTTCGTCCAGCTCACCGGGTGCGACTCCCTCGCCTGCGCCATCGGCACCAGCCACGGCGCCTTCAAGTTCAAGGGCAAGCAGTCCCTGCACTTCGACGTGCTCCAGCAGATCAAGAACCTCCTGCCCGGCTTCCCGCTCGTCATGCACGGCAGCTCCAGCGTGCCGAAGGACGAGGTCGACCGCATCAACGCCGCCGGCGGCAAGATCAAGGACTCGGCCGGTGTCGACATCAACGAGTACTTCCCCGCCGCCAAGCTCGGCGTCACCAAGATCAACATCGACACCGACGGCCGCCTCGTCTGGACCCGCGTCCACCGCGAGTTCTTCCGCGACAAGCCCCAGGAGTTCGACTTCCGCCCGCCGGGCAAGATCTTCATCGACGAATACGCGAAGTTCATCGCGAGCCGCAACGACAAGCTCGGCTCCAGCGGCAAGATCGACGAGGTCCGCGCCTACCTGGCCGGCCACTAAGTCGTAACCGCCTTTTCGACGCGCCGCCCCTTCGAGGGCGGCGCCTCTTTTTCCCTTCCTCCGCCACATTTCAGCACCTTTCCCTATGTCCACCACCATCACCAACGTCATCGCCCGCGAGATCATCGACTCCCGTGGCAACCCGACCGTTGAGGTCGACGTCAAGCTCTCCTGCGGCGCCCTCGGCCGCGCGGCCGTCCCGTCCGGCGCCAGCACCGGCGAGAACGAGGCCATCGAACTGCGCGACTCCTCCGCGCCCGCCAAGTCGCTGCCCAAGGGCATCGACGGCAAGAAACGCTTCCTGGGCAAGGGCGTCCAGGCCGCCGTCAACAACGTCAAGACCGTCATCGCCCCGGCCATCATCGGCATGGATTCGATCGATCAGATCGGCATCGACCGCACGATGATCAAGCTCGATGGCACCAAGACCAAGGCCAAGCTCGGCGCCAACGCCATCCTCGCCGTCTCCATGGCCGTGGCCAAGGCCTCCGCCTCCGCCCTCGACATCCCGCTCTACAAGTACCTCGGCGGGCCGAACGCCAAGGTCCTCCCCGTTCCGATGATGAACATCATGAACGGCGGCGCGCACTCCGATGCCCCGATCGACTTCCAGGAATTCATGATCATGCCCTTCGGCGCCCCGACCTTCTCCGAAGGCCTGCGCATGGGCTGCGAAGTCTTCCACTCCCTCAAGAAGGTCTTGAAGGAAAAGGGCCTCGCCACCGCCGTCGGTGACGAAGGCGGCTTCGCCCCGAAGCTCGAGTCCACCGAGGCGGCCCTCGACGCCATCGCCCTCGCCGTCAAGAACGCCGGCTACAAGCTCGGCAAGGACATCTACCTCGCCCTCGACGTCGCATCCTCCGAGTTCTACGTGAAGGAGAAGAAGCACTACGTCTTCAAGAAGTCCTCCGGCAAGATCTACACCGGCGACGAGATGGTGGCCTTCTACAAGGAGCTCACCGCCAAGTACCCGATCGTCTCGATCGAGGACGGCTGCGCCGAAGGCGACTGGACGACCTGGAAGAAGCTCACCGACGCCATCGGCGACAAGGTGCAGCTCGTCGGCGACGATCTCTTCGTCACCAACACCGAGTTCCTCAAGAAGGGCATCGAGACCGGCACCGCCAACTCGATCCTCGTCAAGGTGAACCAGATCGGCTCCCTCACCGAGACCTTCGACGCCGTGGAGATGGCCCAGGATGCCAACTACACCGCCGTCATCTCGCACCGCTCGGGCGAGACCGAGGACGCCACCATCGCCGACATCGCCGTGGCGACCAACGCCGGCCAGATCAAGACCGGTTCGCTCTGCCGCACCGACCGCGTGGCGAAGTACAACCAGCTCCTCCGCATCGAGGAAGAGCTCGGCGCTTCCGCGATCTACGGCGGCAAGTTCAACAAGCTCTGATCCGCCTCCCGTAGCGAAACGCGTGAGCGTTTCGACTCACCTTCAGGCCGGGCTCCTCCGCGAGCCCGGCCTTTTTTTTGCCCCCCGCAGCACCCACCCCGCCGGAACGATGGCCGGCGCCACCGTCGTCGGGGTTTGCGGGATCGCCGTTCCGCCCATCCGGAGCGAGCCCATGCACGACGCGTCTCCCTTCGCCCGCGACACCGATGAAATCGTTTCATCACCTGGACACGAATTCGTCTTGGCCGCCAAAGCCGTGCCGCAGTTCGATTGCAGGACGTCATGTCGCCCCCCGCGGACTGGTCCCCGATCCCCGGTTGCGGCGTCCGGCGCATCTCGCATCCTGCCCAGCACCTCACCGCTTTGCGTTAACGAGCCCCTCTCATCCACCTCATGATCACTTGGCAAACCGTTCTCGAAATCTTCGAGGGTGTCACCTCGCTCTTCGCGGTTCACCCGAAACTGGCGCTGGCCCGCCTCGGCCTCATCGCCTTGGGCTTCCTGCTCATGTACCTCGGACGCAAAGGCGTGCTCGAGGCGCTGATCATGATCCCCATGGGGCTGGGCATGGCGACGATCAACGCCTCCGTGATGTTCTTCGACCCGCTCAATCTGCACGGCGGGCTCGGTACCCTCTTCGTCGAACCGCAAGCCGGCGCCACGACCGATACGGTCCGCAACGCCGCCGATCTGATGACCATTCTCCAGATCGACTGGTTGCAGCCCATCTACACCTTCACGTTCAGCAACGGCCTGATCGCCTGCTTCGTTTTCATGGGCATCGGCTCCCTGCTCGACATTGGCTTCGTCCTCGCCCGGCCGTACACGAGCATGGTCATCGCGCTCTGCGCCGAACTCGGGACGATCGTCACGATCCCGATCGCCACCGCCTTCGGATTCACCACCAAGCAGGCCGCGGCCATCGCCATGGTCGGCGGCGCCGACGGTCCGATGGTGTTGTTCACCTCACTCAAGCTCGCACCCGAGCTTTTCGTCCCGATCGCCATCGTCGCCTACCTGTACCTTGGTCTCGCCTACGGCGGCTACCCCTACCTCGTCCGTGCGCTCATTCCCCAACGGCTTCGGGCTCTGCCGATGTTCCCGCCAAAGAACCAGCGCGAATACACCTCCTTCGAGAAGATGATCGTCGCCGCCATTTCCTGCGTGGTTCTCTCCTTCCTCCTTCCCGTCGCGGCGCCCCTGATCTTCAGCCTCTTCCTAGGCATCGTCATCCGCGAGTCCGGGCTCAAAGCCTTCCATGACCTCATCAGCGGCCCCTTGCTCTACTGCTCGACCCTCTTCCTCGGCCTCATGCTCGGCATCCTCTGCGACGCCAACACCATCATGGACCCGAAGATCCTCCCCCTGCTCCTCCTCGGTTGCACCGCACTCCTGCTCTCAGGCATCGGTGGCATCTTCGGCGGTTACCTGATGTACTTCCTCAGCGGCAAGAAGGTGAACCCCGTCGTCGGCATCGCCGGCGTCAGCTGCGTGCCCACCACCGCCAAGGTCGCCCAGAAGATCGTCTCCAAGGACAACCCCTCCGCGATGATCATGCCGGCCGCCCTCGGCGCCAACATCTCCGGCGTCGTCACCACCGCCATCATCACCGGCATCGCCTGCTCCCTCCTCGGCAAGATCGCCCAGTAACCCGCTTCCCCATGAGCTCCCTTACACTCTGCCTCTGGATCTACGCACTCTCGATCGTCTTCGCGATGGCCATCGCCGTCGTGATTCACGGTCTGGGCGTCTTCGTGAAGAGCCTGAAGCTCGACCGCACCGAGGAGGTCGCCGAGCCCCTCGTCCCCACCGCCGACTCCGAACGCGAACAGCAGGCACTCGCCGTCGCGATCGCCGTCGCCCACCGCGCGAAACACCCCACCCGCTCTTAACCCCTTAGCTTGCCCGCCCCTTCATGAAAAAAATCGACTTCATGCTCACCGCGTTCCGCGACGGCTTCCAGTCCGTCTTCGGCGCGCGGGTCTTCTCCAAGGACTACCTCCCCCTCGTGGAGTTCGCCGCCCAGGAATGCGGCATCACCCACTTCGAGGCCGGCGGCGGCGCGCTCTTCCAGTCGCCGTTCTTCTACGCCAACGAGAACGCCTTCGAGGTCATGGACGCCTTCCGCGCCGCCGTCGGCCCCAAGGCCAACCTCCAGACCCTCGCCCGCGGCATCAACGTCGTCGCCCTCAAGGCCCAGCCGCGCGACATCGTCAAGCTCCACGCCGTGCTCTTCAAGAAGCACGGCATGTCGACCATCCGCAATTTCGACGCGCTCAACGACGTCTCCAACCTCATCGACTCCGGCCGCTTCATCACCGAGGCCGGCCTCAACCACGAGATGGTCGTCACCATGATGGAGCTGCCCCCGGGCTGCTCCGGCGCCCACGAGGTCGACTTCTACGAGAAGACCCTGCGATCCCTGCTCGACGCCGGCATCCCGTATTCGTCCATCTGTTTCAAGGACGCCTCCGGCACCTCCCGTCCCCAGAAGGTCCACGAGACGATCAAGATGGCCCGCCGCCTTCTCGGCGAGAAGGCCCGCCTCGCCTTCCACTCGCACGACACCGCCGGCACCTGCGTGCTCGCCTACCGCGCCGCCATCGACGCTGGCGCCGACCAGATCGACCTCGCCATCGCCCCGCTCTCCGGCGGCACCAGCCAGCCCGATGTCATCACCATGTGGCACGCGCTCCGCGGCACCGACTACACGCTCGACATCGACATCAACAAGATCCTCCTCCTCGCCGCCCGCTGCAAGGAGGGCCTGAAGGACTACTTCGTCCCGCCCGAGGCCACCTGCGTCGAGCCGCTCATCCCGTTCTTCCCGATGCCCGGCGGTGCCCTCACCGCCAATACCCAGATGCTCCGCGACAACGGCCTGATGGACCGCTACCCCGAGGTCATCGCCGCCATGGGCGAGGCCGTGGCCAAGGGCGGCTTCGGCACTTCCGTCACCCCCGTATCGCAGTTCTACTTCCAGCAGGCATTCAACAACGTCATGTTCGGCCCCTGGAAGAAGATCGCCGAAGGCTACGGCCGCATGGTCCTCGGCTACTTCGGCAAGACCCCCGTCGCGCCCGACCCCGAGGTCGTCCAGATCGCCGCCGAGCAGCTCAAGCTCCAGCCGACCACCGATCACCTCACCGCCATCGAGAAGGACCCCAAACGCGGCATCGCCGCCGCCAAGGCCCTGCTCGAGAAGGAAGGTCTCCCCACCACCGACGAGAACGTCTTCATCGCCTCCGCCTGCGAGGAGAAGGGCATCGCCTTCCTGAAGGGCAACGGGACCATCGGCGTGCGCAAGAACGCCGCCAAGGCCGAGGCCGCCCCAGCCCCCGCCGCCAGCGCCGCACCGTCGTCGTCCACGGCCCCCGTCGCCTACGACGTCGAGCTCAACAGCCGCACCTACCACGTCATCCTCGATGGCGCCACGGCGCTCGTGAACGGCACCAGCTATCCCTTCGGCGTGAAGGAAGTCGCCGCCAAGACCGCCGCCGCCCCCGCCGCCACGGGCACCGGCACCGGCCAGCCGATCACCACCCAACTCCCCGGTCTCGTGCTCCGCGTCGAGAAGCCCGTCGGCAGCCACGTGAAGACCGGCGACGCCATCCTCGTGCTCGAGTCGATGAAGATGGAGACGGCCATCACGGCCACCCACGACGGGGTCGTCGCCGAGATCCTCGTCGCCCAGGGCAAGCTCGTCCAGGCCGGTCAGACCCTCGCCATCATCCGCTGATACCGTCAGCCCACCTCCGGGTTTTCTCTCCGCCGGCCGGATCCGCTCACGGGTCCGGCCGTTTTCTTTGCCCTCCGCATCGGGGCGCGGCGGAGCATCCGCCGCGCCCTTCGCTTCTTCGCCTTTCCATTTCTCCCGGGTCCGTTCTTCATCCCGCGCATGTCCGTCCGCTGCGCGCCTCCTGCGCCCCCCCTCCGTACCCTGCTCGTCGCCTTGGCCCTCGCTGTCGGCACGTTCGCGCTGTTCAGCCGATCCCTCGGCTATGGATTCCTCGATTACGACGATCCGCGCTACATCCTGAACAACCCGTTCGTCCAGTCCGGCTTCACGACGGACAGCCTGCGCTGGGTCTTTGCCGGCCATGGCGACATCTGGAATCCGCTCGTCCGCCTCACGCACATCCTGGATTGGAGCCTCTTCGGCGACGCCGCCCCCGGCCACCATCTCCACAGCATTCTCTGGCACTCCCTCTCCGCCGCGCTCGCCTTCCTGCTCCTGCGCCGCCTCACCGGCGCCTTCTGGACCAGCGCCCTCTGCGCGGCACTCTTCGCCTGGCACCCGCTCCGCGTCGAGTCCGTATCCTGGATCAGCGAACGCAAAGATGTCGTCAGCGTCGCCTTCGGCCTGCTCACCCTCCTCGCCTACACCGTCTACGCCGAGCGCCGCGCGGCCCGTGCGCCGGCACGCCGGGCCTATGTGGTTACCCTGCTCGCCTTCGCCGCCGCCCTGCTCTCGAAGCCCAGCATGGTCGCGCTGCCCGGCGTGCTCCTGCTCCTCGATTTCTGGCCCTTGCGCCGTTTCGCCTTCGCGCGCGACACCGCGCCGGCGGCCCTGCCCGCCGCCACCTCCGCGCCCGAGTCAATCCGCCCGCTCCTGGTCGAGAAGATCCCCTTCGTTCTGCTCGCGGGTGCGGCCTCGTACATCACGGTCCACACCCAGACCGCCGCCGGCGATTTCGTCCTCGCTCTCCCCTTCCACGCGCGCCTGGCCAACGCCGTCGTCTCGATCCCGCGCTACCTCGACAAGTTCTTCTGGCCCTTCGATCTCTCCGTCGCCTACCCGCATCCCGGCGCCTGGCCGTTCTGGGCCGTGGCCTCGGCCGCGCTGTTCGTGCTCGCGACTTCCCTGCTCGCCTGGCGGCTCCGGCGCGCCGCGCCGTGGCTCGCCGTCGGCTGGCTTTGGTATCTGGGCACACTCGCGCCGATGATCGGACTGCTGCAGGTAGGCTTTCAGTCGATGGCCGACCGCTACACCTATTTCCCGATGCTCGGCTGGCAGCTCGCGCTCCTCTGGAGCCTGCGCGCACTCGTGCCACCTCGCCTGCCGCGGACCGCCGTCGCCGGTCTCGCCGCCCTCGTGCTCCTCGGCCTCGGCGTGCGGACCTGGGATCAGCAGAGCCGCTGGCGCGACTCCGTCACCCTCTTCGCCCACGCGATCGCCTCCACCGGCCCCAACGCCACCGCCCAAGCCTTCCTCGCCTACAGCCAAGCCCTCCTCGGTCGCACCGATGAGGCCCGCATCCATTGCGAGCGGGCCCTCGCCATCGATTCTCGCAACACCGTCGCCCTCTACACCCGCGCGGGCCTCGACGCCGGATCCGGCCGTATCGATGAGGCCACCGCCGGCTATCGCACGCTCCTCGCCCTCGAGCCGAGAAACATCGACAGCGCGCTCGCCCTCGGTCGCCTCCTGCTCCAGCAGCAGCGCTACGACGAGGCGGAGGCTGCGTTTCGCGGGCTGCTGGAGCGGGATCCGACCATCCGGATGGCAACGCTCGGCTTGAGCGCCGTCGAGATCCGCCGCGGCCATCCGGAGGAGGCCGCCACCCTGCTGGCCGCGGTCCTTGCGGAGGAGCCCGGCAATGTCCCGTGCCTCGAACAGTTGTCCATCGTGCTGCACGGCCTCGGCCGGGACGAGGAAACCACCACGCACTTCGCGCGCGCTTTGGCCGCCGCGGAGCCGACGGACGCCCTGCTGCGCGCCCATGCGGCGTTTCTCCAGCTCACCGGTCGCAACGACGAAGCCCTCGCCGAGTTCGCGCGCATCGTCGCCCGGTCGCCACGCAACGCCCTGGTCCGGCTGGACCAGGGCCGCCTGCTTGTCGCCTGCGGCCGCGCCAACGAGGCGATCGACGCCTTCGCCAAGGCCCTCGAACTGCAGCCCGGACTCGCCACCGCCGCGCACGAAGCCGGTCTGGTCCATCTCCAGAGCGGCAACACCGCCCGGGCCGCCGAGCAGTTCCGCCGCGCCCTCGCCGCGGACCCCGGCCATGTTCCCGCGCTCCTCTCGCTCGCCCAGCTCGCAGAGAAGTCCGGTCAGACCGCCGAAGCCGACGACTGCTTCCGTCGCGCCCTCGCGGCCGCCCCCAAGAGCGCGGCCCCGCGCCGCCTCTACGCCGAGGTGCTCGCCCGTCGCCGCCAGTTCGACACCGCCCGCACCCGCTACCAGGAGGCCGTCGCGCTGGATCCGCGCGATGTCGCCGCCCGTGCAGGCTATGGATACATCCTTCTCCTCACCGGAGAACGCGCCGCGGCCCTCGCCCAATGGACCGAGGCGCTGCGCCTCGATCCGGAGTTCCCCGGCTTGCGCGAACGAGTCGCCCGACTCCAGTCGGCCCAGCACTGACCCGCGCACTCGACGCCCCGCCCCGGAGGCGCCGCACCGGAAGCCCGCGCGATCCCGGCTAGCCAATGTCCCGCGTCTGCCCGCCGCGGCGGCTCGAACCGTGCCGTGATTCTCCCGCTCCGCGCAGCTACCGCACCGCGCGAATTCGCCGCATAATGACATCGTTCGAATCTATCTAAAGTTTCGCGACAGTCGTCCGATTCTGTCCGCCTCCCGCGCGATCGGTGATCGCGCCCCCAAACCCCAACATCCAATGGCAGGCCGAATCAAATCCGTCCTCGACGAAATCCTGCGCCAGAAATCGGGCGGTCATCCGACGATCCTTCTGGCGACCAAGACCAAACTCATCCTGAAGGGACTCAATCCCGACAAATTTACCGCGGCCTCGCCGGACGACCCCGCCGTCCTAACCAAGGCCCTCGACGCCGCGCGCGAGATGGGCATCCACCTCTGAACCCAAGTCTCGATGAAATCTCTACATTCTTTCTCCCTCGTGCCCGACACCACGGCTGCCGTCCGCGAGATCGCCGACCGCCTCGCCGCCCCGGATATCCGCTTGGTGGTCTATTTCGCCTCCCCGCGGCACAATCCGCAGGCGCTCGCCGCCGCCATGGCCGCCTCGTTTCCCGGAGTGCCCGCGCTCGGGTGCACCACCGCCGGCGAGTTGGTTTCCGGCCGCATGCTTGAGCACTCGCTGGTCGCCATGGCGCTCGGCTCCGAACTGGTCACCCGGGCCCACATCGCCACGGTCCGCCATGTGGCGGCCGATACCTCCGCCGAGGTCGCGCGGGCCTTTGCGACTTTGTCCGACGCTTTCGGCGCCCCGGTAGCCGATCTCGATCCTGCGCGCTTCGCGGGTCTGGTGCTGGCCGACGGGCTCAGCGGCGCCGAAGAACGCCTGATGGATGCGATCGGCAACCGCACGAACATCCCCTTCGTCGGCGGCTCCGCCGGCGACGACGTGAAGTTTGAGCGGACTCATGTGATGTCCGGCGCCGAGGCCCACTCGAATGCCGCCGTCCTGGCCGTCATCGAAACGACCGCGCCGTTCGAAATCCTGAAGACGCAGAGCTTCCGGATCCTGCCCAGGACACTCGTCGCCACGAAGGTGAACGAACCCCGCCGCCAAGTGCTCGAGTTCAACGGCCGTCCCGCCGTCGATGCCTACGCCGAAGCCGTGGGCGTCCCGCCCGCGGAACTCGCCCGCCACTTCATGAGCAACCCCGTCGGCTTGATCGTCGACGGCGAGCCGTTCGTGCGCAGCCCGCAGCGGGTCGAAAACCAAAGCGTGTACTTCTACTGCTCGATTCTCGAAGGTACCGAGCTCGCGGTGCTCCAATCGACCGACATCGTGGCCGACACAGGCGCCGCCCTGGCAAAAGTGAAAGCTCCGGACGCTGTCATCGACTTCGACTGCATCCTCCGCACCCTCGAGCTACGGCAGAAGGGACAGAGCAACGCCTATGGCGCCCTCTTCGCTGGTATTCCCACGATCGGCTTCAGCACCTACGGGGAGGAGTACATCGGCCATCTCAACCAGACGGCCACCATGCTCGTGCTCCATTCCTGATCGTCCCCCCGGCGCCCGCCCCTCAGGGGCGGGCGTCTTTCTCGGCGGGCGCAAGCGTGTCCTTTGTTTCACCACTCGACTGAGGGCTGTGCCCGCTCCGGCAGGTTGCGATTTCGTCCGACCCTGCTCCGACACGATCGCGTGTGGCACTGAGCGTGCAGACCATCATGCTCGCCCTCACCGTCTTCGCGTCGCTCCAGTGCCACCATCAACCGGCCGTCTCCTGCGGAGACCGGCTCTTCGAGATGGTGCGGGCAGTGGGAATCGAACCCACCTCTCAAGCTTGGGAAGCTCGCATACTACCGATGTACTATGCCCGCGGAACAAAGAACGCCGCGATGATTGCCAGCTGCCGCGACCGTTGACAAGAGCGCAGTTCGCCGCAGTGCGATTTGCGCGAGACGCCCGTTGCCAGCGGCCGCGGCTTGCGTTCACCTCCTCTCGATGTCCGCCACCAACCCGCGCGCCGAATTCCTCCAACACCTCCGCTCCGCCCTCGCCGACGGCTCCTTCACCCGCCTCGTGCTCGGCAAACCGCGTGCCGGCCAATTGCTCGTCAAGATTACCGCCGAGCGCGTCGTCACAGCCCGCGGCGAGCGCCTCCAGCTCCATTTCCGCGAGCGCCAGCGCGACCTCACCAAACCCGCCGATGCGGCCGCGATCCTCGAGGTCTTCGAACTGCGTTTCGGCGACGCCCTCCACTCCGCCCACCTCTACACCACGACCGAGGTCTGGCAGTTCGAACTCAACAAGAAAGGTGAAGCCCGCCTCACCCACGGCCGCATCAACACCCCGGCCGCCGCCCCCGCCCCCCACGACCGCATCAAGCACCGCGAGATCGCCCCGGCCGATGCGCCCTGGCTGCGCAGCCTCGGTCTCGCTGGCGCCGACGGTCGTATCCTCGCCGACGCCACGGACAAGTTCCGCCAGATCAACCGCTACGTGGAGCTGCTCCTCCCGCTCTGCGAGCAGGCCGGGCTCGCCGGACGCGAGACCGTGCGCGTGTTCGACATGGGACCCGGCAAGGGCTACCTCACCTTCGCCGCCTGGCACGCCCTCGCCCGCTCGCTTGGCCGCCGCGCCGAGGTCACCGGCATCGAGGCCCGGCCCGATCTCGTCGAGCTCTGCAACGCCGCCGCGCTCGCCGCCAACTGCGAAGGCCTCGGCTTCACCTCCGGCCGCATCGTCGATGCCGTCGTGCCCGCCGCCGATGTCCTCCTCGCGCTCCACGCCTGCGATACGGCCACCGACGAGGCGCTCTTCCGCGGCATCCGCGCCGGCGCCGCGCTCATCGTCGCGGCGCCCTGCTGCCACAAGGAGATCCGCCCGCAGCTCCGCGCACCAGGTGAAGGTCTTCGAGTTCATCGACGCCACGCACACCCCGAAGAACACCATGCTCGCCGCCGTCCGCCGCGCCCGGCCCGACACGGCCGCCGCCGCCCGCGCCCAGGCGGAGTTCGCCGCGCTCAAGGAACGTTTCGGCATCGCGCACCAGCGCCTCGAGACCCTCCTCGCCGCGCCCCAACCCACTGCCTGATTCCGCGCGTTCGACCGTTCCGGCCAACCAGTCCGCAATCCGAGATCCGCCTTCCGCAATTCCGCCGTGCGCCCCGACTTCGCCCTGCTCGACCGCCTCCGCGCCCGTTTCCTCGATGCCCCCGCCGAGGGCGGCGACTACTGGGAATCGACCGAACTGCTCGCCGCCTACGACGGCAGCGGTGTCGCCGGTCGCCGCGTACTCGCGGCCTTCGGCCCCGACCGCTTCGCCCGCCTGGTCGTGCACGATCGCTCGCCGCTCGCGCGCCGC
This sequence comes from Verrucomicrobiota bacterium, assembly GCA_019136515.1. Classification (GTDB taxonomy): domain Bacteria; phylum Verrucomicrobiota; class Verrucomicrobiia; order Opitutales; family Opitutaceae; genus CAJCBL01. Next base: position 47,594 of record JAGVUB010000112.1, read on the forward strand.
TTCGCCGCCGAACGCGCCGCATCCGCTTTCCCTGGAACGGCCGTCGAGCAGGCGCCCGACTGGGGCGAGGTCGCCCCGCCGCAACCGTTCACACTGGTCATCAGCCACGTGCTCAACGAGCTCCCGCCCGCCGAGAGCGCCGCGCTGCTGGCTCTCGTGCGCCGTGCGGCCGCCGTGCTCTGGGTCGAGCCGGGCACCGGCGAGGTGGCCCGTGCCCTCGTCGCCCTGCGGGAGGAGCTGCGTGCGGAGTTCGCCGTCGTCGCCCCCTGCACGCACAACCACGCCTGCGGCCTGCTCACGCCGGAGAACCAGCGCCACTGGTGTCACCATTTCGCCAAGCCGCCGGTCGCAGCGTTCACGGATGCGTTCTGGTCGGAGTTCTCCCTGCGTCTCGGCATCGATCTGCGCAGCCTGCCCTACAGCTTCCTCGTGCTCGACCGCCCCGCCGCCGGGACCGCCGCCCCCGCCCCGGCAGACTGGTCGCGCATCCTCGGCGAGCCGCGCGAGTACAAGGGTCACTTCAAGGTGCTCAGCTGCGAGGCCGCGGGAGTGACCGAGCGCATGCTCCAGAAGCGCGACGACAAAGCCCTCTTCAAGGCCTTCCGCCGCGGAGTCCCGCCCCCGCCGCTCTTCGCCTGGCAACTGTGCGACGAAAAGATCGTCGCGGGCCGCCATTTGCTCGGTCCGCTCAACGCCACCGAGACCGCGGCCGACGCCGGTTCGGGCCACCCCGAATAGCTGCAGCCGCTCCGGTCGCGCGCGTCTCTCGCTTCGAGGTGACGCGCCGCCCGGCCTCTTTCGTCGCCACGGCTACCGTCCCATTTTCGGGATTGGTACGTCGCAGAATCGGTGCCGCCAACAGGCCGGCACCGAGGCACGCCAGCACGCTATCCGTTGCGCTGCATCCACTTGAAGCATCGGCCAGCCAGTGGCACGCCGCCTGCGAACCAGGCGGGCAACCACATGCGCTTCCTCCTTCTCTGCTTCCTCGTCGGCTTCACCTTGGCCCGTGTTGCCAGCGCCGCACCAGAGCCCGCCACCGCTGCCGCGACGGAGCGCACCGCGATCATTACCACGGCCGACGCCCCGCTCACCCTCGAGGCCGCCATCGCCTCGGCGCTCGCGAACAACTTCACCATCGCCGCCACGCGCTTCGACCCGCAGATCGCCCGCGCCCGTCAGGTCTCCGCCGCCGGCGCCTTCGATCCGGTCCTCAGCGCCAACCTCACCCGCTCCGACACCCGCCTCGAGCCCTTCAACCCGCTCAGCGGTCTGCACGCCCCGCTCTACGTCGAGAAAAGCGACACGTTGTCCGTCACCCTCGGAGGCAAGCTGCCCTTCGGTCTCCAGTACGCGCTCGTCGGCCAGACGGAGAACTACCGCGACACCGACAGCGACAGCCTGCTCCAGGACAAGTATTCCTCCTTCGCCGGTATCCGCCTCACCCAGCCGCTGCTGCGCGGCTTCGGCTTCGGCGCCAATCTCGCCGGCGTGCGCCTCGCCCGCGCCCAGCGCAACATCTCCCGCGCCACCTACCAGCAGGCCGTCACCGACACGATCACGCGCACCATCGCGGCATACAACAATCTCTACTACGCCCAGCAGGCGTACGAGAACGCCGTGCGCTCCCGCCAGCTCGCCGACAACCTTCTCGCCGAAAACCGCCGTCGCGTCGAGGTGGGCAGCATCTCGCCGGCCGATGTCACCATCGCCGCCGCGCGCGTCGCCCGGATCGAGAGCGGCGTCATCCAGTCCGAGCAGGGACTCCGTGAGGCGCGCAACTACCTGCTCACACTCATCTCCGTCGACAAGCCCGCGACCGCCGAGCAGCCGCTCTTCATCGCGCCGCCGGCCGTGCTGCCCGCGCCCACCCTCGACCGCACCGCCGACCTCGACCGCGCCTACCAACGCCGCCCCGACTTCCGCCAGGCCCTCGAGAACATCCGCCGCGCCCAGGCCGACCTCGCGGACTCCCGCTCCGCCGCTCTGCCGCAGGTCGACCTGGTTGGGAGCTATGGATACAGCGGTTCTGGCCGCACCTTCGATGAGGCCTATCGCCACGCCCGGCAGAAGGACACCCCGGCGTGGTCCGCCGGCGCCGTCGTCAACCTTCCGCTTCCCCTCCGCGAAGGGCGTGGGCGGGTCCGCGCCTCCAAGCTCACCCTCGCCCAAGCCCGCACCGAACTCGCCCGCCTCGAGCAACAGATCGCCGTCGAGGTCGCCAACGCCGCCAGCCAGATCGACGCCACCGCCCGCCGGGTCGAGTCCGCCCGCCGCGCCCGCCAACTTGCCGACCAGAGCCTGGTCGCCGAACAGAAGCGCCTACAGGTCGGCCAGAGCGACACCTTCACCGTCCTCCAATTCCAGGAACTGCTCTCCGCCGCCGAGCAGGGCGAGTACCGCACCATCGCCGACTACAACATCGCCCTTGCCGACTACGACCGCGCCATCGGCGAGACCCTCGGACGCCACGCGGTGACCCTCGAGGAGTAGGCCGGAGGTACGGGTGGGCAAATCCAACCGCCTGTCGTTTCGCACCCGCGAGACCTCCTGTCAGGAAACTCTTCCGACCTCCAGCTCCGCAGCTCACTCCAGCGCCCCTCCAGTTCGCCGCGCCAGTCGCAAACCGTGGGACCAACCGGGGGCGCAGGCCTCCCACCCCAGGACTCGCCGCGCCGACCGTCGTCACCCGCGCCCGGCCTGCGCGCCGGCACCGCGCCCGCGCCGCCGAAGGCGCCCAGTAGCTCCGTGTTCTAGATACGATTCAACGCCGTCTCCGCACCGTCACCGGGGGCGACGACACGTCTCGAAAAGGCTGCGGTTCGACCGCCTCAGGAGCGGGCAGGGGCGAATCCCCCAGTTACACCGTTTTTACGGCCCATCCCCCCATCCCCGCAGCCTCATTTGGGGCTGGGAGACTGAAGGGATGCGCCGACGGTACGAAGACCGGGGAAGATGCGATTCTCCGGTGTCAGTCTCCTGGTTCTTGGCGCGCTTGGCAGCGTGATGCTGCCGGCCGCGCTTCGCGCCGAGACCGAAGCCGATCACGAGCTCGCCGCACTCCGCGCCGAAGTGGCGACCCTTCGCGCCGCCGTCACCGAGCGCGACGCCACCATCCGAGACCTCCGGGCGCACACCGTCGCCCTCGAGTCCGACATCAGCGCCGTGCAACAAACCGTGGCGCTCGCCAGCAGCGACGGCGCCGCCGGCCAAGGCCTGGGCATCGCGCCCACCTCCGCGCTCGACTGGAACAGCGCGATGAAGGTTGCCACCGCCGCGCGCTTCCTCGTCAAGGGCTCCAGCCTTCTCACCGTCATGCCGACGGGGAGCATGAAACCGGTTTTCGACGAGCGGGCCATCCTGCTCACGGAAGCCGCAAATTTCGACGACCTCAAGATCGGCGACATCGTCACGTATCGGCATCCCCGTTATGGAATGCCCGTCGTGCACCGTATCCTGGAGAAACGCGGGGACAAGTTCTGGTCCAAGGGCGACAACAACGGCCGCATGGACGAGGTCTACATCACGCGGAAGAACTATCAGGGCCGCGTCTTCGGCATCATCTACGCCAAGGAGCCTTCCGCGCAGGCCCAACGCTTCAGCCCCGCGCTCGCCCGCCGCTGAGCCGGCCAACCGGTCGAGCAACGACTGACAACCGTCGGGAGCTTGCGTCACCGAGCTCGATCCGGTTCAGGCTCGGCACCGGATCATCCGCTGCCGACCTGGCGCTCGTCACTCGACGCTCGTCCCCACCGTCATGACCCGCAATCGACGATGAAGAAGCGCTGCGCGGTGCCGTGCGCGCCGATCGGCACCTGCACCAGCTTGCCGCAACGGGGACAACGACCGACGTACGCCGTACCCTCCCGGTTCTTGTAGAGCCGGCCGTAAACGCGGCACGCGGCGAAGTTCACGCCCAAGAAGGGGCGAGGCACGTTCGTCGGATTGGGTGATGGCGGGGTCATCGTAGGGCCGCTCGCCCCTCCATCGGAGGTTTTCCCTGAAAACTAAGCTCTGAACGTTCGCGCATCCGGCACGTCTACTCACACCCCAGCGCCGCCTCCGGGTCCCACGCGCACCCTAATCGACCCGGAATTTCCTGCCCCGACCTAGGCATTTTCCACCAACTGACCGTTCCGTCCGCGGTTAGCACCGGACACCAGTATTCGCTTCTTGTTGTTTCTCCACGTCTTGTGGAGTTGGCATCGAGCCTGCGTTCGGGAGGGCCTCATGCCTTTCCCTGTCCTCAGCGCCGACCCGACCGCCGCCGATGCGGACCGCCTCTGGCGCGAGATCGCCGTACAACTACGGGAGGCCTGCATCCTGCGCCGCCAAGGGCGTCATCAGGCGGCAGCCGAGATCCTCGAACACGAGTTGCCGCCGCTCATCCGCCAGTGGGCCGTCGCTTGCGCCCTTCCCGCCGCCGAGGCCAAGGCCCGCCTGAATCAGCTCTTCGCCGACGAACAGGCCCGTGTCGAAAGCCACTGGATCATCGCCCGCCTCCTCGCCGACGAGCGCACCTCCGACTCCGCCGTGCGCCACCTCGCCGCCTTTCCCGCCGGGTCGCCCTCCGCCCCCACGATGCTGTTCCCCGCCATCGCCCCCCGGCACATCCCCATCGCCGACGTCGTCGACATGATCGACGCCGCCCGCGAGCTCGAACGTTCGTCCCGCCGTCCCTCTCCCTAACGTAGTCCAACCAAACCAAGTCCCATGAAGTCCTCCATCACCTCCGCCGTCCTCGATGAAACCGCCGAACAGACGACCACCGACACCCTGCTGGTCGGTCTCGACCTCGGCACCAACACCTCCGCCCTGCTCGCCAGCTCCCCGAAGTCCAACGACATCGTCGTCCGCGAGCTCATCCCCAGCATCGTCGGCTACGCCAAGGACGGGATCCTCGATGGCGTGCTGCCCGGCAACGCCTCCGTGCTCTTCGGCCAGGAAGCGCTCAAGCGGAAGCTCTACCTCAATCTCGTCCGTCCGCTCAAGGGCGGCACGATCGCCGATCTCGACAGCGCCCGCCACTTCGCCCGCCACCTGCGCACCCGCCTCGGCGCCTCCCCCAACACCGAACTGCGCGCCGTCATCGGCGTGCCCGCCAAGGCCGATCCCTCCGCCCGCGAGGCCCTCCGCCAGGCCGTCACCGGCGTCTTCGACAAGGTGCTCTTCATCCCCGAGCCGTTCCTCGCCGCCCTCGGCATGCGCGACGAATCCCGGCTAGGCGATGCCGATTACGCCGACCCGGTCCGCAACTCCCTCTTCATCGACATCGGCGGCGGCTCCACCGATCTGTGCCTGATGCGCGGATACTATCCCCAGGCCGAGGACCTCGTCAGCACCACCTTCGCCGGCGACGCCATCGACCAGCTCGTCTACAACGCCATTCTCCAGACCTACCCCGACTGCCAGATCTCCCTCCACAAGGTCTGCGAGATCAAGGAGCGCCACTCCTTCGTCATGAGCCCGGAGACCCAGGTCATCGTCGACCTCGTCGTCGCCGGCCGCACCCGCCAGTTCGATGTCACCGAGCAGCTCGCCGCCGGCTGCGAGGCCCTGCTCAAGCACATCCTCGACCTCTCCCGCACCCTCATCGCCCGCGCCGATCCGGATGCCGTCCCCGAGCTGCTGCAGAACATCGTGCTCACCGGCGGCGGCAGCCTCGTTCGCGGTCTCGGCGTCGCCCTCCAGACCCAGCTCATCGAGGACGGCTACGAGAACCCGAAGGTCTCCGTCATCGGTCCCAACTACAAGGAGCAGGTCGCCCGCGGTGCCCTCAAGGCCGCCCGCCAAGCCAAGGACCGCCAGTGGCAGACGATCCTGCGCTGAGGATTCGGGCCCGGCCCGAATCCTGAATACTCTATCGACCGGTTTGGTTGATACACAGGGACTGAGCCCCCGGCCCATGCTGGCCGGGGGCTTCTCCTTTGGGAGGCAACACCGGTCGCACCCGCGAGTTCGCCGAATCAGTACTCGCTCCGGCTCGCCTGACGCCGCAGCGGATGGGTCGTGATGCGCCCGGGTGCCTCGGCTTCACTGTTCAGGCGGGCATCGAGATACCCCGGGAACCGCGCGGCGGCTTGCGCGAAACAACTCCGCGCCGCATCGGCCGCGCCACCGCGCGCCAGCGCTACACCGAGGTTGTTCGCTCCTTCCGGCGTCGGCTCCAGCGCCTCAGCGCGACGCAGTTCCTCCGCCGCCTCGGGATCGCGCCCGCCGACCAGCAACAGGCACGTGCCCCGCTGGAACGCCCGCCGCCAGCCCTCGCGGAACGGCCACGGACCATCGCGCTCCAGAATCTCGTGCGGATCCGCCGCCGCGGGGCTCGCCTCCTCAAGAAAGCGCAGCGCCGCCGCCGGTTCCTCGCGAAAGAGCGCCATCGAGACGAGGACCCACGCGGCGATGCGCTCCGGCTCTCCCGCCGCCCGGCACAGCCCGCGCACCGTCTCATAGTCATGCTTCCGCAAGGCGGCCGCCAAGGCCGCGCGTTGCCGCGCCAGGTTGCGCGACACGCTCTGTGGATACGCGTGCATCCGATAACCGGCCTCGCGGCCGAAATCGAACCGGGCGCCCCTCGCCACCGCGCGCAGCAGCAGATCGAAACTCTCGACCCCGTACACCGCGGGATCGTAGCCACCGGCCGCCCGAAAGACCCCAGTCCGGAAGGACACCTGGGTGTCGCCCGGCAGATGATTGCGCTCGAACAGCCGCGCCGGCACCGCCTCCCGCCGGACGAAATCCGGGATTTCCAGCCGCCGCAGAAACGCCCCGCTCACGCCATCGTGCAGATCGATCGCCTCCGTCGCCACGTCGGCCCCGGCCCGGAGCGCCTCCGTCAGCCGCCCCGCCCGGCCCGAAACCCACTCGTCGTCGGCGTCGAGCCATGCGGCGAACTCCGTCTCCACCGCATCCAGTCCCGCCTGGCGCGCGACCGGCACGCCGCCGGGACCCGGCGCCTCGACCACCCGCAGCCGGTCTCCCGCCACCGCCCGCGCCCGCGCGACGGTGTCGTCCGTGCAATGGTCGTCGACCAGCAGCAGCTCACACCCGCTCTCAGCACACGCCGAGCGCACGGCACGCTCAATCGTGGCAGCGGCGTTTCGCGCGGCGATGGCGATGGTGAACTGGGCGGTCGCGTTCATGGCTGCGGCGCGATGATCGGCGGGCACCCGTGGCCGGCCGAGGAAAACTCCGCCTCGATGCGCGCGGCCATCGCCGGGGCGAATTGCAGGGAGGCCGCGATGAACACCGACTCCGCTTGCGCCACAACTCGAGCCGGCGCCTCGCAGATCAGACCGCGGTACGTCGTTCCCGCCCGCGCTAGGTCCGAGTCGAACCAACCGCCAACGCGCAGCCCCCGCGCGAAACATGCATCGACCACTTTCCGTCCGATCATGCCCGCGCCATAGATCGCCACCGACCTTCCGCTCGCGGCCGCTGTATCGACGACTCGTTGCACCGCCGCCGCCGTCGGATCGGGCGCAAGCACCGAAGCGTCCGGCGCCGCAGTTCGTGCCAACTGGGCCACGATTGCCGAAAAGGCTGAGAAATGAGCTTCGGGCGAAAAGCGCTCCTGCACCCGGCGCCGCGCGCCCGCCCCCAGCCGCCGCACCAGCGCACGATCCAGCGCTAGTTCGGCCAATACCTCGGCCATGGCGGGAACGTCGCCCTGCGGCACCACGCGGCCCTCGGCTCTGTCGCAGATGAGTTCGTCGAGTCCCGATTCGATCGCCATCGCGACCGGGCACACGCCGGCAGCCATGGCTTCCAGCATCGCCAGTGGCATCCCTTCGAAGGCCGAGACCAGCAACGCCACATCGTTGTTGCACCACACCTCATCCACGGCGTCGCGTCCGAGCGCTCCGGTTCGTCGCACTCGTGCGAGCACCTCCGGTCCGGCCTCCGAAAGCGCTCGAGCAAAGTCCTCCGCGGCGGGTCCGTCGCCGACGACTGTCGCCGCGAAATCCACCCCGCGCCGGACGAGCTCGGCAAACAGCGGAACCAGCCGCGACACGCGTTTCTGCGGCTCCTCCAAGCGGCCAACGTAGGCGATCCGGAGCGGCCCGCCCGCAGGCCGCGGTGCCGGCGGCGGAATCGCGATTGGGTACGGCAATTCGTAGACAGTCGCGCCGCTCCCGCCGACTCGCCGGCCCAGTTCCGCCGCGCACCGCCGACTCACGCCGATCCAGATCGGCGCGATCGTACGATAGCGCTCGGCCAGAGCGTACTGCGTCTCCATGTCGCTGTGCACGATACCCAGCACCCGCACGCGCTCCCGCAACTCCGGCGACGCCTCGCGCAGGAACTCCGCTGTCGCCGCCCAAGGGGTATCGCCGGTGTTCGGCAGGATGGTCAATGGCCCCTCTGCCCGCGCAGCGATGCCACAAATCGCACGCGCGACGGCTGCCGGATCATGGCTCAACGCCCCGGGCACGGTCCCAATTCGCACTACATCATTCGCCGACACGATCAGCGGCGCTTGTTCGGCATTCAGCAACAACATCCGAGCAGTGGGCTCCTGTTGCAGCAGGCTGCATCCGAATGTCGTCACACCACTCGGGCACAAGCCGTCCTGTCCGATATAGAGCAGCGTCGACAATTCGAATCGCATCTAGGTGAAAGAAGTGGTGGCGGCACCCTATTTTTGAAGAACAACGACATCCTGGTAGGAATGCCCGCGGGTGATGATCTCGCGGATGTCCATGAACCGCCCCCATGCCGACCAGATGTAACGCTCCATGTGGAAGACGTTCGTATTATAGCTCTTCACGGTGTTCCACCTAAAGACCGTCTTCTCGCGGGGTAGCGGCCCGCGGAGGAATTCCGGGGTCACCGGATAATCCACAATCTTGTCCTTGCCGTACAACAGGGCGTCGTAGATCGGCCATCCCGGCTGCATCTGCTGCCAGGTGGTCTCGCTGTGGATAGTGAGGTAGGCAATGCCACCCGGCCGCAAAACACGGCGCAGCTCCGCAATCCAAGCCAGCTCGAGCTCGTCGATATGCGTGAAGACGGAAAAAGCGCAGACAACGGCGCAGGAGTTGTCCTCGAGGGGAAGATGCGGCAGCGTCGTGTTCTGGAAAACCTTGATCTGCGGCGAGAGATGCAAGCGAACCCACTCGGCGTGCCGGAGCGAGATATCGGCCCCCCACACGTCGAGCCCCTTGAACTGGGTCGCGAAATGCCGCAGCACCCGCCCGGAGGCACAACCCAGTTCCATCACTCGCGTCCCCGGATCCAACCGCACGCCCCATCGAGCACAGGCTTGCGCCACGGCCAAGGCATCCCCGAGGCCGCCGCACCACCAATCGAAGTGCCGGTCGCCTTGATACCCCTCGCGATCGGCGGTAATCGGCAGCGGCGCCAAATCTCTTGCCACGTACGCCTCCAAAGGTTCTTGCAGCAGCCCGTCGCGAAAAACGGTGTGCATGGGAGCACGCAGTTGCTCCGATGCCCGCGGGAGCACCACAAACGGCTTTTCCGAACCAGCGATGGAGATTTCCTGAATCACCCCGGAATGCGGGGCGCTTATCATTGGCTGCATCTCAGATTTGTTCATGAGGTTTCACCTATTTGGGAAGTGAGTTATAGATCAGCACGTGGGAGAGGGGCAGATGAGCCAAGCGGGCGTACATCTGCCGCTCACTTGCCTTGGACGAGTAGATGACGACATCGACCTGCGACTGATCGATCTGCTCGGGAAGCAAACAGGGGCGGCCGAGAAAACGCCTCAGTTTTCGCTGGTCGATATAGCCCCGGACCCAGCGGGCGAGAGAAGGCAGAATGCCAAGAAGCACCTTGGTGTGCGCACCCGCACCATAGATGTATACTCGCGGCTGGGACTGTTCCCACTGCGCCAGCAAAGGCTCGAGGCGCCGGCGCATGGTCTGCACATCGGAAAGACCATCCGATAATCCTCGCTTCGTGGGGAAAAGGAACCGCTGCAATTCCCGTTCGGGAGAATTGGCGAAGAGATTGTAGATCGAGTTGGCCATCGAGCCTCCGCCTTCCAGCGGCGTAGAAGCTGAGCTTTGCGCGCCGACCACAGCAGCACAAACACTGCCCCAGTCCAACGCTTCGCTCCGTTGATGGGCTCGATAGGTTTGCAGTATTTGGAGCTTGCTCGCGATCTGGGTATTTTCGCTCTGCGAATAGGAATGCTGCTGCTGGCGATACAGGAACAACGGCTCCGGAATAATTCCGTGCAACCGCCCCGACAGGGACAACCGAGCCCAAAGGTCCCAGTCCTCGATCGGAGCGGGACATTCCGCAAAGCCTCCCATCTCCACAAAAACGCGTTTGCGCACGATCGAACAGGTATCGCCGAAGATATTGGTCAGGAACCCGGTCTCAAGGCAGGCGCCCAGCGGCGAGTACAGGAGGGTGGCATTCTTCACCGCAAGGGGGCGCGGCCGGCCACGATCCTCCTGAACGATCACCTTCGAGAAACAGCTCAGACTATCATACCCGCTGCTCTCGATAGCACGCAGCATGGTCGACAGCATGGCCGGCTCCGCCTCGTTGTCCGCATCGAGAAAAGCGAGATACCTTCCCCGGGCGAGCCGACTGCCGTGGTTCCTCGCGGCCCCAGGGCCCCGGTTCCTGGCAACGGACACGAACCTAAAGACACTCCGATCGTACTTCGCGGCCATTGCACTAAAACGTTCCCGCTCGACCGGATCCGAGGAACAATCGTCCACAACGATCACTTCGAAGGCCTCCGTGATGATCTGATTTTGCAGGCTTCGCAGCGCCTGATCGAGGTAGCCGGTCGAATTGAAGTGGGGCACGATCACTGAGACAGCCGGGCCCGCATCAGGCCTCGTTCTTTTCTCCGGAGGTTGAAACGGCGCCAAGGCCCGAACGTTCACAAGTGAACGATGAAACCGCACGTTGGCGGCATTCGTTCGCACCGCGTCAAAACCCGAGCGGAAGTCGATCTTCAGTTGGCCCGTACCGACCACTCGATCGAGGCACTCGCGTACTCCGCGAGCCGAAACCGGGGCGAGCAGATGGCGATTGGCGCGCCCAACAATCTCGGGGATGCCGCCGGCGTCCGTTGTCACAAATGGCACTTGATTGGCAAACAGCTCGATAATGGAGAAGGGCAAATTGTCCATCGTGCTGGGGGCGACGACCAAGATGTCTTTCTGCCGTCTCATCCAAGCCCACGCTTGATGGGCGTCCTTGTCGTCGATAATTTCCCAGCTGTAATGTGTCCCCTTTAGCATCTGCGGAATCACCACCTGACTCGCCCCTGCCGCAACGCTTCCGTTCTTGCCAAGGAAGGTCACTCTTTTGAGCCCGTCGCGCAAAGTCCGGCTCTGCTGCAACGCCTGCAAAACGAAATGGAGCCCTTTGCGGGTCTCGAGACGTCCGAAGAACACGAGGTGTCTGAATCCGTGGAAGACCCGACAGCAGCGACGGCGTGGACCTGCCTCTTCATCGAAGCAGTACGGAACGACCGTGATACGGTCACGCGCAAGCCCCCAGCGGTCGACGGCCCATTCCGCCATATGGCGCGACGGCGCGACGATCTGATCCGCGAGTCGTGCGCATTCTCGCTCCTGAAAATCGAGTTCGACAGCCGGGAATCCCTGCGGCAACCGCGCCATCCCTTCGCGGATCCACCGTTGCGAGGAGTGCAGCGTGAGCACGCAGGGGGTGTCCTGAAAACCAAGTCCGGCCCGTTTATACTGTAGGGTGCGGAAACCGTGCCCAAGATAGTCTTGGAAATAGATCGCGGAATATCTGCTTCGTTTCAGGTATTCGAGAACGTGGAGGGAAAGACGCAGGTTCTCCGCCTCGGGAAAGAGGCGCAGGCCCGCCACCGAAAGAGCCGCCCGGCCGATCCATTCGCTCAAGCAGACAAACCGGAATCCACAGCGTTTCGGGAAATGACGTTCCCATGATTCGGCAGTCCCTGTCTCCAGCGGCCCCGTGTAGACCACCTCGACAACGCAGCCGGCCGCAGTCAGTTGCCGAGCCAACCAATACGCGGCCGTTCCGACGCCTCCGTTGCGAATCGGTCCAACAAAATCGGGAGTCACAATCGCGACGATGTTTGAATCATTCATAGTCTGATAGAGTGATCATTTAGCGCTAGGCCGCTCCGAGCGGGGGGAAATCCGGCAGTACGGCCACGTTCTCGACTCCGTTCACGCCGGCTTGGGTCAGATCGGCGATGATGGCGTCGCGAGCGGTGCGGGAACACACGACATAGAATGGTGGGAGGGACGGAGGCTCAGTCGCAAGCCGCGACGCGAAAGCAGCGGGCGTCTCCGCTTCACCGGCACAGCGATCGACCACGGCATAGGGTTTGACCCCGCGTTCCGCCAACAAGTCGCCCACCGCCACCGAAAGGCTGTTCGCCCCCCACAGCACCACCGGCCGGCCCGCCGGCACCTGGGCTACCAACGCCTGCGCCCGCCACATCGTGAGCTCGTGCGTGTTCTTCAGGATATTCGCCTTAGCAGCGCGCAGTTCGGAGAGTGTGACGGCATCGGCCAACGAGATGCGCTCCAGCGTATCGACTCGGCCGCCGTCGGTCGCGTTCAGCAACCGGATGCCCCTTGTTTCCAGAACGCGGCGGAAATGGACGAATGCCGAACGGGCGTGGGTATCGTAATTGTAATGCGCGTTGAGATGCACCACGCCCGGCGCAAAATGCGATTGCGGGCCACCATAGTCCATGTCGACCCCCAGCAGTACGATCGTCCGGGCACCAAAATGGACCGCCAGCTCGATCGCCGCGAAAATCACACTGAATCCACAATGTTCGAGTTCATCCGGCAGTCTGAACGCGCACAACGGGGTGTCGCGCGCGGCGAGTTCCCAGCCCGCGGGAGTCCAGCGCACGTACTGTGTCGTCGGCAGTACGTGGAACATGGGATGCCGTTCGGCGAGTTCGAGCCATTCCGCCGTAAGGCGGTAGGGGGCGTGAAAAGTCGGCTGCCGACTCACCTCCAGTTCCGGCGCAACCTCGCTAAGCCGCACCGTGTCGGTTACCAGATTCCAGTGACGCCGCGGCGCCACTCCGCGCAAGAAGCGATGGCCGTGGTTCGTCGCAATCACATTCGATCCGGTCAGCAGCCGTGGATCTTGGCGGGCCAGCGAAGGCCCGTTCCCCAAGCAAAATACGGTCTCGTCGCGGCAGCAGCCACCGAGCGCTACCAGGGCGGGGCGATCGCGGTCGACCAACCGTTGGTAGCGCGCCAGCATCTCGACGCAATCGGCCAGCGTTGGATCGTCCAGCCGGGGCGCGGGGGAAATGGGTGTGTTCATCCAGCAACTTCCCCGGCCTCACGTCGGCGTTCGTCGAACAGCCTTTCTGCAATTTGCAGATCCTCGAGCGTGTCGATGTCGATTCCTTGCAGTTTGGGCACCATAAAAAACAGCGGCCGTTCGCCGACGCGGCATCCGGTAACAAGCGCCACCTCGCGGTTCACCCCATAGAGTCCGGTCGTCTCCTTTACGTACCGAATGTCCTGTGAGCGCCGCAGTCCGGCCGGAACGCGCGGCTGGTAGTTTACCGGTTCTCCCCGGAACCAGATGAACCCAGTCTCCTCGGTCGCCAGGAGCACCGAGTCGTTCGCGGGCGACGCCTGCAGTGCCTTGATCGCGTTGACGATGGTCGGTCCACGCAAGAGCACCGCGGTCACATACACCTGCACATAGAAATCGTAGTCGGGATGGATGCTCACGAACTGCTGGAGCAGATGGTTCCCATTGGCCTCGTTGCTGGCGTACCATTCCGGGCGTTGGTGGAAGCGGAAGCGGGCACGCTGCTCTGTGCTGAGGCGCGAGAACACTTCCTCGTTTTCGCTATCCACGAAAAGGTCCCATTCAGGCGGGCAGTGACGGACCATCTCGTTCAGCACCCAGTGGCTCAGGGGCCGACCGTGCAACGGGTAGAAGTTCTTGTTCGGCACCCGCTCGCTTGAGCGGTGCTTGATCGGCACTTGGATCACGGTTCGTGGCGTCTTGCTCATCGATATTCCTCCGTTGTAGCGGGCGGCGGCCGTAGGGGCTCGCGGTAGCCGCGATTCAGGTTGGTTGGGGAGATGAAACTTGGGAGCGCTCCGCGTTCGGCTCGAAGGCGAACGGCTTCGACACGCGCGTTGCGCAAAGCCCCGTAAGGGTGCAGTTCCTTCCCTGCCTGGGCAAACATCACGGCTTGGCGTTCGTCGCCCAGCGCTCGTAACGATGCAGCCAGCACCTGCCACCGAAAACTCGGCCCCTCCACGCGGCTGAATAGGGTCGCTGCCTCCGCCTCCATCCCTCGGAAGATGCAGACCGCCCGTTGCGCATCGCCAAACAACGCGTGCGCCGCCGCGAAATAGACTCGCTGCAATGTAGGCCAATCCGGCCATTCCGTCTCGGCCGCCAAACAACGCTGCGCCGTTGTTTCGTCGCCCACAAACCAAGCATGGATCGCTGCCAAGGTAAGGTCGGCCAAAACAGCACCCCGCCGGGCCCGCGCCGTTTCCGCTGCAAGGATCGCGCGTGCGACGTCGCCTTCGTATGCAGCCAGCAGTACCGATCCGTGCAAAGCGATCCCGTTCACCGCTCCGTTGGCCAAAGCCGTGGCGAAGCAACTCCGCACCCACGTCCGAACCTCCTCGACCTGTTCTGGCAACGGAGCATGCCCCTCGAACGCAGGCATGAGTTGTAACAGCCCGGTCCATCCAGCCTCGGCGGTCCCGCGCCCGTCGGGCGCGGCATCAGCGGCCTCACGAAAACGTCCTAGCGCAGCAAGCAGCGTGCTCTCGAACTCCACCAACCGCGGCTCCCGGGCGCCTATCGCCCGTGCGTCACGGACCAAGCGCAACGCCGTTTCCACGGGGCCTCGTCTCCAGTCGAAACTGAACCCCCATGCAACACCGTGGAAACACCCTTCGGCAATCCGTACGAGTAAATCGGCACGAGTTCCGGCGCCGACCGTGGCACCAAAAACCGCGTGTTCACACCGTTCTGTCCATGTCGGTATGGCCGCTGTGCAGCGAGCAAAACACTCGAGCCACGCCGGATTGAGCGGCCGTCGAAGAAACTCGACCAACTGCACCGGTCCCTCATCGCCGACCAGCGTGCGAAGGGAGTACGGAACAGATCTCCGCGGTTCCGCGAGCATCCAGCGCACCGTGCTCCATCGTTCAGCATCAGCACCCTCTAGCTTGAGCGGAGCACCAAGCCAGCGGAAGATCGCGCCCTCCCGTTCCGCGCCAACCATCGCATCGGGCCCGCACTCACGCAGCCCCATCCAGCTACGGGCCCAGTCGCCCCAAGCAGCTAGCGGAGCCTCGCGCACCTTTCCGGGCGGCTGGAGTAATGCCGCTTGAAGTTCTTGCATCGGCTCGCGAATCCGTCCGTCGGACCGTGGGAACTCAATGGTCTTCGTTTCAGCGCCGCAAACTCGCCGCCGCGCTGGAGCCGGACTACGGCCGAATACAACACAGTTGGAACCTGCCAAAGCGGCATGGCGAATCGTCACGCCCTGCAAAACTGGATCGCACAAAAATGGCACCAACGTCGTCGCAGCCGGCAGTGCCCCATTGTCCTCGCTTGGTTGAAGCAGCACCACCTTGCCATGATTCGCTTGGGCACAAGATTCGCCAAGCACTCGCCCAACTCCCTCGTCTTCATTCGCGTCGATCACGACGGCGAACGGCAACTGGCGTCCAATCGGCTTGATCAATCCACCCCAAGCCGGAAGCCAGACGAGGTCGCGTTCCTTCAGCCAACTGGAGAGTATCGGGTGCTCAGTCTCCTCACGCAGCAAATCACTGAGAACAACGTCAGGCGACCACGCCTCTGTCGCGGCCTTGGCTCGTTCGGTCCAGTTCGCCGCACTGCCGGGAAACACCGCCCACGTGCCGCCCACCTGGCTACGCCACACTGGCGGCGGTGGCGGCTCGTCGGGGCACAACACAAGCCAACCGTCAATCGCCACTTCCGGTGGCGTGGGATTCGGCGTATCGCAGCTCCAAACCACCAAATCCGCCGGAAACTCACGAGCGCAAATCCGCGCCGCAAGCGGCAGCTTGGCGCGCCCGCTCGGGCACCAGATCGCAATCCGTGGGTTCGCACGGAGCGTATTATTCGTCGTCTCCGTCCCTACTGCTGAACCCTCAGAAGTGCACACCGCTCCATTCCAGCCCGAACTGGCTATCATAGGGGTAGTTGGGGTTGCACGCATGGGACGGAATAACGCTGCCGCTACGCTCCGGCAATTTGTTCTGCCGAAGGGGTAAAACCTGCCGGAGTTTGGGAGGGAATCACTGTTTCGTCCAACTTATCGCAAGAAGCATGCCGGAGACGGTACCCGTTGGCAAACCCCTCATGGCGAACGATAAAGATCGTGCGAGCGACGGCACAGCCGGATCCACCGTTGCACAGCGTCACGCTCCCATCCACCACGCCAGCGAGGCGCTGGGGGACGTTGTGGTGCCGGTCTTCCATGAACCTTCGACTGGCGGTGGGCGTCAGTCGCCCCGCCACAACTTGACACCACCTGATGGTGCAACATTTATGTTTCACCATGAAGACCGCTTCGGTCCGCGAAATCCGCCTCGCCTTTCCCACTCTCCTCAAGGCGGTGAAGGACGGCGAGACCATCGCCATCACCTCCCGGCGCAAGATCGTCGCGACCTTGGGCCCGCCGCCTTCCGCCCCGGCAACCAAACGTCCGTGGTCCGACCTGGAGAGCCGCTTGGCGACACAACCCGAACGCGCGGCTTTGAACTTGGCAGAACTGCTTTCGGCTGATCGCGATGACCTACGCTGACGCCTCGTTCCTGGTGTCGCTCTATCTCCGTGACACGAACACGGCCGCGGCAGTGACCTACGTCAAAGGCCAGCGGCGACCGCTCGCCCTCACTGCCCTGCAGCGGCACGAACTGCGCAACGCCCTCCGCCTCGCGGTCTTCCGGACGAAGACCAGTCTCGTCCCTGTCACCGAGGCCGAGACCAGCGCGGCGCTCGCCCAAATCGACACCGACCTCACTTCCGGAAATCTGGTATCCCTCCCTTTGCCGTGGAGTGAAGCGATGTCCGTCGCAGAACGACTCGGGGCTGCACACACCATGAAACTCGGCGTGCGCGGAATGGATTTGCTCAACGTGGCGGCGGCAGTGGCGACGAGATCCCGGATCTTTCTTACCTTCGACTCGCGCCAGCGTGCCGTTGCGCAGGCAGCCGGGCTCAAGGTTCTGCCATAACGCCCACGGTGGTTCGCCTTGTGACGAGTCCGTTTTCGGTGGTGGCCCAAGGGAAGCCGGCTAGCAACCGGCTCTCCGAGTAGGAGCCCCGCCTGTCTGCTGCACCATCCCCCACTCCAACGGTGTACCGGCGGGGATGTCACGGGTGGCGGCCTTGCCGAGAATCTCGGGCTGATGTTTCGGGGGCAGCCCGGCGGCCGGCCGCACCGAGCGGACATTGTCGGGGGTGAACGTTTCACCGGCCTTCATGTCGCGCGTCACAAAGAGCGAGCGGCGGAAGCGACGGCTCTCGGCCTCGGCGGGCGTCGGTTCATAGTGGATGCCACCGAGCGCGGACTCGGTCAGGCGGATCGCGTCGACCATCGCCCGGAACTCCGCCGGCTCCATCGAGAAGGCGCTGTCCGGCCCCGGATCGTTGCGGCTGAGCGTGAAGTGCTTCTCGATGATCGTCCCGCCCAGCGCAACCGCGGCCACGGCGACGGTGTGGCCCATCGAGTGGTCCGAAAGCCCCGAGGGCACATTGAAGCGGTTGTGCAGATCCCGCATCGTTCGCAGGTTCATCGTCTCCGGAGGCGACGGATACGCACTCGTGCACTTGAGCAGCGCGAGCTCCTTGCCTCCCGCCGCCTTGAAGGCGTTCACCGCCTCCGCAATCTCCTCCAGCGTGCCCATGCCGGTGGAGAGGATCAGCGGTTTGCCGGTCTTCGCCACCTTCTGGATGAGCGGGATGTCGACCAGCTCGAACGACGCGATCTTGTAGGCCGGCACCACGAGTTTCTCGAGGAAGTCCACCGCCGAGTGGTCGAACGGCGTGGAGAACAACGTGAGGCCGATCTCATCGGCGAGCGCCTTGAGCTGCGGGTGCCACTCCCACGGAGTATACGCCTCCTGGTAGAGCGAATAGAGATCGCGGTTCGCCCACAGGCCCTCGCCGCCATGGCGGAAGAGCGGCGAGTCGCTCTTCAGCGTGATCGTGTCGGGCGTGTAGGTCTGGAGCTTCACGGCGTCGGCGCCGGCCGCCTTGGCCGCCCGCACGATCTCCATCGCGCGTTCCAGCTTGCCGTTGTGGTTGGCCGAGACCTCCGCGATCACGTACGCGGGCTGCCCCGGGCCGATCCGACAACCATTGATGACGATCTCGTTCATTGTGTGAGGAAACTCTTCGCTTCTCGCAGATCGGCAACGACCAGGTCGGCCTCGGTAGCCACACCAACGCTAACCCAGCCGAAACCGCTCTCGATCTGCCGCACCACGCGCACCGTGCGCATGCCCAGCGCCCGCGGTGCCGCGAAATCCTTCGCCGGATCGTCCCCGACATAAACCGCATCCGTTGCGGCCACCCCGAGGCGTTCCAGGCAGACCCGAAATCCCGTCGCCGCCGGCTTGGCGGCCTGCGCACCGATGTCGGCCGTGCAGACAACCGCCGCAAAACGCGACGCCAGCCCGAGCGCCGCAATCTTGTGATGCTGCGCTGTGGGATGTCCGTCGGTCACGAGTCCGAGCGGCACCGTCAGCGTGGCCAGCAGCTCCGCGGCATCGGCATGCATCCGAAGCTCGGGCACATGCGTGCGGTAAAGGTGCAACAAGGTCTCGAGCGCCACGTGTTCCGACCAGCCGTGGCGGGCGAGCAGCACATCGAAGACTCGCCCGCGCCCTTCGCGCCTCAGGATCGAGTCCATCTCCTCGGCGAGCGCCCCGGCCGTGCCGCCGCACCGCGACGCGAGATGCGCCGCCACCGCGCGGAAACCGCCGCGCACGAAGTCGGCTTCGGGGTACAGCGTCTGGTCGAGGTCGAAGAGCACGGCGCGCATGTTCACAGTCCCTCGTTCTCGTGCGGGTGCGGGACACTGTCGTGCTCCGCAGATCGTTTCTGGGCGAAGACCAGGAGATTTCTTCCGATGTCGGCACCGGCGAGCGCCCGATACATGGTGCGCCGAAGCTCCGCCGGAAGCCGCAACTCCATGCGCCGGCGCCGGGCATGCACTTGGCGACCGGTCAGCGGATCGGAGACGTAGTCCTCGCCCATCAATAGGAACAACTCCATCGGGAAGTCCGCGGTACACTCGAGCACCTCGAATCCCGTGGCGCCCAGGAGTGCTTCGAGACTCGACCGACTGAAATAGCTGAGATGGTCCGGCACGCACACCCACCACGGATTCGGAAGTCCGCAGGCGGCGAGCGCAGCTTTCTGCAATTCGCTGAAGTCGTTCGGCACCCGCACCACGAGAACTCCACCCGGAGCCAGCAACCGGTGCGCCTGCTCGAGCGTGGCCTTCGGATCGGCCACATGTTCGAGGACGTTCAGAAACACGATCGCATCATGCCTTCCGCCCGTGTTCGGCGCGCGGGCGTACTCCTCGAAGAAACCCACGTGCGCCTCATGGCCACGGCGGCGCAGCGCCTCGACCATCTCCGCGGAAGGTTCGATTCCAACCGGCGTGTAGGCCTGCTCACGCAGATAGTCCAACAGATCGCCGCCGGCACAGCCGACATCAAGGACCCGTCGCCCCGGCGCCCAACGGTGCAGGCCGTCGACAATGTCGGCAAACAACGTCTGCCGTCGCCACTCCGCTTCTTCGGCCAGGGACTCCGGCGTGTGTGGTGGCAGCGTCATCGCCCGACTGCGGCCACCGTCGCCGAGCAGCGCCAGATAGTGTTCACGGTAGAAGTCCCGCAGCGCACCACTGTTCGGAGCCGGCTCGACCTTCGTGTAACCGAATTCGGGATCCCGGATCAGCGCCGGAACGATTGAGGGAGCGGCCTTGGTGCGGTCATCGGAGGCGCCGCTCGGAGCAATGGTTTCTCGTGGGTTCATGGTTGGGCGGCTTCCGTATTACCGTCATGGATCCGCGGCAGCATTAGTTCCTCCTCACGGCGGAACAGGTCGGCCGTGTGCCGGAACATCCACAGCCCCGCCTCGTGGCGCTCCAACTGCGGCTCGATCCGCTCTCCGCGTGCGAGGCGCACCAGCCACTCCGGCGTCGGGCAGCCCGCCGCGAAACCCAGCGCCGCTCCGCCGCCGAACCGCGGATTCACCTCGATGAAACGGATCCGGTCCGACCCGCGGAACGCCTGCACGGTCACGTGCGCCCGCAGGCCGAGCCGCTGCGCCAGCCGCCCCGCCGCCGCGGCCATCACTTCGTCACGCACCGTGCAGCCGACCACCGATTCGCCGTCGACGACCCGCACGCGCCGCCGCGGCACCGCCGAAAGCAGCCGTCCGTCCCAGTCGATGAAGACATCGATTGTGAACTCCGGATCGGACACGAACTCCTGCAGAACCTCGCTCGCGGGATCGAAACCGCGGCGGGCCAACGCCTCAGCCGAATCGATCCGCGCCGTTCCGCGGCCGGCTTGGCCGACGCGCGGCTTCACGAACGCGGGGAACTGCGCCGACGCCGGATCGGCATACTCGTGCGGCGTGCCACAACCAAGTGCGGCGCACGCGGCGGCGAAGCGCCGCTTGTCCTGACATTCGGCCACCGCGTCAGGCGGGCTCACGACCACGCGCACCCCCGCACGGAAGAACCGCTCCGCCGCGGCCGCCAACACCGGAAGCTCCGCATCGCGCGTGGGCACCACGAGAGAGATCCGTTCGCGTCGGCACCACAGGAGCAGCCAGTCGACAAACTCCGGCGCATCGCTGCGGGGCGAAAGCTCGGCCGCGTCCGCCGCCTGAAGCGCGGCCGCATGCCGGTCGCAATCGAGCGCCCACACGCGGCCGCCGCCGGTCGCGGCGAGCGCACGCTGGAACGCCTGCACGAGCCACACTTTCCTCGAGGCACTGAGAATGGCGACGTTCATACCGCTCCTCCGCACATCACATCGACCACGCGGCCGGCGCCGTGGCCGTCCACCAACCGCGCAGCCGACGCCGCGCAGCCGTCACGGCTCGGTCCATCGGTCAACATCGACACGAGCACTCGCGCCAACTCGGCCGACGCAACCTCGGCATGCCAGCCCACATACCGGGCGGCACCGGCCGCCGCGAAGTTCACGCACGTGCGCCGCTGGTTATCGGCGGTGCACAGAAGCAGCATCGGGGTGTGCAGAAGCGCCAGTTCGTAGATGGTCGTGCCACCAGCCGTCACCGCCAGCGGCGCCGCGGCAAAACGCCGCGGTAAGTCGGCCGGCGCCACTACGGATTCGAGTCGGGGCGAGTGGACGTCGATCGCAGCCGTCAGCGCCGCCCGCCGCGGATTGGCGGCCCCGATGACGAAATCCGCGTCCACCGTCTGCGTCTCCGGCCGCAGCAGCGCCTCAAGCACACGCTCGGTGGCGCAGGCCGGATCAGATCCGCCCAACGTCACGACAAGTCGCGAGCCGCGAACCGACCCACGATCAGCCACCGCCATGAACTCGGGCCGCAACAACGCATAGCTCGGACCAAGGAGCATCCGGCACGAGGCGCGCCTCGCCGGATAGTCCGACGTCGCCGCGCCGAGGTTCTGGTTCAGCACCAGATCGGCGCGGAAAGCGCGCGCCAGTCCGTTGTCGTCGATGCGCAGGAGCGCGCCTTCCGCCGGCCACGCTGCCTCCCAGCCCGCTCCGAACATCGGTCCGTCGAGGACAACCCACCGCACCCCAAGCCGTTGGGCGAGGGCCGCGGTGGCAGCAGCATCGGCCGTCGATCCAGGAGTAACCGGCAACTTTTCGATCGTCGCTCCGGCCGCGCAAAGGCGGGCCGCGATCGCCGCCTCGGGCTCGACCATCGCGAAGACGGCGCGCCCACCGCGCCGCATCCATTCCTCGGCGAGCGCGAGACAGCGCATCACGTGGCCGGAGCCGAGCACCGCCGAAGCTTCGCAGCGGATGAGCAGCGGTGTCATGGCCGCCCTCCCCGTGGCACGGGTCTCCCGACCCGTGTCCGTGCTCCGACATCACATGGGGTCGGCGACACCGGTGCGCGGACGACAAACTCCAGCCATGGATCTGGAGACCCACGCCACATCGTCACAACCCGTTGTTGCCGCGGCGATCCGATTCGCTCCAGACTCCCGGCATGCACGTCGTCGGCTCGATCATCGCGCGCCTGGGCAGCAAGCGGCTGCCGTACAAAAACCTGCTGCCGTTCGCGGGCAAACCGCTCGTCGGCCTCGGCATCGAGATCCTGCGCCGCGCCAAGCTCGTCGACGAGATCGTCGTCTCCACCGAGAGCGAACTCATCGCCCGCGTCGCCCGCGACTACGGCGCCACCGTGCTGCGCCGCCCCGATGCGCTCGCCGCCGACAACGTGCCCTCGGTGCCCGTCTTCCAGCACATCGTCGCGCACTTCCCGTGCGACGTGCATGTGAACTTCAACATCAACCTTCCGAGCTGCGCGCCCGAGGTGATCGACCGTGCCGTCGAGCTCGCCCTCGAGAAGGGCGAAGCGCTCTCCGTGCCCTACGCCGCCTGGGCGCAGACTGCCGCGCGGCTGGGCAACTACGGCAACCCGTGGAAGGTGCTCGAGTACGCCCACAAGTTCGACGACCCGCGCGCCGGCACGACCGACGTCCACACCATCGAGGACCTGCTCGGCGTCTACCGCGACGCGCAAGGGCCGCTGGAAGGATGGTAGCGGCGCGCTTTGCGCGCCGTCCGGAAGGCAAGGCCTTCCGCTACGGGAGAATGCTGAACGGCTTCGCCGTCCAGCTACGCTGCGGGCTTCCGGAGTAGCCGGACGACGCAGTCGTTCGGCCCGCCACGCGATTGGCTTCCTCATGCCGTGCCCTCCGGGGCCAGCGCCACGTGCAGCGCCGCGACGACCTCGTCCTGCTGCGCATCGGTGAGCCCGTAGTAGAGCGGCAGCGTGAGCGCCGCCGCATAGCGCGCCTCGGCCACCGGGAAATCGCCGGGCTTGAATCCAAGCTTCCGATAGTACGGCTGGAGATGAACCGGGATGTAGTGGACGTTCACGCCGATCCCGGCGGCGCGCAGCGCGGCGAACACATCGGAGCGATTGCGCGCACCGCGGGCCTCGTCGAGCACGACCGGGTAGAGATGCCAGCCCGATTCGCGGTCGGCGCGCCGGGCCGGCAGGTGGACGGGCAACTCGGCAAGGAGGCAGTCGTAACGCGCGGCTAGTTCCCGGCGGCGCCGGAGAAATTCCGGGAGCCGATCCAATTGCGACCAGCCGAGCGCGGCCTGGATGTCGGTGAGCCGGTAGTGGTATCCGAGTTCCACCTGCTCGTAGCTCCACGGTCCGGCGGGCACCGCGGTCAGCTCGGCGGGTTCGCGTGTGATGCCATGGGTGCGCAGACGGCGCAGGTGCGCGGCGAGATCGTCGCGATTGGTGAGGACCATCCCGCCTTCACCGGTGGTGACGGTCTTCACAGCGTGGAAACTGAGGACGGTGCAATCCGAGAAACGGCCGTCGCCCACCGGCCCGTCGCGGTAGGTCGCCCCGATGGCGTGGGCGGCATCCTCGATCACGGCCACGCCGTACCGGCGCGCAAGGGCGGCGGTCTCGGCTAGGTCGCACGGCAGGCCGGCAAAATGCACGGGCACGAGGACGGCGGGCAGCCGGTTCGCGGCGGCGGCCTGTTCGAGTTTCGCCGCAAGCGCGGCGACGGAGAGATTGCCCGAGTCCGGCTCGACATCGACGAAGTCGACGTCGGCCCCGCAGTAGCGCGCGCAGTTGGCGGACGCGACGAAGGTGTTGGGCGAAGTCCAGAGCGCACGGCCCGGCCCGAGTCCGAGCGCGAGGGCGGCCAGATGCAGCCCGGCGGTGGCGCTGCTCACCGCCACCGCGTGTTTCGCTCCGCAAATCTCCGCCACCCGAGCTTCGAAGCGCGGAATCGCCGGTCCCTGCGTCAGGAAGTCGGAACGCAGGACCGCCGCGACGGCGGCAACATCCTCCTCGCTGACGTTCTGTCGGGCGTAGGGAAGCATCTCGGAATTGCTGAAGACGGAATGCGGATTGCGGACCTTCTGACGTTCGGGGGCGGGGAGGGCAGGCTCCGTGCCCTGCCCCAAGGTGGCGCAGGCGTCGCTGCCTGCGAGGATTTTAACTCTTCAGCAGCTCATGCAGTTGCTTCGCATCGAGCCACTGCGTGTTCTTGTCCGAGCTGTACTCGAAACCGTCGGGCACAGGCTGGCCGCGCTCGCCGAGCTTGTTGCGCTGGTAGTCGGGCGCCTGCGTGAAGAGGATCGACGGCTTGATCACATAGTGGTCCGGAAACTCGACCGTAAGGTGTGCGGACTCGCTGGGGCACATCACCTCGTGCAACTTTTCGCCCGGCCGGATGCCCACGATCTTCTGCGGTAGCTTCGGTGCCAGCGCAGCCGCGAGTTCCGTCATTCGCATCGATGGGATCTTCGGCACAAAGACCTCGCCGCCAAACATCCGTGCGAAGCTCTTCACGACAAAATCCACCCCCTGGTCGAGCGTGATCCAGAACCGCGTCATGCGGGGATCGGTGATCGGGATCTCCGCCGCGCCCTCGCGCAGCAACTTCTGGAAGAAAGGAACCACCGAGCCGCGCGAACCCACGACATTGCCGTAGCGCACCACCGAGAACCGCGTCGGCCGATCGCCGGAGAGATTGTTGGCGGCGGTGAAAAGCTTGTCGGAGACGAGCTTGGTGGCGCCGTAGAGATTGATCGGATTCGCGGCCTTGTCGGTCGAAAGCGCGATCACCTTCTTCACTCCGCAGTCCAGCGCGGCACGGATCACGTTGTTGGCGCCATCGATGTTGGTCTTCACGCACTCCATCGGGTTGTACTCGGCGATGGGCACGTGCTTCATCGCAGCCGCGTGGACGACGTAGTCGACCTCACGCATGCCCAGCGTCAGGCGCGACAGGTCGCGCACGTCGCCAATGAAGTAGCGCATCGCCGGGTGATCACACTCCTGCTGCATGTCGTAGTGTTTCTGCTCGTCGCGGGAGTAGAGGATCACTTTGCGCGGTCGGTAGTGTTCGAGGATGTGCCGAACAAACTTCCGGCCGAAGGAGCCGGTACCGCCAGTGACGAAGAGGGTTGCGTTGTCGAACATGGTACAGGGGGGAACAAGAGCCCGACGGAATTTGCCTCGGGAGGGGTAAATTCTGCCGGAAAACAGGGGATTCCAAGGACTGGGCCTATAGTTCGCAAGAAGCGTGCCGGAGCGAATCTTTCGACGCGAAGCAGACCATACGCCCACGTCTCCAGTCCGCGCGGTACCAGAACGCCGGAGCCAACAGAGGCCAAGAACGGAGCTCGGCGCAAGGGCGGCGTTGCGCGCAGCTGACTTCACACAGCGCGGCAGAGCCGCAACCAAACGAACAACCGGAAGAACCACGGATGTCACAGATGGGCACGGATTCGAGACTTCCGATCCGTGGAAATCAGTGGGATCCGTGGTCGCCTTTCCCGTGGCACGCGCCGGCGTCGGGGCATAAAGCCCCTCCCACAGTCATCACATGAGGGGGCCGCCTAAGGTCAGGCATCGCGAGACCAGCGAGAACTGTGGGAGGGGCTTTACGCCCCGACATTGGGCAGCGGATTGTATAAAAAGCTGAGATGCGCCCTGCGGTGACTCACGGGGAAGTGATGACGGGCCAAGATTCGGCCTAGGGTCCATTACCTACCCTTCCCTGCGCACAAGCCGAGCATCCCGAAAAATTCCGCCGCCCCTCGCTAAACTTTTTTTGCCCCGATCCGATCAACCCCACGTCCGGCAAGAAATTCCGGGCGCTCACAACACTCAAACAATCCAGAAAGGATACTCACATGGCTGACATCTCACTTAGCGCTGGCATTCGCTCCAACCTCATCTCCTTGCAGAACACTGCAAGCTTGCTGAACCAGACGCAGACGCGTTTGGGCACCGGCAAGAAGGTCAACAGCCCGATCGACAATCCGACCAACTATTTCACGGCAGAAGCCCTGAAGAATCGCGCAGGCGATTTGACCGCTCGGTTGGACGGTATTTCGAAAGGTGTGCAGACCGTGAAGGCGGCGGACGCTGGCATCAAAGGTCTCAAGAGCCTGATCGCTCAGGCGAAAGGTATCGCTAACGACGCCCGCGCGCTATCCACCGCTACAACGGACACGCAGGCTGTGGCCGACCGCGCGGCTCTCGCCACTCGGTTCGACACCATCCGTACCCAGATCGACCAAATGGCAGCCGACTCCGGCTACGACGGCGTCAATCTCTTGGGTAATGACAAGCTCACGGTCCAGTTCGGCGAGAAGATCGGTAGTTCGACGATCGACCTCCAAGGCTTCACCGCTACGGCGACCGGTCTCGGTATCGCTGCCGCTGCAGGCAGCTTCGCGACGAACGCCAACGTCGATGCGGCGATCGCCAACCTCGAGAAGGCAGAAGGCACGCTTCGCACTGAGTCGAAGAAGCTCTCCGCCAACCTCGGTGTCCTCACGACTCGCCAGGAATTCACCAACAGCATGGTGAACAACCTGACGACCGGTGCGGACAACCTGACCAACGCCGACCTGAACGCGGAAGCCGCGAACCTCTTGGCCCTCAACACGCAGCAATCCTTGGGCGTCAATTCCCTCTCGCTCGCGTCGCAGGCCTCCCAGTCGGTTCTCCGGTTGCTCCAGTAATCGCGGTTCAGGCAACCTATTGTTTTCAAGGAGCGGGCTTCGGCCCGCTCCTTTTTTTTTGTGTCCGGTCTCCCACGTCATTCTGAGAAGCACAGTTGGAACCGACAGAAACGGGGAGACCGCAGTGCGGGAGATGCCCGGCCTGCGAGTTCCCCGCTTCTGTCGTCTGCGGAATTTCTGGTCATTCCACCGCGCGGGTTGCACCGACGCCGGCGCCGGTCACCGTATCCGTCATTCTCGCCGCCCCCGAACGGACACCTGGTAGTTTCCCCTAAACTTTCGCCCCGGCGGCACGATGAGATCAACGCACACCCCCGAATCGCCGTGCCACTCAAAATCACCCTCAAGCCCCGCGAGATCATCCTGCTCGGCGGAGCGCTCCTGAAAAACGGTGAACACCTGACCCAGTTCACCATCGAGAACGAGGTACCGATCCTCCGGCAGAAGGACATTCTCTCCGAACGCCAGGCCGACACGATCTGCAAAAAGATCTACTACGTCGTCCAGTTGATGTACTTCGAGCCGGCCAACCTTTCCTCCCATCACAAGACTTTCTGGGAGCTCGTGCGCATGCTCTCCGCCGCCGTCCCCAGTGTCACTCCCTTGATCGACGAGATCGGAGAACTGATCCTTGAGGATCGCTACTACCAGGCGCTCAAAGCGACCCGGAAGCTCATCGCCTACGAGGACGAACTTATTCGCAACACCCATGAACGCTCACAAGACCTACAAAAAGATACAGAAGGAAACCCTTGAGGGTCGCGACGTAGAGGTGCAGGTGCTCCGCAAGGCAGCCATCCAGTACCGCCAAGTCCTCGCCTCCGCCAGCGAAGTCGAGAAGAGCAAACTGCTCGACGCCGCCGTCCGCTACAACCTGCGCGTGTGGGACGTGTTCCAGGCCGATTGGGAACAGCCCGGCTGCGCCCTCCAACCCACACTGCGCAACGACCTGCTTCGGCTCAGCATCTTCGTCCACAAAACTTCGATCGAGGTCTTGGCCTACGGTGACCCGGAAAAGATCCGCACCTTGGTCAACATCAACGAGTGCCTCGCCGAGGGCCTGATCACTGGCAGCCGGGCGCCCGCGCCCGTGCTCGCCTCCGCCTGAGCCGGCCGATCCCTGCCATGCCCCTGCTCGCCCCGAACCGGCGGGCACTCGCGACCCGCTTTCCGGAGGTCCTTGGACTTCTGGAATCCGTCGCGCCCGCCGCGCCCCTCACCTCCACCCCGGAGGAGCCGCCCGCCTTCCTCGCCGAAGCCGCCGCCAGCACGCGCGTGTTGCTCGTCCTCACCGGTCTTCCCGGCCCCGCTTCTGCCGCCACCCTGCTCGCCCGCGCCCCGCGCGAGACCCTATTCTGGTGTATCGAGCCCGAACCGGCCCCGCTCGCCGGCCGGCTGGCACACGAGGACCTCTCAGCCTGGCTGTCCGACCCACGTGTCTTCGTCTCTATCGGCGCGCCACAAGCCCCGGTATTGCGTCGGCTCAATCGTGAACTCGCGTGGGTCGACGGCGCCCGCGCTCTCCTGTTGCCCACTCGCCATCCCGGCGCGGAAGCACGCTGGCAGCCGTTGCTCGTCGCCACCCTCGCGCGCATCCAGCAACGCTGGCAGAACGTCCTCACCGACCTGCGCCTGTCGCCCGTGCGCTGGGAGAACACCTGCGCAAACCTTCCCACCTTCCTCGCCGCGCCCGGGATCGACACCCTTGCCGGGGCCTTCGCCGGCGCCCCCCTCGTGCTGGTCGCCGCCGGCCCCTCGCTCGACGATGCCCTGCCCTTTCTCCGCCGCGTCGCCCCGCACGCGCTGATCGTCACCGGCAACACCTCCTTCCGCGCCCTCGCCGCCCACGGTCTCGCCCCGCACCTCACCGTCACCGTCGACCCGTTTCCGTCAACGGACCTCGGTTACGACGGCCAGCCGCTGGGCGCCAGCCATCTCGTCTCGCCCGTCTTCGCCTACCCCGGCGTACACCGGCGCTTCGCTGGCCGCCTCTTCGGGCTTACCGACGAAAGCCTGCTGCTGGCGCGCCTACGCACCGCCGCCGGCCTGCCGCCGCCCCCGGCCCTCCTCGGCGAGGGCACCGTCTCGGCCACCATCCTCAACCTAGCCACCTACCTCGGCTGCGACCGTGTCGTCTTCGTCGGCCAGGATTTCGCCATCGCCGACGACGGCCGCACCCACGCGGCCGACACCTTCTACACCGACCTCGGCTGCAACCGGCAGGACAGCGAGCAGGTCCACCGCCTTCCCGGCACCACCCGGCGGGAGGTCACCGTACCCTCCCGCCACCTCTGGTACCTGCGCATCGTGGAGGGGTACATCGCCCGCGCCCCGCATGTCCGATATTTGAACACATCGCACCGCGGCGCCGCCATCGCCGGCACAACTTTCGCCACCTACGACGAGGCCGCAGCCGCCCTCACCGCCGGACCGACCCGCGATTTCGCCGCCGAAATCGCCGCCCGCCACGCCACCGCTCCGCGCCCAGGCGCCCGCGCCGCCATGGCCGCCGAGCTGGACCGCGCCCGCGCCGCCATGAGCGAGGCCCTCCGGCTCTCGCTCACCGCCGCCCTCGCCAACGAGATCGCGCTCGCCGAGCCCAATGCCGCCAATCGCCGCCGTTTCGAGACCGCCGCCCAACACTTTGAGCAGTGGCGCAGCACCCGCACCACCGAGCAGCGCCTGCTCTTCGAAGGCCGGACCAAGCCCGAGATCTTCGACGCCGAAAAGCGCCGCGTCCGCTTGGCTCTCGACGATCCGTCCCGCCCCATGCGCGAAGCCGGTGAAGTCGCCTGGGCCTTCGCCGAAGGCGCCGCCGAGCTGCACCGCCGCCTCCAGCCTCTTGCTGTCCCCGTCTGACATGAGCACGCCCCTGCACGCCACCGCGCAGGCCGAGGACGAAACGACGTGGAGCAATGACGGATACCAGGCCTTCTCGCCCGGACTCCACGCACTCGGACGGCACGGGCACACCGGCCGCGAAGCCGAGCTGGCCACTTTGATTTTCCGCGTGTTCTATCTCGACCGGCGATGAAACCGCATCCGCCCTCCCTACCCGCCGCCGCACCCCACCTCGCCCGCGCCCGCGAACTCGTCGCGGAGGGGCGCGCGGACGACGCCGCCGCGCTCCTGGAGCGCCATCCCTCGCCCGCGGCCGACTCGTTGCACCGGACGATCGCCACCCGCGCCGCCACCGCCGCCCTGCAACGGCAGGAGATCGCCGCCGCCACCGCCTGGCTCGACCGCGGCCTGGCCCGCAGCCCCGCCGACCCGACGCTCAACTTCTTCCGCGGCAACCTGTACCAGGACTCGGGACACCTGGCCGAGGCCGTCGCCTGCTTACGGCGGTGTGTCGCGGCCGACCCCGGGCGCGAGGAGTTCGTCTGCAACCTTGCGTATTCCCTCCTCGAAGCGGGCGAACTCGCCGAGGTCGTCGCCTTGTGCGCCGCCCTTCCCTCTTCCGCCAGCGCCCAGCTCAACATCGGAGTTGCCTGCAGCAAACTCGGCGACTCGCACAAGGCAGCCATCTCCTATCGGGAAGCCACCCGGTTGAATCCGGAGATGTTCGCCGGCTGGCTCAACCTCGGCGGGACGCTCGATCTGCTCGACGAGTTGACGGGGGCGCTCGCCGCCTACAATCGGGCCGTCGCCCTCTGTCCCACCTCCGCCCGCGCCCATCTCGAACGCGGCCATGTCTTCAACCGACTCAAGCGCTTTGACGATGCGGTCGCGTCGTTCGGTCGCTGTCTCGCCATCGAGCCGAGCAATCTCGAGGCCCGGCTGGCGATCGCCAACGCCCGGCTCCGGCTTTGCGATTGGCAGGACATCCCTTCGCTCCGCGCAGAGGTCATCGATCCGGCGCTCGCCAGTCCCGGCGGCATCGAACTACTCACGCCCTTCTTCCTGCTCGCCCTTCCCGGCACCGCCACCCAAGCCGAACTTCGCCGCGTGGCCGAGACCCGTTCCGCGCGCTTCGGCCGTGGCGCCGTCCCCCTGCGCGCCGCCGCCACGATCCCCGCCGGCCGCCCCCTGCGCATCGGCTACGTGTCTCCGGACTTTGGGAACCACGCCGTCGGCAACTGCCTGCGCACCCTCTTCGCCCGCCACGATCGCAGCCGCGTCAGCGTCCACGCCTTCTCGCTTCTCGCCCACCCGGAGGACGCATTCCGCGCCGCCATCCGCGCCGGCAGCGACACCTGGGACGACCTCCACGACCTCGCCGACCGCCCCGCCGCCGAAGCGATCGCCGCCCGGGAGATCGACGTGCTCGTCGACCTCGCCGGCCACACCAAGGCCAACCGGATCGCGCTCTTCGCCTACCGCCCCGCCCCCGTGCAGGTCACCTGGCTCGGCTACCCCGGCACCACCGGCGCATCCTTCATCGACCACCTCCTCGCCGACGAGTACCTCATCCCGCCCGAGGAAGAGCCCGCGTTTTCCGAGCATCTCATCCGACTCCCCGGCAGCTACCTGCCGACCGACGATGCCCATGACATCGCCCCGAGCGGCGGTGAGCGCGCCGCCAACGCCCTGCCCGAGTCCGGCTTCGTCTTCTGCGCCTTCAACAACGCCTACAAGATCGAGCCCCTGGTTTTCGGCGCCTGGATGGAGATCCTCCGGCGCACGCCCGGATCCGTACTCTGGCTACGCGGCGCCGCCCCGGTGCTGGAGGCCAACCTGCGCCGCGAGGCCGCCGCCCGCGGCATCGAACCGGCGCGTCTCGTCTTCGACCCGCGCAGCCTCCCGCGCGCCGAACACCTCGCCCGCCACCGCGCCGCCGGGCTCTACCTCGACACCCATTTCTACAACGCCCACAGCACCGCCGCCGACGCCCTCTGGGCGGGCCTGCCCGTGCTCACATTCCCGGGCCGCTCATTCCCTTCCCGCGTCGGGCTCAGTCTCGTCTCCACGCTCGGCCTCGCCGACGAACTCGTCGCGACTTCGCTCGAAGACTACGTGGAGCGTGCCGTGGCGCTCGCCGCGGCGCCCGACCACCTCGCCGCCCTGCGCGCCCGCCTCGCGGAGGCGATCACCCGCCCCGGCGGGCTTTTCGACACCGCCGCCTTCGCCCGCAAGCTCGAGTCGGCGTTCGCTCAACTCTGTCGCCGAACCCCATAACCGACACCCCGTATCGATCACGCCACTTGGCGATCCGAGTACGCCGTCCGCCCGGCATTCAGCGTGGCGAGACGAGCGAGCGACCGCCCCAAGCACACTTGCGACAACGATGGCCCTCCCTCCTAACCAGCAAATTGGCGACATAAACCGGCGCTTGAAGCTGCTGGCGCAGAAACGTCCCTTCCGGGCCGTTTTCCAACCGCTCCCCCCCCTCGAGCTGAACTATTTTCCCGACGCCCTTGCTGCCGATCTGGCCGCCATGGGTACGGACCGCTGGCAAATCAGCTTCCGCACCGGAATCGAGACAGCGGACCTCATTCTCCTCACCGCCCACGGGCCAAACAACACCGAGGCATTCTGGCGACTGCGCGAGGCCAATCCCGACGCACTGCTCGGGCTCTGGCTCTGGGACAACCATTTGGCCTATGTCGCCAACCTCGCCAACACCCTCGCGGCCGATTTCTATTTTCCCTCCCACCACTACATCTCCCGATATCTCGCCAACCCGAACTCCGCCCGGGGCGGATTCCTGCCCGCGTGTTGCGCACAATGGGATGCGGCGCTGATTCAGGCCGCCATGGCCAAGCACCCGGCCACCCGCCAACCCCGCGTCCTGGCGGGCTATGTCGATTACGACGGGGCGCCTCGCACCAGTTTTCTATCACAGATCCAAGCCGCGATCCCCGACATCGATGTGCAGATCCTGCCGCGGTCGGATCGTTCGCGATACTTCGGGAAACCTCACGCGACCCGCCTTGCGGAGTGGTTGGAATACCCCGCCTCCCTGGTGCTACCCTTGGACCGGGACCTCTCGACACGGCTCTTCGACGGACTTGCTGCCGGGCATGTGCTCATCGCCGCCGACAACATCGACGACCTGGATCAAGTCGTGCCGCCGACCGATCAGGCGAACCTACCGCTGCTCAAGTTCCGCGCAGGAAACATCGCTGACCTGCAGCGCGCAGCGAAAGAGGCATTGGCCATCGCCACCCGCGACGGCAGTGCTGGCATCCGGCGCCGCCAGGAATACGTCCTGTCCAACCACATGCTCGCCCATCGGGTACAGAAGATGGTCCGCACGGTGGCCGCCACCGCCGCAGGGCACCTGCACATTCGCTTCTGCTCGGGTCCGGAGCATGGCCCCGGCCTCGAACTGCGGCCGACCTAGCCGGCCGGAGCGGGAGCTGGGGCGGGGTTCCGGCGCTATCTTTCGGAAACAGTCTGCGGTGACTCCAAACTCGATCCATCCTGTGCCAAGGTAGGAGCCCTCCACGTACAGCCACCCTCTCGCGCATCGGACGCTACTCGCACGCCTCCGCTGGCGACGCTTATCGGCAGCCTCCCGCCCACGGATCGGTCCTTCGCTTCCGTCGAGGCACCGCCGCACACGTATCAGCCATCCACAGGCGTGAGCCGGATCAAGGCATCGATCGCGCCCTCGTGGCCCTGTTCGGCGGCCACCCGATACAGCTCGCGCGCCCGCGCGAGATCCCGCTTCTCCGGCGCGCCAAACTCGAGATGGACGGCCAGATTGAAGTGCGCCGACACGTGGCCCGCCGCGGCCGCCTGGGCGTACCAGTCGGCCGCGAGTTCGGGATCCTGCCCGATGCCAAAACCGCGATCGAGGCAGACACCGAGCGTGTACTGCGCCTCCGCGAGTCCTTGCGCCGCGGCCTTCATGAGCCACTCCACAGCCACACTAGGATTCGCCGGCACGCCCTCTCCATGCAGCAGCGCCAGGGCATAATTGTGCTGCGCATCGGCACAGCCCGCCTCGGCCGCCCGTCGGTAGTATTCCACGGCTCGCACCAAGTCGGGCGCGCCGCCAAAACCGTGTTCGCAGAAAAGCCCGAGGTTCATGAGCGCCCGTCCGTCGCCCTGCTCCGCGGCAAGCTGAAGCCAGCGCAACGCCTGTTCCGCGTCCTGCTTCACTCCCGTCCCGGTCGCATACAAGGCGCCCAAACTGGAACGGGCCTTGGCATGTCCCTGCTCGGCGGCCGCAGTGAGCCACTGGGCGCCCTTCACCAGATCACGATCGCACGCCTCCCCATCGAGGAATCGCTGTGCCAGTTCGTACTGGGCGTCGACATTGCCCTTCTGGGCGGCGGCTTGCAGTTCGGGGACGGTCATCTTCGTCATGGCAGTGTGGTTCACGTGAAGGAAGCGAGAGCCGGTTCGGCAACAACCCGACCCGCCCCGCCGCAACGCGACGCCCCTGGCTGAAAGTACCGGCGGCGTTCTGCGTTCCGGGGGCCGCGCCGAGGTGGCGAGACCGATGGAGCACTCGCCGTAGCCGGCCGCATGCCATCTACTGCAGACCACTGTCACGCAAATGGTTAGACGAAACCATCCGCCTTCGGCGGCAATCTTTGCCAATAACCGGCGGCACCCTTTTCCCGCAGTGCCGATCGGGTTGCCTGCAGAACCGCGGTGAGCAAGGCATGGTGTCTCCACCATCACCGGACCCTCCGCGTACCGCGGTCTGGCTCGCGGCGTCGCAGTCTTGCACAAGTGAGAGCTTCCCCGTTTGCTCACGACGCCGGCAGGCTCCAGTTTCGGTCCAAGACCCCTTCGGCCACTGTCATCCGCCCGTCACCTCAATGAAACGAATCTACCGCGTCGTCGGAGTCGCACTCGCCCTGCTGCTCCTGTGCCTCGCCGCGGTCGTCTTCACCGCCGCTTGGCTGAAACGACAGAACGACCGGTTGCTCCATCACACCATCTCGACGAGCTCGGTCCAGTTCGCCGCGATGCTCGAACTCGCGCAGGCCGGCCCGCCGCCCTGGCCCGAGGCGTTCACCCGCAAGCTCGGGCAAGCGATGGGCGCCCAGATCGTCGTCAGCGAGCAGCCTCCCGCCAGCCCGGCCACCACGACCCCGTGGAGCTTCGATCACGCCTTGCGCGACGAGACCGGTGTGATCGTCGGTCACGCGCGCGTGCGCCTGTCGCCGCCACCGACCATGCGAGTGCTCGCAATGCTCCAGCGCATGAGCGCCATCCTGCTCTCGATCTCGTTTCTGGTCCTTCTGCTCCTGCTCCTCCTCGTCTTGGTCGATCGGCGCTGGCTGCGCACCGACGATGATACGGCCCGCAGCGCCCCCCGGGAGACCGGCGATTTCGGCGTGCTCAGCCACCTGGCCGAACGTTCCGCCCGCCAGTCCGCCGAGCTCGCCCGGGAGCGCGAGGACCGCCTGCGCGCCGAGGCCGACACCCACCTCAAACAACTCCTCCTCAATCGCGCCCTGCAGGAGAAGATCGACATGGGCCGCGATCTCCACGACGGCCTCATCCAGTCCCTCTACGCCACCGGGCTCACCATCCAGGCCGGCCGCAAGGCGCTCGACCAGGACCCCGCCGCGGCGCGCGCCCAGATCGACACCGCCCTCCAGACCCTCAACGCCGCCATCCGCGAGGTCCGCACCTACATCTCCGGGCTCGGCCCCGAACAACTCCGCCAACGCAGCTTCGCCGATTCGGTCCGCACCGTGATCGAGCACCTCTCCGCGGTGCGCGAGATCGCGACCGATGTCCGTATCGACGAGGAGGCCGCCCAGCAGCTTTCGTCATCACAGTTCACCGACGCGCTCCAGATCATCCGCGAGGCCGTCAGCAACAGCCTGCGCCACGGCCACGCCAAGCGGATCACCGTCCGGCTCCACCGCAACGGCGCCGAACTCTGCCTGGCCATCCAGGACGACGGCCGCGGCTTCGACCCCCAACAGGTCCTGCGCGGTCATGGGCTCGACAATATGCAGGCCCGGGCCGATCGTCTCGGGGCCCGACTGGCCTGCGACAGCGGTCCGGAGCGGGGCACCCGCCTCCTCCTCACCTTCTCGATACCGATCAGCCCCGCCCGCCCATGACCACCGACTCCCCCCTCCGCCTCGCCATCGTCGACGACAGCCAGGTCGTCCGCATGGGACTCAAGGCGCTGCTCTCCACCGAGCGCGGCATCACCATCGTCGGCGAGGCGAGCAAGGTCGCCGAGGCCGTCTCCATGGCCGCCAACGCCCGCCCCCAGGTCGTCCTCCTCGACATCCGGCTGCCCGACGGCACCGGCTTCGACGCCTGCCGCCGTATCCTGCAACAGGATCCCAAGGTTCGCATCCTTTTTCTCACCTCGGTCATCGACGACCAACTCATCAACGACGCGATCCGCAGCGGCGGCCAGGGCTACCTGCTCAAGGAGGTGGGCGCCGACGACCTCGTGCAGGCGATCTACGATGTCGCCGCCGGCAAGTCCGTCCTCGACCCCCAGGCCACCGCCCGCGTGCTCCAGCTCATGCGCCACCGCACGGCGACGACCGACGACCCCGTCGCCTCCCTCTCGCCCCAGGAACGCCGCGTCCTCTCCCTCATCGCCGCGGGCAAGACCAACAAGGAGGTCGGCAACGAACTCGGCCTCACCGAGAAGACCGTGAAGAACTACCTCGCGAACATCTTCGGCAAACTCAACGTCACCCGCCGCTCCCAAGCCGTGGCACTCTTCGTCACCGCCAACGCCGCCGGCGGCAACTGAGTGTTCCTCGCGTCGCATTCGTCGCAGGTGCGAGTGCTCCACAGCCGCCGCAGACACGCACCGGAAAAACTCTGCAACTTCGTGCTTGTCACCTGTCGCGCGGGTTATTCTCTTCACGCCTCCTTCACGCGCCCGTAGCTCAATTGGATAGAGCATCTGACTACGGATCAGAAGGTTTGGGGTTCGACTCCCTACGGGCGCGCCACTTTGAAGCCCCCGAGGTCCAACGACTTCGGGGGCTTCTTTGTTTTCCGAGCGGAGTCTGCCACCGCGGAGCCCCGCCCCCCCGGAAACCGAGCAGGATCATTCTCGTGATCCCGTTGTGCCGAGGGAACGATCGCCGGCGCCCCGTTCGAGGACTCCGCCGAGCGGCTCCGCGTCCGGTGACAACAAAGGCTCGAAGGCGCGCGCCCACTCTGCCGTACTCGGCTGTCACTCGCACCGGATTTTAGCGCGGCCACCGCCAGCCGATGAGAATGACCGCATCCCGTTCACCCGCTCTCTTTCGATGAAGATCCTGGTCGCCGACGACGAACCCACCGTGCTGCGCATCATGCGCACGTTTCTCGAGAAGCACCGCTTCCAGGTCGAAACCGTCGATTGCGGCCGCAAAGCCGTCGCCGCCCTCACCGCCGAGGACGCACCGTCGATCGCGATCATCGACTGGATGATGCCCGACCTGACTGGCCCAGAGGTGTGCACGCAACTGCGGCAGGCGCGCTTCCGCATCCGCCCCTACCTGCTCATCCTCACCTCGAAGAACACCGAGGCGGACCTCGCGGCCGGCCTGGATGCAGGCGCCGACGATTTCGTCACCAAGCCCTTCAAGGCCTCCGAGATGCTCGCTCGCCTGCGCGTGGCGGAGCGCATGATCGAATACGAGCATGAGGTGCGGCAGCGTATCGAGGACCTCGAGCAGCTCGTGGAACGCCACGAACTCCTCGGCGAGATGATCGCAAAATCCGGCCAAGCTTCCGCCCCGGCCGTCCCGGCCGCCACGAGCACTGCGCCCGTGCTCGCCCCCAGCCCGCTGCCGCCGGAGGAGGTGGAGGCGCTCGCCCGCCGCGCCCTGCAGGATCTCGGTCTCCGCCCCGACACGGTCGCGCACCTGTCGCCCCCCTGCGCCGACGGTGCAGTCACCTACGCGGCGTGGACCGCGTTCCTGCGACATCAGGGCCAACGCTGGACCGACCTCGTGCTCGAAGCGGAGCCCGGTGCCGTGAGCACCATCTTCACCCGCACTCTCGATCGCGTCCCGAGCCCGTCCCAATGCCAATCGTTCCTCGTCGAGGCGCTCACCGTGATCGCCTCGGCGCTGCGCTCCACGCTGCAATCGCACGGAGTGGAGCTGCTCGCCCCGTTCCTCGCCCGCGGGCACCAGATCGACCGCGGTGTCGTCACCCCGCCGGTCCCGGCCGAGTCCGTCAGCTACGTCTTCGACTTCGCCGGTTCGGCGATCACCCTGCTGGTCGTCGACCGGCCCTGTCCCATCGTACGGAAACCGAGCCACGACCTCGTGCCGGGCGAGATCCTCGCGCAAGCCTACCCGCCCGCCGTGCCCCTGCTCGGCCGCGGCACCGTGCTCAACGACCGCTACATCGCGAAGCTCCAGATCTACGGCGATACGACCGCCGGCTTCCACCCTGTGCCGGTCTTCGAGCCCACACCGCTGGCGCAGTTCTTCCACTCCAGCCCGCTCAACGCACCGCTGCGCTGAGAACGCTCCCCCGGATTCCCCTCCGGGCTGTCGGCATGATGGCCGCGCCGTTCCGTTCCGTTCAACACCGGCGCCCCTTCTTCTCTGCGCCAGAGGAGGTGGGGCGACGCTTGCCTCCCCGCGGATTCGCCCTTCTTCATCGTTCCCAGCTCCCATGTCCTACTGCGCCTCCCGCTTCGCCACCATCCGCCGCCCCGCCACCGAAGTGATGATCGGTGCCGTCGGCATCGGAGGTACCCACCCGATTCGCGTGCAATCGATGACGACCTCCGACACGCAGGACGTCGCGGCGACCGTGCGCCAAAGCGTCGAGCTCGCCGAGGTCGGTTGCGAGATCGTGCGCATCACCGCGCCCAACGTCGCGGCCGCGCGCGCCCTGCGCGACATCCGCGCCCAGTTCTCCGCCGCCGGCTTCGCCCACGTGCCGCTCGTGGCCGACATCCATTTCCTCCCCGCGGCGGCGATGGAGGCCGTCGAGCACGTCGAGAAGATCCGCGTCAATCCCGGCAACTACGCCGACAAGAAGAAGTTCGCCGTCGTCGACTACTCCGACGCCGAGTACGAGCGCGAGATCCAGCGCCTGCACGACTCGCGGCGACTCGCCGCTGGGCATGGTCGAGAGCGCGCTCGAGTTCGTTCGCATCTGCGAAAGCCACGGCTTCCACGACATCGTGCTCTCGATGAAATCGAGCAACCCGAAGGTCGTCATCCAGGCCTACCGCCTCCTCGTCGACCGGATGGACCAGGCCCACCGCGCGTATCCACTCCACCTCGGCGTCACCGAGGCCGGCGACGGCGAGGACGGTCGCATCAAAAGCGCCATCGGCATCGGCAGCCTGTTGCTCGACGGCATCGGCGACACCATCCGCGTCTCGCTCACCGAGGACTCCGTGCACGAGGTCCCCGTCGCCCAGGCGCTCGCGGCGAAGGCCATGCGCCGCTGGTCGCTGCCCGCCGCCGCGGCCGAGCCGGACGGCATCGCCCCGTTCTCTTTCCAACGCCGCGAAACAACGCCGCTGCGACTCGCCGCCACGACCACCGCCGGTGCCGGCCAACCGCCGCGCGTCGTCGTCCCCCTGCCCGCTTCGGCCCGTACCCCCGAGTCGCTGGAGCGCCTGCTCGCCAACGCCGCCGCGCAATTCGCGGACACTCCGCCCGAGGTGCTCCTCGTGCCCGTGGCCGATGCCGGCGCGCTCGCCGAGGTCCCCGCGCTCGCCGCCGTTGCCGCCCGCCACGGCACCGCCCTCGCGATCGAGCTTGCCCCCGCCATCGCCCCCGCCGCCGGCAACCGGCTCGAACTTCCCGCCGCCACGATCCTCGCGCGCCGTTTCGCCGCCGGCGAGAACGCCGCCCTGCGCGCCTGGGTCGGTCTCGCCCACCACCGGAGCTGGACGTTCGCCGCCGAGATCCAGCCCGCCGACTTCGCCGGCTTCGCACCCGATCTGGTCGCACTGGGAGACTCCCGCATCGTCTTCACCACGCGCACCGGTGCCGCGGCCGGCGCGGTGCATCCGGTCGGCAGCTACCGCCAACTCGTCGAGTGTCTGCGCGCCATCGGCTCCCGCGCTCCGCTCTGGGTGCGCGCCTGCCCGGCCAACGGGCTCGGTGGCGAGGCCGATGCCCTCGGCACGCTGCTCGACGCCAGCGTGCTCGCCGGCTCGCTCCTGTGCGATGGGCTCGGCGATCTGGTCGGCGTGGAGGCCGGTCCCGGCTTCGAAGCCGACCTCCGCCTCGCCTACAACGTCCTCCAAGGCGCCGGCGCCCGTATCACGAAGACCGAATTCGTCGCCTGCCCGAGCTGCGGCCGCACGCTCTTCGACCTCCAGACGACGACCCAGCGCGTCCGCGCCGCCACCGGCCACCTCAAGGGAGTGAAGATCGCAATCATGGGCTGCATCGTGAACGGCCCGGGCGAGATGGCCGACGCCGACTTCGGCTACGTGGGCGGGGCGCCGGGGAAGATCAACCTCTACGTCGGCAAAGACGCGGTGCGTTTTAACATTCCCGAAACCGAAGCAGTGGCCCGGTTGGTCGATCTCATCCGCGAACACGGGAAGTGGATCGAGGCGCCGCACAGGCCCTGAGCGCACGAAAACTTGGCAACGAAAAAAACGCATTTCGGCGACAGTTCGCCCGCGCCGTCCTGCCTCTCCCTCGTGACCTCCTCGTGACGTTTTTGTGACCTCCCGCGTGCGCTCGGTCACGCGCCGCCCTGCCGCCGCCGGACATCGAAACCGAGCCTGGCGACGCAACAAAAAAAACGCCCATTTTCGCAGCGCCGGAACGCTGTTAACAACTTGTGGAGAAGTTGGCCTTGAAAGGGTTATCCACGCTTGCGCTATGCTTCGATTTTCAACTGCCTGAACTCCGGTCGGCGCGCTCTTTGGCAACTCTCCTGTTTACGACGAATCACGTCCCCCTCGGACCCCATACCCTAAGCACTGTCAGCCAATCACTTAAATACACCCGGCCGGGCCCGCCCCGCCATTGGCTCACAGTCCCCTGAATTTCCTTCCCGCGGCGTCGATTCCGACAGCAACAGAAGAGCGGCCAGCCAGTGCGTCCCCACGCGTTTGTGAATAGCCGTGCCGTCCACTCCCTCAATGCTCTCGACCTCCACCTCTTCGAATCTCTGGGAAACCGTGAAATGTGACCTCAAAGGTCTCTTTCCCGATGAAGTCTTCCAGATGTGGTTCGAGCCGATCAGTTGCCTCGAAGCGACTGACGACTCCTTGGTGCTCAATGTGCCCAACGAGTTCGCCGCGATCTGGGTCCACGACAACTACCTCGACCTGATCACCCAGCGCGTCCGCCTCACCTCCGGCCGCATGGTCAGCGTCACGCTGCGCAAGGGCGACGCCACCTCCGGCACGAACCGGCTCGCCGTTGCCGAGCCCGCCAAAGCGCCCGCCCGCACCAACGGCCACCCCCGCCGCGCCAAGCTCGACGAGCGCTGCGCCAACCCGGCCAATCTCAATCCGCGCAACACCTTCGAGAACTTCGTCGTCGGCCCCACCAACCAGCTCGCCCACGCCGCCTCGATCGCCGTCGCCCAGGCCCCCGCGCAGGCCTACAATCCGCTCTTCATCTACGGCGACACCGGCCTCGGCAAGACCCACCTCATGCACGCGGTGGGCCACCAGATCCTCCGCAACAACCCCGACGCCAAGGTCGCCTACCTCTCGTCGGAGAAGTTCACCAACGAGTTCATCCACGCCATCCAGGAGAACACGCTCACCAAGTTCCGCCAGCGCTACCGCCACGTCGACGTCCTGCTCATCGACGACATCCACTTCCTCGCCGGCAAGGAGCGCATCCAAGAGGAGTTTTTCCATACCTTCAACGAGCTCTTCGAGGCCCAGAAGCAGATCTACCTCTCCAGCGACCGCCCGGCCAACGAGATCCAGAAACTGGAGAGCCGCCTCGTCTCCCGCTTCCAGTGGGGCCTCGTCGTCGATCTCCAGACACCCGATCTCGAGACCCGCGTCGCCATCCTGCGCACCAAGGCCGCCACGCTGAAGGCCAACCTCCCCGCCGAGGTCATCAACTTCATCGCGCAGCACATCTCCAAAAACGTCCGCCGCCTCGAGGGCGCCCTCATCAAGGTCGCCAGCTACGCCGCCCTCACCAACAAGCACATCGACATCCCCACCGTCGAGATGCTGCTCAAGGACATGTTGATCGAGCAGGCCCAGAACCAGCTCACCATCGACACCATCCAGAAGCGCGTGGCCGACTACTATCAGCTCCGGCACAGCGACATGCTCAGCAAGCGGCGCCCCAACAACATCGCCATCCCCCGCCAGATCGCGATGTACCTGGCCCGCATCCTCACCAAGCACTCGCTCGCCGAGATCGGCGAGAACTTCGGCGGCCGCGACCACGGCACCGTCATCCACGCCTGCAAGTCCGTCGAGACGATGATGGAGCAGAGCGACCAGACCCGCACGAGCATCGAGTTCCTCAAGAACCAGCTCTCGAAGTAACCGTCTCCTTTTTGCCATCGCAGCCCCAGCGGGGAGCCGGCCAGTCCGGCTCCCCGCTTTCTTTTCCCGTTTCCACCTTCGCTTCCGGCGTCACCTCCGCCCCAGCCACTTCCACCGCTTGCCAACGCCGCCCCCCCGTCCCAAAGTCCGCGTCCCGTTTTCGCCCTCACCATGACTCTCACACCCGAACAACGCGCCGCCGTCTCCCAATGGGTCGCCGCGGGCGACTCCCTCGCCGCCATCCAGCGCAAGCTCACCGAGGACCTGAAGCTCTCCCTGACCTACATGGAGGTGCGCTTCCTCGTCGACGACCTCGGGCTTGAGCTGAAATCCCCCGCTCCGGCAAAGCCGGCCACTCCGCCCCCGGCGCCCGCACCCGCCGAGCCGCCCGCCAAGAAAGGCCTCTTCGGCAAGCTCAAGGACGCCGTCACCGGCGGCTCCGGCGAACCGGCCGAGGCCGACCTTCCCGCCGAGGACGCCATGCTCGACGAAGACCTTCCCGCCGATCTGCCGCCCGAGGAGCCCGTCCCCGCCGGCCTCGCCAACGTGAAGGTCGAGGTCGACCGTCTCACCCGCCCGGGCACGCTGGTGAGCGGCGCCGTGGTGTTCAGCGACGGTGTCTCCGCCAAATGGGCGATGGACCAATACGGCCGCCTCATGCTCGAAGCCGCCGACAAGACCTACAAGCCCTCGCAGGCCGACATCCAGGCGTTCCAGGCCGAGCTCGGCGCCCAGCTCCAGCGCATGGGCTACTGAGCGCGCAACCCCCGTCTCTCGCTTTCGCGAAAGCGCCGCCCGCGTGCGGCGCTTTTTCGTGTCCGGGCGCCGCGTACCGCAGTCTATCGGATTGCCGCCACCTTGGATTTAGGTTTCCGATACCCCGTCGCCGGAACACCCCCATCGCCCCCCCGGCGAGCGCTCCGCAAACCCCTTCCATGAACACGCGTCTCATCGCCTACCCCGCGATCGTTGTCTCCACACTCCTGCTCGTCGGCCTGTCCAGCTGCGACTTCCCTCGCAGCGCCCGCCTGCACACGATGAGCTTTCCCCGGCCCGGCGGCGATTTGCTGCTCAGCCCCGACGGCCGCCTGCTCGCCTCGGTCGAGGCCCCCGACAAGACTACCGTGCTCCGTGTCGACTCAGCCCAGCCAACCACGGCCCTCACCGTCGACTATCCGGTGGCGCTGGCCACCGCCGATCATCCGGACACCCCAGCGCAGTTCAGCACGCACAGTGCGCACCTGCTTTTCCACAACGCGACCGGCTTCCGAGTCGTCGACCTCGCGACCCGGCAGACGGTCGATTTCCGGCTGCCACCGAGCCCGAAACTCGTCGAGCCTGCCCCCGACGCCGAACCCGTGTATCACGAGTCCTTCGCGCAGGACGCTCCGCTCCGCCCGATCACTGAGGATGGCGCGAAGCCCGAGGCCGAGGAGTACTTCCAGAATCCCCCCACCGAAGCCACCCCGATCGCCCGTGCCATGATCAGTTCGACGGCGCGTTATGTCGTGCTGCAGTTTGCCAACGACGAACGCGTCGCCCTCCTCGAGCGGACCGCCGACGGTTACGCTTTCCGTCGCTGGATCCCAGTCGGGAGCAAATCGCT
The DNA here is from genome assembly GCA_019136515.1 of Verrucomicrobiota bacterium. Lineage (GTDB taxonomy): Bacteria > Verrucomicrobiota > Verrucomicrobiia > Opitutales > Opitutaceae > CAJCBL01. Next base: position 91,287 of record JAGVUB010000112.1, read on the forward strand.
GTGGCGATTCACCTTCGCGGGCGACGACTCGATGGCCGCATTCGTCACCGACCGCGGCATCAAGACCTGCCGACTCCCCTCCGGTCGGGTGCGCGAAACCTACGGAGGCGACTACCAGATGCGCAAACTCACCAACGCCGTGTTAACGCCGCATCCGACCTCCGAGTACTTCGCCTGCGTCCCCGCCACCTCCGCTGGGAGCCTTGTCGCCATCAACCGTTTCAATGGGACAACCCAGGAATTCAGCCCCGACCACTACGGGAACTCGACCATCGTCGGCACCGCGCACCTCGCCGCGCCCAACGGGCCGCTCGTCTATCCCGAGGTCCAGGACGATCTGCTCGTCGCGAAACTCCTCTTTCAGTCGGGTTCCGACAGTCGGGTCGACCGCTTCGAGTTCGAACACGACAGCGCCCTCCGCAGCGGCGGACCGCGCTACTACCTCGGCTCGGGCCTGAGCCCCGAGGGGAGACTGCTGCGCCTGGCGACCCGCAATGCCACCAAGGACACCGTCACCATCGACACCATCGACCTCGACATCGTGGGCGCACAGACGGAGGCCCAACGCGAAAGCTACAGCACTCGGTGGCAACTCGCGTTCACCGGTGGGGTCGTGCTCCTCTGCCTCGTGTTCGAAGGCACCCTCTTCCTCGGTCGACGCCGCGAAACGCTCCGTCTTCGCGCGATCGACGATCTCTTCGATGCGTGCACTAGCGGCAAAACCAAGGCCGTGCAGAAGCTCATCAAGGGGCGCGGCGCCAACACCCTCGTCCAAGCCCGTAACAGAAAGGGGGTCACGCCGCTGCTCGTCGCCGCCGGGCTGGGCCATACTGAGATCATCGAATCGCTTCTCGCCGCCGGCGCTGACCTCGAGGCCAGCGACCCAGCCAAGCAGGGCACGGCGCTCACCTATGCGTGCTGCGTTCCGAACAGGGATGAATCCGGCGCGCTCGTTCTCCTCGCCCACGGTGCCAGCGTGCGCGCTCGGACAAAGGACGGCGTGACGGCCGCCAAACTCGCCGCCGAGCGAGGCATGACCAAGGTACTCGCCGCCATCGCCGCCAAGGACCCGGCCGCGCTCGCGCTCGCCAACGACGAGGGCGTAACCCCGGCCTACTCCGCCGCCGAGGGCAACCACGCCGACTGCCTCGAGTTCTGCGCCAAACACGCGCCCGCCTCCCTCGAGGTCTGCCGCAAGGAGGACCATGCCTCCCCGGCCTATGTCGCGGCGTTTCACGGACACGAGGCCGCGCTCGCCGTCATCGCCGCGGCCGCGCCGGCGGCCCTGCGCATCCCCGGCCCGCAGGACTACCTGCCCGCCACCATCGCGGCCCAGAAGGGCCACACCGCCTGCGTGCGCATCATCGCGCAGCACGCGCCGGAAACCTTCGCGATCACGGTCGATGGCGATAAGCGCATCACCCCGGCCTTTCTCGCCGCTCAGAACGGCCATCACGAGACGCTGGAGGCCATCGCGACCGTCGCCCCTGCCACCCTGGGCCAGCCGCGGGCGAACGACTCGGTCACACCCGCCTATCAGGCCGCGTTCAAGGGCCACGCCCGCTGCCTCGAAAGCATCGCCCGCCATGCGCCCGAATCGCTGCTGGTGCGCAACAACGAACAGCACCTGCCTGCGTTCGTCGCCGCGCAGAACGGCCATATCTCGTGCCTCGATGTACTCCAGAAGTTTGCCCCCGCCTCGCTGGCTGATCCGACCGAGGGCAGCCCGGCCTTCATCGCGGCGCAACTAAACCAGCTCGCGGCGCTCCGCTACCTGCTCAAGGTCGTTCCGGAGAGCTTCGACGCGCTCTTTTCCGGCAACAATCCGGCGCACGTCGCCGCCGTTCAGGGACACGAGGAAGTCTATGCACTCCTGGCCGCCGAACGCCCCGCCCTCCTTGCCGTCGCCAACCCCGCCGGCAAGACCCCGGTGCAACTGCGCGACGAGGCGCTCGCCGAGCGCAAAGCCAAGGAGGAGCAGGAGGCGCAAGCTGCGCGCAGTGCCGCGAACCGGAGCGCCGGCGTCATCCTCTGGGGCATCGGCTTCAATGCCAACGCCGAGATGCTGCGCTCGGCAGTCATCACAGCCGCCCAAGGCAACATGGTGAAGATGATCGTATTGCTCGGCCTGCCTGCGGAGACACTGAAGCTCGACGCCAATCCCTCCGAGGTCGAGGCGGCCCTGTACTACCTCACCGTCGCGCGGCTCAAGGGCTGGAAGCAGATCACGCCGAAGTTCCAGTTCCTCGGCCTGCCTGATGGCCGCAAGCTGCTGCTGGCCTACCCGCCGATCGGTTGAGCGCCCGTTGAAACCACTATCCGGACACAATCATGAGCGATTTCTCCTCCACCCTTCGATCGATCCTCCGCACTCCGGCCGCTACCGCCGCCGGGGTTACAGCGGCGGCCGCCGTGCTGCTCCTCGCCCTCTTCGTCGTGGTCGACCGCTCCGACGCCGCCCAGCAGGAACGCGATGCCGCCGCCCGTCTCACCGCCGCTACCGCCACCACCACCGAGGCGGAAGCACAAGCCCGCCAACTGCGCGAGGCGCAGGCGGCCGCGGCGTTGCAGCACGCCCGCACCCTCGCCGGCCGCGGCAGCCTCACCATCGAAACCACCCCGGTCGGCGCCGAAATCTCCATCAATGACCGCCCATTCGGCTCCACTCCGTTCGAGGGGAAAGACCTCCCCCTCGGGAAATACGCCGTGAGGCTACTCCGCTACGGTTACGCCCATGTCGACCGCGAGTTCGTGCTGCAGGACGGCGCGAAGATCGTGGAGACGATTCCGCTGGTCCGCGACACGGGGACTTTGGCCGTGGACACCGCCCCCAGCGGGCTGTCGGTGCGGCTGACCGCCGAATCCGATGAAGACGGCGTGGAGCCCATCGAAACCACGACGCCGTTCGAACGGTCCCTTCCGACCGGCAACTACCAACTCACAGTCCAACGGGAGGGCTTCGCCCCCGCCATCCGGGCGGTGGGGGTCAGCCGCGGAGACACGACGCGCCAGACCGTGTCGTTGATGCCCGGAAAACTGGAGCTCGACAGCGTCCCGACCGGCGCCGCCGTATACCGCGCTGGCGAACACGTCGGCACCACGCCCTATCGCCTCGATGACCTGCGCGAGGAGGGGGGAATCTATTTCGAGATCAAGCTCGACGGCTATGAGGACTCGAGCAGCTACGTGAACATCCACTACGGCGAGGTGACCCGGGAAACGGTCACCCTCGCGAAGCGCACCCCGGCCGAGTGAGCAGCGGCAGCGCCGCGGTGTTCCCGTCCATTCGAGGTCGGCGGATCGCGCCGGCCGATCGCGGGCGCGCGACAGGCCGAGCCCGGACACGGGCTTCTACCACACCCGCGCCGCGACTCTCGCCTCGAAAACGGCCTCGACGGTGTCCGGCAGATCCGGGAACAGATCCAGTTCCGTAAGTTCCTCGATGCGGTCGATGCTGACGAGATAGCGCGAGAGCGGTGCATCGGCCGGAGCGTCCTGCGGAATCACGAAAGCCTGGGTACGCACCCGGCCTTCGTGCTCGTCGAGCATCACCATCCAGCACGCCTCGGGCACCGCCACACCGCCACGGAGCCGCTGCGGGCGTTTGCCGAAGACCGGGCCAGCCATTACCCACACCTCTCGGAAACGGGCCGCGTAGCTGGTGGCCGCGCGCAGTTCGAGGTCCTTCCAGAGACCGGCATTGAGCGCGTGCCTCTGCGGCACGATGTTGGACATCAGGAAAGTCTCCTCCTGCCCGCCGGGTCCGAAACGCGTCGCGATGGCGTAGTTCGGTGCGAGATGGCCGCGATCGTAGCCGCTCCCCGAATAGGCGGAGGGTTCGACCCGGGCAACGGTGCGGAGATCGACGGAGAATCTGTCCGGCCGTGGTGGCGGCTCGGGGATGCGCGGCAAATCCCACACCCGGTACGCCGCCCACAGCGGATTGCGCAGTGTATCGCTGTAGCCGACCACATAGCCGCTGTTGGCCAGCACGCGCAACGGCAGGTTCGCCCGCGCACCACCGGCGTAGAGCGCGGCGTGGCCCCCTGCGCCTCGCGGCGGCACGGCGACGAACTGGTCGCTGTAGTAGAGCGTCCAGATGTCGCGCACGACATCGAGGAGCTCGATGCGCTTGTTCCGCGCGAGGTAGTTCTCCACCAGCATCCGCACCTCCGCCTGCCGCGAGGCCGGTTGGGCGACATACCAGCCGCCAAGGGCCAGAAGCAGGGCGAGGTTGAACCAGAGAACCAGCTTGAGCGGGCGGGAGCGCGGACGCGCAGAGCGGCGGGCGGACATCGGGTCGGGGTGCCTCTCAATTCGACGGCGGCCTATTTCGGCAGCTTCGCCAATGCCTTGTTGAGCTTCGGCAAGTCGAGCGCAAGCGGATCGTAACCCTCGCCCAACCACTCGAGCCACTCCTTGGAGAGCGGCTCGTCGGGATGCTTGAGCGAATAGAGCACCTCCTTGTAGCCGGCAGGCCCGCCACAGTCCTCCGGCGGGCCGTTGAGGCGACCGTCGGTGAGATGCGGGTACTTGACGCCGGCCTGCGCCAGCTCAGCGCGCTCGACGCGGACCTCGATCTGCCAGCCGTCGCCGAATGCGTACTCGTAGAGGAAGGTCTCCTTCGGCGCGATCTCCAGGTCGGCGAGCGAAAAGTCGCGATCATCCTCGACCAAGGTCTCGTTGTCGCGGCGCACGGGGTTGCCGTAGCCGATGTCGTTCACTGTGAAACGATGGAGTTGGTAGTCGAACCAGCCGAAGGCCACCTGGATCGCATCATGCAGGCGGGCCAGCCACATCGACTCGCGCACGACCATCCGCCGCCAGATTCGCGGCTCCACATCGCGCAGGGCGAGGTGCAGGTGCAGCATACGCTCGGGCTGCTGCTTCTTGCGGCGGGCGGCTTTGGCCTCGCTGAAGGAAATCATGGCCGGATTGAGAGCGCCGCACCGCAGCCACGCAAGCACCGGAAGCCGGCGCCCGTAGCCACACGCTCTGATGATTTCATTCCCGCAATTCGGTTGCGGCGCGCGATCGCCGATCCCGGAAAACACGGAGGCCGCCGCGCCCTAGGGGCGCTGGCGGCCCGTGCAAACCCTAAACACAAACAAACTGCGAGAACTACAGCCGGTGTTATCGGCGCATCGCCAAATCACTTGAGCGAAAAATCGAAAAAGTTTCCGTCTCGCGCAACCTGCGCCGCGCCGAACGCTCAACTTTCACAACCACAACGCCTTCCGAGCACCGGCGACGCAGCCTTCTCCGGCACCACGACCGGCTTGCTGCGCAGCGGATAGGTGAATCGTTTGCCCTCGTAGTTTCGAATGACGACCTCGTCGTCGGTCATCTTCTCGATGTAGTCGGGGTTGATCGGCACCTTTCCGCCACCACCGGGCGCATCGATCACGTACTGCGGCACCGCGTAGCCCGTGGTATGGCCTCGCAGCGCGCGGATGATCTCGAGCCCCTTGCGCACATCGACGCGGAAGTGCGCGCTGCCGGTAATCAAGTCGCACTGGTAAAGATAGTACGGCCGCACCCGCATCCGCAGCAACCGGTGCACGAGCGCCTTCATCACCTCGGCATCGTCGTTCACGCCGCGCAGCAGCACCGATTGGTTGCCCAGCGGCACCCCGGCGAAGCTCAACCGCTCGCAGGCGTCGCGGAGCTCCGCGGTGCACTCCTTCGGATGGTTGACGTGGATGCTCATCCAGATTGGCCCGTGTTTGCGCAGTACGTCGCAGAGCTCCGGGGTGATCCGTTGCGGCAGGAAAACCGGGATACGCGAGCCGATGCGGATGAACTCCACATGCTTGATCGCGCGCAAACGCCCGAGGATGTGGTCGAGCTTCCGGTCGGAGAGCAGCAGCGGATCGCCGCCGCTCAACAGCACATCGCGCACCTCGGGATGCTCCTCGATGTAGCGCAGGCCGCGCTCGTACTCCGGGTGGAAGTTGTAGTCCTGCGCGTTGCTGACCAACCGGCTGCGCGTGCAGTAGCGGCAGTAGGAGGCGCAGCGGTCGGTAATCAGGAAGAGCACCCGGTCGGGATAGCGATGCACGAGGCCCGGGACCGGCATCGTGTGCTCCTCGCCCACCGGATCGAGCAACTCCTCGGTAGCCACCACTGATTCGCCGGAGCGCGGAATGAGCTGTTTGCGCACCGGACAATCGGGATCGTTGCGGTCGATCAGGTTGAAGAAGTAGGGAGTGATCGCCATCGCGAGCTTGTGCGAAGCGTACTCGCAGCCGGCGCGCTCGTCCGGCGTGAGCTCCATCAGTCGCTCCAAGTCGGCCAGCGTGGTCACGCGGTTCTTGAGCTGCCATGCCCAGTCGTTCCACTGCTCGGCCGGCACATGACTCCAGAGGCCCTGGCCCGAGGTCCATTGGTCGCGGTTTTCGGTGAAGGGCATGAGAGTGGCGCGGACGTTAGGACCGCGCTCCGACCTGTCAAACGGCCGCTCGGGGATCGCGCATCCGCAGCCCGCAGTCCTCAAGTTTCCCGAGCGTTTGCCGATTACGCGGTGACAACGTTTTGCCAAAGACGTTCGAGGCTGGCGGTCCAGTGGGTGAAGCAAGGCCCCGTGTCCCCGAATGCATGGCCATCGATCTCGCACCATGAACATCCCATCGTCACGTCGTCTTCTCGCACTGCTGGGCCTCATGCCGGCCCTGTCTTCGACCGAGCTCCACGCCATCAACGCCGGAGGCATCGACATCCATGGCTCCGTCTCCGTGACCGCCAGCTACTCCGACACCTACAACTACCTTGGCGACACCCGCGATGCCATCGACCTCAACCTCGTCGATGTCGTCCTTAACGGCAGCCATCGCTTCGAGAGCGGCCTGCGGGCCGGCGCCCAGCTCTACGGCTACACCATCGGTGACTACAGCGACATCACCCTTGACTGGGCAAACCTCGACTACTCGTTCAACGAGTACTTCGGCGTGCGTCTCGGCCGCAACAAGATCCCCCTCGGTCTCTACAACGACTCGCAGGATCTCGACGCCATCCGCACCTTCGCGTCGCTCCCCTACCCGGTTTACCCCAAGCCCTATCGCGCCGTCACCGCCTCGATGGACGGCCTGAGCCTCTACGGCACAGTCGGCATCAGCAAGGCCGGCTCGCTCGACTACCAGCTCTACGGCGGGTGGAAGGAGTCGATCGATGGAGACAATCCCTTCATCGGTGGCATCAACAACCTCGCGCGCTACGACAAGTGCGAGTTCAAACGCGGCGTCTTCGGCACGTCCCTGTTCTGGAACACCCCGCTCGAAGGCCTGCGCCTCGGCTACTCCTACCTTGAGACGCCGAAGAATGTCCTCAACGGCACGATCAGCGTGATCGACGATATGCGTGGCAGCTACCTCGCACTCGCCCGCCAAGTCGATGGGGCCTTCGGTGCGGGGACGTGGGACCACTCCGGTCTTTTTGCCGGTACCATCGTCACCAGCCGCACCCGCGCCCGCATCAACGTGCTCTCCGCCGAGTACACTCGCGACAAGTGGCTCTTCGCCGCCGAGTACAAGCGCCGCGACGAGACCGAGGGTGAAATCTACACCCCAGCCATCGCCGCCCTCGGGCTGCCGAGCACCAATCGTTTCGCGAACCATCTCGAGCAGTACTACGCCATGGTGACCTACCAGGCCACCGACCAAATCGGCCTCGGCGCCTACTACGCCCACGAGAACACCATGCGCAAAGGCTCCAGCGGCCCGAGCGACCCCTTGACCAAGACCAAGGACTGGGCGGCCGCCGTCAGCTACGCGATCAACGACAACTGGATCCTCAAGCTCGAAGGACACCTCATCGACGGACGCTCGCTCGTCTACTCCGGCGGCGACGACAACCGCACCAGCGGCACCGATGCGACTTGGGCCTACCTCGTCGCCAAGGCCACCTTCAGCTTCTGACCGCCCGAGGCTCCCCATGAAAACCGCATTCCATCTCCTCCTCGCAGCCATCCTCCTCGTCGGCTCCGTCAGCCTCGCCTCCGCCGCCGGCGGCGTCTTCATCACGAATCCAACAGGGCCCGACTCGCTGACCAAGGCGGACATCAAGAACATCCTCCTCGGCAACAAGACCAAGTGGGATTCCGGCGGCCTCGTGAAGCTCGCCGTGCTCAGCCAAGGGCCCGTGCACGAGTCCATAGTACAAGAATACACCGCACGCTCCGCCGACCAGTTCGACAAGTACTGGAAGAAGCAGGTCTTCACCGGCAAGGGCAGCTCCCCCGACTCATTCAAGACCGATGCCGAACTGGTCGCTTTTGTCGCGAAGACACCCGGCGCCTTTGGCTACATCGCCGGCGACGCCAAGCCCGACGGCGTGAAGGTCATCAGCGTGCAGTAGCCCGCCCTTCCCACAGCTCGCGCCCATCATGAAGAACCAACTCAGCATCCGCACCAAACTCCTTCTGGGGATGGCCATCCTTGTCGTCGGCTATGTGGCCTCCGCGGGAATGGGATTCTTCGCCGGTGCGCTGCGGGAGAAGGAGCTTGCCGCCATCGGCACCGTCAGCGTCCCGATCTCCCTCAAATGTCAGTCCGCCCTGTTCGAATTCGAAGCCGGCGCCAAGGCCTACAACGATGCGCTCATGACGGGCGACCCCGACACGCTCCAAATCGCGACCGCCGAAACAGCCAAGGCGGTCGCCGCACTTGAGCTGATCGGACAATCCGCCGCCACCGCGGGACTTGGCGAGACTGAGATCGGCACACTCCGCACCCACCTCGCTGCGCTGGAAGGGCTGCGCCGCGAAGTGTTCGCCGGTATGAGTGGCGATGGCGCGGCCCGCGAGGCCACCCGGACCAAGGCCGAGGCTCTCACCGGCTCCACCGAGAAGGCGCGCCAAGGTCTCATCACGCTCGCCACGACCGCCGCCAGTGTGCTCGACAAGCGCCTCGCCGCCAACACCGCCGCCACACGCCGCCAACGCATGGCCAATCTCTACACTGCCGCACTGGTCATCCTCGCCGGCAGCAGCGTCGTATTTCTTATCATCCAGCGCTCCATCGTGCGCCCGATCCGCCGCGTGGCCGCCGGCGTGCACAGCAGCGCCGATCGCGTCGAGTCGGCCTCGAACACCATCCGCGAATCCGGCCGCCAGCTCGCCGACGGTGCCAGTGCGCAAGCCGCCTCCCTCGAGGAGACCAGCGCCACCCTCGAGGAGATCTCCAGCGTAGCCCGGCGCAATGCCGACCACTCGGCCACCGCGAAGGAGAAGGTTTCATCCGCCCGCGGCGTCGCCGAGCGTAGCATAGCCGATGTCGGCTCGATGCGTTCCGCCATGGGCGAAATCAAGGCCGCCAGCGACAACATCGCCAAGATCGTGAAGGCCATCGACGAGATCGCCTTCCAGACCAACATTCTCGCCCTCAATGCCGCCGTCGAGGCCGCGCGGGCCGGCGAGGCCGGCGCCGGGTTCGCCGTCGTCGCCGAGGAGGTGCGCAACCTCGCCCAGCGCAGCGCCAAGGCGGCGCAAGAGACCGCCTCGCTCATTGAGGATTCGATCTCGAAGAGTGAGCGCGGCGTCCAGATCAGCGCCAAAGTCGCCGGCGGGTTGGAGGAGATCGGCCAGCAGATCCGCGAGATCGATACACTCGTGGCCGAGATCGCCCAGGCCTCGAAGGAGCAGAGCAACGGCGTCACCGAGGCGAACAAGACCGTCGTCCAGCTCAACGAGATGACCCAAACCAACGCGGCGGCCGCCGAGGAATCCGCCGCCACGGTCGAGGAGCTCGCCGCGCAGGTCGGCGCCCTCAACGCCTACACCGACGAATTGATTCTCACCGTCCACGGGACCGCTGCGGCCGCAGCTCCTGCAACACCTTTGCCGGTGGGGACACCGGCGACCTCGGCAGCGAACACCCCCATCATCCCCCCCAAGCCTGCGGCTCCGGCCAAGCCGGTGCAGGTCGCAACGAAGGGGGACGCCCACGACTCGTTCTTCAAGAACGTCTAGCCATACCGCGCTCCGGGCCGTCGTCATGCCATGCCGGGCCATGGCCATGGCGGCGGCAGGGCCTTGTTGGCCCCGGCGAGTACTCGATGCCGCCCCACCGTGGTGACTTCAGCTGTAGGGTGAGCCGCCCACGAGGCCGTGATTCAGGAGTATACCGCCCGCGCCGCCGGTCAGTTCGACAAGTATTGAAAGAAGCAGGTCTTCACCGGCAAGGGCAGCGCTCCCAACGCGCTCCAGACCGATGCCGCGCTGCTCGCGTTCGTCGCCAAGACACCAGGCGCCTTCGGCTACATCGCCAGCGGCACTGCGCCAAGCGGCGTGAAGGTTGTCGCTGTCCAGCAACCCACCGGCCGGCCGGCCCTTTCGCTGCGCCAGCCATCACCTCTCACCACCCGCGCCAAGCAGCTCCTTGGCGCGGGTGCTCTTTGTGTGGGCTCCCCCGCCCCGCATCCATCGGTTGCTTCGTCGCAGCGGCACACAGGCAGAAGTTCGCTGTTCTCAACGCGCTGGGAAAGAGGAGTCCGGCGGCATGAGCGGTGCCAAAGCCATCATCAAAGCAACGCTGTGCCGCTCGCAGCCCAGCCCGAACCGCCATGCCGCCCAGAAAACCCTTGGCAGGCCCTCCGAAACACCTTTGCGTGCACCCCCGATGTCCACTCGGCCCACCGGAATTCTCGCACTTGAAGATGGCAGCGTCTACCGCGGCCTGGCCTTCGGCGCCCGCGCCACCATTGCCGGCGAAGCGGTGTTCAACACCAGCATGACCGGCTACCAGGAGATCCTCACCGATCCCTCGTACTTCGGCCAGATCGTCACGATGACCGCGCCACAGATCGGCAACTACGGCATCAACCCCGAGGACGAGGAGTCCGCCCGTCCGCAGGTCGCCGGCTTCGTCGTGCGCGAACTCAGCCCGATCGTGAGCAACTGGCGCAGCCGCCTGTCCGTGCACGACTACCTCCTCAAGCACGGCATCCCCGGTCTCCAGGATGTCGACACCCGCGCCATCACCAAGAAGCTCCGCGTCGACGGCGCCATGCGCTGCTGTCTCTCCACCGAGGACCTCTCCGACGCCGATGCCGTGGCCCGCGCCCGCGCCCGCGCCAGCATCGTCGGGGCCGACTACGTCAAGGACGTCACCTGTGCCAAGTCCTACGTCTGGGACCCGAAGGACCCGACCAACCTCGCCTATCTCCCCGTTGGCACCACCCTCGGCGCGTTCCCGATCCCCGCGAAACGCTTCACGGTCGCCGCATTCGATTTCGGCGCCAAGCACACCATCTTCCGCAAGCTCGTGCGCCACGGCTTCGACGTCCATGTCCTCCCGGCCAATGCCACCGCCGCGCAGGTCAAGGAACTGGCGCCCGACGGCCTCTTCCTCTCCAACGGTCCCGGCGATCCGGCGGCGCTCCAGTATGTGCACGGCACGGTGCGGGAACTGATCCCCGACTACCCGACCTTCGGCATCTGCCTCGGCCACCAGATGATCACCCACGCCCTCGGCGCCTCGACCTTCAAGCTCAAGTTCGGCCACCGCGGCGGCAACCAGCCCGTCAAGAATCTGGAGACGGGCAAGGTCTCGATCACTTCGCAGAACCACGGCTTCGCCGCCGATCCGCAGTCGCTCGAGAAAGCCGGGGCGGTCGTCACCGAGGTCAACCTCAACGACGGCACCGTCGAGGGCCTGCGCCACAAGACGCTCCCGGTCTTCTCGGTCCAGTACCACCCCGAGGCCGCGCCCGGCCCCAACGACGCCGATCCGCTGTTCGTCGACTTCTATCGCCTGATCGAAGCCCGCAAGGCCGGGAAGATCTGAGCGCGGTTCGGCGCAACCGCTCCTTTCCGCCCGGCAGGCATCCGCCCTGCCGGGCGTCCTGTTTTCCACCCGGAAAAACAAAGCCCGCGACCAATGCGGCCGCGGGCTGAGGGACTGGGCGAAACTCGGGCAACACTCGTGGTCAGAGGTCGCGGAAGAAGTTGTCCGGGTTGTCGGACTTCCCGCCGGCTTTGGCAGTCTTCGTCGGCGCCGTTGCGCGTGCTGGCGCAGCGGCTCTCACCGGCGTTTTCGCCGCCGCCGGCACCTTTGCTTTCGCGGCAGGTGCCGCGTGGGACACCGGCACCACCTTGGCCGGGGCGGGTTCGTAGGCGGAGGGGGCGCTGCTGGCTCCCGCCGGGCCGGCCGCGACTTCTGCATCGGTATGGACCATGCGATTCAACTCGTCGACGGCCGCCCGCAGGCGATCGGCCTGCGACTGCAGTTCGGCGGACGAGCTGGCCGTCTCCTCGGCGCTGGCCGCGTTGGATTGGGTGATCTGGTCGATGCGGGAAATCTCGGCGTTGATCGTCTCGATGCCTTGGCTCTGCTGTTTGGCGGCGTCGGCGATCTCCTGGATCATCGTGTCGAGTTTCCGAGCACGCTGGGTGATCTCGTTGAAGTTGTTACCGACGCGTTCGCTCAGCCGGATGCCGTGTTCGCTGCGCTGGTTCGAGTTCTCGATCTTCGCCGCGGTCTCCCGGGCGGCCTCGGCACTGCGGTGGGCGAGGTTGCGAACCTCCTCGGCCACGACCGCGAACCCGGCCCCGGCCTCGCCCGCACGCGCGGCCTCGACCGCGGCATTGAGTGCGAGGATGTTGGTCTGAAAGGCGATCTCATCGATGGTCTTGATGATCTTCGTGATCTCGGCGCCGGCCGACTTGATCGAGTCCATCGCCTCCTTCATGGCCTTCATGTCGTCGGAACCGTGGTCGGCGGCATGGCGAGTCTCGCCCGCCAACTGCCGGGCGTTCTCGGTGTGCTCGGCCGTACGTTTGATCATGCTGCCCATTTCGACGAGCGAGGAACTCGTCTCCTCGAGCGAGGCGGCCTGCTGGCAGGAGCCGTCGGCCATGGCTTGGCTGGCGGTGCTGACCTGGCGGGAGGCGGCGGCGGTGCTCTCGCTGCCCTCCTTGAGAACCGCTGCCACATGGGCGATCGGCCGCGTGACGCTGCGCACGATGAAGACGCCGGCGACGATGCCGAAGATGATCCCAACCAGACTCAGCCCGAGCACCAGCGACTCGTTGCGCCGCTGGGCCGCCGAGGTCGTCTGTTGGATCTGCTGACGGTTCTTGGCGAAGAGCGCGTTGAGGCTCAGGACCCGGCTGCTGAAATCGTCGGCAACCGTCTTCATCTCCACCTGATAGAGCACCTGGCTGCGCGCGACCCCCACGCTGACCTTGGACAAGCCCTGGAGCAGCGCGGCGGCCTCGGTGTTGGCGGCCTTCAGGGCATTGCGCCGCTCGGGGTCCTTGAAGGTGGCGTCGAACTCCTCCATCTCGGCAATCTCCTTGTCGATCGCCTTGGCGCCCTCGACGAGCTTGTTGAGCGACTGCGCGGCCGATTCGGCCTGGGTGGAATCGGAGGTGAGCAGAAACTGGTTCACCCGCATGAGTCCCTCGAAGAAATTCTGGAGCGCCGACGAGGCCTTGAAGGAGGCGCTCATGTCGCCGCTGTCACGTGCCTTCACGAGCACGAGCTGGAGCGATTGCTGGATCGTCTCCGCCGCGGGCCGCATCGCCGCCTCGAACTGATCGCGCTCGGCGCGCAGCGCCACCATCTCGGAGAATTGCGACTCGAACCGACCGAAAAGCTGCTGCGAGTCGGAGAGCAACGCCTTGGCCGCGGGATCGATCTCCCGTTTTTCCATCTCGCTGAACTGCGTGCGCATCTGCCGGCCGAGGGTGGAGAACTGCGCGGCATCCTCCTTCGCACCGCTGACCTGGAATGCACTCACCGAACGAAGGAGATCCTTCATCGCCAAGTCCAAGGCATTCGCCTGGGAGGCGATCTCGGCACCTGCGACCGTCTGTTCGATGGCGCGGCCCGAGCGACCGAGGGCCAGATAGGCGGTCGCCGCGACAATGGCCAGCAAGACGATGACAACGCCCAAGCCGGCGGACATCCGCCGACCAACGGTGAAGTGAGCACGGTTCATGATGAATAGGAAGCCCCTGCCGGGGTGGTTATTTGGCCGAGAATTTCACGGGGACCACAACTTGGACGGCGACCGGCTTGCCGTCCTTCTTCCCTGGCTCGAACTTCCATCGAGACACCGCATCGATCGCCGGTTGCTCGAACTCGGGCCGGGTACTCTTCTTGACGACGACGTTGGCAACATTGCCCTTTTCGTCGACGGTGAGCGACACTGTGACCATACCGCTGATGCCCTCGGTCTTGAGTGCGTTCGGGTACGTCGGCGGAACGGTCTTGGTCGGCATCGGCGGTTCATCGAAAGCACTGTCTTGGGCATGCGCGATTCCAGCGAAAGCCAGAGCAAGGCAGACGAGGAGGGAGCGGGGGTGAGGAAGGAATTTCATGTGCGCGAGTGGGGGTTGCTACACAGTTGGCTGCTGCTGGTTTGCGGATTTCATCGTCTCTTTTCACGAGTTTCTTGAGGGAAAAATGCCCGGTACACCCGGAACATCGCCAAGGTGGCACCCGACCGCCATCGCGCACACCCCGAGAGCCGCCACTCGGCCGCCCTCGGGGTAAGGTCACCGGAGACGGTGCACCGCAATCACTGCGCCGAGAAACGTACCGGCAGGACCACGGACACGGCCACCGCCTGACCAGCCTTCTTGGCCGGCTTGAACTTCCATTGGGACACAGCCTGCAGGGCCGGCTCCTCGAAACCGGCATTCGTGCTCTTGGCCACGGCGGCCTTGGTCACGTTGCCATTCTCATCAACGGTGACAGCAACACTCACCATGCCGGAGATGCCATCACGGCGAAGCGCTTCGGGATAGGCTGGGGCCAGCGTACGAACTGGAGTTGGTGCCTCGTCGAAGGCGGCCTCAGCGCGAGCGATGGCCGAAGCAGCGACGAAAATTGCAGTGGCAAGGGCGAGTTTCAGGAGGGACTTCTTGTTCATATTGGTCGAGAGCCGCAAGAGTTGCCGTGCGGCCGCGCTCCTATCGCTTGGTGCTCTGCCCGCTTTAGGGAAAATCCACGCCCCGCCCCAAATCGGGGGGTATCGACCCACTCAAGGCGGGTGAATCCCCCGGTCGAGAAAACGTCATGTTCTCAACCGCCGCCCAGCAAGCGTTCGAATCGCACCGCGTCCTCCGGGGTGTCCACACCCACGCTGGGGTCGTCGGTGAGGCCAACTTCGATCGCCGCGCCGTTCTCCAGCGCGCGCAACTGCTCCAGCTTTTCGATCTGCTCCAGCCTCCCTGCGGGCAGCCTGGTGAATCGCTCGAGGAAATCGGCGTGGTACGCATACAGCCCGAGATGTTTATAGCAGGCGTGCTCCGTAAGCCACTCCGCATCCACAGCCCCCGACCTATCGCGGACGTAGGGAATCGACGCACGCGAGAAATACAACGCCCGCCCGTGCTGGTTGAGCACGACCTTCACCTGGTTCGGGTTTGCGAAGTCTTCGGCCCGGCGAAACCGTGTCGCCAGCGTGGCCAACGGTGCGTCGCCACGAATCAACTCCGCCAGCGACTGCAGCTGGGCGCGACTGACCAGCGGCTCATCGGCCTGGACGTTGAGCACGTACTTCGCCCCCACCTTCCGGTTGGCCTCGGCGAGCCGGTCGGTCCCGCTCTGGTGGTGTACCGCCGTGGCGATGGTCCTGAACCCGTGCGGCTCCAACGCGTCGGCCAGCAGCGGATCGTCCACGGCGAAATAGAGCGGCAGCTCCGGCATCTGCGCCGTGATCCGCTCCGCCACCCACCGCAGCAGCGGCCGGCCTCGGATCGGGTGCAGCAGCTTGCGCGGGAAACGCGTCGATTCGAGACGGCACGGGACAATGATCGCGAGCTCGGGCATGGGATGGTGTTTTTTTTGACGTTGCCAGTACTGGGCGAGTCATAGGGAATTCGTCGTCTTCGCGCCAATCGCAAAGCCGCCACCCATGGAAAACAACGCCGCCTCCCTCGCCGATCAGCACACCAAAGTGCTTACGGTGCAGAACAAGATGGGCATCCACGCCCGTCCGGCCGCCATGATCGTGCGGATCACCAACAAGTTCAAAGCCGACGTGCTGGTCGAGCGCGATGAGGAGCGTGTGAACGGCAAGAGCATCATGGGCCTGATGATGCTGGCCGCCGGCAAGGGCTCGTCGCTCAAGTTCATCGTCACCGGCGCCGACGCTCCCACGATGCTCGCGGAGCTCGAGGCGCTCTTCGCACGCAAGTTCGACGAGGTCTGAACCCGTCAAGCGTCCGAGTAAACCGCCGCCGCGAGAACCCGCGACGCCATACATCCGAGATCTCGGATACACTGGACGTCGCCCGCACCGCTCGTCGGCTCAAACCGTCGGCAGTCCGAAAAACTCGCGTGAATTCGCCGCTGTCGCCGCGACCAACTCGGCCAACGGCACCCCCAGTTCCTTGGCCGCACGCACCGCAGTGAGCGCGACCAACGCCGGCTCGTTTGGCTTCCCGCGGTGAGGCTCCGGAGTGAGGTACGGCGAGTCCGTTTCCACCATCAACCGCGGCAAAGACTGCACGCGCAGTGCGGCGCGCACGTTCTCCGCGCTTTTGTAGGTGATGATGCCGGTGAACGATCCACGTCCGCCGCGGGCGTTGAGCAACCGCATCTCAGCCTCGCCCTCGGAGAAACAGTGGAACACGACTCGAGCCCAGTCGAAGCCGGAGGCGTCGATCTCGGCGATTGTCTCCGCAAACGCCCCACGCGAATGCACCACAAGCGGACTGCGGAGATTCTTCGCCAGCTGCAACTGCGCGCGAAACGCCGCCAGTTGCCACGCGAAGATCCGCTCCGCCGCCGCCGGGTCGTTTTTCGGCAGGTGAAAGCGATCGAGACCGCACTCCCCCAATCCGACCGCCACCGCGCCGCGGACCGGGTCGAAATACTGCGGCAACGCCGCCACCGCCCGCTCCCAGTTCTCGTCCACCGAACACGGGTGCAGCCCGGCGGTGTAGGCGACGCGGCCACCGAGCGTCGGAACGAACTCACGGTAGAGCGCCCAGTCCTCCGGTTCGGTCCCGATCGTCACGATCTGTCCCACGCCGGCCGCCTGCGCTCGCTCCAGCACAGCGGGCAGCTCGCCCTTGCGGTGGAAACGGTCGAGATGCGCATGGGTGTCGATGAGCTCAGGTGTGGCGGACATGGCGACGAAACAGCCGCGGCGACGCCGGCTTGGCAACGGGGATTCACGCCTGCTGCCCGCCCAATCGCCCGCCCCAACTCACCTGCGCCCTCCCCCCCCCTGCTCCCGTCTCCCCTACTTCTCGCTTCCGACCAAATACACTGACGTCCGTCAGGCTATTTGGTCGGACCGTGCATTTACTCTTTGGCGGTAAATCTCGCCCAGCATCGCCGATCCGCCCACCTTGCTCCCGGTCTTTCCGCTTGCCGCGGTTTCGCGCGCTCCGTTGCGTCGGGACTCGTTTCGCGAACCCCGCCACACACTCACCATGTCCACCTACGCCACCATCGAGAACGTCGTCATCATCGGCACCGGCTGCGCCGGGCTCACCGCCGCGGTCTACACCGCCCGCGCCGGCCTCGCCCCGCTCGTCCTCGAGGGTTCGCAGCCCGGCGGCCAGTTGACCACGACCTCGGAGGTCGAGAACTTCCCCGGCTTCGAGCATGGGATCGATGGATACACTCTCACCGACACCATCCGCAAGCAGGCCGCCCGCTTCGGCGCGCGCTACGAGAGCGGGCTGATCCAGTCGGTCGACTTCTCCGGCCCGACCAAGATCCTCCGCACCGGCGAACGCGAGATCCGCGCCCGCGCCGTAATCATCGCCACCGGCGCCGCGCCGCGCATGATCGGCTTGCCCGAGGAGATGTCGTTCTTCGGCGGCAAGGGCGTCACGACCTGCGCGACCTGCGACGGCGCGTTCTACCGCAACATGGATGTCGTGGTCGTCGGCGGTGGCGACTCGGCCTGCGAGGAGGCGTTGTTCCTCACTCGTTTCGCCTCGAAGGTCACCCTCATCCACCGCCGCGACGCCCTGCGCGCCTCGAAGATCATGCAGCAGCGCGTGCTCGAGCACCCGAAAATCAAGATGGCGTGGGACTCGGTCGTCGCCACGATCTCGGGCGATGCGCAGGGCTTCGTCACCGGTATCAAGCTCAAGAACGTGAAGACCGGCGCCGTGACCGACCTGGCCTGTAAAGGCATCTTCGTCGCCATCGGCCACCAGCCCAACACCAAGCCCTTCGCCGGTGCCGTGAAGACCGACGAGAACGGCTATCTCGTGCCCGAGGTCGGCAGCCAGGTGCGCACTTCCGTCCCCGGAGTCTTCGTCGCTGGCGACTGCGCCGACCACGTGTACCGCCAAGCGATCACCGCCGCCGGCATGGGTTGCCAAGCCGCGATCGAGACCGAGCGCTGGCTGGCCGAGCACGGCAACTGAATGCTTTTTCTCCCTAACAGTGATTAACTTAAGCGGCCGAACCGGCCGCTTTTTTTGCGCTTCTGCCGGAGCACGCAAGGAAGGATGCCTTCAACTTTCGCGAATCTCACTGCTTGCTGGATTAAGTGCTGCTCATGGATTTGGAATAATTCTAAATCCTTCTTGCAACTAAGTCCCAATCCAACTCCTTTGCGCCCCGCTCGACCGCGCCAATGTCCACCGCCTCACCCAACTCCGAAGCGCTCAACCAGCGCCTTGCCCACAGCGGCCTCCGCGCCACGCCGCAGCGGGAGGTTGTTTACGAGGTCCTCTTGGAACGTCGCGATCACCCAACCGCCGACGAGCTCTTCGCCCGCGTGAAGGCCAAGATGCCCACGATCTCGCTGGCGACCGTATACAACTGCCTCGAGGCCCTCGTTGAGTGCGACCTCGTCAAGCCGGTCAATTTCGAGCGCGAGCCCACCCGCTACTGCTCGAACCTCACCGAGCACGCCCACTTCATCGACTCCGCCACCGGCCAGATCATCGACATTGAGATGACCCCCGCCTACGTCGCCCGCCTGCGCGAAGCGCTTCCGCCGGGCTTCACGATGGAGGATGTCGAACTCAACTTCCGCGGCCGCGCCGCGCCGGAGTCTCTCCAGAAATCCGCGACAACCGCCAAACCCGGCCCCATCCCTGCTTAGGTCACCGTCACCACCGACCACGGTCACCGGCTACCGTCCACTGCCCACCGCGCCTCCCCTTTCCATAATGAACGCCCTCGAGATCAAAGACCTCCACGTTAACATCGGCGACAAGCCGATCGTCAAAGGCCTCAGCCTCACCGTCCCCAAAGGTGAAGTGCATGCCATCATGGGGCCCAACGGCACTGGCAAGAGCACGCTCTCGAAAGCCATCGCCGGCCACCCCGACTATGAGATCACCTCGGGCACCGTGCTGCTCGACGGCCGCAACATCCTCGAGATGGAGCCCGACGAGCGCGCCCGCGCCGGGCTCTTCCTCGCGTTCCAGTACCCGTGCGAGATCCCTGGCGTCTCCATCGCCAACTTCCTCCGCGCCGCCACCCAAGCACGCCTGCCCGAGGGGGAAGAGATCGACGCCACCGCCTACTACAAGCGGCTCTACGCGAAGATGGACGGTCTCAAGATCGACCGGAAGTTCACCTCCCGTTCGGTCAACGAAGGCTTCTCCGGCGGCGAAAAGAAACGCTGCGAGATTCTCCAGATGGCGATGCTCGAACCGGCCTACTCCATCATGGACGAGACCGACTCCGGCCTCGACATCGACGCGCTCAAGATCGTCGCCGAAGGCGTCAACGCCCTGCGCGGCCCGAAGCTCGGCATCCTCCTGATCACCCACTACCAGCGCCTCCTCGACTACATCGTGCCGGACTTCGTCCACGTGATGTACGACGGCCGCATCGTGAAGAGCGGGGACAAGAACCTCGCCCTCGAACTCGAGGCCAAGGGCTACGACTGGGTCAAGGAACTCGCCGCGCCCGCCAAGTAGGACCGGGCTCCGACCGGTCCCTCTGACTTCAACTTACCACTTCAACCTCCCACTTCCACCAGGGCCATGAGTTCCATCTCCGAATCCGACGCCGTCGCTGTCCCGCCCGAGGACACCGCCAATCCCGTCACGGGCATCGACCAGACCGTCGGCGACTTCACCTACGACGTGAAGTACAACTTCGACGCCGGCACCGGTCTCAACGCCGCGACCATCGACTACATCAGCGCTGCCAAGAAGGAGGCGGAGTGGATCCGCGAGTTCCGCCACAAGGCGCTGAAGATCTTCGAGTCGAAGCCATTGCCCACCCACTGGGCATCCAAGGATCTCGAAAACATCGATTTCCAGAAGATCCGCTATTACCTCGCCCAGGGCCAGAAGCCGAAGCGCTCGTGGGACGAGGTGCCCGACGACATCAAGAAGACCTTCGAACGCCTCGGCATCCCCGAGCAGGAGCGTAAGTTCCTCGCCGGCGTCGAGGCCCAGTTCGACTCCGAGGCCGCGTACTCGAACATCAAGTCCGCCGTCGAGAAGCAGGGCGTGATCTTCATGAACTCGACGCAGGCCCTGCGCGAGCACCCGGAGATCTTCCGCAAGTGGTTCGGCAAGGTCATCCCGACCGCCGACAATAAGTTCTCCGCGCTCAACAGCGCGGTGTTCTCCGGCGGCTCCTTCATCTACGTGCCGCCCGGGATCAAAGTCTCGCATCCGCTTCAGGCTTACTTCCGCATCAACGCCGAGAACTTCGGCCAGTTCGAGCGCACCCTCATCATCGTCGATGAAGGCAGCGAGGTGACCTATATGGAAGGCTGCACCGCCCCGAAGTTCACCACCTCCACGCTCCACTCCGCGGTCGTCGAGCTGGTCGCGCTCAAGAACGCGAAGATCCAGTACATCACCGTCCAGAACTGGGCGCCCAACGTCTTCAACCTCGTCACCAAGCGAGGCCTCGCGATGGAAGGCGCCGAGATCAAATGGATCGACTGCAACATCGGTTCCCGCCTCACCATCAAGTACCCGGGCGTGGTCCTGAAGGGCGAAGGCGCCCGCGGCGAGGTCATCTCGATCGCGCTCGCCAACGACGGCCAGCACCAGGACACCGGCGCGAAGATGATCCACGCGGCCGACAACACCACCTCCACGATCATCTCCAAGTCCATCTCCGTCGGCGAAGGCCGTGCCACCTACCGAGGCGTCGTCCATATGCCGAAGGGCCTGAAGGGCTGCAAAAACAACACCGAGTGCGACGCGCTGCTGATCAACACCAACAGCCGCACCGACACGTATCCGGCCATCACCGTCAAGGGTGGCGACAACTTCACCCAGCACGAGGCGAGCGTCTCGAAGGTCAGCGAGGAGCAGATCTTCTACATGCAGCAGCGCGGCCTGACCGAGGCCGAGGCGATGAGCCTCGCCGTTAACGGCTTCGTCAACGACCTCGTGCGCCAGTTCCCGATGGAGTACTCCGTCGAGCTCAAGCGCCTCATCGACCTCGAAATGGAAGGCTCGGTCGGCTGACGCCGGCGCCACGGAAATACCAACCCGCACCACACCCGATGTCTTCTTCCTCTTCCGCTCCCGTCGTCGTCACCGCCGAGCCGCCGCTCGTCGCGCCCGCCGCCTTCGACTCCGTCGCCGCCTCGCTGGGCCGTTTCCCCGCCTGGTGGGCCGAGCTCAAACGCAAGGCCTGGGCGCACTACCTCGAGCTCCCGCTGCCCAAGCGCACCGACGAACTTTGGCGCTTCTCCAGCATCCAGGGCTTCCGCCTCGCCGAGCCGTTCACCCGCGCCAACCCGGCCTCCGAAGAAATCGTATCCGCCCTGCGGATCCGCTCCAACCTCGTCACCGAGAAGGCCGCGCAGGCCGTCTACGTGAACGAGGTCCGCGTCGCGCAGGACGCGTTGCCCGAGAAGCTGACCAAGGCCGGCGTCATCTTCGACTCCATCGAGAACGCCGTGCTCCATCACCCCGGCTTGATCCAGGCGCACTTCATGGCGCAGGACTCGCGCCTCGGCTCCGAGAAGCTCACCGCGCTCCACCGCGCGCTCACCACCGGCGGCGCGTTCATCTATGTGCCGAAGGGGGTCGAGATCGAGCAGCCGCTCGTCGTCTACCACTGGGCCGCCGGCGGTCGCACCGCCGTCTTCCCGCACACCCTGGTCGTCGCCGAGGACAACGCCAAGGTCACCGTCGTCGAGTTCCGCCAGTCCGCCAGCGAGACCGACACGACCTTCGCCGCCGGCGTCAACGACCTCTACGCCGGCCCCGGTGCGCAGGTCACCTACATCTCCGCCCAGCGCTGGAGCCGCAGCTCGCTCGGTTTCCAAGGCAACGAAACCGTCGTGCAGCGCGACGGCCGCGTGCAGTCGCTCGGCCTCCAGCTCGGTGGCCGCCAGGTCCGCACTGAGAGCCACAGCCGTCTCCAAGGTCCGGGTTCGAACAGCCAGATGCTCTCGCTCGCCGTCGCTCACGGCGACCAGGAGTTCGACCAGCGTACGCTCCAGACCCACCAGTCGCCGCACACCGCCTCCGACCTGCTCTACAAGAACGCCCTCTTCGACCAGGCGCGCACGATCTTCTCCGGCCTGATCGTCGTCGATCCCGGTGCCCAGAAGACGGATGCATACCAGAGCAACCGCAACCTGCTCTGCTCGCCCGACGCCGAGGCCAACTCGCTGCCCGGCCTGGAGATCGAGGCCAACGATGTGCGCTGCACGCACGGCGCCACCAACGGCAAGATCGACGACGAGCAGCTCTTCTACATGGCCGCCCGCGGCATCTCCAAGCCCGTGGCCGAGGAACTGCTGGTGTTCGGTTTCTTCGAGGAAGTGCTCAACAAGCTTGAGAACGAGCACCTCCACGCCGTCCTCCGCGACCTCATTCAGGCCAAGTTCAAAAAGTAGTAGCGAGGAGTGAGGAGCGGGTAGCGAGTAGACCCAATCCAACTGGGTACATTCGCATCGCCTGCCCCCCTCCACTCTCCGCTGGCCTCCTCCTCTCTACTCGCTACTCACTACTTCCTCCGCCATGTCCAACGACCGCAACCGCACCCTCACCCGTGAAGTCGAAGCCGTGATGGTTCCCTACGGGAACAAGTTCGTCATACCCGCCGGCGGGAAGGTCTCCCTCATGCAGACTCTCGGCGGCAGCTTCACGATCATGGGCGACTTCGGCATGGCCCGCCTCGACGGCCAATACGCCGACGCCATCGGCGAGCAGTCGCAGGCCAACAGCCTCGCCGGCGCCGCCACCGGCGCCGACGGCGCGCCCGACCAGGAGCTCCTCTGGAACCAGCTCCGCGGCGTCTACGACCCCGAGATCCCGGTGAACATCGTCGACCTCGGCCTCGTCTACTCGCTCGACGTCGCCAAGCGCGAACAGGGCGGCCACAAGGTCGACGTCGCCATGACACTCACAGCTCCCGGTTGCGGCATGGGCCCGGCGATCGCGGAGGATGCGAAGTCAAAGCTCATGATGGTCCCCGGTGTCGACGAAGCCGATGTGCGCATCGTCTGGGAGCCGGTTTGGAACCAGAACATGATCTCCGAAGAGGGAAAGATGAAGCTCGGACTTGTCTGATCCTGTGGACCTGAAGCCGACTTTCGGAGCTGATAGGCAAGTTCCGGGCCTGGTCCGGTTTTGGCTCTTGGGTTGCTGACTCCCTGTATGCAAACAGACCATGTTTCTGCGTGCATGGTCGAGCTCGGGGCTCAGCCTTGGTCCACCCGGGTCTTTAGGAACGCCAAAACATCCTGAAACTTCCCCTGGTTACCTGCATCGGCGCTCACGAGGTTCTCATGAGCCTCCAGCACCATCCGCGCGTTCTCAAGTTCGTCGCGAGGAGCGGTGCAAACGAGCGCCTGAGCGGCGTTGCGTTCGGCCGCAGGACCGTTGTCGCCGGTATCCACCACCAGCAGGCGGTGTAATCCGAGGTTGCGCAGCAGTTCGAGATTACGGGTGCCGACCCGCGACACGATGAGCGAGCCCGGCGGTTCGAGTTTGCGCAGCTCAAGCGCCGCGCCCGCCAAGACCCCGAGGAAGGTGCTGTCCATGCTCGCACATTGGCGGAAATCGACGACGAATCTCGTCTTTCCCTGCCGGATCATCTCGGCGAAGAAGTCGCGCAAGCATCCACAGTTCATGAACGAGGCTCTCCCGTCGATCTTGATGACGACGGGGCTGGCGAAGGTATCCACCAGGAACACGGGATTGGCTGTGGATTCCGGCATAGGAGGGCGAGCAGAGGGAGATGCTACGGAGGTGGAGGCGGGACGGTCGGCTAGATCGGGTGCTACTGTCCACGCTTGAGGATTTCACGCAAGACATAGGGAAGAATCCCTCCATGTGCGTAGTAGTCGATCTCGATGGGTGTATCGATCCGGCAGCGCACCGGGACGTTCTCGACCGCGCCGCTCTTGCGGGTGATGCGAAGCACGAGATCCTGCTGCGGCCGGATCGCCGGCGAGAGTCCGACAACGTCGTAGGTCTCGGTGCCGTCGAGCTTCAGCGTCTGCGCGGTGGTGCCGTCCTTGAACTGGAGCGGGAGCACGCCCATGCCGACGAGGTTCGAGCGGTGGATGCGCTCGAAGCTCTGCGCGACCACGACCTTCACGCCGAGGAGGTTGGTGCCCTTCGCCGCCCAGTCGCGCGACGAACCGGTGCCGTACTCCTGCCCTGCGATGACGATGAGCGGCGTGCCGGCGGCGATGTGCTTCGCGGCGGCATCGTAGCCATCTTCTCGCCCGTGGGCTGGTAGATGGTGTTACCGCCCTCTTCGCCACACAGCATCAGGTTCTTGATGCGGACGTTGGCGAACGTGCCGCGGGTCATGATGCGGTCGTTGCCGCGGCGCGAACCGTAGGAATTGAAGTCCTCGAACGCCACGCCGTTCTCGAGCAGGAAGCGGCCCGCGGGCGAGCTCTTCTTGATCGCGCCGGCGGGCGAGATGTGGTCGGTCGTCACCGAGTCGCCAAAGATGCCGAGCGCCTTCGCGCCCTTGATCTCGGCGATGGTGCCGGTGGCCATGCCGAAGTTCGCGAAGAACGGCGGCTCCTGGATGTAGGTCGACTGACGGTCCCACTCGTAGACGTTGCCGGTCGACGACGGGATCTCGTTCCACTTCGGGTTCTGCGCGGCGAAGTCGGTGTAGAGCTTGCGGAAGACCTCGGGCTTGAGCGCGGCCTGCATCTGGTCGCGCACCTCGCCGAGGCTCGGCCAGATGTCCTTCAGGAAAACGGCCTTCCCGTCGCTCCCCTGCCCCAGCGGCTCGGTGGAGAGGTCGAGATCGACGCGACCGGCGAGCGCGAAGGCGACGACCAGCGGCGGCGACATCAGGAAATTGGCCTTGATGTTCTGGTGCACGCGGGCCTCGAAATTGCGGTTGCCCGAGAGCACCGAGGCGGCGACGAGGTCGTTCTTCACCACGGCGTCCTCGATGTCGGCGCGAAGCGGTCCCGAATTACCGATACAGGTCGCGCACCCGTAGCCGACGGTCTGGAAACCGAGCTGGTCGAGGTACGGCTGGAGGCCGGTCTTGTTGAGATAATCGGTGACGACGCGCGAGCCGGGCGCCAGCGAGGTCTTCACCAGCGGGTTGGGCCTGAGGCCCTTGGCCACGGCTTTCTTCGCGAGCAGGCCGGCGGCGAGCATCACGCTCGGGTTGGAAGTGTTCGTGCAGCTCGTGATCGAGGCGATGAGCACCGAACCGTGCCCAAGCTTCGTGCCGTTGACCTCGGCCTTCACGGTCGAGAACTCCTCGGACTTCTTGCCAAAGCCGTTTTCGGTGACCGGCTTCGCGAACGCGGTGGTGAACTCCTGCTTGAGCTTCGGCAGCTCGATGCGGTCTTGCGGGCGCTTCGGGCCGGCCACGCTCGGGACGACGGTGCCGAGGTCGAGTTCCAGCTCCTGCGAGTAGTCGATCTGCCCCTTCTGCGGGATGCCCCACAGGCCCTGCGCCTTGTAGTAGGCTTC
This sequence comes from Verrucomicrobiota bacterium, assembly GCA_019136515.1. Taxonomy (GTDB): domain Bacteria; phylum Verrucomicrobiota; class Verrucomicrobiia; order Opitutales; family Opitutaceae; genus CAJCBL01. The sequence continues at coordinate 117,109 of JAGVUB010000112.1, forward strand.
GTAAACTTCGATGTGCTTTTCGTCCCGGCCGGTGCCGCGGAGGTAGTTCGAGCACTCGGCGTCGATCGGGAAGAAGCCCATCGTGGCGCCGTACTCGGGGGCCATGTTGGCGATGGTCGCGCGGTCGACGACCGGCAGCGCCGCGGCGCCGGGGCCGTAGAACTCGACGAACTTGCCCACGACCTTCGCCTTGCGAAGGAGCTGCGTGAGCGTGAGCGCGACATCGGTCGCCGTGACGCCCTCGCGCACGGAGCCGGTGAGGTGCACGCCCACGACGTCGGGCGTGAGGAAATAGACGGGCTGGCCGAGCATGCCGGCCTCGGCCTCGATGCCGCCCACGCCCCAGCCGACGATACCGATGCCGTTGATCATCGTCGTGTGCGAGTCGGTGCCGACGAGCGTGTCCGGATAATAGACACCGGCGGCGTCCTTGAGCACGCCCTTGGCGAGGTACTCGAGATTGACCTGGTGGATGATGCCGATGCCGGGCGGCACGACCTTGAAGGTCTCGAAGGCCTGCATGCCCCACTTCAGGAACTGGTAGCGCTCGCGGTTGCGCGAAAATTCGAGCTCGAGGTTCTTGGCCTGCGCCTCGGCACTGCCGGCGAAATCGACCTGCACGGAGTGGTCGACCACGAGGTCCACCGGCACGAGCGGCTCGATGAGCTTCGGGTTCTTGCCGAGCCTGGCCACCGCGGAGCGCATGGCCGCGAGGTCGACGAGCAGCGGCACGCCGGTGAAGTCCTGCAACACGATGCGCGCGACGACGAAGGGGATCTCCTCCGTGCGCTCGGCCTTGGCCTGCCAGCTCGCTAGCGCCTTCACGGCGGGCTCGGCGACGCGTTTGCCATCGCAGTTGCGCAACAAGGACTCGAGGACGAGGCGGATGGAAACCGGGAGGCGCGAGACCTTGTAGCCGGATTTCTCCAGGGCGGGCACCGAGTAGTAGCGATGCGAGGCGCCGGCGGCGGCAAAGGTCTGGAGCGTGGCGAGTGGGTTGGGCAGAGCGCTCATGAAAACGGTGGTGATGGGTGTGTAACGACAGAGGCGGCCGGCGACGGGTAGCGGGAAGGTTGCCAGAAACGCCTACTTCGCCAGCGCTGCCTTCACGGCCTCGAAGTTCGGCAGATCCTTCGGGGTGGGCGTCTGCTCGGCGTACTTGATCACGCCGTCCTTACCGATCACGAACGCCGCACGGGCCGAGGTGTCGCCCACGCCCGCGAGGTTCGGGAAGAGCACGTCGTAGGCCTGGGTCACCGTCTTGTTCAGGTCGGAGACGAGGGTGAGCTTGATGAAATTCTTCTGCGCCCAAGCCTCCTGCGCGAACGGGCTGTCGACGCTGATCGCGATCACGTCGGCGCCGAGCTTCTCGTAGTCGCCCAACCCGCCGCTCTGGTCGCACATCTCCTGCGTGCAGACGCCGGTGAACGCCAGCGGGAAGAAGAGCAACACGGTCTGCTTCTTGCCGAAATTTTCGCTCAGCTTCACATCCATCAGGCCGTCGGCCGTCTTGGATTTGAGGGTGAAATCAGGCGCCTTGCTTCCGACTTTGAGTGCCATGGTAGTAGGTGTTTCGGATTCGATTTCTGGAGTGGATTCCACGGGGCTACGCCCCGGGAAATTGGAGCCGGCACCGTAGGCGCCACCGCAAACGCGACACAAACCAAAATTCCCCTTGTCCGCCCCCGGCGCGAACGCGACCATCCGCCCCCTTTCCCTATGAATATCCTCGAAGACCTACGCGCGCGTGGACTGGTGGCGGACTGCACCGACTGGGACGGCCTCTCGGCCCGTCTCGCCCAAAAGCCCGTCGCGCTGTATTGCGGCTTCGATCCCACCGGCGACAGCCTCCACGTGGGCCACCTCATGGGGCAGATCACGATGCGCCGCTTCCAACTCGCCGGCCACCACCCCATCGTGCTCGCCGGCGGCGCCACCGGCATGATCGGCGACCCCTCCGGCAAATCCGCCGAGCGCAACCTCCTCACCCGCGAGCAACTCGCCCACAACGTCTCCAGCATCAAGCGCCAGCTCTCGCGCCTGCTCGACTTCGACTGCGCCGGCAACCCCGCCCGCCTCGTCGACAACGCCGACTGGACCCTCCCGATCTCCTTCTTGGATTTCCTGCGCGACGTCGGAAAGCACTTCTCGGTGAACATGATGGTCGCCAAGGACAGCGTGCGTTCCCGCATGGAAGGCGACACCGGCATCTCCTACACCGAGTTCAGCTACATGCTCCTGCAGGCGCACGACTTCTACCACCTGCGCCGCACCTGCGACTGCGAGCTTCAGATCGGCGGCTCCGACCAGTGGGGCAACCTCACCGCCGGCACCGACCTCATCCGCAAGAAACTCGGCGTGCCCGCCTGGGGCCTCACCTTCCCGCTCATCACCAAGAGTGACGGCACCAAGTTCGGCAAGACCGAGGGCGGCGCCGTCTGGCTCGACCCGCAGAAGACCAGCCCGTATCGCTTCTACCAGTTCTTCGTGAACACCGAGGACGCCATGGTCGTCCAGTATCTCCACAAGTTCACCCTGCTCCCGCTCGACCAGATCGCCACGCTCGCCGCCGAGTTCGCCGCCAACCCCGGCGCCCGCTCCGCCCAGAAGGCCCTCGCCCGCGAGGTCACCGCCCTCGTCCACGGCCAGTCCGCGGCCGACGACGCCATTCGCGCCAGCGAGATCATGTTCGGCGGCGGGCTCGAGGGCATCTCCGAGGCTCTCTTTGCCGACGTCGTCGCCGAACTCCCGACCAAGCCGGTCGAAAAATCCAAGCTCGAAGGCTCCGGTCTCGCGCTTACCGAGGCGCTCGTGCTCGCCGGGCTCACCAATTCAAAAGGCCAGGCGCGCAAGGACATCGAGGCTGGCGGCGTGTACCTGAACAACGTTCGCGTCACCGACATCGCCCGCGGCGTCACCACGAACGACCTGCTCTTCGGCAAGCACATCCTGCTGCGTAAGGGAAAACGCACCTACGCCGTCCTCAGCGCCCGCTGAGCGCCCCGCGCCGTCCCACACCGTCGCCGGCTCCACAAGACGGGGCCGGCCTGCCGAAGCTCCTCGCGAGCCGGAGGCTCTTGCTCCCTCCGGGACGGAAGGGTTTCTCCGCGCTTGGTGGCCATCTCCGGCGCGCTCAAGGTGCGGCGTCAGCGGCGGTCTACCCGCCAGAACAGCCACAAGCCCAGGCCAGCGAAGGCCAGGCACGGCGTCCACACCAGCAGCTCCGGATGCAGCTCCGGTCGCTTCTGCGACCAGTCGATGACCATCTGGAAGAAAAGGTATCCGAGTGCCAATACCACGGCCAAACCGAGATTGGCGGAGGTCTCCTTGCGCTGCATCTTGATGCCGAGCGGCACGCCGATCAGGGCGAAGGCGAGCACGCCGAACGCCAGCGATACCTGCTTCTGCATCGTGTACTGGATCTGGGTGATCCGCACGCTTTGCTCGCGCTCCGGCAGGCCGCCCGGGTTGGCTCTCGCCTCCGCCAGTTCCGCCCACAACTCGCGAAAGGTCCGCAGCGAGAGCTTGCGCCGATAGGTGCCTTTGCCGACCAGCTCCTCAAGTGGCAGCGGGATGCGTTGCCACTCGCTAAAGACCGAGACGTAGGGATTCTTCGAGAAGTCTCCGGGATCATCCTGGTTGCGCACCTCGGCCACCCCGTTGCGCGGGGTGATCAGCAGCCGACTGTTCTCCTCGTCGAACTCCACCGTCCCCGTCTCCGAGCGGAGGTAGATCTTCACCCGGTTCTGCCCGTCCAGATACCAGACCGACAAATCCCGCACGCTCGTGCCGTCCTTCTCCGCCACGTAGATCACGTATCCCGGGAAAGTTCGGACAAACTCCCGCGGCACGATAAAGCTGAGCGGGTTGACCCGCGCCGCATCCGCCCGAATGAGGTTGATCGCACTGCGCGCCCGCGGACTCACCTCGCAGTTGAACCACAACGACAACCCCGTGCCCAGCACCGCCAGCACGAAGATCGGCCGTGCGATCCGCGCCAAGCCCCACCCGGCCGCCCGCATCGCCGTGATTTCCTGCTGCGCCGACAGCCGCCCGAGCACGAGCAGGATGCCGGTGAGCACGCCCAGCGGCAACGCGAACGCCACCACATAGGGCAGCAACATCCACGTGAGCCGCAGGAACGTCTCCACGTCGATCTGCTCCGAGGCGAAAGCCTTCAGCAGATCCTTCACCACGTTGCCCACCAGCAGCACGAAAGCGCATATCCCCACCGCCGCCAGCGAGGCGAACAGCACGTTGCGGAAGATATAGCGATCAAGGGTCGTGGTCACTCGGGGACTTGATTGCGGGCAAGCTTGCGGGCTGGCAAACCATCTGTTCGCTGCTCGCTGGCATCGCACGCGACGCCCCCTCCGACCGCCCCGCCACCATGAAGTTCACGCCTGCGAAATCGCCGCTCACCGGCGAGACCCTCACCTCCCTCGCCGCCCGCCTCGCCGAGCGCGGCGAACCCGCCTTTCGCGCCAAGCAGATCCTCGATTGGCTCTACAAGAAGCGCGCCCGCTCCTGGGACGGGATGTCCAACCTATCCAAGCCGCTCCGCGCATGGCTCGACGAAACATTCGACCTCATGCCAGCGACGCTCGTGCTCGACCGCCAGTCGCAGGATATCACTGACAAGCTCCTGCTCGAACTCCGCGATGGTTCGCTCATCGAGACCGTCATCATCCGCGCACCGCAGGACGGTGTCGGCGTCGACCACTCCCGCAAGACCATCTGCATCTCCACGCAGGTCGGCTGCGCCATGGGCTGTGTGTTCTGCGCTTCCGGCCTCGCCGGTCTCAAACGCAACCTCTCCGCTGGCGAGATCGTCGCCCAGCTCCTGCAGGTCTGCTACCACGAGGATGCCCGCACTCCCCGCGCCCGCGCCGAGCTGGCGTCGTTCGACAACCTCGTTGTCATGGGCATGGGCGAACCGCTCCACAACTACGGCGCCCTCCTCGCCGCCCTCGCCATCCTCAACGCTGACTGGGGTCTGGGCTTCGGCGCCCGCCGCATCACGCTCTCCACGAGCGGCCTTGTCCCGCAGATCCGCAAACTCGCCGAGGAGCCTCTCGGCTTCCGCCTCGCCATCAGCCTCCACGGTGCGACCGACGAAGTTCGCGAACGCATCATGCCCGTGAACAAGCGCTGGCCCCTCGCCCAGCTCATCCCCGCCGCGCAGGAGTTCACCGAGAAGCACGGCCGCATGCTCACCCTGGAGTTCATCCTCATCGAGGACGTCAATGACTCCCTCGACCAGGCCGAACGTCTTGTCGCCATCGCGCGTGACCTCCACGCGCACGTGAACCTCATCCCCTACAACACCGTCGCCGGCCTCGAGTGGAAACGCCCCTCGCTCGCCCGCCAGAAGAAGTTCGCCGCCGTGCTCGACCGCGCCCGCGTCTCCTTCACCCTGCGTCGTGAGAAAGGCCACGAGATCGACGCCGCCTGCGGCCAGCTCCGCCTGCGCACCGAGCGCGAACGCGCGGCGCAAACCTAGCCCCAAATCCCCCAAGAGACTGCCTTGCCCCCAGCCATTCCGCTCCCCCGGCCCCCAAGAAATCGCTTTACCAATCAACAGTTCCAGATTCCTTGATGCGTCCCTCCCATGACTCCTGATCGCCCGATCTCCGCCCTCTTCGCAGCCGGACATCCCCTCAAGTCCATCGAGTTCTTCCCGCCCAAGGACGACGCCGGCGTCGAACAACTGAGCCTCACCGCGCAGGAGATCCGCAAGCTCTCGCCCGACTACGTCTCGATCACCTACGGCGCGGGCGGCAGCACCCGTGAGCGCACCGCCCAGATCGCCCGCCAACTCCGCGAGGAGCACGGTTTCGTGACCATGGCGCACCTCACCTGCGTCAACCACTCCCCCGCCGAGGTTGCGCAGATCGGCGCCGCCCACCACGCCTCCGGTATCCGCAACATCATGGCCCTGCGCGGCGATGTGCCGAAGGGCTTCGACGCCGCCACCGCCTTCCAGCCCGGCCTCCGCTACGGCTCCGACCTCGTCGCCCTCCTCAAACGCAACCACCCCGACTTCTGCCTCGGCGTGGGCGGCTACCCGGAGAAGCACCCCGAAGCCGTCTCGCTCGCCCTCGATCTCGACAACCTGAAGCGCAAAGTCGACGCCGGCGCCGACTTCATCGTCACCCAACTCTTCTTCGACAACGCCGTCTACTACCGCTTTGTCGAGGCCTGCCGCGCCCGTGGTATCCGGGTTCCCATCGTGCCAGGGATCATGCCAGTGCTTTCGCTCAAGCAGATCAGGCGCATCAGCGAACTGTGCGGAGCCGCCCTGCCCGCTCCGCTCGCTCGCCGGCTCGAGGCCGCCGGCGACAGCGCCGATGCCGTCGAGTTCATCGGCCTCGAATGGGCGATCACGCAGATTCGCGGGCTGCTGGCCAACAACGCCCCCGGCTACCATCTCTACACGCTCAACCGCGCCAAGTCCGCCCTCGCCCTCGTTGCCGCGCTGGCAGCGTGAGTCGACCAGTAAGCCGAACATCGCGCGAACGGGCGACGAACGCCCCGAGACTCGAGGGCGCCTCCGCTCCGCACCATGCAAGTTGCGCCTGATCGGCCTGCACAGGAGCGGGCGAGATCGACTATCTTGAAAAGACAAAGCCCTCCGATTTCTCGGAGGGCTTTGAAAATGGAGCGGGCGAAGAGACTCGAACTCTCGACGTCCACCTTGGCAAGGTGGTGCTCTACCAACTGAGCTACGCCCGCGGTGATGAGGGTGCGGAGTAAGTAGGCCGCCTCTTCCTCCGTCAACACGCATTTTCGAAAAATCTTCGCACGCGTTCTCCGTCGTGTTTTCTCTCCGAAATCACCGAGGTGTCCCTCCGGCAAGCCGTGTGGCCTCCCCCCCTGGGGCTCGCACCCGCCAGGTCGCCCAGTATCCGGTCATCTAGTTCAGCCGGCCGTCTGTGCTCACGCGCAACACCCGTGCGCCAGTTACGTCCGGTCGCACGTGCGTCGAGTGCTTCCGGCTTTCCCTCCGGCCTCCGGCCCCTAACCTGCCCCGCCATGGAGCACTACGACTTCCACAAGGAATTCCGGGCAATCTACGACAAGGCCGCGAAACAGTACGCCGCCGCCAAGCGCAACCCCGACGAGTTTTTCTCCAAGCACGAGCTCGCGTTCCTCGCCACCATCGGTTCCCGCGCCCAAGATCTCTACGATTACGCCGAGGACGCGGCCAACTATGGCGAACCCGATTTCGAGACGGCCCTCCTCGTCCAGGCGGTCCGCCGCAGCTACTTCCAACTCGTCCAGAAAAGCGAACCAGCCAAGGTGGTACTCGATGAAGCGTCGCTCCCGGCCAAAACCGCCGCGGTCCGCGGCATCGAGTGGCTTCCCCGCCTGATCCCCAAGGCCCGAGCCAAACTCCGCGGCGAGCTGCCCGCGTCGCTCATGTACGGATGCGGTGGAGACCGCCGTTTCTTCAAGCAACACGACATCCACCCGGCCGAGTTTCTCCAGCTGGTCTGGCAGGCCGGCGACAGCGACAAGACGATCGTCGACTGGGTCGCACGGCGCGCGAAGCTCTGACCTACCCCGCGCGAAGACCGGCACCTCGGTGACCTCGGTGCTCGGCGGGATCGCCAACGCCCCCCCGCGGCGTTTGCGCGCGGGCTGCGGTTGTCGTGAGCGCGCTGCGCGGGACAGAGCATCCAGACGGGCAACTTCATCCGCCGGGCGGTTGAGCTCGCCGCATCCGCTCCATTCGCAATGCGGCCAACCGCATCTGGTCGGTTTCCTCCTCCAGCGCACGGCGCACCGCGTCCACCTGCGCCGGAGCCAGAAAAGCTGCCGTCGTCCGCACGGCCTCGGCGTCGCTGGCGATCTTGGCGGAGATGAGTCCCTGTACTTCATCCGTCGAGAGATCTCCGCCGAACATCCGTCCCGCCGCGAGTCCGCCCGGTCCATCAAATCCGCCGAACGATCCGGTTCCCGGTGGCGCACTGATCTCCACCGCGCGAGCCGCGAGCACACCGATCAACTGCTCCTGTTGCGCGACTGACAGCGGCGCACCCGCGTAGCCGAGTTGCGTCGCCAGACTGTTCACCACGGCCCGTTGCGGGTAAGTGCGGTCAAACTCCTGCAACTGCGAGAAGGCCCCATCGCCGAGCAGCGCGCGGATCGCAGCATCGGCCTCAGCGTCGGCTTCGCGCGTCAGCGCTTGCGCCTCGTCCCGTCCCAGGCCCTGCCTGCGCGCCAAGGCCATCGCATCGAAATGGGTGATCTGTTTTTCGGCGAGAAGCGCCTGCAGTCTCGCCGCCTGCTCCGCCGGCAACCCGAGGCGGGCGAACAGCGCCGCATAGCGGCTCGCGACCTGTCGTTGCCGCTGTTTGACCAGAAGCGGGGCGATCTCCGGATCGTTTGCCGAATCCAGCAGAAAACCTCGCCGCCGGCCCGGCCGGAGATCCCGATCCGGCTCGCTGCGTCGAGCCACCGGACCGGCACCGTCCGCCACCACCTGCGGCGAGCGTTGCACGTTGCTTGAAGTCGCTGCAGCCGCGAGTTGCCGCTCCAGCTCCGCGATGCGCACTTGGGCAGTGGCCAGCTCCGACCGATAGCGGAAGTTGGCGGCATGCTCACGCCACCCCACACCGGCTACACCGAGGAGAAGCAAGGTAGCAGCTGCGTACAGAAGGAGTCTGGGGCGGTTCACGGCATGCAAGACGTCCGAACATGGCACCGGTTGCACCAGGCGCGACACCGATTCGAATCAAACCTACCTCGCCCACGTTGCGACCTCACGCCTTCGGGGCTAGAATCCACCCGCTGACTCCGACAACCCCGGATCCGCCGCCCCTATGGAAACACATCCCTCCATCGACAAGGCGAAGGCCTATTTCGACCTTCAATTCGGCCAAGCCTCCGCCGGGTACCATGTCACGGCCGCCCCGCTCATCACCATCTCGCGGGAATGCGGCACCGGCGGCAACGCCCTCGGCGAAGAGATCGCCCGCCGGCTCAACCGGCTCCTCGATGTGGACCAGCCTCCGTGGACGGTCTTCGACCGCAACTTGGTCGCGCGAATGCTTGAGGACAACCACCTCTCGGCCTCGCTCGCGCGCTTCATTCCCGAGGACAAGGTGTCGGAGATCGACGCCTCCGTGGGCGAAATCGTCGGGCTGCACCCGAGCATCTGGACGTTGGTGCACAACACCAACAGCCTCATGCGCCGACTCGCCGCGATCGGCCACGCCATCATCGTCGGCCGGGGCGCCAACTTCGCCACCGCGGGGAGCGCACACGCCCTCCATCTGCGACTCATCGCCTCCCCCGAGCAGCGGGCCCGGCGCATCGCTCAAGTCCTCGGACTCTCGCCGGAGCAGGCGCTTGCCTACGGCCGCCGCACCGACCACGCCCGGCGCGACTACGTGCGCTCCTTCTTCGAGGCCGACATCGACGACCCGGCCGGTTACGACCTGATCATCAACATGGACCGGTTCACCACCGAGACCGCGGCCGATCTGGTCGTTTCGGTTCTGCACTCCCGCGGCTGGATCGAGGCCCGGCCTCCGCTGGCGACGGCCGCCATCTCCTGTCCATAACTACGGCGTAGGATCGCGAAACTCCGTCAAGCCCCGTCCTTGTCGCCCACGAACAGCCGCCCCGCGGCGTGCCGCGCTCCCGCGTGGATCTTCACCGGCACCGTCTGCACCCGCAACCCTGCGCCCGCGAGCCGGCGGGCAAAAGTCGAGTCGTCACCCGCCGACCACACCACCAGCCGCCCGCCCGGCGCGAGAATCGTCGCCAACAACCGGATCCCACGCGCATCGTAGAGCCGCGCGTTGGCCGCCTGAACCATCGCCGAAGGACCGTTGTCGATGTCGAGCATCACCGCCGCGAAACTCGCCGGCGGCGCACCGCGGATGAGTTCGAAGACATCACCGATCACCACTTTCACCCGCGGATCGTCCAGCAGCGCCCCGTTGAGGCGTGCAAGGTATTCACGGTTCCACGCGACAATCTCCGGCAATAGTTCGGCCACTTCGACCACTGTTCTCGCATCGGCGTGGGCCAGCACGCTGCGCAGCGTGAAACCCAGCCCGAGCCCGCCAATCAGCACCCGCCCCGCCCTACCCCTCACCAACCGCGCCATGCCTACCTCGCCAAGTGCGAGTTCCGACCAGATCGCCTGCGAATGCATCAACTCCCGTCCCGCGAGACGCATACAGAAGCTGCCATCGTGCTCATGCAGGGTCAGAGCCACCCCGTCGGGTGTGCGTGCGGTGGCGAGGAGACGGTGAGGCTTCATGGGCGAACCCGATGAATCACGCAAGCGGCGGCGAACTGCCAGCCTTCGTTTCCGCGCCGAGCCGGATCACCACCAGCCCATCTCCGCCGACCAATCGCCGTGCCCCACTCCGCTCGCGCCGGTTCCAGATCGTCACACTACGGCGTTCAACCTTGTGCCCACAGTCGGCGAGTATCCACCGCCACCGATCCGCCCTGCGCTCGTGTAAAGCCTCGCCGCCTGGGCCACCCGCCAGTCGACCGGCAGGACCGACGCAGCGAGGGCCGGTTGGTCCTCGGCCGCGGTCGATTCGTAGTCGTCCGCCTGATCTCCACCCAGACCCGACTGCGCGAACCGGATCAGTTTGCCGTAGCCCTCCGTATCCGAACTGTTCGATCGCCAAGTCCTCTCGGATTCCAGGTCGATGATCACGCCCCCTGGATCGTCCGCGGCGGCATCCGCGCGCGTCTGCCGCCCGCTCTGCTGGGCGCGTGTGCGCGCCGCCAGCGAAACCTCCAACCGGAGGTTCGCAGCGAGATCCACGCTGGTGGTGATGCGCTCGATCATGGTGCCGACGGCGCGGCCGACCCGAGACTAGGCAGACGCCCACAATTCGCAATCCGCGCCACACCGGAGCCGGCGTGCGCGAACTGGGCGCGACCCACACGCTCAGCCGACTCGGCGGATCGTCACCAAGGTGAGATCGTCGTGGCCCTGATTCTTGCCGGTGAAATGCCGCACCCGCTCCAAAACGCCGTCATTAATGGCGCCGGGCGATCGAGTCCCAAGCTCCCGCACCGCGGCGGCCAGCCGCGCTCCCGAGAACTCCGCGCCAAAAGCGTCGGGCGCCTCGGTGAGGCCGTCGGTGTAGAGCACGAATACATCCCCTTCGCCAAAATGCACCAGCGCCTCGGCCAAGGCGGGTTGGAAAACCTCATCGGGCACAAGCCCGACCGCCATTCCGTCGGAGTCGAGAAACCGCGCGCCGTACGGCGCGTCGGCGCCCCGGCTGAAGAACAGCGGCTGTTCGTGGCCGGCACGGGCATAGCGGATCTCCCCGCGCACCGGGTCGACAATCGCGTAGATCATGGTGATGTACATTCCTTGGCGCATCTCGCCGTTCATCGCCCGGTTCACCCCGGCCAGAACCGCCGCCGGGGAATCGTCGCGCTCAGCGAGCTGGCGTAGATTCGTCCGGCAGATCGCCATCAGCAACGAGGCCGCAATCCCCTTGCCGGAGACATCGGCCACAGCCACCCCGAGCCGACCGCCGGTCAGCGGGATCAAGTCGTAGAAGTCGCCGCTGACCTGCTGCGCCGAGCAATAGCGGGCATCGACTCCGAGCCCCGGCACGCTCGGTGCCTCGCGCGGCAGCAACAGTTGCTGGATGCTGCTGGCCAGCGCCAGATCAAGGTCGAGCTGGCGTTTCTCGATCTGGAGTCGAAGCAGACTCTGGTTGTGCACGGCCATCCCCGCCTGCTCGGCGAGCGCGCGCACGAGCGAGAAATCGTCCTCACTGAAGGGAAGACCATCGCTCGGATTGGCGATGCAGAGCACACCGTAGAACTCGTCGCGGCATCGCACGGGAGCGGCGATGAAGGACCTCACCTTCAACGCCGGGTCGTCATGTATCACGATCCGGTCGTCGCTGTCGGCATCGGCGATGAGCACCGCCCGACCGGTCCGAACGACCTCGCCTACCACCCCCTCGGCGGCCGGTAACTCCTCCAGTCGCATGACCTGCTCGAGAAGTCGGGCACGGGTGATGTTCCCACCGCGTACATGGTCGGGCAGCGGCCGTAGCGCTGGGAACAGGCCTTCGGCGGCGACGCCGCGCAACGTCCCAGGCGTAGTGCGCTCGAACAGACAGGCGCTGAGGGCATTGGTGCTGAGGATGGCCGCATGCACGATGCGTTCGAGCAGCTCGGCACGACTGAGATTCTCGCCGAGCGCCTCCGCCATCCCGTGAACGAAACCAACAACGACCTGTTTCTCTCGCAGCACGTTCTGCCGCTCCTCGGCGTTGTGCTCGGCCTCGCGGCGGAACCGCCGCACCTGCCACAGGCCGGTGAGCAATCCGAGGAGTGCGCCAATGAGGAAGAGAAGCATAACAGACAAGAGCCGAGAGCTGGACGAGTCTATGAGGGCCCATCGGGATCGGGGCGAGTCTTCGTTCCGGCCTCCACATCCCAGTCATGGAGGATCGTTTGCCCTGGAAACCCGCCATCGCCGGCCAACTGGACACACGGTCACGTCGCTACCACCATGCGTTTTCGCCGCTCAAGGCGGGGAATCGGCCGTTCGCGGCGTCGGTATCGACTCGTTCCTGTCCCGGCCTTCACTCGCCGGCGCATGAATCAACTCTCTACTATCGTTCGTTCCGTGGGTGTCGGCACCCTGCTCGCCATTGGCGCGGTCGGCCTCCCAGCCGCCGAGCCGGATGCCGGGGCGCCTGCCGAACGCAGCGCCTTCTCCCTCGGCTTCGAGGGCGGCACCACCGGTTTCGGACCCGTGCTCCAGTACACGCCGTCCGAACGTTTCAACTTCGCGCTCAGCTACAACTACTTCGATTTCGACGCGAAGAATCTCAAGACCGACCGTGCCCGCTACGACACCGACCTGCGCATGTCCAGTCTTGCAGCGACGGTCGATTGGCATCCGTGGCGGAACGGCTTCCACTTCACCTGCGGTGCCGTCGTCTACAACCACCGGTTCGACGTCACCGCCCGACCACGCCGGGGCACCGTCTACGAGATCGGCAAACACGACTACACCAACACCGAGATCACCTCCCTCACGGGCCGGGTCGACACCGACACCCAGATCGCCCCCTACCTCGGCGTCGGATGGACGTGGCACTTCGGCCGGAACGGATTCAGCCTCATGACGAACCTCGGCGTGATGTTCACCGACGACTACGACGCGCACCTCACGGCCACCGGCCCGATGGCCAGCGATCCGACGTTCCTCGAGGACCTCCGTCGCGAGGAGAAGGACATCAACGACAACAACGAGGTGTACCCCGTGGCGAAGGTGGGCTTCGCCTACCGTTTCTGATCCTCGCCCCCGCATGCCGCGAAGCCCGCCGGTCTCCGGCGGGCTTTTTTTCGTTTCGTTCGGGGCCCCATCCTCCAACCGTCGACGGCAATCTCGCGCCATGCCCTCTCCCTCTTCATTCTCCGCTGACGCCTGCTCCACCGTCCTCGCCGCCATCCGCACACGCGCACCGCTGGTCCACAACATCACGAACTACGTCGTGATGAACAACACGGCCAACGCGCTCCTCGCCCTCGGCGCCTCGCCGGCGATGGTCCACGCCGTCGAGGAGGTCGAGGAGTTCGTCGCCCTCTCCCAATCGCTCGTCATCAACATCGGCACCCTCTCCCGCCCCTGGGTCGCGGCGATGGAGAAAGCGACCGATGCCGCCAACGCGCGCCACATCCCGTGGGTCCTCGATCCCGTGGGCGCCGGTGCGACGACGTTGCGCACCGAGACCGCCGCCGACCTCGCCCGCCAGCGCCCCGCCTGCATCCGCGGCAACGCCTCCGAGATCCTCGTCCTCGCCGGCGCCACCGGCGAGAAGACCAAGGGAGTCGACTCGACGCGCGACTCCGCCGACGCCCTCGCGCCGGCCCGCCAACTCGCCCTCGCCACCGGCGCCGTCGTCGCCGTCACCGGCCCGATCGACTACGTAACCGACGGCCGACAGACCGTCGCGCTGGCCAACGGCCATCCGCTCATGGCCCGCGTCACCGGCCTTGGCTGCACCGCCACCGCGCTCGTCGGCGCCGCCCTCGCTGTCGAGAAGGACCGGTTGGTCGCCGTCGCCTCCGGATTGAGCTTCCTCGCCCTCGCCGGCGAGATCGCCGCCGAACGCAGCCCCGGCCCCGGCTCACTTCAACTGCATCTGCTGGATGCACTCCACCAACTCGACGCCGAGACGATCGCCCAGCGTCTCAAGATCGGCAGCTGAGCACCGAAGCCGGTACCCCGAGGGGCTGTCACTCACGCCCGGTCTTTCGCCCGAAGTGGGCAACGAGTGCGCCCGCCTCGGCGCGACGACCTCGGGGGATCGGCACGCGCACCGAATGGATCTGCCGCTGGCTCCGCGCCAGTGTCGAATACACGAGTTCGAGGCACGCCACCTCCCCCTCGATCACCCGGCAGCGCTCGAAACGCGCGCCGAAACCGCGCCAGACGTGCAGCTCACCGCCGAGCCAGAGGCCGTCCTCGCCGAGGCGCGCTTCGCCATCCCCGGCCGCCCGCCGCGCCCGCTGCGCGCGGGTTGTCTTCACGATCACGATACTGATGACCAGACATAGCCCCAGCAGCACGGCGAGCACCCAGCGGCCGCCCTCCCGATCGTAGAGCGCAAACCCGCCGCCGATCACGACGCAGAAGAAGGCGACGATCCGAAACATCGCCCACTTGTTGCGACACTCGCGCTCGAAGTCCTCGCCCACGAAGCGCCGCCACTCCACCTCGCCGTAGCGCCAATGTGCGAGCAGCTGTGTCTCGTCGAAGAGCGTCGCCCGAACCAGGCGGCGCCGACGGAAGAGGCGTGTCGAGATCCCCAGCGCGATCGCCATCGTGAGGCCGATCATCACCATGGCGTACTGCCCGCCGTTCCACGGGCGGAAGAAGTCTTCGGCGACGAACGGCGCCACCGTCATCGCGGCGCCGAGCAGCGCGAGCATCCAGCAGACTTTCTCGCCAGTGCTGAGGCCGGGCGGCGGGGCGGCGGTGGATGATGGCATGGGCACAGGGGACTACGAGGCCCAGTCCATCGCGGTCTCCGAGCCACCGCAAGGCGCCGCAGGCCGTGGGGTTCACTATTTCTTCTGCGCAAATCAATCCTGCAGCCACGGCCCTGGCGCTTGATCACCAAACGCGGTTTCCAATTTCCACGCCAGCGGCGGCCAAGCGCGGTGCCTACCGTCGGACCGGCGCTCAAACCAGGTACAACAGCTTGCTCGCAAACTCCGGGTCGCTGGTGAGCTGCACGCCGAGTTTGCGCATCCCGGTCGCGTCGCCCGGACTCGGGATGTGGGTGAGGTGCACATCGCAACCGCTGAGCTCCTTGAGTTGCTCGATCGCCATGGCGGCCGCGTGGTTCATCGTGGCGCTGATGCTCAGCGCGATCAGCGTCTCCTCGAGGTCGAGACTCATGACCTTGCCCTTGAGCACGTCCTTTTTGAAGTGAGTGAGCGAGGTGGTCACGATCGGTGGCAGCAGGTGGATGTTGTCCGGGATGTCGGCGAGCAGCTTCACCGCGTTGAGCACGACACTCGCCGAAGCATGCATGTGCGGGGAATTCTTGCCGGTGACGATGCGTCCGTCCTTCAGCTCGATCGCCGCGGCGCAGCAAATGCCGTCACGCCCCTTACCGGCCTCGCGCCCCAGGCGCGCGGCCTCGTGGGCCGCGGCGACGACCTTGCGGTCCTTGGGCGAAAGCCCGTGGGTGCTGAGCAGCAACTCGACCCGCTGGACGGTCTCCTTGTCGACCAGGCCCATCGCATACTCGCAGGCGTAACTGTAGTAGCGGCGGATGATCTCCTGGCGACCGGCCTCGCGACAGGCGGCGTCGTCGACGACCCCGAAGCCGGCCCGGTTCACCCCCATGTCGGTGGGTGACTTGTAGAACGACGCCTCGCCGGTGATGCGTTCGATGATCCGGCGCAGCAGCGGGAAGGCCTCGAGATCGCGGTTGTAGTTCACCGCCGGCTGGCCGTAGGCCTCGAGATGGAAATGATCGATGAGGTTGACGTCCTTGAGCTCGGCCGTGGCGGCCTCGTAGGCGACGTTCACCTCGTGCTTGAGCGGCAGGTTCCAGATCGGGAACGTCTCGAACTTCGCGTAGTGCGCCTTCACGCCGCGCTTGTGCTCGTGGTAGAGCTGGCTCAGGCAGGTCGCCAGCTTGCCGCTGCCTGGGCCCGGGCCGGTGATGACGACGATCGGCCGCTCCGTCTCGATCATCGGATTCGCCCCGTAGCCGGCCTCGCTCACGATCGTATCGACATCGGCCGGATAGCCGCGCGTCGCACGGTGCGTGTAGACCTTCACGCCGCGGCGCTCGAGACGGTTCTTGAACGCCACCGCGGCCGGCTGCTCGTCGAAACGGGTGATCACCACCGCGCGCACGACCACGTTCCACTCGCGCAGGTCGTCGATGGTCTTGAGCGTGTCGGTGTCGTAGGTGATCCCGAAGTCGGCGCGCATCTTCTTCTTCTCGATGTCGCCGGCGTAGATGCAGATCACGACCTCGGCCTGGTCCCGCAGTTTCTGCAGCAGCTGCATCTTCACATTGGGGTGGAAGCCCGGCAGCACGCGCGAGGCGTGGTAGTCGAAGAGCAGTTTGCCGCCAAACTCGAGGTAGAGCTTGCTGTTGAAGCCCTTCACGCGCTCGAGAATCGCCGCGCTCTGCTGTTCAAGATAACGTTCGTTGTCGAAGCCGATCCGGGTGGCCATGGAAGTGCCGCGATTGCGCACCGCCAACGCTCACCCCGCAACCATGAAACGGGCTCATGAGCATACCATCATCGCCAGCCGGTGGAATCGCCCTCCGCCCGGTCGGTCCCGAGTGGGAACGGCCAGCCCAACCCACGCGGTCCGCCCGCACCATGCCGTGTCCTCAGCAAAGCTTCCCCGCCAGCCACGCGAGATTGTCGGCGAAGCGGTCGAGCGTCGCCAACGCCTCGGTGTCGTCGTTCACCGCCCCCCGATCCCGCGCCAACGCCACCGGCCAGTAGGTCGATCCGGGCACGATCATGTCGTTGATGGTGTACCAGAACATCAACTGCGCGTAGGTGAAGTTGTGCCCGGCCCGCCGCGCCACCGCCACCGGTCCGCCGATCTTGCGCGAGAACAGATGGCCGTTGGAGCGCGAGACGTAGCCCGCGCGGTCGAGCAGCGCCATCAGCTCCGGCGTGGCCGAGCCGAAGTACACCGGCGAACCCACGATGAGGATGTCGGCCCGCACCATCTTCTCGAAGATCGCCGCGAAATCGTCGCCCGCCTGCCCGGGACAGCTCTCGTCCTTCGCCTCGCGGCAGGCGCCGCACGCGGTGCAGCCCCGGATGTTTTTGCCCGCGAGCAGTACCAGTTCGCCCGCGATCCCGTGGCTGGCGAGGCGGTCGAGACAGCGGCGGAGCATGGTCTCGGTGTTTCCGTTGCGGCGCGGGCTTCCACAGATGGCGAGGGCGGTCGGCATGCGGTGGTTCTCGCGAAAACCCACGCCCCGGTGAAGGGAAAACTTCCGTCCGGCCCCGCTCTGCCCCACGCTCCGCCCATGTCGCCGCGCTTCGATCTCTCGCTCTATCTGGTCACCGATCCCGACATGACCGCGCAACGCGGCGTGGTCGAGACGGTCGCCGCCGCCGTCGCCGGCGGTGTCACCATCGTCCAACTCCGCGACAAAACCGGCTCCGCCCGCGCCCTCGCCGCCGCCGGCCGCGCCCTGCTCGCCCAGCTGCGCCCCCTCGGCATCCCCCTCCTCGTCAACGACCGCATCGACGTCGCCCATGCCATCGGCGCCGATGGCGTGCACGTCGGGCAGGAAGATCTCAGCCCAGCCGCCGCCCGCGCAATCCTCGGGCCGCGCGCAATCATCGGGCTGTCGATCACCTCCCGCGCCGATCTCCCGACCCTCGACGCCACGGTCGACTACGTCGGGCTTGGCCCGCTCTTCCCCACCGGCACGAAGGCCGACGCCGCGCCCGCGCTCGGCGAGACCGAGTTCGCCGCCCTCCGCCGCCGCATCCTGGTCCCGGTGGTCGCGATCGGGGGCATCACCGTCGCCAACACCGCCCGCACCATCACCGCCGGCGCCGACGGCATCGCCGTGGTCTCCGCCATCTGCGCGGCCGAAGATCCGCGCGCCGCCGCCGCGACACTCCGCGCCGCGGTCGCCGCCGCCCGACGCCGCGTCTGAGCCGGGAACAGGAATTGCCAGCGGCTCCTCGCTTCGCCTCCAATCGCCCCATGTGCGACGCCCAACCGCAGCCCGACTGGAAGCCCGAACTCGATGCCATCGTCGGCGCCCGCCATGGCGGGGCCACCGCCGCCCTCCTCGCGGCCTACGAGCGCGCCATCGCGCTCGGCCTCCCGCCCAACGAGCTCTCCGCCGCCTTCCTCGGTCTCGGCTCCGCGCTCCGCTGCCTCGGCGACTACACCCGGGCCGAGCAGGTCCTGCAGCAGGGGCGTCTCCAGTTTCCCGAGCAGCGCGAGTTCGAGGTCTATCTCGCGATGACGCTCCACAACCTCGGCCGCCATGCCGAGGCGCTGCAGCTCGTGCTCACCACCCTGATCGAGACCGCGGACGACGTCGGCATCGCCGCCCACCAGCGCGCGATCCGTTTCCACGCCGCCCAGCTCGATCGCCGTTGGGATTGACGTCGCGCCGTCAGGCCACGGCCACGAACCCCGGCTGGCTCCGCGGCTCGTTCGCCGCGGCATAGGTCGCCCGGGCCCACGCGCCCCATTGTGATCGCGAACTCGGCCCCTCCTCTCCCGGTGGCGACTCGGTGCGTTCTGGTTCGCTCTCCATCCGGCTCAACTCCGCGCGGGCGGCGAGCGCCTGTTGCGCGGCGGATGCCGCCACCGCCCGGTCCGTCGCCGAAGGGTCGGAGGGCGCCAACGCCGCCGCCCGCACAGTCGCCATCTTCTGGATTGTCGCCGCCGGGTCGCCGCGCACCGGCGACGTGTCGATCTGCACCTCGCCGGCCACCGCATATTGGCGGCCGTCGGGCCCGGTCTGGTAGGTGAACGACGCTCCGCCCCGCACCAAGCCCCCACCGGCCGCCACATGTGCGGCCTCATGCGCCCGCACCGCGACATCGGCGGCCTTGAGCTGCGCGATCTCCTTTGCGGCCTCGGGATCGTTGGCCGACTCCGCGCCGCCCGCCGCCGCCAACTTCCGTGCCGCTTGCTGATAGGCCTTCATACCGGCATCAGGTGCGGCGCTCGAGCTGGCGCCGGCGCCGTCCGCGGAACCACCCGTCTGCCGTCTTGTATCCGAAGCTTCACGCCAAACACCGGAGTCCGCGCCACGCTGGGCCCGGTCCGTGACCGCGGTGAGCGCCGGTTCGGCGGCGAACAACAGGCTTTCGCCAAGGGAAAGCATCGGCGCTAACTAAGCGGCTGGGCGACCGCGCGCAACCTGCTGCGTCGCGACCGAAGGATCCACCCCAGGCCCCCCACGTCCCTTACTGCGCGTCGGCGAACCGCAGGTCCACCATCAGGTCGGCGGCGATCTTCTCCAGATCGCCGCGCACCACCGCCGTGTCGGCGTCGGCCGGGATGAGCAGCTGCGCCCGCGCCTGGAAAAGCATCCCGCCGGCCATCGGCGCCTCCACGCACTCGGTGGCCAACTCCTCGACGTTGACCCGATGCGCCGCCAGCACCCGCGTGACCTGGTGCACGATGCCCGGACGATCCTGCCCGACCAGTTCCAGCGTGACCGCTCGGCCCGCGGCCGGGGTCGGCGGCGCCGCCGGATCCCGGGTAACCGCAACCGCCAGTCCCTTCGCCCCGAGTGCGGCGAGCGCGGTCCGCAACCCGGTCTCCCGCTCGACCGGCAGCTCGATCCGCACGATTCCGGCAAACTGACCACCCAGACGCGCCATCCGGCTCTCGAGCCAGTTGCCCCCATGGGCGGCGACGAGTTCGGCAACCGTTTCGACCAGACCGGGGCGATCGGGGCCGATCAGCGTCAGGACGAGCGAGCTATTCATGGTCTCCGTGGTAACCCACCGGCAGGGCCAAGGGCAAGGCCGCGCAATTTGCGGCAGAAATGGGGAAAGTGGCCAGGCACCCCACGGCACTGGGAGAACGTCGTTGCCGTTGCTACCTTCCGGTCCTGGCGGAGTTCACGCGTCTGCCCATGCATGGGACCTGGCCGGCGCGGACGGTGGTGTTCGCCCCCGGGCGCGGCAATCAGATTCTGGTGAAAAAAAAGCGCCGCGGAAAAGCGGCGCTCGGAATTCACTCCTCTTCAGCGGGCGGCGGCGCCGGTGGCCCTTCGCCCGGGCCCTCCCGCTGCGGGCCGGCACCCGGTGGAGGCGGCGGTGGGAGAGCGTCGCCACGGAGGCCGTAGCGACCCTCCCGGTCCATCTGCCGCTTGCGCAACCGCTCGATCTGCTCGCGCTGGTAGGCCTCGAACTGCACTCTCTGTTCAGGTGTCAGGATGGCCGCGATCCCCGCGTTGAGGCGCTGGATCGTCTTCATGCTTTCCTGCCAGGATTCGCGTCGCAGTTTCCCGAGCTCCAGGCCCGCCTGCTGGGCCAGCGCTTCGACCTGCTGCCTTTGCTCCGGCGTCAGCTGCAGCTTCTCCTCCAGTCGCGCCATGGTGCGCATGAGGAACGGGCGCGGCGCGTGCGGTGCCGGTGGCCGATGGATACGGACTAACGGGGCGAGGAACACGCCAGTCACAGCTCCGGCCAGGAAGATGCCGAGAAGGACGAGAATGGTACGGGGCTTGGTCAGCATGATCAGAGTTGGGCGACGATCTCGGCGACGGGATCGTCGATCTCGTCGCTCGCGTTGTTGTCGGCGGCGGAGGCGGTGGACAGCGGGAAGCCGACCACGGCGGAGGTGACCACCACGGCCAGCGCAAGCCCGAGGGCCCGCAAGGCGAACACCCCGAAGAGGTCCGCCGGTTCGCGGCGTTGTGCCAGCCCCAGCGCCGCCACCCGCGTGGCGAAGCCGGGCGGCAGCTCCATCGGTTCATCCGCGGGCGTGCGGCGGGCGGCCGCGACAAGCTTCAGCCAGGGATCCGGGCGTTTCATGGGCGTTCCTTTCGCTCTAGTTGTTCGAAGAGTTTGCGCAACTTCCGCCGTGCGCGGAAAGCGCGTACCTTGATCATGCTCGTGCCCCATCCGGTGATCGTCCGAATCTCGGCCACGGATTTCTGTTCGAGATCGAGCAGGGTGATGACGGTGCGGTCGGCGGGCGAGAGCTGTTCGAGCAGCCGCCCCACCAGTTCCTTTGCGGCCAGGGCGTCGGTCGTATCCTCGCCGTCGCTGCCCGAGAGCACGGCGTCGAGGACCTCGGCCTCGGTCTCCGAGAGATCGGCCCAGCGCAGCTCGGGGCGGCGCTGCTGGAAACGCAGATGGTCGATGCAGGTCGTCACCGCAATGCGGGACACCCAGTGCGGTAGCGGCATCTCCCCCCGGTACTGTTCGAGGCGGCTGAACATCTTCAGGTAGACCTCCTGTGCGAGATCCTCCTCCGCGACCCGGCGCGGCAGGTGCGAACGCACAATCTTGCGGACGAGCGGGTGCAACACCTCGACGAGCGAACGAGCCGCGGCTTGGTCGCCGCGGCGGACTCCGGCCAGCAATGCGTCGTAGTCAGGCGCTTGGTCGTCCATGGTGTTGTGGCTTCAACGGGCACGTCGGAGGTGACGTGCCGCGGTCGATTCAGGTTACTGCAAGGGCATACAGCAACGAGTTTTCCGCCACCAGCCCACCGCCCGCGCCCCACCCTGCCCGCACCGTTGACAGCCCGCCGGCCGACAGACTTACTGCGCGTCGTGAACCTTCGCCCGACAGCGCTTCGACTTACCAGCGGCCTGCTTCGACTGCGCCGCTTGGCGCTGTCCTGACCCCTCCGGGAACCCCTTTGGCTGCGGCGCTGCATGCGCCGTCTTTCCCGGAGCGAATCGTCCGCCGTTCCGCCCTTACCCTTTTCTCCCGCACCACCCTTTCGTCATGCAAAAGCCGCCGATCACGAAGTACCGCTCGTTCCCTCCGGTCCGCCTGCCCAACCGCCAGTGGCCCAACCGCACGCTCACGCGCGCCCCGATCTGGTGCAGCGTCGACCTGCGCGACGGCAACCAGGCCCTCGCCCAGCCCATGAGCGTCGAGGAGAAGCTCGAGTACTTCGATCTCCTCGTGGAGATCGGTTTCAAGGAGATCGAGGTCGGCTTCCCCTCCGCCTCCCAGATCGAGTTCGATTTCTGCCGCCGCCTCATCGAGGAGAACCGCATCCCGGCCGACGTCTCGATCCAGATCCTCTGCCAGTGCCGCGAGGACCTCATCCTGCGCTCGCTCGAGGCCCTCCAGGGCGTGAAGAACGCCATCTTCCACCTCTACAACTCCACCTCGCCCAAACAGCGCGAATACGTCTTCGGCGCCACCAAGGCCGAGATCGTCGCCATCGCCACCCACGGCGTCTCCTTCCTCAAGGAGAAGATGCAGCCGCTCGTCTCCACCGGCTCCCGGATCCGCCTCGAGTACTCGCCCGAGAGCTTCACCAGCACCGAGCTCGAGTTCGCCCTCGAGATCTGCGAAGCCGTCACCGATGTCTGGAAACCGACGCCGCAGGACAAGATCATCCTCAACCTCCCGGCCACCGTCGAGTACGCCACGCCCAACATCCACGCCGACCAGATCGAGTGGATGAGCACCCACCTCACCCGCCGCGACTCGACCCTCATCAGCCTCCACACCCACAACGACCGCGGCACCGGCGTGGCCGCCACCGAGCTCGGACTGCTCGCCGGCGGCGACCGCGTCGAGGGCACGCTCTTCGGCAACGGCGAGCGCACCGGCAACCTCGACGTCGCCACCGTCGCCCTCAACCTCTACACCCACGGCATCCACCCGGCGCTCGACTTCTCGAACATCAACCACATCCGCGAGGTCTACGAGCGCTGCACCAAGATGGAGGTGCATCCGCGGCATCCGTACGTGGGCGAACTCGTCTTCACCGCGTTCTCCGGCTCCCACCAGGACGCCATCAAGAAGTCCTGGACCAAGCAGGCCCCCGACCGCCCGTGGGACGTGCTCTACATCCCGCTCGACCCGGCCGACATCGGCCGCACCTACCGCGCGATCATCCGCATCAACAGCCAGTCCGGCAAGGGCGGCGTCGCCTACATCCTCGAGAAGGAGTACGGGCTCCAGCTCCCCAAGGCCATGCACAAGGAGTTCGGCAAGATCGTCAACGACTACGCCGACGCCAAGGGCACCGAGATCACCACCGAGGAGGTCTACGCGCTCTTCCAGGACGAATACATCAACCGCACCGCCCCCTTCGCCCTCGCCGACTTCTCCGCGCATCCGCGCGGTGGGCACCATCAGGAGACCGAGTGCACCGCCGATCTCCTGGTCGAGGGCCGGCCGCAGCGCCTGCGCGGCAACGGCAACGGCCCCATCGCCGCCTTCTGCCACGCCCTCGAGGTCGCCGGCCTGAAGAACTTCCAGCTCGTCAACTACAACGAGCACTCGCTCGGCGAGGGCGCCGACTCCAAGGCCGCCTCGTACATCCAGATCAAGACCGACCGCGGCCTGCTGTTCTTCGGCGCCGGGATCGACACCAACATCGAGACCGCCTCGATCCGCGCGCTGCTCAGCGCCCTCAACCGCGCCGCCGTCCACACCGCGTGATCCGCCCGCCGGCCGCGCCGGAAACAACCGAGGCGGAGCCGATCGCTCGGCTCCGTCTCGTCGTTTTCAAAGGTAGGGACGGCTCTCCGAAACGTCCGCTCTTCGTCAGTCCGCGTCCTCCGCAAGCAGCTTGAACGCCGTCGCCGCGGCCGCGCCGCCGGCGAGATTCGCCACGAGGAAGATCCAGATGCTGCTCCAGGCCGAGAGGCCCATCAGCGTGATGCCCAGCGCCACAGCCGGGTTGAACGCCCCACCGGAGATCGAGCCCACCGAGTACGCGCCGACCAGCACGGTGAAGCCGATCGCCAGGCCGTAGAAGGAGTTGCCGGCCGTGCCCTTCGCCGTCGCCGAGTTCAGCACCACCCACACGAGGCCGAAGGTGAAGATGAATTCGACGAGCAACGCCGGCCCCACCGCCGGCGTCTTCTGCGCCAGCTCAAGCACCAGATTCGACAGCACGTTGTCCGGCTTCAGGTACTTCACCGCCGCCGCCGCGACCACCGCCGCCGCAAGCTGCGCGACCCAGTACGGGACGACATCTTTCGCTGGGCACTTGCCCCGCAGGAACACCCCCAGCGTCACCGCCGGGTTGAAGTGGCCGCCGGAGATGTGCCCGCCGGCGAAGATCATCACCGCCAGCACCGAGCCGATGGCCAGTGGCGCCATGGCGCCCGCTCCGGGGGCGATCACGGTCATGCCGACCGTGAACACGAGGAAGAACGTTCCGATGAACTCAACGAGTGGTTTCTTCATGATGGAAGCAACGGACGATGCGGCGGCCCGCTGGTGTTTGGTAGGTTGCATTGTGGGCTTCGGACCACCGGCCACCGCAATCCCGGCCCGGACCCGCGCGCAGTGTCGCCACCACGCCCGCCGAGTCGAGCCGCGAAACCATCGGCCGCGCCGCCGCGCTTCCCGGCTCGGCGGCGCCGGCATGGCTCACACGGAGCCGGAGAGCAACGCCTTGCGCCGGGCGGCGTCGCGGCGGCGGTCGGTCCGGATTTCCAGGACACGCAGCCCCTGCGCCGGCAGCGCCGCGACGAGCGCCGCGTACTGCGCCCAATCGCGCACCACGACATGCGCCACGCCGTAGGCGCCGCAGAGCCGCCCGAAGTCGACCTCCTGCGGTGTGGCGAAGAACTCCTCGAACGGCGGCTCGAACCCCGCCACCGGCAGGTGCTCGAAGATCCCGCCGCCGCGGTTGTTGATGAGCACGATCGTGAGACTGCCGCGCAGCCTCGGCCCCAGCAGGAATCCGTTGGTGTCGTGCAGCAGCGACAGGTCGCCGGTGAGCAACACCGTCGGCACTCCGCCGTGGGCCACGCCGAGCGCCGTCGAGAGCGTGCCGTCGATGCCGTTGGCTCCCCGATTGAAATGGAACCGCGGCTGCTTCCGGTTCAACGGCCAGAAATACTCCACGTCGCGCACCGGCATGCTGTTCGCCACGAACACCGGCGTCTCCGCCGGCAGGAGGCGCGCCAGCAGCCAGGCCGCCTTCGGCTCGAACAGCTCCGTCTCCGCCTCCAGCGCCGCCTCAAGGCGCGCCGCGGTCGCCGCCTCGGCCCGCGCCCAGCGCGACGTGTAGTCGCTCTCCGGGCGCACCTCGGTGATCTCGAGGCCGTCGACGGTGGCGGCGATCTGCCGGGTGCGCAGGTGCAGCCCGTCGCGGTTCGCGCAGGTCTCCGCCACCAGCTGGGCCTCCGCCCCGCTGCGGGCCAGCCAGCCCCGCAGCACCTTGCTCGTCGGCCAGCCGCCCAGGCAAAGCACCTCCTCCGGGGTCAGCGCCGCGGCGAGCGCCTCGTCGCGCAGGAGCGCGTCGTAATGGGCCACCACGCACGCGCCCTCGGGCGCGTGGTGCCGGACCGGCGAGAGCGCATCGGCCAGCACCGGCCAGCCGAGCGTGCGCGCCACCCGGCCCACCTGCCGCGCGTACTCCACCGGATCCGCCGGATAGGCCGGCCCGGCGACGATCACCCCGCGTGCGGTGGCCGGCGGCGCCCACGCCGTGGTGACAACACACGGCGCCCCCGCCGTCAGATGGGAGAAGAACTCCGGCCCGAGCGCACCGCGCAACGGCTCCGCCGTGCCGTCGGCCACCGGCGCCAGCGGGTCGCGGAACGGCGCGTTGAGGTGCACCGGTCCCGGATGCGGCGCGAGCGACCGCGCGCAGGCGTGGGCGACCGTCTGCCGCAGATAGCACAGCAGCTCCAGTCGGACCTCCGGCACGGCCAGTTCGTGGTAGAGGCCGACGAAGCCGCCGAAGATCTTCTGCTGGTCGATCGTCTGGCCGGAGGCGCAGTCGCGCAGTTCGGGCGGCCGATCGGCCGTGATCACCACCAGCGGGGCGCCGCTCTCGTGCGCCTCGACGATCGCAGGCAGATAGTTCGCCGCCGCGGTGCCCGAGGTGCAGACCAGCGCCACCGGTCGCCCGGTGCGTTTGGCCTGACCCAACGCGAAGAAGGCCGCCGAGCGTTCATCCAGCACCGGGATCGCCTCGATCGCCGGATGCCGCGCCAGGGCCGTCGTCAACGCGCTCGAACGCGAGCCGGGCGAGGTCACCGCCAGGCCCACGCCGCAGCGCGCCAGCGTCTCCACGAGCACACTGCACCACAGCGAGTTCGTGTTGCGGAAGTCGAGGGTCGGAAGCCCGGCGGAAGCTGCGGCGCACATCGGATTATCTCAGGGTCGGAGGCGCCACCCTGACGACATTGCGACTGAGCACAAGATCGGCCGTGCGGCTCGGCGGCGGCGGCGTGCAATAGTCGCGGGCCAGCACCAGGAGGTAGTCGCGCACCTGGGGAGCGGCGCCGCCGGTCCAGAAGCAGGGCTTGGGGAGCACCAAGCGCTTGTTCTCGCCCTCCAGCACGAGCTGGAAACGGCCGAACCGAACCTGTTTCACGTCGGCCCACGCCATGCCCACCGCCTCGAGCGAGCCATCCATCCAGATGCCCTCGCCGTCCGCCCGGATCGGGCCGTAGACCAGCAACAGCAAAAGGCTCACCAGCACGAACGGCACGAACAGCAAGGCGACGAACGGATGGCCCGAAACCAGAAACATCGCCACCAACATGCAGGACAACATCGCACCGGCACCGGCCACGACCTGCGCCTTCCACACCGAAACCACCGACGGTCGATCACTCATGCCCTCCGAGTTAGCACAGCCGCCTCGCCGCTGGCAATACGCGGCTGGCCCCGGGGCCTACTGCGGCGCGCCCAGCACCCGCCGGATCGCCTCGGCCAGCACGCTGACCGCGTACGGTTTTGGCACCACGGCACGAAAGCCATGCTGGCGGAAGTTGGCCATAACCGGGTCGTTGGAATAGCCGCTCGAGACGATCGCGCGCACCTCCGGGTCGATTTTGAGCAGTTCGGCCATGCACTCCCGCCCCCCCATGCCGCCCGGAACGGTGAGGTCGAGAATTACGATTTGGTAACGACGTCCGGCGGCCAGCGCCTCGCGGTACACCTGCACGCAGGTCGCGCCGTCGGACACCGTCCGGTGCTCGCACTCGAGGCGTGTGAGCAACCGCTCGGCCAAGCGTCGGATCGTCTCCTCGTCGTCCATCAGCAGCACGCGGGTGCCGGCAACTTCCCCGGCCAGCGGCACCGTCGCAGCGATCTCGATCAACTCCGCGGGCGGCGTTTCGGCCGCTGGGATCCAGAGCCGGAACACTGTGCCGACACCGAGGGACGATTGCACCTCGAGGTGTCCGCCATGGCGCTTGATGATCGAGTAGGCGATCGCCAGCGAGAAACGGTCGTCGCCAAACTTGGTCGCAGAGTACGGATCGAAGAACCCCGGCAGCCGCTCGGCGGCCACCCCCGTCCCCTGATCCACGATACTCACCCGGACGTAGCGCCCCGCCGCAATCGCCCCGGTCGCCGCCTCGATCGTGTCGTTGTCGGCCTGAATGGTGACGATGCCGCCGTCGGGCATGGCCCCGCGCGCATGCATGAGCAGGTTCTGCAAAGCGCGGCCGAGCTGGTTGCGGTCGGCATGGATCGGCCACAGCTCCGCGGAAAGCCGGAACTCCGCCCGGGCCTTCGCCCCGCTGAGCGCGAAGCCGGCGGCGCTGTGCAGCAGCTCCGGCACGGGCACGCTGTCCCGCATCGGGTCGCCGCCCTTGGCGAACGTCACCAACTGATGGGTGAGATCGCGGGCTCGTTTCGCGCTCGCCTCGATGTCCCGCAGGCACTCCCCCGCAGTCGCCATCACCTTCTCGTCCAGCATGGCGAGTGTGACGTTGCCGAGGATTCCGGTGAGCAGATTGTTGAAATCGTGCGCCAGCCCTCCCGCGAGCAGGCCGAGCGAGCGAAAACGCTGTGCGCGCTCCAGTTCCGCCTCGAGGTTTGCCTGCCGCTCCACCTGGTCACGGATCTGCTCGGTCTGGACCCGCACCCGGTGCCGCAGCGCCGCTACCCAGCCGACGATCAACAGCAACCCGCCGCCCAACCCGCCCGCCACCAACAGCGCGCGGGGCACCGTCCAGAACCGTGCCTTTTCAACCACGGCAAGATCGTCGATCGTGCGCAACTGGAGCTGGAAGCCGCGCGGGCGGTCGAAGTCGTCGTAGGCGATCCGATAGAGGCCGGTGAGGTCGAGCACCATGCCCGGATTGAGCAAGTCCGCGCGGACCGCCCCGGCCGGAGCACCGAGGGTGGCATCAAAGATCGTCGCACCGGCTTGCATCGTAAACTGTAGCCCGTCCGCGTGCCGGGAGAAGTCGAGCAACGTGCCGCGCACCCGCATCAGCCGCAGGTCGTTCGTGTAGTCCTGCACGGCAGGGTCGGCCAGCGTGGCCGGTGCGGGCGCCGCCGCGACGTTGGTCCTCCGGTACACGGCTTCCCGCAGGACGAGACGCGCGCCCTCCCGCCCGAGGATGCCGACCGCCTCGATCACGTCACCGGGCACCAGTTGCTCCGGCTCGCGGCTGTAGATCATCAGGCCGACGTCGCCATCCTGCACCACCAATGACTGGCCGGGCACCTGATGCACCACCTGCCCCACCACGTGGGCGCGGGCCAGTTCCTCACCCGCGCCCAGTCGGCGCAGTTCGACCACCCGCCGCACCGGCAGGTCGTAGAGTTCGGCCGGCGCGTCCTCCTCGATGAGGAGATCATGGAGGAACGGCACCCGCAGCCGGACACCGCTGATACCGTTCTTCGCGTCGGTCGTCACCTCGCACACGCCGCGCACCCGGATCAGCGATCCCGGGGTGGCGACGAAACTCACCGGCGACTGCATGTGCCCGGCGAACTCGCCGTCGGGCGTCGTCACGTAGATCCAATGCCAGTCGCCCTCCGAGACGATCCGGCGGAGGAAACCGCGCATCTCGACCCATTGGCCGTCCTCGTTGCCGGAGATCGCCTGGGTATAGGAGATCCGCCGCGCGCTGGGGTGCGCCCGGGAGCCAAGATCGGTGATGCGCTTCGGTTCGACGTTTGGCGCGAACGCCCCGCGCGTCGTCACGCCCTCGACACGCACGTCCTTTTGCACCGGCGGCGGCCGCATCCCCTGCGGCACCTGCACCTGCACCCCGCCGCTCTGGTCCTGAAGGAAAAAGAAGTCCGCCTCAGGCAACGACCAGGTGACGACGCCGGCGACGTCGACCGGTCGGCCGGTCGCGGCCTCCTCAGGACCCAGCTTCCGGATACGATCGACCCGGTCAAGGGTCTCGTTGGGTGGGGCCGGCGCCGGATCGGGCGACACGGCGACGCGAAACATGGCGTGCTGCAAGACCCACCGTGACCCGAGCAGCCCCGTCCGGCCGACCACCTCCACCTCGGAACCCGCCGGAATCCGCTCCCGCTGTAGACCGTGGACCAAGACCGCGCCAGTGTTGTCGCTGAGCACGAAACTCGTGCCGATGTCTCGCTGCCGCATCTGCCCGCGAATCCGCACCGGCGTGCCGACCGGGCGATCGACCAGCGCCCGCACTGCGGTGAGCGGCAGGTCGAACCGCGGGTCAGTCTCGATGCGGCCGATCTCCTCCACATCGCTCTGCCGCGCCACCCAAAGTTCCACCGTGTTCTCCGTCCCAGTCGGATCGATCCGGCCCGAGTAGACGGCGGTCACCCGCACCTGCCGACCCAGCCAATCCGGCAGCACCCGGTTCGGGTCCGGAGGCACCCAGCAGATCACCCGCCGATCCTCGAGCAGCAACATCAGTCGCAGATGCTGACTGTCGACCAGCAGTTGTTCGTCGACATACCCCTCCGTCACGACAACGCGTCGATCGAAGGCTCGCACCTCGTTGATCCGCCCACTCGTCGACACCGGCATGGGCGAAACGAAATCCCGCAGGACGGTGACGCGGACCCGTTCCGCGGAGAGGCCTTCGGCCGGGACGAGCGTACCTTCGATCCGCACCAGTTGGCCATTGCGCAAGGGCGGCGCATTGTTCGGGGCCAAGTGCAGGTAGCGTCCCTCGCCGTCCTGCTCAAACCAGAGATTGTTCCAAAGTGGATCGTGGAAGCTCACCCGCCCCTCGAGGCGCAACGGATGCACCTGTTCCCGTTCGGTCGGGGACAGTTCCCAGACTTCCCGCGCATCGGTGATCAGACGGCCGCGCAAAGCCACCAACTCGGTTCCGGGAACTTGGGACCAACAAGCCGACGCCAGTCCGGCCAAGACCACAGTCGCCGAGAGCAACCGCCCCAGCGCCTTCCGGCGCAGGCAGCCGCGCAACGCCAAAGGAAGAGGAGTCGCTGCCGGGTTCATGGGGAGTGGGAGGGGCAAAAGGAGATCCCGTCACACCAACTCAGGACCCCATCAGTACAACGCCTCGTAAAACCATCGCGGACGCGGGGCTGCAATGGAATTTTGCCCAAAAAACGCCCTCGAGATCGCCCGCTCGCGGAGACAACCGAAAACTCCGACATTCGCGACTACAGCGTGCGGCTCCCTCTCGTTTTCCGTTGGCCAACCGCCCCCGCGCCTGTCGTCAGTAGAGGCGACTTTTTCGACCATGATCATCCTCCGCGGCGCGCCCGCCCTCTCCGACTTCCGCACAGCAGGACGTGCTGGCGAAACTGCTCACCTACGGACCGACCCACGCCGCCCATGAGCACGCCGGCCTGCTCCAGGTCGTCGCCCCGCGCCCGGGCACCATCTCGCCGTGGTCCTCCAAGGCCACCGACATCGCCCAGATCTGCGGCCTCACGAAGGTGAAGCGCGTCGAGCGCGCCGTCGCCTACTGGATTGACCTCGGCGGCTCCACGCCCTCTGAAGCCCAGACCAAGCTCATCGCCGCCCGCCTCCACGACCGCATGACGCAGGCCGTCTTCGGCGCCCTCGAGGAGCTCGAGGTCCTCTTCCGCCACGAGACGCCCAAGCCGTTCACCTCAGTGCCCGTGCTCGCGCAGGGCCGCGCCGCGCTCGTCGCCGCCAACACCACCCTCGGCCTCGCCCTCGCCGACGACGAGATCGACTACCTCGTCAAGAACTTCACCGCCCTCGGCCGCGACCCGCACGACGTCGAGCTGATGATGTTCGCGCAGGCCAACTCCGAGCACTGCCGCCACAAGATCTTCAACGCCTCCTGGGAAATCGACGGCTCCGCCAAGGACCGCTCGCTCTTCCAGATGATCAAGAACACCTACCAACTGCACAGCGACGGCATCCTCTCCGCCTACAAGGACAACGCCGCCGTCATGGTGGGCCACCGAGCCGCCCGCTTCTACGCCGACGCCAAGACCAACGAGTACGCCGCGCACGAGGAGGACATCCACATCCTCTGCAAGGTCGAGACGCACAACCACCCCACCGCCATCTCGCCCTTCCCCGGCGCCGCCACCGGCTCCGGCGGCGAGATTCGTGACGAGGGCGCAACGGGCCGCGGCTCCAAGCCGAAGGCCGGCCTCGCGGGCTTCACCGTCTCCAACTTGAAACTCCCCGGCGCCGTCCAGCCCTGGGAAAAGGAGTTCGGCAAACCCGGCCGCATCGTCTCCGCGCTCGACATCATGATCGACGGCCCGCTCGGCGCCGCCGCGTTCAACAACGAGTTCGGCCGCCCGAACATCCTCGGCTACTTCCGCACCTTCGAACAGGAAGTCCCCGCCGCCGGCGCGAAGGCCGAGCTGCCGGACGTCTCGAAGTCGAAGAAGACCAACCCGAAGTCCCAGCTCCCCGTCGCCTCCGCGACCGAGCTGCGCGGCTACCACAAGCCGATCATGCTCGCGGGCGGTCTCGGCGCCATCAAGGCCGAGCACGTCCAGAAGGGCACGATCGAGCCGGGCGACAAACTCATCGTCCTCGGCGGGCCGGCGATGCTCATCGGTCTCGGCGGCGGCGCCGCGAGCTCGATGGCGAGCGGCTCCGGTCAGGAGGATCTGGATTTCGCCTCCGTCCAGCGCGACAACGCCGAGATGGAGCGCCGCTGCCAGGAGGTCATCGACCGTTGCTGGGCGCTGGGCGCCGAGAACCCGATCTCGTTCATCCACGACGTCGGCGCCGGCGGCCTCTCCAACGCCCTGCCCGAGCTCGTCAACGACGGCGGCCGCGGCGGCCGCTTCAACCTCCGCGCCGTGCCCAACGCCGAGCCGGGCATGTCCCCGCTCGAGATCTGGTGCAACGAGGCGCAGGAGCGCTACGTGCTCGCCGTGCCGGCCGCACGCCTCGAAACCTTCGCCGAACTCTGCCGCCGCGAGCGTTGCCCATTCGCCGTCGTGGGCGACGCCACCGAGGAGAAGCGCCTCGTCGTCGAGGATCCGCATTTCAACAACAAGCCGATCGACCTCCCGCTCGAGGTGCTGCTGGGCAAGCCGCCGCGCATGCACCGCAAGGAGAAGTCGCTCCCGCGCCCGCAGCTCCCGCTCGACCTCTACGGCCTCACCCTGGCCGAGGCCGTGAAGCGCGTGCTCTCCCACCCGACCGTCGCCGACAAGACCTTCCTCATCTCCATCGGCGACCGCTCCGTCACCGGCCTCGTGTGCCGCGACCAGATGGTCGGCCCCTGGCAGGTGCCCGTCGCCGACTGCGCCGTGACCGCGTCCTCGTTCACCGCCTACACCGGCGAGGCGATGTCGATGGGCGAGCGCACTCCCGTCGCCGTCAATAACGCCGCCGCGTCCGCCCGCCTCGCCGTGGGTGAGGCGCTCACCAACCTCGCCGCCGCCCAGATCGGCGACCTCGGCAAGGTCAACCTCTCCGCCAACTGGATGGCCGCCCCGGCCGTCCCGGGCGATGCCGTCGACCTCTACGCCGCCGTCCACGCCGTCGGCATGGAGCTCTGCCCCGCCCTCGGCATCACCATCCCCGTCGGCAAGGATTCGATGAGCATGTCCACCGTCTGGAAAGATCGGGGACAACAGAAGCGCCAGACCGCGCCGATCTCCCTCATCGTCTCCGCCTTCGCCCCCTGCGCCGATGTCCGCCTCACGGTCACGCCGCAGCTCCAGCGCGAGGCCGACACCGTCCTCCTCCTGATCGACCTCGGGCGCGGCCAGAACCGCCTCGGCGGCTCCATCCTCGCGCAGACCGTCTCGCAGATGGGCGAGGCCACGCCGGACGTCGACAACCCGACCGACCTCAAGAACTTCTTCGCCGCCATCCAGCAGCTCGGCCGCGAGAAGAAGCTCCTCGCCTACCACGACCGCTCCGACGGCGGCCTGCTCGCGACCATCGTCGAAATGGCGTTCGCCGGCCACACAGGCGTCGACCTCGAGGTGCCCGCGGGCCACAACGCCTTCGCTTCGCTCTTCAGCGAGGAGCTCGGCGCCGTGCTGCAGGTGCGCGCCGCCGATCTCGACGAGGTTTCCGACGTCCTCCGTCGCCACGGCTTCAAGAACTGCACCACGCGCATCGGCACGCTCAACTCCTGCTTCGCCCTCCGCGTCCGCCGCGGCGGTGAGGAGATCTACAACGAGAACCTCCCGAAGCTCCGCGCGCTCTGGAGCGACGTCACCCGCCGCATCGCCACGCTGCGCGACAATCCCGCCTGCGCCGAGAGCGAGTTCCAGCTCAAGCTCGACAAGACCAACCCCGGCATCAGCCCGAAGCTCACCTTCGATCTCGCCGCCGCCGCCCAGGCCATCCGCGTTCCGGCTCTCGCGTCGAAGCGCCCCGCCATGGCGATCCTCCGCGAGCAGGGCGTGAACAGCGAGGTCGAGATGGCCGCCGCGTTCGACCGCGCCGGCTTCCGCACCGTCGATGTCCACATGACGGACATCCTCTCCGGCCGGGTCTCGCTGAAGGATTTCCGCGGCCTCGTCGCCTGCGGCGGTTTCAGCTACGGCGACGTCCTCGGCGCCGGCGAAGGCTGGGCCAAGAGCATCCTCTTCAACGAGCGCGCCCGCGCCGAGTTCGCCGCGTTCTTCGCGCGGCCCGACACGTTCTCCCTCGGCGTCTGCAACGGCTGCCAGATGATGAGCAACCTGCACTCGATCATCCCCGGCGCCGACCACTGGCCGCGCTTCGTGCAGAACCGCTCCGAGCGCTTCGAAGCCCGCTTCGTCTGCGTCCGCCTCGAGGAGAGCCCGAGCATCCTGTTCAAGGGCATGGCCGGCAGCGTCCTCCCGATCGCCTCCTCGCACGGCGAAGGTTACGCCGAGTTCAAGGACTCCGCCGCGCTCGACGCGTGCGACACCTCCGGTCTCGTCGCCGCCCGCTTCGTCGACAACAAGCACCAGGCCACCGAGCAGTATCCGCTGAATCCGAACGGCTCGCCCCGCGGCATCACCTCGCTCACCACCCGCGACGGCCGCGTGACGATCATCATGCCGCACCCCGAGCGCGTGATGCGCACCGTGTTGAACAGCTGGCATCCCGCCGAGTGGCCCGAGGACGGCCCGTGGATGAAGCTCTTCTACAACGCCCGCGCCTGGGTCGGGTAAGCCGCCTCACCCATTGCCTCGGGCTCCCCGCCCGCCAACGTAGGGCCGGTCTCCGACCGGCCCTTTCCGTTGCCCGATACGATGCGAACGTAGAGCGCAAGTATCACCGTGCTTCGTCGAAGCGGAGAACCGGCCCACGCAATCAAGGCCGCCCAATCAAATGTTCCTTCGGCGGAAAATCTCCATTCAGCTCGTAGCGCCCGGGATTCGCAACGTACCCGGTCATCAGTTCCCGAAGCTCCTTCGCCATCAGTCTGTCCAACCGACGAATCTGAAGCCCACAAAGGGCTTTCACCTCGGGAACCTTTTCCCACTGAAGCGTAGGAAGCTTCGGTAGCTCCAACCGGCAGTTTCCCTCTTCGTCGACGTTCACGAAGACCTTCCAACATTCGGCTCTCTCATCCGGCGCGATCAGTTCAGGCGCGTTGATCCTATCACTATGTGCGTGAACCCAGTTTCGCCCCTCAGTCAGGTCCCTGTGCAGTGTTTCCTGCCCGGGATCGGAAAACTCGAGTAGTTCAGGCGGCGCCGGCGATACTCCATTGTTCTGCGTAAATGGTTTACCGTATGAGACCGATATTCCGGCCATTGCCGCAGCCCACGCTCCTATGTCTAGATTTGGGTGCGTTTCGATGTGCCTGCAAAGTGCTTCCGCATCCCTAAAGGCCCGCTGAGTGATCGCGAGTGCGCGAATGCGATTTGCCACCTTGGTGCGCTTGCTGGGTTGCTTGATTCTCCTCAGCTCTCTGTTGTCCGCATTCACGGGCATTACCGTAGGCGCAGCCTATCGGCTGACAATCCGGGAGCTCAGCCGACTCCGGAGTGGCTCACCCACCGAGCCCGGATCGCGTCCAAGCGCGATCCTACATCCGATCCGCCGTCCTTCCCCGTGAGAGCACCTGCGTGCAGGCGACCCAACTGCCGCGGATCAAACACCGCCCCGCCGAGGGCCACACGACATCCCGTAAACATACTAAACGCCTTTTATCTTGTTAAACTGCTATTATGCGTTTATCCGTTTTACGCAATATGGCTGACTTCCCGATCAAGACCACCGAGCAGCTGGGCGTCATCCTGCGCGGGTTCCGCCGCGAGCGGCAGATGACCCAGCAGGCCGTGGGCGCGCGCACCGGGCTCGCCCAGAACGCCATCTCCCAGCTCGAGACCAATCCCGGCCCGGCGAGTTTCGCCAAGGTCCTGCGCGTCCTCAGCGCGCTCGATGTCGAGATCGTCCTCCGCCACCGCGAGAAGTCCCAGCAGTCCGGAGAGTGGTAAGCCATGGGCCGCCTCGCAAAATACAGCGAGCTCTCGGTCTGGATGAACGGCGAACGCGTCGGCACTTGGACTCGCACCGCCGCGAACATCCACGAGTTCCATTACGCTGACACCTGGCTCTCCTCCCCTGCCGCGCGCCCGATCTCGCTCGCGTTCCCCCTCCGGCCGTCCGCCGAGCCTTACCGCGCAGGTGTCGAAGCGTACTTCGACAATCTCCTCCCCGACAACCGCCAGATCCGCGAGCGCATCCACCGACGATTCAAAACCGCCTCCACAGCCGTCTTCGACCTCCTACAGCAAATCGGACGCGACTGCGTCGGTGCGTTGCAGCTTCTGCCCGTCGATGCCGAGGCTCCGGACATCCAGCGCATCACCGGGCAGCCCCTCAGCGACGCCGCCATCGCGTCCGAACTCGCCAATACCGGCGCCCTCGGCCTCGGCCAAGTGCCCGACGACACCGAGCCTTTCCGCATTTCGATCGCCGGCGCACAGGAGAAGACCGCCCTGCTCTGGCACAAGAATGCCTGGCATCGTCCGACCGGCGCCACGCCCACCACGCACATTCTCAAGCTACCGATCGGCACCCTACCGCTGGGCATCGATTTCTCGACCTCCATCGAAAATGAGTGGCTTTGCGCCCAGATCGTCCGCGAGTACGGCCTGGCCGTCGCCCCCTGCCAGATCACGAGTTTCGGCAGCAAGAAGGCGCTGGTCGTCGAGCGCTTCGACCGCCGGCTATCCACCGACGGCAAATACTGGCTGCGGCTCCCGCAGGAGGACTTCTGCCAGGCCACCGCTACGCCGCCCGCCTTCAAGTACGAGAGCGACGGCGGCCCGGGCATGCGCCGCGTTGCCACGATCCTCCAAGCCTCGCACAACGCCGCCGACGACCTCCGCCAGTTCCTCCGCGCTCAGGTCGTCTTCTGGCTCCTCGCCGCAATCGACGGTCACGCGAAGAACTTCTCCCTCTTCATCCTCCCCGGTGGGGCTTACCGGCTCACCCCGCTCTACGACATCCTCTCCGCGCATCCGATCCTCGGGCACCGCCAAGGCCAGTACGCCCCCGAGAAGGTGAAGATGGCCATGGCCGTGGAGGGCAAGTCGCGCCACTACCGCTGGGCCGAGATCCGCGCCCGCCACTGGCGCGAGACCGGCAAACGCTGCGGCGTGCCGGACATGCCCGCGCTGCTCGCCGAGCTCGTCGATACCACGCCCGCCGTGCTCGATCGCGTCGCCGACTCGCTCCCGAAGAAGTTCCCCTCCGCCGTGGCCGACGCGATCCTCGCCGGCGTGCGCCGCGCAGCGAAAACACTGGCCGCCGATCTCAACGACTGAACAGGGCATCGCAACCGCACCGCGGCCGATCACTCTTTCACCACGAAATTGATCTCGCGCCGGCCACAGACGCCCGCCGGGGCCGCGCCGATCGAACGGACGCGCAGGAATGCCGCCAGAACCGAGCGGTCGAAGTCGGCGTTGCCCGAGCCCGCCACGACGCGCACATCCGAAAGCGTCCCGTCGGCACCGAGATAGAACGACACTCGAGCAAGATAAAGCGCGTCGACAGCTCCGGGCATTTCGTGCGCCGCACGCAGTGCGGCTACCAAGCGCTCATAGTACGCAGCGGCCTCGGCACTCGAAGCCTCCCCATTCCCGCGTGGGTCGGGTTTGCCAGCCGTTGGGCCGGTCAGCGCGGCCACGATGGAGGTCACATCCACCTGTGGAATCCCCGCTGTCGGCGAAGCAGAACTCGAACTTGGCACCGGGACATCATTCGCGTTTCTCGCGCCGTTCGCTCCAGTCTTCGGTTGGGATCGCGCTGACACTTTTGGGGCCGGCTTCGAATTCACCGCCGGACCGGAAATCGACTCTGCAGTTGGCCACACCGCAGGGATCGGCGCTCGTTCGACCTTCGGTGCATGGAATCCAACCACGGGATCTTTGTTCGTGCGTCCTTCGCTCCCGATGCTCGGGCCAAGCACCTCGATCTCCTTCGTGCCCACCATTACGAACGGCCCGAGACGAGTCGGAATCTCCCGACCGCGCATCGTCCACCAGCCGGCGCCCAGGACTGCCGCTACCACCGCGGCGTGAAACACCGCCGACACTGCAATCGCACCAGGTGAGCTCGCGCGCATCATGCACCAGAGAGAACAGCCGCTGGCGAACGCGCGCAACGCCGAACAACGCCAGCACCCCAATTCCGCGAGACCGCGTCAACCGAACTTCTTCGGTGCCGAAATCGCGCCTTAACGTTCCACCCACGCCTCAACCCCGCGCCTGCCGCAGGCACTCCGCAAAATCCTCCGGCAGCGGGCTCTCGACCGCGATCGCGTGCCCGGTGATTGGATGCGGAAACTCCAGCCGCGCCGCATGCAGCAGCACCCGCGGCACCGGCACGAACACCCCGCCGGCCGCCTTGAGCTGCGCCGGGCCGCCGTACAAGCCGTCGCCGAAGATCGGATGCCCGCCCTCGGCCAGGTGCACGCGGATCTGGTGCGTGCGGCCGGTGTGCGGCTGCGCCTCGATCAGCAGCGCTCCGGGCAGCCGCTCCAGCAGGCGGAACGACGTCTGCGCCGCATAGCCGCCGCTGCGGACCGCGCCGAACTTGCTGGCCTTGCCCACCCGACCGACCACGCCGAGATGGTTCTCGACCGCCCACGTCGCCGGGCACGTCGGTCCGGTCACCGCCAGGGCCCGGTAGGTCTTCTGCGCGGTCTTTCCGGCGAAGAGCGCCGTCACCCCGGCGTTGGCCTTCTGGTCCTTGGTGAAGAGCAGCACGCCCGAGGTGTCGCGGTCGAGCCGGTGGTGCAGCCCGAGGTAGGTCTTCGTACCAGCACGTTGGTCGAGAAATTTCTGCAACGTTGCGAACACGCTCGCCCGCGCCTCATCCACCGTCGGCTGCGTGGGCAAGCCGGCGGGCTTGTCGACCACGATGAGCCACTCGTCCTCAAAGAGGATACGGTCCGGGGTCCAGGTGAAGTCGCGCAGGATCGCCTGCCGCATCCCGGAGGCGCCGCCGACGTCGAACTTCGCCGGATCGAGGAACACCTCGATGCGCGTGCCTTCGCGCAGCTCGTAGGTGGCGATCTGCTCCCGCCGCCCGTTGCGGGCCACCAGCCCTGAGAGGACCAGCCGCCGCACCTGCGCGCGCGACACCTCCCGGCCGAGCGCCTTCGGCAATGCCTCGAAGAGGAAGTGGTCGAGGCGAACGCCCTGCTGCGCGGCGCCGACACGCCAGGAGTGTTTCAAAGTGGCCATGCGCAGCGAGCGTGGGTGCCGCGTCCGCCGCTGACAAGGGTGCAGCGGTGCGCCGCGCCGCCGTCCGATAGTTCGCACGCGGTCCGATTGGCGCAGCGCCCGCTTCCCGGTTCGCTCTCGCCCCATGTCTTTCCCCCACCGACTCCTCCCCCTCGCCTTCCTCACGCTGCTCGGTTGCCAGAGCCCCAAGATCGAGCCGGCGGCCCCGGTCGCTCTCCGCGACCTCTCGCGCGACCTGTTTCACCTCGGTGTCGCCATCAACGCCGAGCAGATCACCGGCGACGACCGGATCGGCGCGGACATCGTCGCCACCCAGTTCGATTCGATCACGGCCGAGAACGCCATGAAGTGGCAGCATCTCCAGCCCGCGCCGGGCCGTTTCGAGTTCGCCCTCGCCGACCGCTTCGTCGCCCTCGGCCGGCGCGAAGGCAAACAAGTGATCGGCCACACACTGATGTGGCATTCCCAGACTCCCGCCTGGGTCTTCCAGAACACCGACGGCAGCGAGGTCTCCCGCGAGGAACTGCTCCGCCGCCTGCGCGAGCACATCCGAACCGTCGTGGGCCGCTACAAGGGCCAGATCGCCGGCTGGGATGTCGTCAACGAGGCCATCCGCGACGAGGACGGCACGCTGCGCACCGACAAACCCTGGTACCGGATCCTCGGCGAGGAGGGCATCTTCGCCGCCTTCGCGGCCGCCCACGAGGCCGACCCCGAGGCCGAGCTGTACTACAACGACTACTCCCTCGAGAACCCCGCGAAGCGCGCCGGCGTGCTCAAGCTCGTGCAGGCGATCCGCGCCCGCGGCCTGCACATCGACGGCATCGGTTCGCAGGGCCACTACCTGCTGAAGTCTCCGACCGCGGCCGAGATCGACACCTCGATCACCGACCTCGCGTCCACCGGGCTCAAGGTGATGTTCACCGAGCTCGACGTCACCGTTCTTCCACGACCCGACCACTACCTCGGGGCCGAGATCGGGAAGGTCTTCGCGCAGGCGCCGGAGCTCGATCCCTATCGGGACGGGCTGCCCGCGGACCGGCAGGCCGAGCTCGCCCGCCGCTACGCCGAGATCTTCGCGGTCTTCGCCAAACACCATCGCTCGATCACGCGGGTGACCGTGTGGGGCGTGACCGACCGCACCTCCTGGCTCAACGGCTGGCCGATCCGCGGCCGCACCGACTATCCCGTCCTCTTCGATCGCGCCGGGGCACCGAAACCGGCGTTCGAGTCCGTGCGCGACACCCTGCGCCGCGCCCGCGACGACCGGTGAGCGTCGAACCGGTTGCCGGTGGGCGGTTGCCCGTTGCGAGGCGCCTGTTGCCAGCGGCCAGTTGCCGTTGGCGAGGCGCCGCTCCGCTCGCCGCGCGCCGCGCGCGCGAGCCTCGCTACGTCCCAATCCCGCACGCCTGCGCTTCGGTGTGCATCAGTGTGTTCTGCGTACGGCAGATTGGCTCCCAATTGCTCATACTCCGCGGCGCTGAGTCTTCGTTAGGTCTTCTGCCGGTTTGTATCCGGTCGCCCCACCATCGTTCCTCGTCTCCCTCGCTCCCTCACCAGCGTCCATCAGCGGTTCCACTTCCGTTCCGTACGTCGCGCCGTTGCGCCGTCGCGCGAATAGCTCCTGCCGTTTGTTTTCTGGTCTGCAGGATCTGAGGCTCGACCACCGGTCACCGGCCGTAGCACACGACACTCGGCCCTCGTCTCTTGAGCCAGCTCCCACCGTTCAGCTCTTCGCCACGGTGCCGGCCGCCGGCTTGCCGAGCACCGACGCCAGCGCCACCGGCGGCAGTTTGCCCTCTTCGGCCGCCCGCACGAACCCCTCAGTGACCGACTTGAGCTGCTCCCATCGGTTGCGAATGCGCTCGGTCTCATCTTCGGTGACTTTGCCGTCAGACACCGCCGTCGAGATCACGCCCAGTAGATCCGCGAACTCCTGCACGATGTTGTTGGTGGCCGGAATCAGCTCGTAGGGATGAGCCTTGGGCTCCGGGTTCTTGATGAAAAAACCGCCGGAACGCTCGCACACCCACTGCGCCAGGGACGCATCGCCGGTGAGCTTGATGATCGAGTCGATTCGATCCAACGGATTCGCCGCGCCGCTGCCCTCAGCCGGGGGTTCGGCCCATTTGTAAACGAGCGAAAGCGACAGTCCCAGTTCTCCGGCCACCTGCTTGGCGCTCACGCGCTTGAGCAGCTGCTTGAAGACTTCGTGCGAGTGCATCGATCCGCAGATTATAACGCCCAGCGCCTTTGGCAAGAACCGCGTCCGTGGGCTCCGGTCCGACCCTCTTTTCAGGGAAGCCCCGATACAGGATGCGGCACCACTGTGGTAGCTTGGCCGTGCTCGGGCACAACGAGCCGCCCAAGTGCCATTCCAACCCTCCGCCATCATGCGCCATCTGCTCCTTTTCCTCGCCGCGACCGCCCTCATAGGAGCCCTCCGCGCCCAGGTGCTCGTGAACACCGACCGCTTCGCCTATACCGGTACGGTCACCCGTTACACCTCGCAGACCGACGCGCAAGCCGCCGTAAACGCCGTGGGCAGCTTCTCGCTCGGAACCGAGAATCGCGACCTACGGCTCCAGTTGTTCCAAGGCTTCGCCCCCGCGCTCGCCGACCAATACTATTTCGGCACCAACTGGACTCCGCCCGGCAGCCCCAGCAACACCGCCTCCGGCTTCATTCAGGTCCCCCTCCAGTTCGGCGCACCGAATGTCCGCGCGTTCTGGGACCACTCGCTCACCCGTTTCACCTTCTCCGCGCAGGACGACGGTTCGGCCGCCGGCTCCCGTCTGTGGGATGGTACCTCGGTCGCGGCCAATCAGGGCGGTGCCTTCATCGATTACCAGCTGTCCTTCATTGCCTCCGGACTCTCGCCGGCTCTCTGGGACTCGGCGTACGGCACCTATTGGTCACAGAGCGAGCCGAGCGCGGTCGAAGGTCATTTCACCGGCCTATTCCACAACACCACGGTCGGAGGGGCGGGCTACTACACCTTCGATTTCGTGCTCAATCTCGACAGCTGGGCATACTCGACCTTCGGGACCAACGAGGATCGCGAACACTACATACCCACCCTCCTCGCCGCGCCCACCGCGGTGCCGGAACCGGCGACCTACGGTGTGCTCGGGGTGCTCGCGCTGCTCGGTCTGCTCTGCTGGCGGGATTTCTCTCACCCGCGGGGCTGAGTTCCGCCCACCACCGGTCTCGAACGGCCGGCGGTATTCGCCGCCGGCCGCGAAACGCTCGCGACAGACCTCGGCCCCGCGGTCAATCTGCGGCTCCGCACCGTCTGGAAGCCGCGCATCCCGGGCCGCATGAAGGGCGGGCGCCGACCAATTGATCAGCGCACCACCCTCCAAGTCCGCCGCGCCTCGCGGAAGACCGCCGCGGGGGCCGGGCGTCCCCGCGCCGGGCCATAGCGCAGCCGCTCGAGCTGGAGGATCGCCGCCCGCGCCCGAGCGTCGTCC
This sequence comes from Verrucomicrobiota bacterium, assembly GCA_019136515.1. Lineage (GTDB taxonomy): Bacteria > Verrucomicrobiota > Verrucomicrobiia > Opitutales > Opitutaceae > CAJCBL01. The sequence continues at coordinate 159,600 of JAGVUB010000112.1, forward strand.
CGCACCGGCGCCAACCGGCGCAGCCACCGGCCGGCCTCGCGGCGCACCGGATCGCCGCGCCCACGGCGTATCCACCGATTCCACCACAGGTGCCGCCAATGCCAGACGCTCCACCCCGCGGCCGCGACCAACACCACGGCACCCCCTGCACGCACCAAACGCCCAAAGTCCCACGGCCCCCGCAACCAGACCCCCAGCCGGCGGCCCCAGCGGTCGAGCGAGGCGATCAACGCCTGCCCCGATTGCCGCGCCTTCTCCTTGAGCGAATCCGCCATCTCGTCCTGCGCGCTGCGATCGAAGTTCACGATCCGCCGGTACCAGAGCATGCGCAGCGCATCCAGGCGCGCCCCCCAGCTGCGGTCCAGCTCCGCCACGCGCCCAGCGGCGCCCGCCGCGGCCGTGGCCGCCTCCGCGCTCGCACCCGGCGTGGGGTCGATCCGCAGCCACCGACCCTGCTCGTCGTAGAGTTCGCACCACGCGTGGGCGTCGGAGTTGCGCACCATGTAGTACTGCTCAAACGCGTTCCACGCGCCGCCCTTGAACCCGGTCACGATCCGCACCGGGAAGCCCGCCCGCCGCGCCAGCAGCGCGAATCCGCCGGCGAACAGCTCGCAGTGCCCCGGCTCCGTGCTTCGCAACCAGCGCACCAGCACATCCTCGCCGCCGGCGGGCACGGTCGAACGCCTCGAGTACCGGTGCCGGCGCTCCAGCCAGTCGACCGCCCGCTCCGCAAACTCCGCCGCCGCGAACGTGCCGCCCCCGGTGATTTCCGCCACGATCGCGTCGAGCACCGCGGTGTTCCCCTCGCCGGCCGGCACCGCCAGCAGCGTCCCCGGGTACGCCCCGGCGTCCACCGCGGCGCCGCCGGCCCGCCGCAGCGCCGCCGCCAGCCCGGGATCGGCCAGCCCCCCGCCGAGGTCGAGCCCCTCGAGCCGGAACGCGAACATCGCCTGCGGCTCCTCGCGCAGCGCCAGCGTGCCGGCGCGGTCGTTGGCGACGAGCGCCCGCGCCTCGCGCAACCGCAGCAGCGCGAACTCGCCCGTGATCGGGAGGAAGCGGCTCACGCCGGCCTCGTAGTAGAAAGTCCACACCGGCTCCGGGCCGCGCGCGGGCCGCCGGCCCGTCACCTGCCGGGTCGTGGCGATCCGTCGCTCGTGTTGTTGCAGCCCCTTGCTCGTCCGGAAGGTCCCGTCGCGGTATTCGTCGAGTGCGACCATCCGCCAGTACGGCAGCGCGGGCACCCGCGCCGGGTCGTCGAGTTCCGCCCGCAGCGCCGTCGTCCGGTCCATCGCGATGTCCGTCACGTCGCCCAGCCGCACCGTCTCCGAGAAGCCGCTGAGCGAGCGGCGGTTCTTGAGCTGGAGGAAACTGAGCGAGTTCTCGATCTGGAAGCGGGGCAGCGCGAGGAACAGCAGCGTGGCCAGCGCCACCACCAGCAGGTACAGCCCGCCGGCCGCCGCCACGATCCGCCAGTCGACCGCCCGCCGCAACCGCCCGAACAGGCGCCGCCAGGGAATCCGCCGCCAGCTCGTCGTGTCCTTGGTCTCCGGATCCGTCGCCGTGCTGAGCGTGATCGTCAGCAAGTACGTCAGCGCCAGCGCGGTGAAGAGCAGGATGTGCAGCACGAAACCCATCGCCACCGTGAGCACGCCCGCCGCCACGACGAGGAACAGGCACAGCACCGCCAATTGCAGGTCCTCGCGTGGTCGCCGGTGCCCGATCGCGCGCACGGTGACCAGCAGCAGGTTCAGGCGCACGAGCGCCGCGAGGGGCTCTGAGTTGATCACCAGATCGGTCGCGACGAACAGGATCAGCCCGGGAAACACCAGCCGCCAGGCCCCGGCCGGCACCCGCCCCGGGAGGTCCGGCCAGACCAGCACCGCCAACACAAGCAGGGTGATCGGCGGCAGCAGTGCCGCGCCGCCGAGGTCGAAGAAATACACGCCCCACGCGCTGCACAGCGCCAACGCCCCGCCGAGCCCCCACCGCAGCAAGTGGAGTTCGTCGGCCGTGAGCGCCGGCTCAGACGCGTGCCGCGATCTCGTGTCCCAGCCGGGCACAGACCCCCCTTTCCCCTTCGGGTTCGAATGTGAGCAACGCCCCGCGCACCCGCGGCCCGCCGCGCCGCCGACCCGCCGGGCCCGGTTCGAGCACCGCCAACCGGTCCAGCCACGTCTCCACATCGCGGACTCCGCGGACGAGCAGCGGCGGCTCGCCGTCGATCGCCACGCTGTCGAGTCGGCCCTGGCGGAACAAGTCCTCGGCGAGCGAGCCGGCCAGCCGGCAGAGCAGCTCGAACTGCTCCGGTCGCGGCCACCGCGTCGCCGTCGCCTCCACCCACAGGCCGAAGGTCGCCGCGCCCTCGGTGGCATGCTGCCGCACGAGCAGCTGCCTCAGGCGCGCCGAGGCCTTCCAGTGGATGTGGCGGTGCGAGTCGCCCACCCGGTAGCGCCGCAGCCCGAGCAGGTCGTTGCCCATGCCCGGCTTGGCCACATCCTCGCTCTCCAACTGGAACCGCGCCACCGCCGCGCCGATGAAGGTGTAAGCCACGCGCGCCGGCCACACCCGGACCTCCCGGCGGACCGTCGCGCCGACCGTCTTCCGCAGGAAACCGAACGGGAACAGCGAACCGGCGCCCGAAAGCGCCAGCGTCTCGCGCCCGCGCCGCGCCGGGCGGTACGTCCAGCCGAGCCGGTCCACGCCGCCCGCCTCGAGCCGGCGTCGCAGGAACAGCCGTGTCTCCGCCTGCGTGGGCCGCACCTCCAGATCGAACCAGAGCGCATAGGTGGGCAGCACCCGTTTGCGGTTGCGCAGCTCCACCACCACCTCGGCCTCCTGTCCCACGCGGAACGGCGGCGCCGGCCGCAGCCGCCACTCGATCCCGGAGAAATTCAACCAAGCCAGCGTCCCGCCGAGTCCCAGACTGGAGAGCAGCAACGCCAGCGTAAGGAAGAGGATGTTGTTGCCCGTGTTGTAGGCGCCCACCCCGATCGCGCACGTCACCACCAGCAGCACCGTGCCCGGGATCGTCGGCAGGAGGCGGTGCCGTTTCTCCGGCAGCAACAGCCCCCAGAGCAGCTCCCGCCAGGAGAAATGCCACGACCGCCACCGCCGCAGCCCGCCGAGGCCCTGCCAGTCCTCGAGCGGCTCCGCCCGGCCGCCGCCCGCCCCCGTCGCGGACACGCCGCCCGCCGTGCCCCACCCGTCCCGGGGCTGGCCGCCCGTCGCCACGGGGAAGTTCCCCTCGGCCGGTCCGTCCGGTCGCAGGCTGTTGTGCCGAAGTCCGTTCACACCGGCTCCGGCAGGTGGCTGAGCAGGCGCCG
>JAGVUB010000048.1 GCA_019136515.1 Verrucomicrobiota bacterium
CAGCCGCGCAGGTCGCACTTGCCGCTGCCCAGCACCGGGATGCGCTCGAGGCGCACGACCGTCTTCGGAATCCAGAGATTGGGAAGCCCGGCGGCGGTGAGCTTGTCGCGCAGGTCGGCGGCCTCGATCGGCTCGGTCGTGAGCAGCACCAGCGTCTCGCCCTTCGCGGCATCGGGCACGCCGAGCACGACCACCTTCGGCTCCTCCGCGGCCTCCAGGCCAAAGGCCTCGATGATCTTCTGCTCAATGGTGAGGTGCGGCACCATCTCGCCGCCCACCTTCGAGAAGCGCGAGAGCCGGCCCTCGATGAAGAGGAAACCGTCGTCGTCGAACCGTGCGAGGTCGCCGGTCACGAACCAGCCGTCGCGCAACGCCTCGGAGGTGCGCACCGGGTCCTTCAGGTAGCCGCCGAACACGTTGGCCCCGCGCAGGCAGAGGATGCCGGTCTTGTCGGGCGGCAGCTCCGCCCCGGTCTCGGCATGCACGATACGGGCGGTCATGCCCGCGAGCAGGCGGCCGACGGAGCCGAGGCGGTGCCCCTCCTGGATCTTCACGCCCTTGGGCAGGTCGCGCGGCTCCGGCAGGTTGACGTTGGTGACCGGTGTCGTCTCGGTGAGCCCGTAGCCCTGCAGGATGCGCAGGCCGAACTTCTGGAGGCACTGTTCGAAGAGATCGACCGGGAGCTTCTCCGCGCCCGACACGATGAAGCGCAGGGAACGCAGTTGGTCGGGTTCGGCGCGCTTCATGATCGGCCGGATGAACGTGGGCGTGCTGACGAAGACCGTGACCTTCTCCGCCTCGACCACCTCGATGATGCGCTTGGCGTCCAACGGCGACGGGAGAGTGACTGTGCGCACACCGCGCATGAGCGCGTACCAGAGGGTCACGGTGAACCCGAAGCTGTGGAAGATGGGGAGGAACGCCAGAAGCGTCTCGCGTTTCGAGAGGATGCCCGTCGCCGAAATCTGGCCACAGTTGCCGAGGATATTGCGGTGGGTGAGCGGCACGCCCTTGGGCTCGCCGGCGCTGCCGCTGGTGAACAGCAGCGCCGCCTCGGCGTGGTCGCCCACCCGCGGCACGCCCCAGAGCAGCGCCAGCAGGCGCGAGGGCAGCAGCCAGATCAGGACGAGCCGGGCGACGACCGCCGCCTTGCCGCAGCCCGCGAGGTCGACGCGCATGTCGCGGGTCTGCGCGGGCCAAGGGAACTGCGGCAGCTTGGCGCGCATGGCCTCGGCCGAAATCACCGTGCGGATCCCGCCCAGCCGCAGGGACGACTCGATCGCGGTCGCGCCGGCGGTGAAGTTGAGGTTCACCGGGATCTTCCCGGCCAGCAGCACGGCGAGGTTGGCGATGTAGCCGCCCGCGCCCGGCGGCAGCACGATGCCCACACGACGCTCGGGCACCTCCCGGCGCAGCAGTCGCGAGTACGTCGCCGCGGCGGCGAGCAGCGTGCCCGCGCGCACCTCGCGCCGCTCGGCCGTGCAATCGACCAGCGAGACCTTCCAGGGATGCCGCGCCAGCGAGCGCAGCACCTCGTACCCGAGGTGCCGCCGCAGCTCCTCGCGCTGCTGGTAGGCGCGTTCGCCGAGGTCGAGCAGCGCCTGGCGCGTCAGCACGGCGTTGACGGTCTGATACGGGAGCGCCGGCCCCACCTGCACCAACACCGAGAGCGGGAAACGCTCGGGCAGCTTGAGGACGAGCTTCTGGTTGGCGTAGGTGAAGATCGAGCCCCAGAGCGAGTCGATGAACACCGGCACCACCGGCACCTCCGCGCGCTTGGCGAGCGTCTCGAACCCCTTGCGGATCTCCATCAGCGCGCCGGTGCGGCTGACCTGTCCCTCCGGGAACACGCAGACCAGCTCGCCCTCCTTCATCTTGTGGATCGCCAGCCGCAACCCCTCCGTCGCCCGGGCCGCCGAGAGCGGGATCACGCCGGTGATGCGGTAGAACCACAGCGGCAGCCCGCGGCGCTGCCGCCCGTGCACCGCGAGGAACCAGAGCTTGCGCGGGAAGAGCACCTGCAGGATCAGCGCGTCGAGGTACGAGATGTGGTTGCTCACGACCAGCGCGCCCCCCGTCGGCAGGTTCTCCAAACCGTGGATGCGCAGCCGGTAGAGCACCCGGCCCAGGCCGCGGAAGCAGAGCACCATCAGGTGCTCCGGCGAGAGCCACACCGCCACCACGGCCACCACGGCCGAGGCCACCGCCAGCGTCGCCAACTGCATCGAGAGCGACCAATGCAGCCCGGCGGCCATCAGGTAGTACAACCCGCCCGCCGCCAGCCCGCCCACGCCGCGGAACAGATTCAGCGCCCCGCCCATGCGCGTGCGCCGCTCCTGCCCCACCCGGTGCTGGAAGTAGATATGCAAGGGCGCCAGGTAGATCCCCGCGCTGAACCCGAGCAGCACCAGCGCCGGCCGGAACGCCGGGGCGTCGAGCGTGTTCGTGCTCGCCCACCAGGCCGCCAGCGCCATGCCGGCCGCGCCGAACGGCACCAACCCCAGCTCCGTACGCCCGCGCGACACCAGCCCGGCCACGAAGTTGCCGCCCAAGGCGCCCACGCCCGTGAACAGCAGCAGCATCGCCGCCAGCCCCGTCACGCTCACGGTGCCCGGATGCTGCGCCGCCCAGCCGCGCCCGGCGTCGATCAACACGAGCACCAGCGCTCCACCGAGCATCGTGAAGAACATGATCCCCAGCGCCGAATTGCGCAGCCGCGAGACCCGCAACAGCTCCCGCAGGTGGTTGATCGGGCGCGTGAGCAGCTCCGGCGCCGGCCCGCCAGCCGTGCGGGTGGCCGTCCGCGGCGTTGGCACGAACGCCACCAGCGCGCCCGCCGCCACCCACGGCAACCACAGCGCCAGTCCCTTCGCGCTCGCCCACCCCGCCGTCACATCGGCGGTGAGCCCGGCAGTCTCGACCGCCCGCGCCCCCACATAAGCGCCGGCGGCGATCGCGGCGACCGTCAACATCTCCAGCAGCAACACTGCCGGGCCGAACTTCTTCGGCGGCGCCACCTCGCGCAGCATCACCCGCTTCGCGGGCGACACCAGCGCCGAGTGGCAGGCCAGCAGCAGAAACACGCCGACGGTGAGCGGCACGCTGTGCAGGTGCAGCGCGAGCACCAGCCCGCCCAGCAATACCAGCAACAGCACGATCGACACCCCCAGCACCGTGCGCGTCGAATACCGGTCGGCGAACCAGGCGAACAGCGGCGAGAAGAAAACGTAGGGCGCTGCCAGCGCCACCGGCAGGATCGCCAGCCACTCGTCCACCGCGCCCACCGGCAGCACCCCCGGCACGAGGGCCAGCGCAAGCACGACCATCTTGCCCGCGTTGGCCGCAAACGACACGAGCGTCTGGGCGACGAGCAGGGCGGCCAAAGAAATCGACGACAGACGTGGGGAATCCGGATCGGACATTCGATGTGGGCGGGGCCCAAACGAAAGGCAACGCCCCGGCGAGGGCAAGGCCCGGCTGCGGCGGCCCCTCACCCCACCGGTACCACCGGCCACCGCCGCAGATCCGCCACCAGCGCGCCGAACCCGCCGGGGAAGTCGTACTCCAGCCGGCGGTAATCGCCTCCGTGCCGCCGGATCGCCGCCTCGGCCCGCTCGATCTCAAGCGGCAGCGACGGATGCGTCGTCGCGTAGACGCGCTGCTTGAGCTCGCGCCGCGTGTAGGGCGCCGCCCCGCGCTCGCGCCCCGCGACCCACGCCGCCTCGGTCACCGTCTCGTCGCGCCCGCAGAGGTACCACGCCTCGATCGCGGGCACCGCCAGCCCCACTGCGGTGTGCAGCCGCACGCGGCCGTTGGCCGGCGGCAGGTGCTTCACCGTCTGGCGCACAATCGCGCGCAGCTCGCACAGCCGGCACCCCGGGTGGAAATAGCCGGGCCGCTCGTGCTCCGCCGTGTGCACCACCGTGTCGTCGGCGTCGACGGTGACGACCAGCCCGGCCGCGTCGGTGCGGAAATGCAGGTGCCGCAGCACGACCGGCAGCACCTGCGCGACCGAGGGCCAGCCGCGGGCCCGCAGCGGCGGTTGCACCAGCTCCACCGGACGGCCGAGCACGCCTTCGGCCACGAGCCGCAGTGCGGCCTCGTCGGCGGGGGATTCGCTCAACAGTGCGACCTTCATCGGCGATGGGGGAGCCGGGGGTCGCCGTTCAACATTCGCCGGGCACGCCGCCGAGGATGCCGCTGTACCAGAGGTCGCCGAGGCTGGCGTTGCCGATCGCCTCGCGCAAATCCTCGCGCTCGGAAAGCCGCTCGAACGTGGCCTCCGCGCCACGCTTCTGCGCGATGATCACCTCCTCGAGCTGCTCGCGGAACAAGTCGAGCAGGTAGGGCGAGTGCGTGGTCGTGAGAATCTGCGCTGCGGGCTGCCCGCCCTCCGGATAGCTCATGCGGTAGAGCACGTCGCGGATCTCGCGCAGCAGCCGCGGATGGATGCCGCGGTCAATCTCCTCCAGGCAGAGGATCGCCGGAAGCGGTCGGGCCTGCGTCAGCACAAGCAGCCCCAGCAACACCAGCGTGCCTTGGGAAAGTTCCTCCGCGCCGAGCAGTCGCTCCTCGCCCTCGAGCCCGGCGACAAGCCGGCAGGTGCCGTCGGCCGCGACCTCCGTCCCGATCGAGCGGTACTCGGGCAGGATCCGGCGGAACTCGGCCACGATGCGCGCATGCGTCTCCGGTTCCTCCCGCTGCACGCGGCGCAGCGCCGCCGGCAGGTTCCCGCCGTCGTCGCCGAGCAGGATCGGCGCGCCGGCCGGGCTGGGGCGAGCCAGCGCCGCCGGATCGAGCGCCACGGTCCGCGCCGAGGTCAGGCGCGCCGCCAGCTGCGCCCAGCGCACAGGCAGGTCGCCCGGGCCGTCGACGCGCAGGGTGCGACCGGTCCCGTCCGGGCCGCATTCGAGGAACGCCTCGAGGTCGGCGAACGGCGCGTGGAAACGGATACGAAGCATCCCGGTCTCGGCCGGCAGATGGGCGGGCGGCCGCCCGTAGACGGGTGGCCGGGCGGCGAACTGCCGCAGTCGCTGGAGGGCGAGCAGCACGGTGGTCTTGCCGCTGCCGTTGGGCCCGATGATGAGGTTGAACGGGCCGAGGCCGATCCGCGCCGCGCGCAGAATCTTGAAGTTCGTGAAGTCGATGGAGGCGATCACGGTGCCGGCACTATGCGGGGCCGTTTCCCCGCGGGCAACTGCGCGGTTCGCCGAAAAACACGCGCCCGGCCCGCCGCGGCCGCGGTCACCGCGCGTACCGGAACGCCTCGATCCGGGGCACCCACGCGCGCAGCGCCTTCAGCTTGGCCGGCAGGCGGTTGATCCCGCGATAGGTGAGATTGCCCACGATCCCGTACAGGGCGAAGTCGGCGTACACCGGCGCCGCCCCGAGCAGGAACGGATGCCCCTGCAGCATCAGGTCGTAGGGCGTGAGCAACGCCTCGGCCTGCGCCCGCAGCTCCGGCGCCTGGCGCCGCCAAACCTCGAGGCAGCCGCGGCCGAACTTCCGCTCCTTGAAGCGCACGAGGAACATCCGCTCGCGGTCGTCCGTCACCGTGTCGCTGAACTTCGGATCCACGAGCCGGAAGGTCGTGCCCTCGACCTCGTTCTCGAGGTGGGCCACCACGATGCGCTGCACGCCCTCGTGCTCCGCGGGGAACAGCCGCCCGCCGCCCCAGCGCCGGTCGACATGGCGGGCGACGTCCAGCGTGTCCGCGGCGCTCTCGTACACCACCACCTTCCCGTCGACCAGCACCGGCACCTGGTGGTACCGGCCCTGCGTGAGCCGGAAGATCGGCGTGCGGTCGCCATAGCTCACCTGCACGGTGCGGAAACGCACGCCCAGCGCGCGCAGCGCCGCGGTGATCGGGATGCAGTAGGGACTGTGTTCGAGCTGGTGGACGACGACGGCCATGGTGCCGGCAGCATGGCGGCAACCGGCGCGCCGCGCAATCCCACGCACGCCGGCTCGCCTCCGCCGCTTTCCGCGCTTTGCTTCCGGTCGCACATCGCCGATGCCCGACTCCGCGCCAGAGCTTCCCTCGAACCCCGTCCCGCTTCCCATCACCGGCGAGCTCGATCTGCACACCTTCCGCCCGGCGGAGGTGGGCGACCTGCTCGGCGACTACCTCGCCGCCTGCGCGGCCCGCGGTATCCGGACCGTGCGCATCATCCACGGCAAGGGCACCGGGGCGCTGCGCGAACGCGTGCACGCCTGGCTACGGCGCTCGCCGCTGGTTGAATCCTTCGCCCTCTGCGACGAGACGGCCGGCAGCTGGGGCGCCACCCGCGCCACGCTCGCGACCGGCCGACACAAATAGGCCCGCGGCATGCCTGCCGCGGGCCCGTTGAGAAAGGATTGGTTGAGGTCGCGTTCAGACCAGCGGCGGCTGCACCGGCGCGGCGGCGCGTTTCAGGATCGCGGCGGCGATCAGCGACACGATCAGCGCGATGAAGATGCTGCCCGGGATCGCCATGATCCCCTGAAAGATCGGGTTCAGGGTGATGTTCATCATCTTCTCGGCCATCGCATAGCCCTCGGCGGGCACGCCCTTCTCCTGCATCTGCGCCATGGTGTGGGCGATCATCGCGTCCTTGAAACCCGGATTGATGATGAAGCCGTACACGATGGTGAAGACCATCGTGCCCAGCCCCTGCCACAGCCCGATCAGGCAGCCGCCGCCCACGCCGCGCCCGTAGCTCATCGCCTTGTCGGGCTGCGCCTCACGCCAAGCCCGCAGGCCCAGCACGATCACCACCACACCGAGCACGATGCCGAGCGCGCCGAGTGGCAGGGAAACCTTCAGGTCGCTCATCAAGTGGAGCTTCTCGCCGTGCAGTCCGAGAAAGAACAGCACCAGTGTCTGGAGGGCCCCGAGCAATGCTCCGATCAATCCGTAGGTCGCGTAAATTTTCATGCGCCCCACCCCGTATCCGAAACCGGGGCCGCTGACAATCCCGCGGGGACGAACGGCCCGCCGAACCCATGAGCGGAGGCCATTTTCCGTGATCGGACCGGTGCGCGCGCAGGTTTTCCCGACGCCGCAGTCCGCAGCCGCGCTCAGGCAGACGAGAGTCGAACGTCGAGTGACGAGGCCACCCCACCAGTGAACGCGCCGATGGAGCGGCCGGCATGGGGATCGTCCTCCGCCACGGCCCGCGACCCGCGACGCTCGACTGGAGCCCAACGGCTCAGCCGCAGGCAGGCTTCTCCGGGCACAGGCCCGCGATCAGCTCCTGCGCCCGCTTGCCCATCGCAGCGGGGATCGCCGCGCGGTTGGCGAGATTGTCCTTGATGACGTTCACCAGCGCGCTGCCCACGACCACACCGTCGGCCGCCGCGCCCACCTCGCGCACCTGCGCGGCCGTCGAGATGCCGAAACCGACCACGACCGGCAGCGGCGTGTGGCGTTTGATCGTCGCCACCGCCTCCGGGATGTTGCCCGCCAGCCTCGACTGCACGCCGGTCACACCCTCGCGCGACACGTAGTAGATGAACCCGGTCGCCGCCGCGGCGATCGCCGGCAGGCGCGACTCGGGCGTGGTCGGGGCGACGATGAAGACGGTCTTGATGTCGTTCGCCTGGCAGGCCGCTTGAACCTCGCCGGCCTCCTCGGGGGGGAGATCGAGGGTGAGCAGTCCGTCGACACCGGCTTCCTTCATTGCGCGCACGCTGGCCGCGACGCCGTTGGCGAAGACGAGGTTGTAGTAGGTGTAGAAGATGATCGGCACCTGCGAAAACTTCCGGATCTCGCGGACGAGCTCGAGGGTGCGGGTCGGCGTCATGCCCGACTCGAGCGCGCGCTGCGCGGCGAGCTGGTTGGTGAGGCCGTCGGCCAACGGGTCGGAGAACGCCACGCCGAGTTCGAGCACGTCGACGCCGGCCTGGAGCGCGGCGCGGCATACGCCCAGCGAGGTGGCGAAATCGGGATCGCCGGCACAGAGATAGGCGACGAAGGCGGCGCGGCCCTCACGGCGCGCCCGAGCGAAGGAGTCAGCGATGCGGTCCATGGCGTTTGCGCCCGGCATCACGCCCCAGCCCGGCCGAAAAAGCGAAACAAAAGGCGGCCGGCGCGCAGTCGCGCCGCCGCGGCGGTGCCAGCTCCGACTGCGCCCGCGGTCAATCCACGGGCGCGGGCGCGCGGAATCACGACCGTTTAGCCTCACGGTCGTGAAGGTAAACGGTCGCGCGACCCGGCGTGTACGGATTCTCGACTCGCGGTTTGAAATCTTCCCGCGGCCACCGCTACCCTCCGCCCATGCCGAACTCCCGCTCCGCCTTCACCACCGGCTTGCCCGGCCTCGACCAGGTCCTCCATGGCATCGAAGCCGGCGACAACGTCGTCTGGGAAGTCGACGACATCGAGGAGTACGGCGAGCTCATCGTCCCCTACGTGCAGGCCGCCAAGGCCGCCGGCCGCCACCTCATCTATTTCCGCTTCGCCACCCACGACGCGCTCGTCCCCGATTCGGCCGGCGCCGAGGTGCACAACGTCGACCCCGCCAGCGGCTTCGAGAACTTCGTGCGCGACGTCCATGCCGTGATCGAGCGCACCGGACGCGGCGCCGTCTACGTCTTCGACTGCCTCTCCCACCTGGCCGACGTCTGGAAGGCCGACCAGAGCCTGGGCAACTTCTTCATGCTCACCTGCCCGCGTCTCTTCGACCTGGAGACGGTGACGTACTTTGGCCTCTTCCGCGACAAGCACTCCAGCTACGCCCTCGACCCGATCCGCAGCACGACCCAGTTCATGCTCGACCTGTTCCGGCTCGACGAGCGCCTCTACGTGCGCCCGATCAAGGTCCAGCACCGCTCGCGCTGGCCCCGCCTCCAGAGCGACCGCCGCTCCGGCTACTGGCGCAAACTCTTCGCCGAGGCCCAGGTCGTATCCGACGATTTCAAGGCCGGCCACTGCACCCGCGAGCAATACGATGCGATGTTGCGTCAGATCCGCTGGGCCATGCGGGTCCACCGCTCCGGCATCGCCCCGCTCGTCGAGAAGTATCTCACCCTCGAGGACTTCCTCGCCATCCGCGACCGCATGATCGGCATCGGCTCCGTCGGCGGCAAGACGCTCGGCATGCTCGTTGCCCGCGCCATCCTGCGCGAACGCGACACCGACCTCGCCGCCAAGCTCGAGGCCCACGACTCGTTCTTCGTCGGGGCCGAGGTCTTCATCACCTTCCTCGTGCAGAACAAGGTCTGGTGGTTGCGCGAGCAGCAGAAGAACGACGATACCTTCCTCCAGGGCCTCGACGAGGGCCGCCGCCGCATCACCCTCGGCCGTTTCCCGACCAACATCATGGAGCAGTTCCAGGGCATGCTCGATTACTTCGGCGAGTCGCCCTACATCGTGCGCTCCAGCTCCATCCTCGAGGACGCCCGCGGCAACGCCTTCTCCGGCAAGTATGAGAGCTACTTCGTCGTCAACCGCGGCTCCCGCGAGCAACGCATGTCCGCCCTGCTCAAGGCCGTGCGCAGCGTGTACGCCAGCGTGCTCGACGAGGAGGCGCTGCGCTACCGCAAGCGCCGCGGGTTGCTCCACAGCGAGGAGCGCATGGCGCTGCTGATCATGCGCGTCTCCGGTTCGCCCCAGGGCCGCTTCTACTACCCGCAGGCCGCCGGCGTCGGCCTCTCCTACAACCCCTTCGCCTGGCACCCCGACATCGACCCGCAGGCCGGCGTCGTGCGCCTGGTCTTCGGCCTGGGCACCCGCGCCGTCGACCGCAGCGACGACGACTACACCCGCCTGGTCGCCCTCAACGCCCCCGGCCGCCGCCCCGAGGCCAGCTTCGACGACGCCCGCGAGCACTGCCAGCGCCGCATGGACTGCCTCGACCTCAAGGAGGGCCAGTTCGTCTCCCTCGACTTCCCCGAGGTCATCAAGGAGACCCCCGACTTCCCGCTCGACCTGTATCTGACCTACACCGACAACTACCCTTGGATCACCTTCGACCGCCTGCTCACCGAGACCACCGTCGCCCCGGACCTGCGCCGCATGCTCTCCCTGCTCGAGGACGCCTACGAGCACCCGGTCGACGTCGAGTTCACCCTCAACTTCCTCGCCGACGGCTCCTACCGCATCCACCTGCTCCAGTGCCGCACGTTCCAGATCCAGCGCGAGACCGGCATGCTCCGGCCCTCCGAGCAGGTCGAGCGCCAGCGCCTGCTCACCGCCAACGGCGCCGTCATCGGCGTGAGCCGTGAGCAGCCGCTCACCCGTATCATCTACATCGTCACCGAGACCTACGCCGCGCTCAACGACCAGGACCGCTACGCCATCGCCCGCCTCATCGGGCGGCTCAACCGCAAGCACCCCGAGGACGACCGCGGGCTCATGCTCATCGGCCCCGGCCGCTGGGGCACGCACAGCCCCTCGCTCGGCATCCCCGTCGCCTTCGGCGAGATCAGCCGCGCCTGCGTCGTGTGCGAGATGGTCGAGATGCACGAGCGGCTCATCCCCGACGTGTCGCTGGGCACCCATTTCTTCAACGACATCGTCGAGCACGACATGCTCTACCTCGCGTACTTCCCGAAGGGCGCCGGCAACGACTTCGACACCGCCTGGTTCCGCCAGGCGCCCAACCGCCTGCTCGAGCTCGAGCCCGACGCCGCCCGTTTCGCCGACATCGTGCGCGTGATCGACTGCGCCGACATCGAGGGCAACCTCTGGCTGCGCGCCGACGCCACCCAGCAGGAGTCCATCGTCTTCCGCACGGACTGAGGCGCCGGAACTCGGTTGTCGACAGAAGCCCACACAGGGAACGAAGCGCGCCCGGACAGCGGGAGGCCGCATCGCCCGGCCCTTCCGTCTTCGTGGCACGGGTCTCCAGACCCGTGGTCTATCTCGCGGCCAGAGTACCCGCGCCGCCCCTACTCCGCGGCCGCGTCGTCGCGGAGCGCGTCGAGCCGCTTGCGCAGCGTGGCGCGGGTGATGCCCAGCCGCTCGGCCGTGCGCACCTGGTTGCCGCCGTGCTCCTTCAGCGCCCGCACGATCATCTCGCGTTCAAGCCGTTCGAGGATCGTCTCCGCTTTGTCGGCACTGAGCTGGCGGTAGACGAAATCGAGCGCGCCCTCGAGGCTCTCCGGCACGCCCCCGGCGGCCGGCGCCGGCGCGGGAGTCGCGGCGGCGGGCGCCACTTCGCCGGCCATCGGCGCGGCGGCGACGGGGGTGGTGGACCCGGCGGCGCCCGCGGTCGCCTCGCGCAGCTCCGCGGGCAGATCCTTCGCGAGGATCGTGTCGCCCTGCGCGATCACGGCGCTGCGGTAGACGGCGTTCTCCAGCTCGCGCACGTTGCCGGGCCAGCGGTGGTGGACCAGGATCTCCATCGCCTCGGGCGCGACCTTGCGCACGCGCGTCTTCTTCGCCTTCTCCAGTTTCTGGAGCATGAAGTCGACGATCTCCGGGATGTCGGTGGTGCGCTCACGCAGGCTGGGCAGGCGCAGGCGCACGACGGCCAACCGGTAGTAGAGATCCTCGCGGAAAGTCTTCGCCTTCACCATCGCCTCGAGGTCGCGGTTGGTCGCGGCGATGATGCGCACATCGACCTTGAGCGTCTCCGTGCCGCCCACGCGCTGGATCTCGCCCTCCTGCAGCACGCGCAGGATCTTGGTCTGGGTGGCCAGCGACATGTCGCCGATCTCGTCGAGGAAGAGCGTGCCGCCGTCGCACAGCTCGAACTTGCCGTTGCGCTGGCCGGTCGCGCCGGTGAACGAGCCGCGTTCGTGGCCGAAGAGTTCGCTCTCGATGAGGTTCTCGGGAATCGCGGCGCAGTTGACGGCCATGAACGGCTTCGCCGAGCGGTGGCTGTGCTGGAAAATGCAGCGGGCGACGAGCTCCTTGCCCGTGCCGCTCTCGCCGGAGATGAGCACAGTCACATCGCTGGCGGTCACCTGTCCGATGACCTTGAAGACCTCCTGCATGGCGGGCGAGGAGCCGACGATGCCCTCCTTGTAGTCCTCGCTCTTGAGCTTGGGCTTGTAGGCGGCGGCGGTCTGGAGATCGGCCTTGGTCTTGAGCGCGTTCTCGGCGATCGCGAGGACCTTGTCGGCGTCGAACGGCTTCATCACGTAGTCGAACGCGCCGAACTTCATCGCCTCGATCGCCGTCTGCGCGGTGCCGAAGGCGGTCATGAGCACGACGAGCAGTTGCGGGTGCGCCGCGCGCAGGTGCTGGAGCGTCTCGATGCCGCTCATGCCGCCCATGCGGATGTCGAGAAACACGAGGTCGGGTGCGGCCTTCTTGGCGGCGGCGATGCCCTCCTCACCGCTGCCGGCTTCGGCGATGTGGTACTGGCGTGCGCCGAGCACCCGGCCGAGGGAGTAGCGGATCTCCTCGTCGTCATCGATGATGAGGATCGAGGGGGCCTTCGTCGCTGGAGTGTCGGCGGTCATCGGTGGCATGGGTTGACAACGGCGGTGGCGCCGCGGCCAAATGGATTTTTTCGTTTCAATGCTTCGTTGGTCAATCGCCTTGTTCCGGGTCTTCGGCATCCGCTTGGAGGTGCACGCTACGTTCGTGCTGCTCCTGGTGGCTGCCGGCTGGCTCGGTGCAAGCAATGGCGGCGCCGCCGGCGTGGTATCGTCGGTGAGCACCGTCGTTTTGATGTTCGTCATCGTCGTACTGCACGAACTGGGCCACGCGTTCGCCGCCAGTCGTTACGGCATCCGCGCCTCGCGCATCTTGCTGCTGCCGATCGGTGGGATGGCGGAGTTCGACTCGATCCCCCGGCAACCGCGGCGCGAAATCCTCATCGCCTTGGCCGGTCCGGCAGTGAACTTCCTCCTCGCGGGCCTGATCGCGCTTTTCTTCGGCTGGTCGAATTCGCCCAGCGCCGCGGGTACGCCGGCCAACTGGGCGGAGGTGCCCGATACCTTGCTGGCAGTGAACCTGATCATGGGCACCTTCAACCTCCTGCCGGCCTTTCCCATGGACGGCGGGCGTGTGCTGCGCGCCCTGCTTGGCCTGCGTCTCGACTACCTCGCGGCCACCCGTTGGGCCGCACGCATCGGCCAGACGATCGCACTCACGATCGCCACGGCCGCCGTCACCTACGAACTGGTTGCCGCCGACAACGGCCTCTGGCTGCTCGCCGTCCTGTTCCTCTTCATCGCCTACGGCGCGGAGACGGAGTACCGCTTCGTGCGCAACCGCGAGTTCTACGCCGGCCTGATTGTCGCCAACGTCACCCGCTCCGACTACCTGGCCTTCCCCCCCGCGACCACCGTGGGGGCCGCGTTCGCGACCCTGCGCCACACCGTATCCCAAGATCTGCTGCTCATCGAGGCCACCGGACCCGTGGGGCTCGTGCCGCGCTCCCGCCTCGCCGCCGCGCTGCGGGCCGGCCGCGAACACGACCCGCTCAGCCGCCATGCTGACCACGAGTTTTCCGTGCTCCAGGCCGAATGGTCGCTCGGCCCCGTCGTCGCCGATCTCGCCCGCGGCAAACAGCGTTTCTTCCCCGTCTACTCCTACGGCCGGCTCATCGGCGTGTGCGACACCGGCCGGATCGACGAGGCCGTGCGCCTCATCCATCACATCGCGCCCCGGCGAAACCGCTGAGCAGGCGAGCGGCGCGAGACGGGCGCCCGCTCGAGCGTGAATCCTGGGCAAGCGGGAGTCGCTCACCAGAATGTGGCGCGTCCCTCGCCTCGCGTCTCCGTCCGGCTGGCTACGGCTGAGCACACGCGGCCGCCGCGCCTCCGGCCTCGCTGCGGTCGAGACCTGCGATCCGGCCTCTATCCGAGCGTCCTTTGTTTCCTTCGTGGTCTTCTGTCGCCTCCGGTAACCCGCGCAAAAAAGCCGCCGCGTCTCTCGCGGCGGCTGATGTCCTAGCGCTGTGCGCTGACTATTTCTTCTCGGCGGCCGGAGCCTTGGCGTCCTTCGCAGCCTTGTCGCAACATTTCTCCTTCTTCTCGCACTTGGCCTGGTCGGCCGCAGCACAGTCCTTCTTGCAGCAGGGCTTGTCGCAGTCCTTCGGGCAGTCGGCCTTCGCCTTGTCGCACTTCTCGGCGCAGGCGGCCTTGTCGGCATCGGTACACTGGTCCTTCTTTTCGCAGGTCCCGCAGTCGGCGGACGCCAAGCCCGCACAAAGGGCGAAGACCGAGAGAGCGAGCAGAACACGGATGGATTTCATGGATTCCTGTTTCGTTTGGGTAACGTCGATCGGGCCGGGGCACAGTCTGTGCCGCCGTCGCAACCCGAGGAGGCGGACCCTGTACGAATCCCGCCGGACGTCAATTTCCCGGGCCGCCCCGCCGCCGAGGCCCGTCTCGCAGCGGAACACGTCCCGCCGCGCCGCATCCCGTCAGGACCGATAGCGGTCGATCTCGCGCAGCGTGCGCTCCATCGCCCCTTGGTTGGCCTTGTGCCAGGCGCCGGCCGCGGCCGCCATCGCCGCGCGTTTCTCGGCGTCGCGCAGCAGTCCGAGGCCTTGATCGACGAGTTCGACCTCGTCGGCCACGCACAGCGCCGCACCGCACTCGGTGAGCGCGGTCGCGGCCACGCGGAAGTTGCTCATCGCCGGACCGAACAGGATCGGTTTCTCCAACAACGCGGCCTCAATTGGCGTCTGCCCACCCTCATTGGGCGGCAGACTCTTGCCCACGAAAACCACATCCGCCACCTGCGTAAGCTTCTGGAGCTCACCGGTGGTGTCGGCCACGCACACATCGACCTGTCCGAGCGCCTGCCCGCGCGAACGGAAATGCCAGTTGAGCGGCCGCTGCCGCAGCAGCGCCTCGATCTCGCCGCGCCGCTCCGCGTGTCGCGGCACCAGCAGCAGTTGGCAGATCACCCCGTCGCGCCGCGCGCGCTCAAGCAGACGCAGCATCGCCAACTCCTCGCCGGCCCACGTCGACGAACCGAGAAGCACCAGCTGGTTATCGGCGAAACCGAGCTCGCGCCGGAGCATCGCGCGCCCCCACGTATCGATTGTCTGGATCGCCACGTCGAACTTCAGGTTGCCCGTGGTGACGAGCTTCTCGGCCGGCACCCCCAGGCCGCGGAACCGCTCCGCGTCCTGCTCCGACGACGGCAGGATGCGCGCGATCTTGCGATACAGCCGGCCGGCCAGCGTGCGCACCGCCGAGAGCCGCCGGTAGCTGCGGTCGGAAAGCCGGGCGTTGACGAGCACCACCGGCACCCCGCGCCGCGCCGCCTGAGCCAAGTGCTCGGGCCAGAGTTCACTCTCCGCCAGCAGCACGAGGTCGGGCTGCACCTTCGACCAGGTCCGCCGGCTGAACAGCCACCAATCCAGCGGGAAATAGCCCACCCCCACCGTGGCCGCGCCGAACCTCTCCCGCGCCAGCGCGTGGCCGGTGCTCGTCGTCGTCGTCAGGTAGACCTCGGAGCGGCCGTCCGCCGTCAGCCGCTTGAGCAGCGGCCCCATCGCCAGCACCTCGCCCACGCTCACCGCCTGCAGCCAGATCCTGGTGACACCCGGGCGTTTCGTCGGCAGCGGTGTCACCGCTCCGAAACGTTGGCCGAAACCGGCGCGATAGCCACCGCGTTTCCACATGCGGCGCAGGTAGAACGGCGCCGCGAGCAACATCGCGGGAAGGAAGAACAGTCGGTAGAGCCAGAGCATGCGGGTGGGGATCGCCGCGAAAATCGGTCCCGGCGGCGCCGGGCTCAAGCTCAGGATTGAACCGGAGAGGACAGCCCGCTCGCTGCGGGCCGGAAACGCACCCGCAGGTTCGCCCACCCGCCCAGAGCCGGCGCGCCCGCCCGTCACCGCCGGCTTGTGCCAGCCGCCCGCTTGCGCCTGACTCACCCCGCATGAAGCACCGTACCCTGCCGCTCCTCACGCTCGGCCTGCTGCTGCTCGCGACGCCCACCGTCGCCGCCCCGCTCACGCCCCCCGCCACCGACTGGCCCCACCTCACCAGCGACATCCCGGTCGACCCGGCCATCACCTGGGGCCGCCTCGACAACGGACTGCGTTACGCGATCCTGCCCAACGCCGAACCCCGCGACCGCGTCAGCGTGCGCCTGCTCGTCGCCACCGGTGCGCTCATGGAGACCGACGCCCAGCGCGGCCTCGCCCACTTCATCGAGCACATGGGCTTCAACGGCACCCGCAACTTCCCGCCCGGCCAGCTCATCGAGTACTTCCAGCGCCTCGGCATGGCCTTCGGCCCCGACACCAACGCCTCCACCGGCTTCGACCGCACGATGTACCAGGTCGAGCTGCCCAAGAACGACGCCGACTCCCTGCGCGAA
>JAGVUB010000140.1 GCA_019136515.1 Verrucomicrobiota bacterium
GCGACCTCGCCATCGGCCGCCGCCCCGGCAGCCTCGCCGGCGCTCTCGCCCGCGGCGCCCTCGGCCGCCGCGCCGGCGGCGTGCGAGCCGTGCGAGAGGACCTCCAGAAAGCGCGTCCGGTTCAGGCCCTGCGCGAGCAGGGCGCTCTGCGCGAAGGTCTTGTCCTCCAGGAAGATCTGGGCGACGACATCGCCGCAGTCAATGCGGTTCTTGCCGCAGGCGACGGCGTGCGCGGCGGCGCGGCCAAAGACCCGCCCGAAGGCGCTGCTCTGCTCGGGCATGCGGTCCTCGGAGAGGTCGGCAGTCGCCTCGACGCTCTCCTTAAGGTACGCCTCGAGGTCGGCCTTGAGGCGGTCGGGGTCGCCCTCGCAGGCACCGAGGAGGTCGCGCACCTCGTCATCCGCCAGGAGGGCGAGCAGGAGGTGCTCGAGGAGGAGGTACTCGTGCTTCAGCGAGCGGGTCAGGCGCACGGCCACCTGCAGGGCCACGCGAAGCTCCATACTCAATGCCGCATGGTCACTCATCAGGCTTCTTCCAGCGAACAGGTGAGCGGGTGGCCCTCGGAACGTGCCGCGCGATGCACCTGGTTGACTTTGGTCTCGGCGATCTGGAAGGGGTAGACGCCGGCCACCCCGACGCCGCGTTTGTGGACCGCGAGCATGATGCGCACCGCGTCGACGTCCTCGTGGTGGAAGACCTCCCGCAGGATGCCCACCACGAAGGCCATCGGCGTGTAGTCGTCGTTGTGGATCAGGACGCGATACAGCGGCGGCCGCGCCACGGCGGTCTGGCGGGCGGTCTGAGTGGCGTCCTGGCGTTGTCCCTGGGTGCTCATGATGTCACTGTCTGTGCGGCCGCCGCGGCGGGCCGGCGCTCCGAGTCGGGGTCGGCCGGGCTGTCGGCGGCCGCGTCCTCTCAAAGCAGCCTTCGGCCGCAACCAAACTTCGGCCGCACCGGCGGTTGGCCGACGCGGCGCCGAGGCGCGGAACCAGTCTGCCGAACTTGCGCTGAAGACGACCCGGAAGTAAGCCGCACCGGCGGTTGGCCGACGCGGCGCCGAGGCGCGGAACCAGTCTGCCGAACTTGCGCTGAAGACGACCCGGAAGTAAGAGAGCCATGACCGCGCGACGCCAGCGTGGGCGCCTTCAGGTAACTCGACCCGTCCTTGCGGGACAGGGAGCAGCGGCCATGGCTCAAAGCTTTCTGGAACGGCACGCGTCTACTATAGCCGCGTCGGTGTCGTGCTTCGACCGGGTGATCTTCAAAGGTTACCTCAAGCACCTCAGTCACCCCTCGGGCATGATGGATTTCCTGGCCCGCCGGGGCGTTCTGCTCAAACACTTCGACCGTTTCGTCGGAGAGCACACGCAGCGGCTCGTGCAGTCCGCCAAGGACCGCTGCGCCAGAGAGGGCCGGACCTACAGGTACCTGAACAGCTACCACATCGACAAGGACGCCGCCGCCCGCGAAATCGCCGCCACCCAGAACATTGCCGAGGGCCTGGTGTGCTGTTTCTCGGTGGTAGAGCGTACGAACACCTTCCGCATGGTGGGCGGCAAGGGAGCCCCGAAGCTGGTCTCGACCATGCGTCCCTGCCTGTGCCTGTACTTCTATCTGATCGACCCGCGCTTCGGCTTCATGCACGTGCGCCTGGCCTCGTGGTTCCCGTTCACCGTGCAGGTCTACGTGAACGGACATCAGTGGCTCCAGCGCCGCCTGGACGCCGAGGGTATGGACTACGAACTTTGCGACAACTACTTCCTCTCGGTGGCTGACCCTCAGGCAGTCCAGGAGATCTCCGACCAATTCGTCCATCTGAACATGCAGGCCATCCTCTCGGGATTCGCCGCCCAGGTCAACCCCCTGCTCACCGAACTGCTGCGCGGCTACTCCTACTACTGGGTCACCGACCAGGCCGAGTACGCCACCGACATACTGTTCTGCAACCCCGCCGATCTGGAGGCGCTTTACCCGGAGCTGCTCCGGCACGCCGTGCTGGAGTTCAGCGCCGAGGACATCATGACGTTCCTCGGCAAAGACATCCGAGCGACCGCCACCGGCGACTCGATAACCAACTGCCACCGCAGACGGCCTGGTGCCAGGGTCAAGCATCGGGCCAGGGGCAACTGGATCAAGATGTACGATAAGGCCACCACTGTGCTGCGCATCGAGACGGTCATCAATGATCCCTACCAGTTCAAGGTGCGTCGTTCCGGCACGAAGGCAGGCAGGCAGGTGACCGCATGGTTCCCGCTCTGCAAGTCGGTTGCCTATCTGTACCGCTATGCCGAGGTGGCCGCAGCAGCCAACCGACGCTATCTGGATGCCCTCGCACCGGTGCCCCAGCCTCGGCAGATCCGCGAGCAGCTCCACGAACTCACCCATACCGTCGAGCACAACGGGCGTGGCTACGGCGGTTTCAATCCCGCCGCAGCCGAGACCATCGCTCTGTTCCTCGAGGTCATGAAGGGAGAGCACATCCTGGGGCGCTTCCGCAACGGCCTTGTGGCCGAGGCTCTGTACGGTCACTCCGACGACCCCCTCCAGAGACGCCGAGATGCCGCGCGCGCCGCAAGACGGATAAGAAAACTGCATCTGCGCGGCTATGTCGCCCGCATCCCAAGAACCCGCGCCTGGGCCGTCACACCCAAAGGTTACGCCGTCCTGGGAGCCTGTGTAAGAGCTTACCACGATGACATCCCGCAACTCATAGAGAATCAACGCGAAGCGTCATAGCAGTTACGCAAGGAACACACATGTTCCGGAGTAAGTGCTCTAA
>JAGVUB010000026.1 GCA_019136515.1 Verrucomicrobiota bacterium
TGCTCCTTTCGACGCACGGATCGGGCCGGTGTTCATTCTTCTCCCACATTTTTCCCAACGGGCGCAGCCCGTTGGTTCAGCAGCCTGCGGACGAAGTCCGACAGGCTGCTAGCACCGGGGGCCCGTCGCCCCACGAAACCTCCCGGTTGGCGATTGCGCCGCCCACGCCGTCCCCCAAACTCGCGGACATGCAGGACCGACTCGCGGAACTCCGCCGGCAGCGCGCCCTCGTGGCCGAGCACCTCGTCTGGCTGGATCGCGAGATCGCCGCCGCCGAGGGCAAGCCCGCGCCTGCTCCGCTTCCGGCGCTGACCCCGTCTCCGGCTCTCGCTGCTGCTGCAATTCTGGCCAAGGCCAGCGAGCCTCCGCCTCCGGTTCAACCGATCGCCATCGATCATTCCGACGCGGCCCTGCTCCCCGAGCCCCAGCCGGCCGACATCAAGAACGACGTCCGCCGCGGCTGCCTGCTCTACTTCGCACTCGCCTCGGTGGCGGTCGTGGCGCTCGGAGCCCTGCTCGTCTGGGCCAGCCAAGCCTACAAGAAGAATCACCCGCCCGCGCCGCTCGCCCCGCAGGATCAGGTCGAACCGGCGCGCTGACGAGCGCGCATCAACCTCCGCCGTCCCTCACGCCAGCTTCCGGCCGCTGGTCGCGCCGGTCTCGCGGTCGTGCCACTCCACGATCGGGTCGTATAGATCTGCGCCGATCGCCCGGATGAACCGGCACGTGGCGAACTGCTGCCGGGCCGCGTCATATGCGACGACCCAGGCGCGGTGCTCCGTCTCCTGCGCCGCAGTGGGGCGCGGATACACCACTTTGTGGGTGCGGCATTTCATGCGGTGCGGCTTCGGGGTCAGCCGCGCGCGGAAGCAGCCCTGCCGCCGGCACAGCGCGCTGTACAGCCAGTCCGCGTTGAACCGCCGCAGCAACTGCGCCGTCGACTCCGCCTTGGGGTCGAAACTCCGCCCGATCACGATCGCCCGCACCCCGCTGTGCGTCTCGTACAACCGCACCCCGAGCCCGCGCAGCTCCGGTGTCGTCGCCATGGTCTTCTCCACCTGCGCCACGATCATCGCCGTGCGGCGCGCCCCGGTCGGCTTCGCCCGAAACAGATCCCAGAAGCCAAGCTTCGGCTCGTCGATGTCGATGAACAACAGCCCCGCGCTGTTGAGCACCGCCGCGCCATACCGGTTGCGGGTGACGACATTGCGCTCGTCCACTCGCGCGAGCACCTCCTCGCGGATGTCCGCCTCGTAGGACTCGTCCTTGCGGGGCGCGACGCCGGCGAGACGTTGCCGCACGCTTTCCAGTCGTCGCGCGGCGTCTTCGGCCGCCGCCTGGTTTGAGAGGTCGGAGCCGCCGAAGGCATGCACCTGCAGCGATCGTCCTTCGACCGTGATCGAGCCTTCGATGCGCGTCCAGTAACGGAAGATTCTCATGGGAATGGATTGCCGCAGCACCAGTTCTCAGAGCGCGATCCGCACGCCTCCGTCGCTCCACGAACGCCAGACGGCATCAGTCAGCCGCATATAGCGCACACCAGTGGCGAAGTCGGTCAGCCGCACCGGGGCGCCCTCGCGGATGCTCGCCACGAAATCCTCCTCCACGCGCCAACCACGCCGTTGCGCCGCAGTCGGCTCGATCGCGGTCTCCGTGCCGCCCAGCGGCGTGTACCAGAGCTTCTGCACGGCGAGATCGAACCGGAGCGCGCCACGTTCGCCGTTGAGCCGGATCTCGTGCCGTGGCCGGCCGAGTTCGACTCCGCTGAAGTGCATCACCAACCGCGCGCCGTCCGCGTACCGCCCGAGCACACTCACGCTCTCGGGGATCTCCACCTCGCCCTGCCCGCCCTCGGGGCGCGGCCGGCGCGCCGAGAAGATCGCCGCATCCGCCTGCACCCACTCGGGGTCCCGGCCGAGCCAGCGTTGCACCATCTCGTAGTTGATGCCGAGCATCAGCGTGTTCACGCCGCTCAGGGCAAACTCCTGCCGCCAGCCCAGTGGCATCGCCGGATCGGCGAACTGCCCACCGGTGTGGGTCACGCACACCTCGCGCAACGGCCCGAGCTCCGGCAACCGCTCGGCGATCGCGGCATCGAAGTCCAACGACATCGGCGCCGGCACGATCTGCGCCACAAGGTCCGGGCGCGCCTTCGCGGCCGCCGCCATCGTCTCGGCCTGCGCGAGGTGCGCGGCCATGCGGGCCTCGGTGAGCACATGTTTGCCGTTGGCCAGGGCCGCGCAGGTCGCCTCGGCATGGAGATTCGGCCAGGTGCCGATCACCACGGCATCGATGTCCGGCGCCGCCACGACCTCGCGCCAGTGTCGTGCCACGCCGGGGATGCCGAAGTCCTTCGCCACGGTCTGAGTGGAGGCCGCGGTGCGGTTGGCGACCATCACGACCTTCACGCCGGGGAGGCGCTGGAGGCCCGGCAGGTGGCGCGCCCGCGTGTTGGCTCCCGCCCCGACGATCCCGATCCGCAGCGTTGCATTGGCCATGGTGCGACGAGTAAACGGACCGGCGCCGGCGCCTCAAGACTGCGTTGCGCCCGAAACGCCGGCCCTTGCCGAAAACCCGAAACCGCACAGGGTATCCACGCAACCCCGCAAACCCCGTCGAACCCCGTTCGTCCCATGAAACACTGCATGCCGCCTCGCCCGGGCGCAGCGCTGCTCGCGCTCGTGCTCGCCCTCGCCTCCCACGCCCAGGTCACGATCGACGTCTTCCCCACCCTCGCCCCCAACAGCTACGGCTCGCCCAGTTTCGCGGCCTGGACCGACAATGCCTTCGCCGCGCTCTACGGCGGGAGCCTCGTCGCCGGGGACGTCGGCACCCCGTCGTACTTCTCCGTCGCCCCCGCGACGCTCGCGGCCACCGATGTATTCGTCACCTCGTTCCCGAGCTGGCGGGGCTTCGCCGAGCCCGGCACCGTCTTCGGTCCGGCCTTCGCCAACGAACTCGGCAACCGGTTGCACTTCGCCTTCGTAGCCGACGGCCACGGCCGGCAGTTCGCCCTCTCGCAACTCTCCTTCGCCTTCGGCACCACCGATCCCGCCCACACCCTCGACTTCACCTTCGCCGCAGGCGACTACAACTACAGCGCCAGCTACGTCGGGATTCTCTTCGGGGCCGACAACCAGCTCGGCGGCGGCGACGACCTCTTCGTGACCAGCGGCGCCAACACGCAGCTGGTCGATGCCGTGATCGGACGCGGCAGCGGCAACGCCTGGTGGCCCGAGCACACGGTCGGCGACGGTCTCTCCGATCAGGCGGTGCTCGACCTCACCGCCGCCGCGCTCCTCCCGAGCCTGTCCACCCGGGTCACCGCCACCTACACGCTCGACCTCGGGGGCGGCGACACCGTCGCCGGGCAGGCCGCGGTCACAATCATCCCCGAACCGTCGACCTACGCCCTGCTGCTCGGCGGCGCCGCGGCCGCAGTCGTTCTCTGGCGACGCCGGCGGCGCGCGACGACCTGACAACGCATCCAACTCTCCGTTCACGCCGCGGCCGGGCTTCGTGCCCGCCGCGGCTTTTGGTGGCTCGCGGCGCCGGCCATCGCCCAGGTACGCGACCGTCGGCGGATCTCAGTCCTGCAATCGCAGATGTTGGCGCGAAAGGAAGGCCCGCTCGTTCGTCCGGCCGGCATGCAGGGCGTTGTGCGTGACGACGACCAGACTCGCCTGCTGCTCGGCGCAGACCTCCAGCAGCACGGTCATCACGCCCTCGCCGGTCGCTTCATCGAGGTTGCCCGTGGGTTCGTCGGCCAGCACGACGCGCGGTCTGTTCATCAGCGCCCGCGCCACGGCCACACGCTGGCGTTCGCCGCCGGAGAGATGCGCCGGCACATGGTGGGCCCGCTCGGCGAGCCCGACACGGGCCAGCAGCTCGGCGGCGCGCTTGCGCTCGGCCGGACCGACCTTGCCGACGATGCGCGCGGCCATGAGCACGTTGTCGAGCGCAGTCAGCTCCGGGATCAGATAGAAGGACTGGAACACCATCCCGAGGAACGTCGCGCGCCGTCGGGCCAGTTCGCCGCGACCGAGCGGCCCGATCGGCTCGCCCGCCCAGCGGATCTCTCCGGCATCCGGAAACTCGAGACCGGCGAGCAGGTTCAGCAGCGTCGTCTTCCCGCAGCCCGATTCGCCGCGGATGCTCAGGCTGGTGCCCGCCCGCACCGTGCAGCCCACGCCCTCGAGCACGGCGATGCGCCCGTCGCCGCTCGGATAGCTCATGTGCAATCCGGTCGCGGAAAGGATGGTGTCGTTCGCCTCACTCACTGCGCAGGGCCTCCGAGGGTTTGAGCCGCGCCGCGCGCCACGCCGGCAGCACCGCCGCGAAGAGCGCGATCACGATCGAGCTGACGACGATCAGCAGCAAGTCGGTGGCGGCCAGATGCGCCGGGATCTCGGTGAACATGTAGAACCGCTCCAGCGCGGCCCTGCTCTGGGTGAGCCGCGAGAACGCCTGCACGACATCGTTGCGGAAGTACACGGCCGTGAACCCCGCCAGCGTCCCCAGCGCCGTGCCGACGATGCCGATGAACAAACCCTGGTAGCAGTAGCAGGCGGCCACCCCGCGGGCGTCGCCGCCGAGCGCGGCGAGCAGGCCGATCTCGCGCGTCTTGCGCACGACCGAGATCAGCAGCGAGCTGGCCACCGAGAAGCCGGCGACCACGACGATGAACAGCAGCAGGAAGAACAGCATGTTCTTCTCGAGCTGCAGGATGAAGAGAAAGTCCCGGTTGGTATCCATCCAGGTGAGCGCGCGTACGCCCTGCGGGAGGCGCTGGTTGAGCCGGTCCGCGATCGCATCGGGGTCGACGCCGGGCGCGAGCCGCAGGCTCACACCGTGCACCGCCGAGCCCAACCCGTAGAGGTCCTGCATCGTGCGCAGCGTGCAGATCACCAGGCTGCTATCGAGCTGCGTGTGCCCGATTTCGAACAGCCCGGCCACCCGGAACTCCCGCGGGAGCAGCACCTCGTCGTGCCGCATCTTCTCGAGCATGAGCGGTGTGTAGAGCTCGATCCGGCTGCCCACGCCCACCCCGAGCGACTGGGCGAGCGTCCGGCTGAGGATCACCGAGTCGTCGTCGAGATCCTCCACGCTGCCCAACCGGATGTAGCTGTTCAGCGGCACGACCTCCTCGACGTGGGTCAGGTCGACGCCCTGAATGGCGGGGAAGGCCGGTTTGTTGCCGCTGAGCAGCATCACCACGCCCTCCGCGTGCGGTGTGGCCCCGACCACGCCAGGAGTGCGCCGGGCCTCCGCCATGAGTTGGGCGGCGTCGCTCATCGGTTGGCCGGCAGTGATCTGCACATCGCCGACGGTATCCACGATCATCCGGCGGATCTGCTGGCCGAAACCGCCCATGACGCTGAGCGTGACGATCAGCACCATCACCCCGAGCGCCACGCCGGCGAGCGAGATGAAGGTGAAGAACGGCACGCGCCGCCCCGTGGGGAAGAGCTGCTTCAGCGCGAGGTAGAGGGGCCAGGACATGAAAGGACGATGGATGATGGGCAAGTGACGATGGCTTTGTCAGCACCGCCGATCGGGACTGCCGCCGATCGTCCATCGTCCATTCGCCATCGTCAATTGCCGGCGCCCTGCGGCCGCAGCTGGGGGAAGAGGATCACGTCGCGGATGCTCGCGGCGCCGGTGAGCAGGATGCAGAGGCGGTCGATGCCGATGCCCATGCCGCCGGCCGGCGGCATGCCGTGCTCGAGCGCGGTGAGGAAGTCGTTGTCCAGTTTCTGGATC
This sequence comes from Verrucomicrobiota bacterium, assembly GCA_019136515.1. GTDB lineage: Bacteria > Verrucomicrobiota > Verrucomicrobiia > Opitutales > Opitutaceae > CAJCBL01. The sequence continues at coordinate 5,764 of JAGVUB010000026.1, forward strand.
TCCTCGCCCACCTGCGCCTCGAACATCTGGCGCTGCACCAGCGGGTCGTTCTGCTCCGAGTAGGCCGGGGCCACCTCCATGCCGCCGATGACCAGCTCGAACACATCGATCGTCGTCGGATCGTCGGCGGTGATCTTCGCCAGCGGGCAGAGTTCCTTGGGCAGATGCGTGACGAAGGTCGGCTGGATCAGGCGGCACTCGATGCGCTTGCCGTAGACCTCGTTGGTCACCTCGTGGTCCTCCCAGCCGGGATGGATCTCCAGGCCCATGGCACGGGCCTTCTCCATCTTCTGCTCCTTGCTGCGCGAGAACCACTCCGGGTCGCCGGTCTCGGCAATGACGAGGTCCTTGTAGCGCGCCTCGCGCCACTCGCCGTCGAACTTGATCGTCTCGCCCGTCGGCGCGTGGACGATCTCCATCTTGCCGAGCACGTCGCGGCAGAGCGTCTGGATGAGGTCCCGCACGAGCTGCATCATCCCGCGGTAGTCGCTGTAGGCTTGGTAGATCTCGAGCATCGTGAACTCCGGATTGTGGCGACGATCGATGCCCTCGTTGCGGAAGTTGCGGCCGATCTCGAACACGCGCTCGAAGCCGCCGACCAGCAGGCGCTTCAGGTAGAGCTCCAGCGCGATGCGCAGGAAAAAGTCGCAGCCCAGCGCGTTGTGATGGGTCGTGAACGGCCGCGCAGCGGCGCCGCCGGCCACGTTCTGCAGGATCGGCGTCTCCACCTCCAGGAACCCACGGCCCTCGAAGAAACGGCGCACCGCCGAGACCAGCCGGGCGCGCAGCATGAGCCGCTCGCGCGACTCCTGGTTGACGATGAGATCGAGGTAGCGCTGGCGGTACACCTGCTCCGGATCGGCCAGACCGTGCCACTTCTCCGGCAGCGGCCGCAGCGCCTTCGAGACCAGCGTGTACTTGTCGACGCGCACCGTCACCTCGCCGGCGCGGGTGCGGAACATCGTGCCCGTGGCCCCGATGATGTCGCCGAGGTCCAGCTTCTTGAACGCCGTGTAGGCCTCGTCGCCCACCTGGTCCTTCTTCACGAACAGCTGCACCGTGCCCGCGCGATCAAGGATCTTGATGAAGCAGCTCTTGCCGCCGTCGCGGAACACCGTGATGCGACCGGCCACCGTCACCGGCACCGTGTAGTCCTGCCCGTCGACATGGGCGGCGATCGCCTCGGCCGAGGTGTGGGTCGGGCTGACATTGGCGTGGAACGGGTCGAAACCGGCGGCACGCATTTCCTGGAGCTTGCCCAGGCGGACGGCGAAGAGGTCGTGGGAGTTGTCGGCGGGAGTATCGCTCATGTTTGGAGCCGGCGACGGTACGCGCCGCCCGCGCCCCCAAGCAAGCCGTAGATGAGCGGCACCCGTCGTCGCCCGAGCGCCTACACCATCCCGGCATCCAGCAATGCGATCTGGCCGGCCGCCAAGTCCACCAACTCGGCTCGCGTCCGCGACGCGAGAAACGGCCAGTAGGTCGGCTCCTCCAGGAGCGCCTGCCGGAACTCGACCAACTCCGCCCGCGAGAACTTCTCCAGCGCATCGCTGCACAACCGCAGCGCCTGCCGGTGGCGCATTGGCTCCGGCAACGCCTGCAGCACCAGATCGACCCGCACCCGGCGGCCGCGGGCTTTCTCGGGACGTTTCTCGGGGGACATGTGCCGGATCTTCGAGTCCGCTCCGCTTCGCACCAGCACATTTCCGCCGGTCTGCCCGCTGTCCACCGCCCACCGTTCACTGGCTACCGTCCACTGCCCACCGAACCTGGCGCCCCCACCGTGACTCGAACACGGATCATCCGTTTAGGAAACGGACGCTCTATCCACTTGAGCTATGGGGACGAAGGCTGGTGCGCGGTCGCCCGTCGACGGCGGGACCGTGGCAAAGCCCCCGCTCCGCTTCAAGCCCCGAGCGCAGATCGTTTGCTGCGCGGCGTCCGCGGAAACCGCCCGCGCAAGCAGCCAACACCTTCCCCGCCGCGTGCCTTCCATCCCGGTTCTTTACGCCGCACTTACGCCAGCCTGCGCGGATACGGTTGATTGGCTACGCCGGACGTTCTGTCTGAAGTCCGGTGCTTTCGCACACCCCACGCGCCTTCGCCACCCCATGTTCGCTCTCCGCCCCCACTTCACCGCGACCCTCCTCGTCCTCGCCGCCGCACTCCCCGCCGCCGCCTCGGCCCCGCCCGCGATCATGACCCAGCCCACCGGCGGAGCCGTCGACCTCTTCGGCACCTTCACGCTCAGCGTGCAGGCCACCGGCACCGAGCCGCTGGCCTACCAGTGGAAGCTCGACGGCACCCCCATCGCCGGCGCCACCGCGCCCACCTTCTTCGCCAACGGCGCCGGCGCCTACTCGGTCGCCGTGAGCAACGCCGCCGGCACCAGCGAGTCCGCCGTCGCCGTCGTGTTGCCCGACGATCCGTCGATCGCGCTCAAGCCCTTCACGATCCCCAACACCACCGCGGCCGGCGCCTTCCCCGACCTGCGCGCCTGGAACCCCGAACCGGCGGGCGCCTCGGGCGTCGTCACCGTCGGCGCCGACGGCCACTTCCAGGTGGGCGGCCGGCGTATCCGGTTCTTCGGCGTGGACCTCACCTCGAACAAGAACTTTCCCACCCACGCCGGGGCCGAGCTCCACGCGCAGCGCCTCGCGCGTTTCGGCTTCAACTCCGTGCGTTTTCATTGGGCCGACTCGTTCTGGCCGTACTACACCGAGGAGCCCGGCTCCCTCATCATCAAGGACTCCGCCACCTCCCGCCGCTTCGACGAGAACGCCCGCGACCGCCTCCACTACTTCATGGCCCGCTGCGCCGACGTCGGCATCTACGCCAACGTGAACCTCCTGGTCGCGCGCACCTTCCAGAAGGACGACGGCCTCGGCGCCGAGATCGCCACCATGCCCTGGGCCCGCCAGCACCTGTTGAGCTTCTTCAACGACCGGATGGTCGAGCTCCAGAAAGAATACGCCGCCTGGCTGCTCGCCTCCCCGAACCCCTATCGCGACAACCGC
>JAGVUB010000169.1 GCA_019136515.1 Verrucomicrobiota bacterium
GGGGCTCCCTTCAGGGGGATCATCCATCCCTTGCAACGTCCTCAGTCCAACTCCAACCTCCAACCACCCCGCCAAACTATCTCTGAATACCCTCCAGCGAAGGGGGACAGGTCACGGTCAAGGACTCGACCTCTACCTTGGGTAGAGGTCGACGGGGAGAAGGGGCAGGAGGTGGAGTGTTCGCACAACAGGAATCCGGTGGGCATGCCGGTGAGTTCGCTGACGAGGCGAAGAAGATGGAGCGAGGGAAGCCGTCGCCCGGTCTCCCAATGGCTCCATGTTGTGGGACCGACGCCGAGCATGCGCGCCGCGCACTCTTGGGTGAGGCCGTTGGCGTGGCGCCAGCGGATCAGGTGTGCACCGAGGGGGAAGGGCGGGGCGCGCATGTGTGTGGGGGGGCGTCGCACCGGGACTCGCGGGGCGGATCGGGGGACTTCCCGGTGCATTGACGCCGCACCATCCGCAGGGGCGTCCGCTTGGCAAGGCCGCGGATCCACTTTTCGGGAACGCGCGTCGGCCGGCGCCAAGGCCGGCGGCCCCTCGCAGGGCGCGTGCCGGGGCGCGGAAACGCGGGAAAACGCGGGCCGGAGGGCCCGTGCCGCAGGGGGGCGGTGCTCAGGCGGCGCCGAGGAGGCGGGCCTCGGCCTCGACCAGCGGGCGGATGAATTCCTCGGGGGTCTGCGCGGTCATGAGGGCGTCGCGTACGGCGGCGTCCTTCAGGACGCGGCAGAGCGCGCCGACGAGGGCGAGGTATTCGCCGGGTTGCGACTTCGGGGTGGCGACGACGAAGATGAGGCGGACGGTCTGCTGGCAGTTCTCGAAATAGACGCCGGCGGGGCTGCGGCCGATGGCCAGCACGATGGCTTGGGCGTGGTCGGTGCGGGCGTGGGGCAGGGCGATCTCGTTGCCGATGCAGGTGGGGTCGAGGCGTTCGCGGGCGAGCAGCTCGTTGTAGAAATGCGGGTAGTTGGTGATGTCCGGGTGCCCCTCGAGCAGGCGGGCGACCTCGTTGATCGCAGCGGTGCGTTTGGTCTGCTGCACAGTGAGGAGGATGCGGGAGGGATGCAGCAGTTGGGCGAGGCGGACGGGCATACGCGTATTTCGGCTCGGCGGGAATTGATCTGAAGGGACGCCCACGAAATCTTCGCGGTCCGGGAGGCGAAGCAAGGCCGGAGATGCGGCCGCGGCGAGAATTCCGCGGGCGGGGCGTGGCGCGGTTCAGAGGGCGGGGCCGCGGACCTGTTGCAGGGCGCGGTAACCGCGGGTGAGCACCTCGACGAGCTCGCTCGCCCGGAACGGCTTGAAGAGGCAGTCGTTCATGCCGGAGGCGAGCAGTGTGCTGCGGGTGTTGGGGCCGCTCATGGCCGTGAAGGCGACGATCCAGGGAACGGCCGGGTGCTCGGAGTTGCGGCGGATGTGGCGGGTGGCCTCGCGGCCATCGAGGCCGGGCATGCCGATGTCCATGAACACGAGATCGAACTCCTCGCGGCGGGCCCGATCGAAGGCGTTGCGCCCGTCGGTGGCCACGGCGGTGGCGTAGCCGAGGCGATCGAGCATGAGGCAGAGGCCGCGCTGGTTCACGGCGTCGTCGTCGACGACGAGGATCCGCAAGGGCATGCGCCGGCCGAGGGTGCCGTCGAACTCCGCGCCGGCGACGGGGCAGGGCGGCTGGTCCGCCGGGGCGGAGCCGAAGACCTGCAGGAGCAGGATCTTGAGGTGGCTCGGCTTGACCGGTTTGGCGAGGAAGGTGGTGTGCCCGGTGGGCGAACGGCTGCCGTTGGAGTCGAGCAGGAACAGGGGCAGGGTCTCGCGACCGGGAATGGAGTGGATCGTCTCCGCGATCTCGAGACCGTCGCGTGCGCCCAGCTGGCGGTCGATCACGACGACGTCGCAGCCGGTGGGGCTGCGCAGGAGGGCGAGGGCGGCGGCCGGGCGCTCGACTTCGCAGAGGGTCAGGCCCCACCAGCGGCACATGGCGGAGAGGATGTGCCGCAGGGTGGCGTTCTCGCTCAGGACGATGGCGCGGCGGCCGGCGAGCGCGGCCTCGGGGGAGGCGTGCGGGGGCGGCGGGGCATCGCTGGGAACCTCCACCGGGATGGTGAAATGGAAGGTGGAGCCGCGGGCGACCTCGCTCTCGACCCACATGCGGCCGCGCATCAGCTCGGTGAGCCGGTGGGCGATGGCCAGGCCCAGGCCGGTGCCGCCGAAGCGGCGGGTGGTCGTGGCGGAGTCGACCTGCGAGAACGGCTTGAAGAGGCGGTCCATCCGGTCGGCGGGGATGCCGATGCCGGTGTCGCGGACGACGAAATGGAGATGGGGGGGCTGCGTGGTGGCGCGTTGGACACCGACGAAGACCTCGCCGGCGGTGGTGAACTTGAGCGCGTTGCCGACGAGGTTGAAGAGGATCTGCTGCAGGCGGACGGCGTCGCCGAGGAAGAGGCTGGGGACGTCGGGATCGATGAGGAAGCCGAGCTCGAGGTGTTTCTCGACGGCCTGGGGGGCGCAGAGATCGAGCACGATCTCGACCACGGAGCGCAGGTCGACCGGGGCGTGCTCGAGTTCGACGCGGCCGGCCTCGATCTTGGAGTAGTCGAGCACGTCGTTGATCACGGCCAGGAGGGTCTCGCCGCAGGAGCCGATGGTGCGGATGTATTCGCGTTGTTCGGCCGTGAGGTCGGTGGCGGCGAGGAGCTGGGCCATGCCGAGCACGCCGTTCATCGGGGTGCGGATCTCATGGCTCATGACGGCGAGGAAAGCGCTCTTGGCGTGGGCGGCGGCCTCGGCGGCGCGGGTCTCCTCCTCGGCGGTGCGGATGGCGCGCTGCAGCCGGTGGTTGAGCTCGTCGGCCTTGGCCTTTTCGGCGCGCAGGCGGTCGGAGGCCTCGAGGGCGCGGCCTTCCGCGAGGGCGGCGGAGCGGCGCAGCCGGTAGGTGAGCCAGCCGATGAGCAGCGACAGGCCGAGGATGCCGGAGATGGCGGCGAGCGCGACCTGCCGGAAGGTGGCCAGACGTTGTGCGAGGTCGTGGGCCCACATGTCGACGCCGACGACACCCACGAACTCGCCACGGGAATTGTAGAACGGAGCGAACGCGCTCATGTAGGTACGCACGCGTTCGGGTACCGGCCGACTATCGGCGCGGGCGCGCTGCTCCATGAGTGACTGGCGCAGGGCGGAGTCCTGGCCTTCGTAGAGCACGCCGATGAGCGGCGGGGGATCGGTGTCGTCGGGTGGCCGCACGAAGTAGGCGGTGTCGAGGATGAAGGCGATCTGGCCGTCGTGCAGGGTGGCGGTGTAGACGTAGATGAGATCCTGGGTGGCGCGCTGCAGCTTGAGCAGCGGCTCGAGCGCGCGGAGATGCTGGGGCGAACCGCTCTGCTCGGGGGAAACCAATGTCTCGTGGAGGTCGCCATCGATTTGGACGGCGGCGGCCTTGGCCAGCTGTACCAGCTCGGTGCGGACGGACTCGATCTGGGCCCGGCGGGCGTAGGAGTAGGTGTAGGCGAGCACCCCGCAGGCGACGAGCAGCACGACGGTGGCCACGAGAAGGCCCTCGCGCGCCGGGTGGATCTGGCGTTGGGGATGTGTGAGCACCGGGGTAGAAGTCCCATCCATAACCGGTGCAGGGAATGCCGTGACGGCGGGAGGCAGGCAAGCGCGCGGTGCAGGCGCCGGGGCTGGCGTTTGGAACCGCGCCAGGCTGGAAGCACTGTGATCAAGCCTTCGACACCGGCCGGTGGTGGTCCGATGCCCACGCGGAGAATTCGGGCCGGAGCGTGAGGCCGCACTCTGGATGTGGGGACACAAAAAACCCGCCGGAGACGGCGGGTTTTCGGACAGCGGGGAACCGGGCGGGAGGCGCTGCGGGGATCAGCTGGCGGGGACCTCGGCCGCCGGGGCGGTGGGCTCCTCCTCCTCGTCGCCCTTGTCGACGATGCGGGCGACGGAGAGGAGTTTGTCGCCCTCGGCGAGGTCGATGAGCTTCACGCCCTTGGCGCCGCGACCAGTCTCGCGGATGCCGTTGACGGGGCAGCGCACGCTCTGGTTCTTGGCGGTGAGGAGCATGATCTCGTCCGTATCGTGCACGCTGAGCGCGCCGGCGACGTTGATCGTGCCGTCGTCGGGCAGGTCGATGGCGATGACGCCGGAGCCGCCGCGACGGGTGAGGCGGTAGTCCTCGAACGGGGTGCGCTTGCCGATGCCGTCCTCGCGGGCGACGAGCAGGCGGGCGGCGGAGTCGCAGACCTCGATGGCCTCGAGGTAGTCGCCCTTGCGTTTGAAGCGCATTCCGGTGACGCCGCCGGTGGCGCGGCCGGTGGCGCGCAGGCCGACCTTCACGTCGCCAGCCTCGGCTTCGCCCTCCACGGGCTGGGCGGTGGCGGAGGCATCGGCCGTGTCGGATTCGGCGTCGGCGGAAGCGTCGGAGTTGAGCGGGCCTTCCTGGAAGCGCACGGCGAGGCCCTGGTGGGAGACGAGGACGAGCTCGTTCGTCCCGGAAGTCAGGACACCGCCCACGATCTGGTCGCCGTCCCGCAGGTTGATGGCGGCGAGACCGCCCTCGCGTTCGCGAGTGGCACCCTCGTACTCGGAGAGCATCGTCTTCTTCACGATGCCATTGCGGGTGGCCAGGACGAGGAAGCGATCGTCGACGAAGGCGCTGAAGCAGACCATGGCGGCGATCTTCTCGCCCTCGACGAGCTTGAGGAAGCTGGTGACGGACTTGCCCTTGGCGGTGCGGGCGCCCTCGGGGATGTCGTAGACCTTCTTGGCGTAGGCCTGGCCGGTGGAGGTGACGAAGAGAATGTAGTCGTGCGTGGAGGCGGTGAAGAGGTGCTGGACGAAGTCCTCCTCGTAGGTCTCGGTGCCGATCACGCCCTTGCCGCCGCGTTTCTGGACGCGGTAGTCGGCGACGCGGGTGCGCTTGATGAAGCCGAGGTGGGAGACGGTGATGACGCAGCCCTCGTTGACGATGACGTCCTCCATGCGGAACTCGCCCTCGGCGGCGATGATCTCGCTGCGGCGGGGCTGGGTGTACTTCGCCTTCATCTCGAGCAGCTCGCTCTTGATGAGCTCGAGGAGGAGGTGTTCGGAGGCGAGGATGGACTCGTAGTACTCGATGGCCTTGAGGAGCTCGAGGTACTCGGCCTCGATCTTGCCGCGTTCCAAGCCGGTGAGCTGATAGAGGCGGAGCTCAAGGATGGCGTCGGTCTGGCGTTCGTTGATCGGATACTTCTCCATCAACCGGACCTTGGCCTCCTCCTTGTTGGCGGAGGAGCGGATGATGCGGACGAAGTCGTCGAGGTTATCGAGGGCGATCTTGTAGCCTTCGAGGATCTCGGCGCGGTCCTTGGCCTTGCGCAGACGGAACTGGGTGCGGCGGGTGATGACCTCGCGACGGTGCGCGACGTAGCACTCGAGCAGTTCCTTGATGTTCATCTGCTTCGGCCGGCGGTGGTCGAGGGCGAGCAGAGTGACGCCGAAGGTGGTCTCGAGCTGGGTGAGCTGGAAGAGCTTGTTGATGACGACCTGGGCCTCTTCGCCGCGCTTGAGCTCGATGACGATGCGGGTGTTCTTGTCGGACTCGTTGCGCAGGTCGGAGATCTCGGGGAGCTTCTTCTCGCCGACGAGCTCGGCGATGTGCTTCACGAGGGTCTCGCGGTTGACGTTGTACGGGATCTCCGTGACGACGATCTGCTCCTTGCCGTTCTTGAGCTCCTCGGTGTGGGCGCGGCCGCGCACGCGGACGAGGCCGCGGCCGGTGGTCATGTAGTTGCGGATGCCCTCGCGGCCAACGATGAGGCCGCCGGTGGGGAAGTCGGGGCCGGGGATGTGCTCGATGAGCTCCTCGACGGTGATGTGGGGGCGGTCGATGAGTGCGCAGGCCGCGTTGATGATCTCGTCGAGGTTGTGCGGCGGGATGTTGGTGGCCATGCCGACGGCGATGCCGGTCGAGCCGTTCATCAGCAGGTTCGGCAGCGCGGCGGGGAGGACGGAGGGCTCGGTGGTCGATTCCTTGTAGTTGGGGACGAAATCGACGGTCTCCTCGTCGATGTCCTTGAGCAGGTCCTCGGCGATCTCGTTGAGACGGCACTCGGTGTAACGATACGCGGCGGCGGGGTCGCCTTCGACGGAGCCGAAGTTGCCCTGGGGGTCGATGAGCGGGTAGCGCATGACCCAGGTCTGGGCGAGGCGGACGAGGGTGTCGTAGACGGAGGAGTCGCCGTGCGGGTGGTAGTTCTTGAGGACTTCACCGACGACGCCGGCGCACTTGTCGTAGGGGCGGTTGTGCAGCAGGCCTTCGCGGAGCATCGCGTAGAGGATGCGGCGCTGCACGGGCTTGAGGCCGTCGCGGGCGTCGGGCAGGGCGCGCGAGACGATGACGGACATCGAGTACTCGATGTAGGCCGTCTGCATGATCTCGGTGATGTTGGCCGGCGCGACTTTTTCGTTGGCGGTGTACACGATGGGAAGGCGAGAGACGAAAGGGGAGGAGGCGAGGGGGCGGGAGGCGGCCGGCGCGGAGCGCCGGCCCTACCAATCACACATCCAGGAATTGGACGTTGAGGGCGTTGTCCTCGATGAACTGGCGGCGGGGCGGGACCTCGTCGCCCATGAGGAGGGTGAACATCTCGTCGGCCTTGGCGGCGTCGGCGATGTTGACGCGGAGGAGGCGGCGCTTGTCGGGGTCCATGGTGGTCTCGAAGAGCTGCTCGGGGTTCATTTCGCCGAGACCCTTGTAGCGCTGGATGGTGAGGCCGCGGCGGCCGAGCTGGCGGGCCTGGGCGACGATGTCGAGGGGGCCGGCGAGCGGGGTCTTGGCCTCGGTCTTGAGGCCGGCGTTCTCGGTGAGGACGTAGACGGGTTCCTCGGACGGGGTGAAGCGGGTGATGTCGAGCCCGAGGGTGGCAAGGTTCTTGAGCAGCTTGGTGATCTCGGCGGCCTCGTAGATCTCGTGGACCTTTACGCGGCGGACGGGAAGCTGAGACTTGGGACTGGCGACTTCGGATTTGGCGCCATCGGCGCCGTTGCCATTACCATTGCCGTTGCCGTTTTCGCCGGAGGTGTCGGCATCGGCGTCCTCGTTCATCTCGGTGAGGAAGGCGGCGCGCTCGGTCTCGTCGAAGAGGAAACGGTGGCTCTCCTTGTTGCCTTCGCGGATACGGGCGACGTAGCGCGGGAGTTCGTGGGTGCCGGGCCGCTGCCGGTCGAGGTACTCGACGAGGGAGGCGCCGTGGCGGGTGATGCCGGCGCCGAGCTTCTCGACGGCGGCGAGGGATTCGACGATGCGGTCGACCTGCTGCGGTGCGAAGACGTGGTGGTCGGCGAGGCGGGTGAGGGTGATGTCCTCGGAGCCGAGCTCGAGGAGGATGCGGTTGAGCTGGTCGTCGTTGTCGATGTACTGCTCGCGCTTCTTGCGCTTGATGCGGTAGAGCGGCGGCTGGGCGATGTAGACGTAGCCCTGTTCGATCAGGCCGCGCATCTGGCGGTAGATGAAGGTGAGCAGCAGGGTGCGGATGTGGGAGCCGTCCACATCGGCGTCGGTCATGATGATGATCTTGTGGTAGCGCGCCTTGGAGGCGTCGAACGCGCCCTCGCCCTCGATCTCGCCGATGCCGGTGCCGAAGGCGGTGATGAGGGTGCGGATCTCCTCGTTGGCGAGAACCTTGTCGATGCGGGCCTTCTCGACGTTGAGGACCTTGCCGCGCAGCGGGAGGATGGCCTGGAAGCGGCGATCGCGTCCTTGTTTGGCGGAGCCGCCGGCGGAGTCGCCCTCGACCAGGTAGATCTCGCAAAGGGACGGGTCGCGCTCGGAGCAGTCGGCGAGTTTGCCGGGGAGGCCCCCGCCGGAGAGGGCGCCCTTGCGGATGGTCTCGCGGGCCTTGCGGGCGGCCTCGCGGGCGCGGGCGGCGACGAGGGATTTCTCGAGGATGCGCTTGGCGATGATCGGCGTGGACTCGAAGGCGAACATGAGGCCTTCGTAGGTAATGGAGCCGACGATGCTCTCGACCTCGGGGGAGAGGAGCTTGACCTTGGTCTGCGACTCGAACTTCGGGTCGCTGTGCTTGATGGAGATGACGGCGGCGAGGCCCTCGCGCACATCGTCGCCGGTGATCTGGGGGTCCTTCTCCTTGAGCAGCTCGTTGGAGCGGGCGAACTGGTTGATCGCGCGGGTGAGGGCGGAGCGGAAGCCGGAGAGGTGGGTGCCGCCGTCGGGATTGTGGACGGTGTTGGTGTAGCAGAACACCAGGTCGTTGAAGGAGTCGTTGTATTGAAGAACTACCTCGGCGTAGACCTCGGCGTCCTTGCCGTCGATCTGGGTGGTGGTCTCCTTGTAGATGCGGATGGGGGCGGGGTGCAGGGCGGCCTTGCCGGTGTTGAGCTGCTTCACGAACTCGACGACGCCGTCCTTGTAGAAAAAGGTCTCGGGCTTGGGGTTGGCGGGGCGCTCGTCGAGGAAGTTGATCTTCAGGCCGGAGTTGAGGAAGGCCAGTTCGCGCAGGCGGCGGCTGATGGTCTCGGTCCGGAAGACGGTGGTCTCCTTGAAGATCTCGGGGTCGGGCTTGAAGGAGATGAGGGTGCCGGTGCCCTTGGCCTTGCCGATGACCTCGAGCTTCTTGGTGGTCTTGCCGCGCTCGAAAGTCATGTGGTGGACCAGGCCGTTGCGCGAGACCTCGACCTCGAACCACTCGGAGACGGCGTTGACGCACTTGGCGCCGACGCCGTGGGTGCCGCCGGAGAATTTGTAGCCGCCCTGTCCATACTTACCGCCGGAGTGCAGGGTGGTGAGCACCATCTCGACGCCGGGGATGCCGTACTGCGGGTGGATGTCGACGGGGATGCCGCGGCCGTTGTCGCGGATCGAGATGGAGCCATCGAGATGGATGGTGACGTCGATGGTGTTGCAGTGGCCGGCGAGGTGTTCGTCGACGGAGTTGTCGAGCACCTCGGAAACGCAGTGGTGCAGCGCGCGCTCATCGGTGCCGCCGATGTACATGCCGGGCTTTTTCCGAACGGCCTCCAGCCCTTCGAGTTTGCCCAGTTTGGAGGCGTCGTAGGCCTCGCTGGTGGGCGTTTGGGGCGGGGGTGGCTGCGAGAGGTCGGCGAATTCGGACATGAGGGATGGCTTAAGGGCAAAAAAGTGTCGGTTTTCGGACGGCAGAACAAGGAAATCTTCGGGTGCTGCCGGTTCCCGAATCCGGTGGAAGAACCGGGGCCGAACGCGCCGCCGAGCGGCCTTGTCGCCTAGTTGACTCTCAATTTGAGGTTGCCGACCCAAGAAAGGGCACTAACCGATTGGCGCCGTGAAACTTTCGGTAAAGGTCGAATACGCCTGTCGGGTGCTTGCGCACATGGCCCGGATGCATGCCAAGGGTGAGCTGGCCCACATCGAGGCGATGGCCGAGGAAGAGGCCGTTCCGCCGAACTACATGGTGCAGATTTTGGGTGAGCTGCGGGAGGGCGGGTTGATTACCAGCCGGCGTGGCAAACAGGGCGGCTACAAGCTGGCCCGCCAGCCCGAGTTGATCACGCTTTTCGACATTGTCCGGCTCATCGATGGGGCGATGCTCGAGTTTGGTTCCGGCAAGCAGGGCCAGTCCGGGCGCCGCGTGGCGGCCGCGTGGGGCGAGGTGCGCGACGCGATGGAAGCACAGGCACGGACGATCACCCTCGACAAGCTCGCGCTGTCCGGCGCCGAGCCGATGTACTACATCTGAGCGCGCGGCGTCCCGGGGCCGGCGGTGTCATACGTGGCGGGCGGGCCGACTTGCGGGGTGCGGACAAGTGGAGCGGAACACCGCCGGTGTCGCTCAGCTTGGGTCACCGGGGCTTTGTTTTCGGCGTTCGACGAGGGCGAGGATGCCGCTGCGGGTCTTCGGATCCTGCCAGGCGCGCTCCATCGCCGCGTCGGGCCCGGCGAGGGCCCACGGGGCAAGGCGCTGGAGCGCGTAGAGCAAGTCGACGCGCTCGTCATCGCTCATGCCCGCGAAGGGGGCCGCATTGGGCAGGTGCTGCACGAGTTTGCCGATCCGCTGCGCCAGCGTGCTCTCCGTCTCGCCGAGCGACACCAGGAGTTGGCTGCCGTCGCGAAACCGCAGGACGAGCTGGTGCGCGGTGCCCACCTTCACCCCGTGGGTGCGCATCGTTGCATCCTGCCGGTAGTACCAGACCAGGTCGCCCAACTCGCGTAGGTCGGCCTGCAGGGTGCAGCCGTAGTAGAACCAGCCCGAGCCGAGCCGGATCGTGGAATGATGGCGGTACTTTCCGGTGGTGGACCAGTTGCCGATGAAAGGAAGGCCGAAGCGGATGGGGGCGCGGACGATCCAGCCTTCGTCGAGTTTGGCCTCCACCTCCTCGAGGGCCACACCCGCCGGCGAGCGCGCGAGCGTCCGCGCCAACGGATGCGCGCCGAGGCTCATGGAGCGGCGAAGTGCGCGGCCGAGGCTGAACACTCCGCCCGCCGCCAGGACGCCGGGGATGAGCGGCACCGGCCACCAGCGCCCGGGCCGGGCAGGGGCGGGCGTCTTCTGCGCCGGGCGGCGCGCGCCGGAGTCCTCCCCGGCGGGGTTGACAAGGCGTCTCCAATACGGCCGCTCCAGCGCGACGGTCCAGAGGGCGGCGAGCGCGAACAGCAGCAGGCCGAGCCGGGCGAGGTTGCGGTTGAGGCGGCGGATCTCGTTGGCGAAGTAGCCGGTGATCATGTGATGTGGTGCGCGGAGTCGTCTGGCGGGCCGCTGCGCGCCGTTCCGGCCCTCGTGCGGTCGGTCCGTAACGGGTACGCAGCGTGGGCAGCAGACCGCGGATCCGTCGCACGGACAATCCCGGCCGGACGAACGGGCCGGTGGCGCGCTCGGCGGGCTCCATGGCCGGTCATCGGCCCGTGTGGCCTCGATGGCGACTCGCGCAACGGATCGGTCCCGGCGCCGATCCGAAGGACCGCCCATGCACCCGCGGTCGGCGATCCCGGCCCGCGGGCATCACGCCGCGCGCAGGCGCGCCAAGGCGATCGCGCAGGCGACCGCGGCCGCCCCGCCGAGCAGGGAACGCGCCTTTGGCTTGTCGTTCTCGAGCCACCAGCTGAACGGGATGATTGTGATCGGGCATAGCGCCACGATCGGCAGCACGATGCCGCTGGGGGTCGTGGCCAGCGCCCACTGGTAGCAGGCGACGCCGACCACCGGACCGCACAGCGCGGCGGCGAGCAGGCCGAGGTTGAAACGGCGGGAACGCAGGCCGGTGGAAAGCGCGCTCCACGGACGCTCGTCCACCCGGTGGCGCAGCCACCACCACGCCGCCGCGCCGCAGACCAAGCCGCCGAGGATGCGCTGGAAGGCCGCGGTGCCGCCGTCGATGGACACGCCCGAGGCGAGCGAGAGCGCGTAGGCCTTGCGGCTGATCACGGCGCCGAGCCCCTGGCCGAGAGCGGCGAACACGCCGAACGCGATGCCGCTCCAGAGCGTGGCGCGCAGGATCTGAGGGTTGTCCTTGGGCAGGAGCGCGAGCGAGACGCCGGCGAGCACACCGGCGGCGCAGAGCAGCTGCGGCAGGGTGAGCGTGGTGCCGAGCCAGAGCCACTCGATCACGATCGCCAACGGCGCGGCCAGGCACTGCGTGAGCAGGATCGTCAGCCGCGAGCCGATGCGCGCGAGGGCGAAATAGAGCGTGATGTCGCCCAGCCCGAACCCGATGACTCCGCTCAGCAAGTACCAGCCGAACCCGGCGCCCGCCGTGCCGTGGCCCAGGGTGAACGCCCACGCCGCGAGCAGGGCGGTCGCGAGCAGCAGCCGGCTGAAGTTGGCCAGGGTGCTCCCGAGTTCGACGACCAACTTCCGCGCGAAGATCGCACTGAACGACCAGAGGACGGTGGTGAGGAAGGCGAAGAGCACGGAGGAATTGCGGAGCGCGGAATCGGCCGAGCGCGGACGCCCGGGAAGTGCGGCAGGATCGGGCAGTCCGGCCCGGCTGCTCAAACGGGAAACCGCGGCGGCGGAAATGCGAGATCGTGTCGAGGTCGGGGCACGGTCCCGCGCGCTGCCGTTTCCGGCGCCGGCCTCGGCTCAGGGCTCGACGGACGGCGAGCGCTGGTAGCCGGAGACGTGGAGCTTGGGATCCCGGTTTGGGTCCCAGTGATCGTCGTCGCTGTAGAACTGCTCGCCGCCGGCGTTGGTCCAGCGGTGCTTCCATTGGTTGGAGCCGTACTCCTTCTCGCCGGTGAACGGGTTCCGGTAGCACTCCTGGTCGGTGAGCGTGAGGTACTCCTGGCGGTTGATCTGGGCCATCGTCTCGGCGCGGTTGCGCGCGATCTGCGCATCGACCTCGGCGAGGCGGCGCAGGGTGTCGGCCGCCACGCCGCCGCGGTGGATCTGGCCGGCGGCCTCGCCCTGGAACCAGAGCGGGTTGAGCGCGAAGGAGTTCACGACGACCTTCGCCACGCGACCGTAGGCTTCGTATTCGTCGACCGGTGCGCGGGCGACGATGGTGAACGGGTTGCTCCACAGGCCGGTGCCCATGAGCTCGTAGCCCTCGAGCGCGACGAAGAGCAGCTCGCGGTAACGTACGCCTCCCTCGGTGTAGGTGACGGTGAGCATCGTGGCGTCGGCCACGTAGCGGGCACCCTGCGAGAGCACCGCCCGCGCGACGGGGAGCTGGCGCAGGGCGGCGACGGAGTCGGGGCGCGGCTGCGTCTTCTCGATCCGGACGTCGCCGGCCTTCGGGTGCAGGGAGGGGAAGAGCAGGCGTGTGAGGTAGTCGGCGGCCGAGGGCATGGCGACGACGGGCATGCCGTTCCAGTTGCCGTTGAGCATGGCGTTGTAGGGCGAGGGCTGGGCGTAGTTGATCTTCGGGAGCCAGCGGATCGCCACGCGGCCCTCGGGCTCGCGCATGACGGCGAAGTCGATCTTGGCCTCGGTGGCGTTGCCGGAGCCGCCGGCGGCCAGCGGATTCACGCGCACGATGCCGCCGGCAGTCTGCCAACCGCTCGGCACGAGCAGGAGGAACGCGCCCTCGGTACGGTCGATGTAGCGGGTGAAGGCGACGGGCTCGGCGGCCCGGACGGCGAGGACGGTCATGGCGAGGACGGTGAGGATGAGGAGTCGCTTCATGGCGAGGGTGGAAGTTGCACGGCCGGAAACGCCGGCAACCCAAGGACCGATGCCGCCTCCGACGCAAGTGCCGAGCAATCCGCTACGCCGACCGGCGTATGGGCATCGTGCTGGCGTCCGGCGTAAGCTGTCGCCACGATGCCCCCGACACCCATCGCCGCTGTGCTCCTCCGCAACGTCGCATTGCCGCTCTCCCGCCTCCTCCCGCTCGGCCTGTGCCTGCTGCCGGCTCTGCCGCTTCGCGGTGGCGCCGCGCCCTCGCCGGACGAGGGGCGGCTGCTCTCGCAGGCGTTCCTGCCGGAGGACTATCGCGGCGACATCCAGATATCGGCGGTCACGCAGACGCCCGACGGCCTGATCTACGCCGCCGCGCTCGGCGCCATCAAGGAGTACGACGGGCGCGTGTGGCGCTCCATCGCCACGCCCACCGCGTGGGTGCTGGCGTTGGAAACCTCGCCCGACGGCCGCGTCTGGTACGCGGCCAATGACGACATCGGCGTGCTCGAACCCGGACCCGACGGCCGGCGCCGTTGCCGCTCGCTGCTCGATCGGGTGCCCCATGCCGCGAAGCCGCTCGGGCAGGCGTGGTTCTGCAAGGTGCGACCGGACGGCGTCTATTGGTCGGCCTCGACGTGCGTGCTGCGCTGGCGCGACGGCGCGATGCGAGTCTGGACGTTTCCCGAGGGCAGCGATCTCACGCTTCTCGACACCGGCAAGGCGCTCTACCTCGCGGTGAAGGACGACGCGCTCTACCGGCTCGACGGTGAAACGTGGACACCGCTCAGCCGTGACGCGCGTGTGGCCCGCTACCTCCTCGGGCTGTTCGACGGCTGGGCCGGCAAGGGGCTCATGGGCGTCGACGGCCGCGGCGCGGGCTGGACCATCGCCGAGGATGGCACGGTGAGCGAGGCGCTGCCGGCGCTGGCGCCGGAGGATGTCGGCGTGGCGGTGTCGCACGCGATCGTCCTGCGCGACGGGCGGCTGGCGCTCGCCACGAAGGGACGGGGGCTGCTCATCCGCGCGGCCGACGGCCGGATCGACCAGCGCTTCGGCCTCGATGGCGGCACGAGTTCGGTGTCGATGCTCAGCCTGTACCAGGATCGTGAGGATGGGCTCTGGATCGGCTCGAAGTTCGGCGTGACGCGCGTCGACCTCGACCGCGGCATCACCGTGCACGACGAGCGCACCGGAGCGCCGTCGAACATCGGGCTCGGCTCGGTGCGGCACGGCGGGGTGTTCTATGTCGGCGCCGAGGATGGTGTGTACCGGCACGTGCCGGCGGCGGATGCCCGCCGGGGAAAGTTCGAGCGAGTGCCGGGGCCGGCGTTCTTCGCGTACACGATCTTCGGGCACAAGAGCGGGCTGGTGGCCGCCGGGGACCGCGGGCTGTACCGCGTGGTCGACGGGGCGTTCGTGCCCGACTGCCCGCTGCCGGAGAACGTCTACGGGCTCGGCGAGACGCGCGAGGACCCCGACCGGATCTTCGCCGTGGGCGCGGAGTCGGTGCGCACGCTGCACTGGGACGGCTCCGCCTGGCGCGACGAGGGGACGGTTGCCGATTTCCATTCGGACGTGACCAGCCTCGCGGAGGATCGCGACGGTAACCTGTGGGGCGGCACCTCCTCGCGCGGTCTGTTCCGGCTGCGGCGGCAGCCCGGCCGCCCGGATTGGCAGAGCGCGCAGTGCGAGTTCTACGGCACCGAGCGCGGGCTGCCCGAGGGGCACGAATGGGTTTCCGTGTACGACACGTCGCTCGGCCCGCTCTTCGCCCACGCGCGTGGCGTGTCGGTGTACGACGCCGCGACGGACCGCATCGTGCCTTCGCCGGCGTTTGCCGCCGTGGGCCGGGCAAGCCGCTACGCCTTCCCGCTTGCCAGCCGCCCCGACGGGACAATCTGGGCACAGCTCGGCAACCCGGCGAAGGGCGAGCCGCTGGAGATCGGCGGCCTGGTGCCGACGCCCGGCGGCGGCTGGCGCTGGCGGCCGTTGCCGGCGCGCGTCGCTGCGACGCTCGGCTACCTCGGCGCCAATGCGCTGGACTGGGAGCCGGGCGCGGGCGGCGAGGGCGTGCTCTGGGCTATGGGGCAGAAGCGTTTCCTGCGAATCGATCTCGATGCCGAACTTCGGCAACCGCCGCCCGGGCCGCCGGCGACGCTGCTGCGCGAGGCCCGGCGCGGCGGCGTCGAGCTGCCGGTGTTGGCCGGCGGGACGCCGCCGGTGCTCGGGTTCTCGCGCGACGAACTGAACTTCCGCTTCGCGTGCGCCACGTTCGCGGCTGGCGGGAAGCTGGAGTTTCAGCACCGGCTGCTCGGTTACGACGAGGCGTGGTCCGGCTGGACGGAGCGCGACGAGGCCGGCTTCGGCAACCTGCCCGCCGGCGACTATGTCTTCGAGGTTCGGTCACGGCGTGCGGGCGGCGAGCCCGGCGCGGCGGCGCGCTGGGCGTTTGCCGTCACACCTCCCTGGTGGCGCGGGGCACCGGTGGTGGCCGGGTATCTCGTACTGGCCCTGGGCGCGCTGTGGGCGTTTGTGCGCTGGCGGCTGGGGCGGCTGGAGCGCGAGCGTCGCCGGCTCGAAGGCCTCGTGCGCGAACGCACCGGCGAACTCGCCCGCGAACGCGACCGGGCCGACGCCGCCAACCGCGCGAAGACCGCGTTTCTCGCCAACATGAGCCACGAGCTCCGCACGCCGCTGCACGCCATCCTCGGCTACTCGCAGATGCTCGGCGCCGATCCGACGCTGCCCGAGCGGGCGCGGGAGCGGCTGCAGATCGTCGGCTCCAGCGGCCGGCACCTGCTCCGGCTGATCAACGAGGTGCTCGATCTCTCCAAGATCGAGGCCGGCCGGCTCGAGGTGAATGTGGCGCCGTTCGACCTGCCGGCCCTGCTGGCCTCGATCGCGGCGGCGCACGAGCCGCGTGCGGCGGCGAAGGGGCTGGCGTACCGACGGTCCGATCCCGCCGGACTGCCGGCGAACGCCGCCGGCGACTCCGCGAAACTGCGACAGGTGCTCGAGAACCTGCTGGGCAACGCGATCAAGTTCACGGCGTGCGGCGAGGTGCGGCTGCTGGCGCTGCCCATCGGCGCGGGCCGGGTGCGCTTCGAGGTGAGCGACACCGGCCCGGGCATCGCGGCGGCGGATCTGGCGCGGATCTTCCAGCCGTTCACCCAGCTTCCGAACGGCGGCGCGCCGGCCGAGGGCGGCACCGGGCTCGGGCTGGCGATCGCGCAGCGGCTGGTCGCCCTGCTCGGTGGGCGGCTCGAGGTGGCGAGCGCGGTGGGGCAGGGCAGCCGTTTCTGGTTCGAGCTGGAGCTGGCCGGTGCCGGCGTCCCGGTGCGAGGGACGGGGCCGGAGCCGTCATGTCGGAAGGTTGGCTACGACGGGCCGCGGCGCCGCGTGCTGGCGGTGGACGATGTGGAGGCCAACCGCCGGCTCTTCACCGATCTGCTCGCGCCGCTCGGGTTCGAGGTCGTCGAGGCCGGATCGGCGGCGGAGACGATGGCGCGTCTCGGGTCGTTCCGTCCCGATCTCGTGCTGCTCGACCTGCGGCTGCCCGACTCCGACGGCTTTGCGCTCGCGCGGCGGCTGCGCGCCGACCCGCGGCTGGAGGGCGTGAAGATCCTCGCGGCCTCGGCATCGGTCTTCAACCAGGACCCCGCGGCGGCGCTAGCGGCCGGCTGCGACGGCTTTGTCGCCAAGCCGTTCCTGCCGGAGGAGTTCTTTTCCCGGATCGGCGAGTTGCTCGCGCTCACATGGCGCGAAACTGCGGAGACGCCGCCGGCGACTGCCGAGCCGCTCGATCCGGCGACTGCCGAGCCGCTCGATCCGGCGCTGCTCGGCGCGCTGCGCACGGCGGCTGCGGCGGGCGACATCGTGGCTGTGCGCGAGGCGTTCGGGCGGCTGCGCGAACGGCACCCGCAGTCGGCTGCGCTGGCGCCGTTGGCGCGCGCCATCGAGAACTTCGACACCGACGGGCTGGTCCGACTGGCCGGGCCGGCGGCCGGTCCCTCCCAAAAATCATGAGAAACGACGACGGCACCCCGCGCATCCTGATTGTTGACGACACGCCTGCGAACCTCTCGCTGCTGGTGGACGCGCTGCAGGGAGCGGGCTACCGGCCGCTGGTCGCCACGAGCGGCGAGCGGGCGCTCCAGTTGCTGGCGCAGCCGCCGCTGCCCACCCTGGTGTTGCTCGACATGCGCATGCCCGGGCTCGACGGGCTCGCGGTGTGTGCGCGGCTTCAGGCACACCCGCAGTGGCGCGAGATCCCGGTGATCTTTATGACAGCCGTCGAGGAACCGGAGCAGAAGGTGGCGGCGTTCGCCGCGGGTGCTGTCGATTACGTGACGAAGCCGTTCCACGCCGAGGAGGTGCTCGCGCGCATCGGCACGCACCTGCGTCTGAAGGCGCTGCAACGCGCCCTCGCGGAGGAGCTCGCCTGGCGCGCGGAGACGGAGCGTACCTTGCGCGCGTCGCTGACGCAGGCCGTGATCGTGGCCGCGCGAGACGGGGCGCTGCTTTTCCACACGCCGCGGGCGGCGCAGTTGCTCCAACGGCATTGCGGCTGGAGCGAGACCGCGGAACCGACGCTGCCGCCACTGTTGGCGAAGCTGGCCGCCGGCGGGCGCAGCACCCAGGAGACAATCACGGGTGCGATCGGCACGCTGGAAGTGCGCCTGGTGGCCGGCGGCGACGAGGAGCTGGTCACGTTGCTGCTCGAGGAGCGGCGTCCGTCCGGCGACTACGCGCCGCTGCGCTCGCTCGGCCTGAGCGAGCGCGAGGCGGAGGTGCTGTTCTGGATCAGCGAGGGAAAATCCAATCCGGAGATCGCGCTGATCATCGGGGCTGCCGCGGGCACGGTGAAGAAGCACGTCGAGAACCTGCTGGCGAAGCTCGGCGTGGAGAACCGCGCGGCCGCGATGCGGCTGGCGTTGGAGAAGCTGCGGTAGCGGGCGCGGGGCGGCGCAGGCGCGGCGGGCCGGTGCGAACGGCGCCCGCCTACGCCGACCGGCGTATTCACAGGGCACTGGAGTACGGGTAGGCTTGGGCTGCGGGACGGAATCTGCCTGCTCCCGCACTTCCGCCATGAAACCGTACCGCTCCTGCCTCCTCGCCTGCTTGCGATTTGTCCCCGTGGTTCTCGCCGTGGCGCTGTCCGCGGTGGCTAGTGCCGCCTCCGGCTGGGTCGATATCTCCGGCAACCTCCCGGCCGGCATTGACCGCGGGCAGACGCAGCTGGTCGCCGTTCACTTCATCAACGACACCGAGGGCTGGGTGTGCGACGCCAACCTCAAGGCCGTCTACCACACGACCGATGGCGGAGCCTCCTGGTCAACCATCGCCGTGCCGGGGGCGAGCGGCGGCCGGGCGCCCACGGCGATCTTCATGAAGAGCGCGACCGAGGGCTGGATCGGCTGCGACGACGGCCGGCTTTACCACACCAGCGACGGTTGGACGACCTGGACCGGGATCTATTCGACGGGGGAGCGCATCTACGACATCGACTGCGGACCGGGCGCGACCGCCGCCATCGCGGTGGGCGACAAAGGGGCCTGTTTTGCCCTGACGGCCACCGGTGCGACACGTCTCTCCGGACCGAGCATCACGCTTCCCACCGACAACAACTTCATGTCCGTCTCCGCTCCGACGGCCGGCGAGGCGTGGATCGGCACGAGCGGCGCCGCTACGAGCATCGCCTACCTCTACCACAGTGTCGACGGCATGCTGCAGACCGACCAAGCCGGATATCACGATTCGGGCATCCTCGGTGTGTTCATGCGGACCAACAAAGTCGGCCACATGCTGACCGGGCAGTTCGATCCGAACTCCAACACCTGGCTGGATTCCGGGATCAACTCGACCGTCGATGGCGTCAACTGGTGGGTTAACACCAACGTGCCGTCCACGCACGTGATCAAGATCGGTGCCGACGGCAGAAGCATGCAATCGACGATTGTCTTCAGCGACGTGGCGCTCGTGTCCGCCGACGAGGGCTGGATCGTCGGCAGCGACGGCTGGATTCTGCACACGACCAACGCCACCGAAACCGCCACCCGTTGCGCCAACGGCTGGGCGCAGCACGGCAGCTACAGCGCCGAGGATGCCGCCGCCACGGTGTGGACCCGCGAAGGCGAGGGCCTCACCGAGCTCGCGTTCAACCGCGTCTTCTTCCCCTCGGCCAATGCGGGCTATGCCATCGGCACGGGCGACATGCTCGGCGCTTCGAACCTCCATCACCGCGCGGCCCTGTTCAAACGCACCGCGCTGCTCGGGCCCGCCACCATCACCTTCGCCGTCACCGAGGGCAGCGCACCCGTGCCCGGAGCGACAATCACCTTCAACGGCGTCTCCGCCCAGACCGATGCTGCCGGCCACGCGACCGTCGTGCTGCCCGCCGCCTCGGTGCCGATCGAGCACCGCTACACCGTCGAGGCCGCGGGCCTGATGTCGGAGGCGCGCTATCTCGCACTCGGGGCCGGCGCCACGACGAAGACCGAGGCAATCGAGATGCGCCCCATTCCCGGCGAATTCGTGCGCTTGGCGACGGAGGCGCCGGGCGTCCGCACCGGCTTCTCCCGTCCGCAGGACGTGCACGTCGACGCGTCGGGGAACTTGTGGGTGCTCGATGTCTCGGCCAGCTCGGTGCAGCAGTACAACGCCGCCGGCGCGCTGGTTTCCGAGTGGAGCCTCGGGATCGACAACGTCTACGCCCGGAGGGCGGTAACGGAGTTCGAGCGCGACGCATCCGGCAACTGGTATGTGCTGGTGCGACCCTATGCGGACTGGGAGCGGCACGGCGTGGCGATGCCCGGCGAGGTCCGGAAATACGATTCGACGGGCAACCTGCTGGCGACTTGGACGGGCACGCCGCAGACCGGCTCCTTCGGCGGCATCAGCGCGCTGGCCCTCGACCACTCCGGTAACGTCTATCTCGGCACGGTCGAGCGCGGCATACTTAAGCTCGACAGTTCGGGCAACCTGCTGGACCGCTTCGGCTGCGGCGTGACGCTCGACGCCAACGGCAACGAGATCGATGGCGACGGACAGATGCCGCTGGCGTGGGTGACGAGCTTGGCGGTCGATTCCACCGGCCGGATCTATGCGGGCGAAGCCTCGGGCGAGGATGCCATCACCCGTGTGGCGGGGCAGAGCAATTACATCGCGGTGTATTCGGCCGCCGGCCGCTTCGTCGCCCGCTGGGGCGGGTCCACCGAAGCTGCCGGCGCCTTGTTCCGCGGCGCGGTGCAGTCGCTGGTGTGCGATGCCTCCGACCGCGTCGTCGCGCTCGATCCGAAGGCCAACCGCGTGCAGACATTCTCCTCCACGGGCACGGTGGCGAACGCCTGGGGCACCTATGGCGTCGACGACGGCAAGCTCGACGGCCCCTGCCGGCTGGGCCGCGACCCCGGCGGGAATCTATACCTCGTCGAGGGGACAGCGGCCGGGGGCTACTCCGGTGCCGCCGCCAAGTCGCGCATCCAGAAGTTCACCGCCACCGGTACCTGGCAGCGGACCTGGACCGGCACGACCGCGACGGTCGACGGCAGCTTCGACACGCCGTGGGGCGTGGGCGTGGCGCCGACAGGCGAGGTGTACGTGACCGACTACGACCGCAACCGCGTCCAGAAATTCGCCGCCGACGGCACCTTCCTCCTCGGTTTCGGTGCGAGCGGCAGCGGCGACGGGCAGTTCAACCACCCGACCGGCGTGGCCGTCGATGCCTCCGGCAACGTCTACGTTGGCGACCGTTACAACGACCGTGTCCAGGTCTTCGATTCCAACGGCACGTTCCTGCGCAAGTTCGGCGTCTCCGGCACCAGCGGGCTCGGCAGTTTTTGCTACGTCAACAGCGTGGCGATCGGCCCCGACGGCAACGTCTACGTCGGCGACCAGCGCTCGCTGCAGAAGTGCTCGCCCGACGGCACGGCACTGGCCCGCTGGGGCAGCTACGGCAGCGGCACCGGGCAGTTCTACTCGATCAACGGCATCGGCTTCGACGCGGCCGGCAACATCTACACCACCGAGTGGGACAACCACCGTGTCCAAGTCTTCGACTCCGCGGGCAACTTCCTGCGCACCTGGGGCCGGCGCGGCGAGGACGACGGCGAGTTCGTCTACGGCTTCGGCTTGGCGTTCGACGCGGCGGGCTATCTCTACGTCAGCGACAATGCACGGGTGCAGGGCTTCACCACCGACGGCGATTTCGTCACCCGCTTCGGACCCAACGACGGTGGCGACGGCGAGTTCGGTCGGCCTCACGGTCTGGCGCGGAGCCCGACCACCGGGGCGCTCTACCTCGCCGACACGAGGACGAAGGCGCTCTACCGCTGCCCGGCGCCGGTCATCGCGCACCGGGTGAGTTTCTCCGTGACCGACCGCGGGCAGGCGCTTGCTGGCGCCACGGTTGCGATCAACGGCGTCTCGGTCGTCACCGACAGCACCGGCGTGGTCTCGCTCTGGCTGCCGACGGGCAGCTATCCCTACACCGTGACCCGTGCCGACTACGCCAGCGGCAGCGGCACGCTGACGGTGGGGGCCACCTCGGCCGTCGAGGCGGTTTCGCTCCTGCGCCTCACCGGCATCAGCCTCGTGGTCAAGGTCACCGATCCGCGCAGCCAGCCGCTCGCCAACGTCAAGGTCGTGCTCGACGGCACCACCTTGCGCTATACCGACTCGCTGGGTACGGCGATCATCGGCGGGTCCGGCCGGGGCGTGCACACCTACGTGGCCAGCACGCCGGGCTTCGAGACCGCCTCCGCCAGCTTCGAGCCGACGAGCAGCGGCTTTGTCCTGACGATCGTTCTGCAGTCGAGCCGCACCGTCTTGACCGCGCCCACCGCCACCACCGGCGGGGTGAACGCGGTGTCGGTCAGTGCGGCGAACTTGTCGGGCGAGGTGACCGCCGACGGCGGCGCCAGCATCACTGCGCGTGGCGTGGTGTGCAGCCTCTCCGCCAACCCCACGTTGGACACCGGTACGGCGTTCATCTCCGGAGTCATATGGAACAATGGAGTGGTGACCGACCTGGGCACTGGCGCGTTCACGGCCACCGCCATCGGACTGAGCGCCGGCACGACCTACCACTACCGCGCCTATGCGACCAACTCCGCCGGCACCAGCTATGGCGCCGATGCGACTTTCACGACGGAGCCTGCGGTGTCCGGCTATGGATGGACACAGCAGGCTGCCAAACTCGTCGCGGCTGGAGCCACCTCGGGGAGCTTTTTCCTGCGCGACATCGATCACGTCACTGTCGACGGCACCACGCGGCTGTTCCTGACGAGCGGCGGCACCTCGGCCGGATCCATCGTCTACCGGTCGGATGACGGCGGAACCACGTTTGTCGCGACCGGTGCGGCCGCCGACACGTTCGAAGCGCTCTCCGTCCGACCCGACGGGCAGACGCTGTTCGGTGCCGGGTATGGCAAGGTCTGGAAGAGCACCGACGGCGGCACCTCATGGACAAAGTCGACGCTCATGGGATCGGGCTACTTCAGCGATGTGCATTTCGTCACCGACACGGTCGGGTACGCGGTCGGAGGGTCTGGTGCTGGCGGTGTGCCTTATGTCCATGGCTTTCGCACCACCGATGGCGGTGCCACTTGGACGGAGATGACCAATCGGGCGTCGCCGCACGACCGCGGGTACTATGATGCCGTCTGGGCCCCGGATGCGACGCACCCGGACACTGTCTGGGTCGCACAAGGTACTGGAATAACCTACATCCTCCATTCGACCGACGGTGGAACGACGTGGGGCGAGTCGGATACCATGGATGAAGTCACCGACCTGTATTTCAAGGATGCCAACACGGGCTGGGGTGCGGGCGGGATTGGGCGCAATTGCGGAATCTATCGCTATGTGAAGGGCTACTGGGTGCACGCCACGACTCCGCCGAGTCTCGCCGCCGAGGAGAGCCTCAACGCGTTGGCGTTCGCTCCGGATGGGCTGAACGGCTGGGCCGTCGGCAACGATGGCATCATTCTCCATTCGACCGATGGCGGTGCGACATGGGAGCGGGAGGGCCAGTCCCTCGATCTGCCCAACCGGGGGTTTCCCGGCCACCGGGAAACACTGTGTGGTGTGACGGTGGTTTCGGCTCGCGAAGCCTATGTGGTGGGAAACGACGGTAGCCTCCTGAAGTTTGGCGTTCTCGGGAGCACGGAGACGATGCCGACGGTGACGACAGGTGCGATCTCCGCCGTCGCGGCAACTTCCGCGACTGCCGCCGGCAACGTGACCGCCGACGGCGGCGCAGGAGTGACGGCGCGCGGCGTGGTCTACGGGCTCCTTGGCAGTCCGACGCTGGCGACCGGCACCGCTGTGGCGGCGGGCTCGGAGATGGGCGGATTTACCGCTGCGATCACCGGGCTGTCGCCAAGCACGACCTACCACCTTCGCGCCTACGCGACGAATGCAGCCGGCACCAGCTACGGCGACGATGTGAGTTTCACGACGGAGCCCGCCGACACCAGCGCGCCGGCTGCGCCCGCGATCACCACCGGCGCGGGCTCGACGACGGACCGCACACCGACCCTGGGCGGCGTTGCCGAGGCCGGAAGCACGGTCACCCTCTACGTCGACGGTGTTTCCTGTGGCACGACAGTCGCTGGCGGCGACGGGAGCTGGTCCTTCACGCTCCCGGCCGCCGTGGCCGACGGCAACCATTCGATCACCGCGACAGCGACCGATGCTGCCGGCAATACCAGCGCCGCCTCCGGCGGCTCCCGGCTGACGGTTGTCGCCACCAGCTTCGCCGCGCCCGTGCCCGATGGCTATGGCGCCGGCGCCACCGGCGGTGCTGCGGGCACTGCCGTGGTGGCGGGGACGGCCGAGGAGTTCGTCACCTACGCGGCGTCGAGCGACGCGCATGTGATCACTGTCGTCGGCAGTCTCGACATCGGCACGGTCGCCATGGCCTCGAACAAGACCATCCAGGGCGCCGACGCTTCCGCCACCCTCGACGGTTGCCTGAGCCTCACCAATGTCTCCAACATCGTCATCCGCGGTCTGAACCTCGCCAATCCCGACGGCACCGCGCTGCGGCTCTCCGGCGCCAGCAAGGTCTACGTGACCCGTTGCAGCTTCCTCGATGCCGCGGCGCCGCAACTCGTCGCCACCAGCTCCGACCAGCTCACGGTCTCCTGGTGCGAGTTCGCCGCCACCGTCGCCGGCCAGTCCGCCGTGCAGTTGGGCGCCTCCGGCGAGACGACGACCCCGCGCATCACCCTCCACCACAACTGGTGGTCGACCAACCTCGCTTCCGCATTGCCCTCGGCCGCCTCCGGCCAGGTGCACCAGTACAGCAACTACGTTGCCGTCACCGGCAACACGACCGGCACGGCAGTCTCCGGTACCGCGCAGCTGTTCTCCGAGGGCAACGTCTACAGCGGTACGGCGAACCCGTTGGCCAAGTCCGGCTCGGCGCGGATTCGCGCCCTCGACAACACATACCCTGCCTGCACCGGCACGACCGATTCCGGCGCCGACACGGTCTTCACGCCGAGCTACAGCTACACGCTGCTCGACCGCGGCGACCTCGCCACGCTCCTGCCTGTGCAGGCCGGCAACGTCTCCGGTGCCGGCTACACCGAGGAGACGGTCCCCGCCGCATCGATTTCCGCCACAGGCACCACGGTCGCTCCCGGCGCCTCCGCGACGCTCACCGCCGGACTCACCGGTGCGACCGCATCGACCTATCAGTGGCGTTTGAACAACGCCCCGATTTCCGGTGCCATGGCTTCGACCTACACGATCTCCAGCATGGCCGCCGCCAACGCCGGCACGTACACCGTCGCCGTGTCGCTGGCCAACGGCGACACCGTGGTCGGCACGCCCGCGACGATCGCACTTGGCACGGCTCCCACCCCGCCGCCCACGCCTACACCGACGCCCGAAAGCAACAAGGGCGGCGGCGGTGGAGCGTGCGGTTCGCTCTTTGCCCTCGCGCTCGGCCTGTTCGCTACGCTGCGGCGCCGGCCGTGGCGCCGTTCGTGAGGACGGCGAAGCCCGCGTTTCCGCCGTAGCGTCGTTCGTGAGAACGACGATGTCCCCGGACACGGGTCTGGAGACCCGTGCCACGGAGGGATGGGGCTCCCGGCCGAGACGTCGTTCGTGATGGCTGTGCCACGCGCGAGGGGAGCGGAAGGCCGGTGCTCACGATCCGCCCCAGGGGCCCTTCATGGAACCGCCTACGCCGGTCGGCGTATTTCGGAAATGGCGTCGGTCGGCTATTGTGGCGCCGCACCCTCCACGCAACCCGAACCGCCATGAACCGTCATCCCTGTCGTTCTCGCCTCTGTTCGCTCCCGGTAGTTGCCGGGATGCTTTTGTCGACCACCGCGTTTCTCGCATCCGCCGCCACGGAGGCGCATCCGCTCGGCTTCTCGCTCCAGACCAGTCTCGGTGCGGCCGGGCAGGTGGCGGGCTCCGGGGAGGTCCGGAGCCAGACGGGGACCACCGTCAGTTCCTCCATCGGTGGTGTCAGCGCGATCGCTCGTGGCGGGTGGAGCGACGGCGCGCCGACGATCGGCGCTTACATCGCAACGCCGGGGATCGATCTCGAAGGCGACAATTCTGCCAGAGCCGAGTCGAACGTCCTGTGGACCTTCGGGTCCGGAACCCTTCCCATCGGGACGAAGGTGGAGGCCCGCTTCGTTCTGCATTTCGACGCGACGATGCGGACGGACTCGCGAAATGTGGACACGAGGCTTGGTCTCGCGCTGCTCGATCTGGACGGGCAGGAGGTCCGCAACCTGTTCCACGAGGAGGCGACGCTATCGATGAACGGCGCTGTTCCGCTCCTCTCCTGCTATGCAGGTGCCAATGCGACCTCGTTCGAGTTCGATGAACACGGTGTGGCCGTTGCCGACCGGGGCGCCTCGCTGAACGACATCTTCTGGGCCGAGGTCGAGGTCGGCTCGACCTACATCATGAGCGCTTCGTTATCCACCTCGCTCGGGAGCGGCGAATTCGTCGGCACGCTCAGCGAGGCCAACGCACTGAACACGCTCACCTACGGCTTCGGTGGCGCGGTGCTCGCGGAGGACTGGTCGGCCACCGATGTCACCGCGACCAGCTCGATCCCCGAGCCGTCGACCTATGCGCTGCTCGGCGGTCTTGCCGCGCTTGGGCTTGCGGTGTGGCGGCGGTGCCGCGCCCGCACTGTTGCTTGAGACTTAGGATACACGCGCGAGCCGGGCGCGGACGTCGTCGCGCAGGCGGGCGATGGCGGCGAGGGTGAACGTGGCGAGGTCGGGCGCGCCTTCGGCCAGCAGCGGCGTGAGATCGATCGCCCAGGTGATGCCGGCGAACGCGTCGGTGGCGTGCGAGGCGTGGAAGGTGGCGTGGGCGGCGCGGCGACCGGCGACGGCGAGATCGTAGCGCTTGCCGCCGGCGACCTGCGAGTCGAACGCGCGGAGCATCTCCTGCGCGAGCTCGGGATGGCGGCCGGAATCGAGCGCGACCTTGTCGGTGTCGGCGAGCCAGTCGAGATCGCGCCAGACCTCGCAGCCGAGCACACGGCGCGGGCGGCGCGAGGGCGGCAGCGTGCGCAGTGCCTCCAGACAACGCACGAGCGTGCCGACGTGGGTGTCGTGCTTGTCGGCGGGGTTGTGCAGATACACGACCTCGGGCCGGCAACCGGCGAAGATCGCGATGAGGTCGGCGACGACACCGGCATGGCCGGCGCGTTTCACATCGGCGCTGGTGTGACCGAGCTGGATCTGGATCGCATAGCGGCCGAGGGTGGCGGCGTGGCGTTGCTCCTCGCGGCGTACGGCCTGCATCTGCTCGTCGGTGAGCGCGGCGTAGCGTCCGGTCCGAGGCGAACCGGCGCCGTTGGTCACCACCACGCCGCCGAAGGCCTTGCCGGGTTGGTCGAGACTGTCGCACACGCCGGCGTGCGCCATGATCTCGATGTCGTCCTGATGTGCGGCGACCGCGAGGTGTGTGACGCGGGCGAGCGCGGCGGCGGGGTCACCGCCGCCGGGGACGAAGATGTCGGCTTCGACGCGGGAGAATTTCATGGGTGGATGGGCTGTAGGCCACGGCGGTGACGTGGCCGGATTGGGAGGGCCAGGTCGCCGACCTGGCCTACAGTTTGGGAAACAGCGGCACCGGGTACTCGCCGCGGGTGGCGAGCGCGGCGAGGGCGGCCTGCACGCGCGGCTTGTCGTCGCGGTAGGTGACGCCAAACCACTCGGCGGAGGTCGGGCGCACCTCGACGGTGGCGGTGCCGGCGGCGATCTGCCGGGAGACGGCCTCGGGGAGGTAGAACTCGGATTTCAGTTCGCCTCCGTGGGCGGCGACGAACTCGCGCCATTCGCGGTCGAGCGCGGGAAAGAACGCGGGAGTGAACGCCCAGCAGTTCATCGAGACGATCTCCTCGCCGCTGAACTTGCGGCCGGGACCGACATCCTCGCGGCGGATACCGGTGTTCTCGACGACGGTGCGCAGGCGGCTGCCGGCGTCGGCGGTGCAGACGCCGCGGGCGACGGCGCCGTTTTCCGAGAGCGTGTTGGCCAGGCGATAACCGATCATGGCGAAGGCGGCCGGCGTGGCCGCCGGCGAGGGGCGAGAGGCGAGAGGCGAGAGGAAGGCGGCGAGCTGGACGAAGGCGTCGCGCCCGAAGAAGTCGTCGGCGCCGATCACGGCGAACGGCTCGTGGATGGCGTCGCGCGCGCACCAGACGGCGTGACCGGTGCCCCAGGGCTTCTCGCGGCCGGCGGGGACGGGGGCGCCGGCGGGGAGGGCGTCGAGCGCCTGGAAGACGGTGTCGACGCGAATGTGTCCCGAATATTTAGCGACAACTTGGGACTGGAAGGCGTCGGCGAAGTCGTGGCGGATGACGAAGACGACGCGGCCGAAGCCGGCGCGGATGGCGTCGAAGACGGCGTAGTCGAGGATGGTCTCGCCGCCGGGGCCGACGGGGTCGAGCTGCTTGAGCCCGCCGTAGCGGGACCCCATGCCGGCGGCGAGGACGAGGAGGGTGGGAGCGGCCATCGGGCCAAGCGAAGGGGATGCGGGCGAGGTTGGCAATTCCGGCGCGGTCCGTCGGCGAGCCGCGACTCTGCCGCAGGCGTGGGTGGGACCTGTCGGGCCGGACTCCATGTCCGGCGGCGATGCCGCAGGTCTGTGGCGTGGCGCCAGCGGCGTGGCAGGTCGGGCACCGACGACTGGCTACTTCGTCACGACTTCGTAGTGCAGGGTGTTGTCCTTCGGCGAGACGGTGAAGGTGAGGCGACCGGAGGTGTAGGTTGCCTGCACCTCGGCGGCACGGGTGCCGTCGGGCTTGAGGGCGAAAACGCGGCGCGAACCCTCGGTGGCGAGCTCGATGGTGGCGGGGACTCGCTCGGCGATGGTCGGACCGTGGCCCCACTCGGCGCCGGTGGTGGTGCGGGCTTCGTTCCACTTCATGCCCTGGTTCTCGGCGCGGGCGACGATGGTCACGAGAATCCGGCCGGACTCGGGTAGCCGCTTGTTGTCCAACGCGACGGCGGCGACGGTGGCGAAGTCGCGGCCGAAACGCGGGCAGGTGATGCGCATGGGGCCTGCGACCACCGTTGCGCCGCCGAGGAAACCGGTCGCGACGGCAGCCTGATTGTCACCAGCGGTGAAGACATTGCCCTGCGGCGCTATGACCACGCGCGCCGGTTGGAGGAAGTCATTTCCTTCGCGGGTGTACACGAGCGTCGTCTTCGCGGCGGCGGGGCGGTCGTTGACCTGGAGGCGGCAGTCGAGGAAGTCGAAGGGCTGGTCGGGGTTGAGCTTGGCCCAGAGCATGTCGGCGTGCATGGCCTCGCCCCACACGGGGTTGCCCGGGCGGAGTTCGGCGACGGCGGTGGCGGGGGCGAAGAGGCCGGCGCGGAAGACGCGGGTGGCGAAGGGCGCGAGCGACCACTTCGCGGGGTGGTTGATCTGGTCGAAGTAGCCGGTGATGCGGCCGTCGGGGTTGCGCGCCCCGTAGGAACCAAGGTCGAAGGGATAGATGGCGTCCCAGTTCTGCCGGCACGCGAAGACGGCGAGCTCGGGGTACATCTCGCAGGCGTACTCGCTCGGGGCGGCGTGGTCGTACTCGCTCACCGAGAAGGGCTTCCCGGCGACGCGCAGTTGGGCGAGGTTGCCGAGTTCGCCGAAGCGGCGCGGGCCGAAGACGGCGACCATGGGGGTGTTGGCGATGGTCCAGTTGGCGCGATCCCAGCCGCTGCCGGGGAAGTTCGGGTGCTGCCAATAGGTGTGGGTGTCGGCCATCTCCATCGACTGTTCGCGGTGGAAGGCGGTGAGACCGGTGAAGTTGATCTGAGAGCACACGAGCGGTGCCCGCACGTGGAGCTCGTCACGCAGGAAGGTGCGCATCTCCTCGGCGAAGGCGCGGTCGGTGTCGGCGAGGAAGGCGATCCAGTCCGCCCACTGGCGGGAGGTGGGTTCGCCGGGCAGCGGCACGGTGCGTTGCTCGAGCGACTGGCCTGGGCGGAGGCCGCCTTCGGCGGCGCCGGCCACCAGGCGGATGGCGCGAAACTCGAGGCGGCCGGTCTGCGCGGCGACGTTGAAGCTGAGCATCGCCGGCCCGCCGGCGGCGGAGTGCACGGGGAAGGCGAGGCGGATCGGCGTCCACTCCGTGGAGACGTCGACCGACTGGAGAAGGCCGAGGCTGCGCCATTCCTGGCCTGGCCGGGCACGGTCGTCGGCGGAGAGGCCGAGGCCGAGCCGGGCGGGAGTGGAGGCGCGGACTTCGCAGGCGACGGTGTAGACGGTGTTGTCCTCGACAGGCAGGCCGTAGGTGGAGACTTGGACATGCCAATCGGCGCCGCCGGTGCGCGTGACATCGATGGTGAAGCTGGAGGCGTCGGCGCCGGGGGTGAGGGTCGCTTCGCTGCCGGGCTGGACCTTCGGGTGCCAGCGCGCCGTGGTGGGCTCGACGAGGGAGCGTGCGGTGGCGGGGGCGCCCGTGTTCCACGCGGTGGCGAGCGCGGCGGAGTCGGCGTAGCGGCCGGTGAGCCATGTGTTCCATTTGGCTTGGAGGTCGGAGCGGAACGGCTCGGGAAAACGGTCGGTGCCGCGGCCGAGGTCGCGGGTGAAGTAGCCGAGGATCGAGTTCTCGTTGTTGATCTCAACGAGGGCGATGGCGGGGTCGTCGACCGGGGCGAAACCGGTGTAGGGATTCTTGGTCGTGAGGATGCGGCGTGCGTAGTCCTTCTGGAGCTCGATCATGCGGCGGTCGAACATGTCGACCCGCTTCTGGAAGTCGGGGAGCTGCTCAACGGAGGCGGGGAAGCCATCGGCGGTGGCGAGGGTCTTCGAGACCTTGAGGTTGAGGTTCGAGTAGATGCCGTGACGGGCGAGGACGGCGATGAGGCGGTGGAGCTTGTCGAGCTGGGCGGAGTCGAACTCGTGGTGCCGGCCGTTGGTGGGCCAGATGCTGCCGCCCGTGCCGACGCCCCACTGATTGTCGAGGTGGTGGAGGCGCGCGATGTTCACGCCGGCCTTGGCGAGGCGCGCGGCGAGGAGCTCAGCCTCGGCGGCGGAGGGGAAGGCGTCGTCGGAGGTGATGTTGACGCCGAAGAAGCGCAGCGGGCGGCCGGCGCCATCGACAAAGGCGCCATTCTTCACGGCGACGCGGGAGAGCGGTGCGCCATTGAGGGCGGAGGTGTCGAGCGCCGAGCCGGCGGCGGGTTCGACGACGGGCCAGACGAACCAGCCCCCGGGCGCGGCGGGCCGGGCGCAGGCGGAGAGCGGCAGTGCGGCGGCGAGCAGCGCGGCGGTGACGAAGCGGCTCGGGGTGGCGGAAGTGGATCGGTGGGGGTGGGCGGCGGAGAGGAGCATCGGGGGAATGGCGATGTTGTGTTGTTGGGCCGAAGGGGCAACCCCGGGCCGCACGATCACGTGTGTGGCACCGCGGCCCAATGCATCGCTCTGGCTGGTGGTGCACGGCGGTCGACGTGTCTTGCCGTGGGTGCCTCGATGCGGCGGTGAAACGGTTCTGAAAACCCGGCCGCCGGGGACCGCTCCGTTGACCGGAGGAAAGCCGGCGGCGAGGCTCCCGATGACTTCTCCCTGATGTCCTCTCTGCGCCCGCTCCTCGGTGTGACCCTGATGCTCGTGCTCGGCCTCATGCCGCTTGTCGCGATCATCGATCGCGATGGCGACGGAGTCTCCGATGTCTGGACGGCGCAGCATCCGCAGGTGGGCGAAGCCGGGGCGGACGACGACGGCGACGGTTTCTCCAACCGCGCCGAGGCGGCCGCGGGCACCGGCGCGCTCGATCCGAACCGCGCCCCTGCAGCGGTGCTGGGACCGAACGTCGGCGGCGGGTTACGCCTGCGATGGGACGGGGTCGTGCACCGCCGGTACCGGATCGAAACCAGCACGGACCTGGGCGCGTGGGAGCCGGCCAACGATCTGGAGTTCGCCGGGCAGGGTGCGGAGATCAGCCACCTCGTCTGGGCCGGGAGCGAGCGCGACCCGCGGCGCGCCTGGCGGGTGGCGATCACGCTGTCCGATCTGGATGGAGACGGCCTGCTCGACTGGGAGGAGCGGGCGCTGGGCACGGATCCGCTCGTGCCCGCGGTCGCGCCGCCGCTCCCGGTTCCGGCGGCGGTGCCCGCGTTTTTCGCGGCCAACCTTGAGACCGTCGCCGCTCCGTTGCTCGCCAACCGGAAGTGGACGCCGCTCAAGATCCCCGGCCTGCGCGAGCAGTTGCTCGATGCGCACGTCAACGGGCGCAACCGCGTGTGGCGGAACATCGCGCCGGGCTTCGCCAACGTGACCTACGACGCGAAGGTCGATGACGGCGTCGTCACGCTGCTCCTCGATCTCGGCGGGCTGGTGCAGTCGCCCGATGGGGGCGAGACCTGGCGCACGGTATCCCACCAGTATCCGGGGAACGGACTGCACTCGCAGTTCTACTCCTTCGACCTCTCGCCCGCCGACGCGAACCTGATCCTGGTCGGCGGTTCCTATCTCGCCCGCTCGGGCGACGGCGGGCGAACCTGGTGCGAGGTGTGCGCTCCGGCGCTGCCGCCGATCCTGCTTTCGCCGAATCACGGCATGGAGGTGCGCGGGTACCGCACGTCCTTTGGCAAGGTGCGGTTCAACCGGGACGGTTCGCGCGTCTTCGCCGCGCTCGGCGCCTTCGGCCACAACCGCAAGCAGCGCGACGGGCGCGAGGACGAGATGGCGACGATGTTCGCCCAGAAACATCTTCTGGTCGGCGACGCCACCGGGCAGAGCTTCCAGGCGGTCGCGCTCGGGGCGTTCGCCGGTATCCGCTGCATCGTGCCGCACCCGGAGGACCGGGAGACCGTCTACGCGTCGTTCGGGGACGGCACGCTCTTCGTCACGCGCAACGCCACGGCGGCGACCCCGACCTTCCAGGAGCTGAACGTGCCGGCCGGCTTCCAGGTGATCGATCTCGACGTGTCGCCGTGGACCGCCGGCGACCTGCTGGTGACGTTGATGGGCGTGGACACCACGGCCGCGGGCAAGGTGGCGGTCGCGCACGACGCCGGCGGCACGCAGCTCACCTACACCGACGTGCCCCTGAGGACGGCGCAGGACCAGCCGATCGTGTCGGCGGCCGGGTTCACCACGGCGCGGTGGAATCCGCGGAAGCGCGGGCAGGTGGTCATCGGCCTGGAGGGCATTCCGTACCGACTGGTCTCGCACGACGGGCTCGCGAGCTTCGACTACCAGCTGTTTCCGGAGTCGCTCAAACACGGCGAGGGGGAGTTCTACCAGAACGCCCACTGGTTCGCCTTCGACCGAAAGACCGACCTGGCGGTGACCTGGTCGGCCATCGGCGCGTGGGCGAGCCGCGACGGCTTCGCGACTTGGGAAGACCTGCTGATGGTCTACGACGAAGAGGCGAAGCTCTACGGCAACAACGGCCTGGGCTACGCCGAGTGTGCCGTGAGCCTGGCGATCGGACCGCGTCACGCATACATGGCAACCAACGACCACGGGCTGTTCCGCAGCAACGGCGCGGATCGCACCCGGTGGCGGAAGATCTCGGCGAATCCGGGGCCGGCCGGCGCCGTGCTCCATTTCCCCATGGGCGTCGCCCCGGACGAGAGCGTGATCTACGCCATCGCCCGCGGCCCGACCGAGTATTACTCGACCAAGACCATGCGCCTGATCCGTTCGCTCGACCAGGGCGAGAGCTGGACCGACGCCACGTCATTGCTCACTCCGGACACCTATCTGCCGAGCTCGCTGGAGCCGAAGCTCTTTCTCTTCAGCCCCGACGCCCGCAGCCAGTGGCTGCTGTTCGGCTCGACCCTCTACGGCTCGCGGGATGGCGGCGGCAGCTTCGCGGCCGCCGCGTTGCCGTTCGGCGCGGGCGCAGGGCTCAACGGACTCGCCTACGATGCCGGCCACGGGCTGCTCTACGTCTCCTCCAACCGCGGCCTCGCCCGCAGTGCCGACGGCGGCGTCAGCTGGACGCTGCTGACCAGCGACTACGTGCCCGCCGTGGGCGTGACCGGTTCCGGCGATCTGGTGCTTGGGATCGGCAACTACCTGTCGGTTGTGCCCTACGCGCGGATCGACGAGTTTGCCGGGCAGGATCGGCTGCATCCGTACTACCTGGGCGTGGCCGGCTGCAATCGCGCCACGCTCGGCGACTCGGTCGAAGAGGTCACGTCGTCGCTCAATGCGTTCAACCTGATCGCGTGCGCGGGCGACACGATCGTGGTCGGTGCTCGTGCCGGAGCCTACCTTGGCAACCGCATCTGCAGTGTCGGGCCGCTGCTCTCGCGCGACGGCGGCAAGACCTTTCGCTGGGCTGCCTACAACCTGCCGGTGATGACGATCTTCTCCGCGGCGATCGGCCCAGACGAGATCCTGCTCGGCTGCGGCGGAGGGGCGTACCGCTGGGATCTGAAGGCGATGCCGGTCGACCCTGCCCCGGCGCTGAATTGAACCGTTTCGACCCTGTCGACCGGAACGGCGTCGTGGTCGTGATGGGGCCGGACTGCGAGACGGGCTGAAGCGCCGGGCCACGCGCTGGACGAGATCTGGCATGCGGCCGGAGCCGCAGGGGACCGGTCGGAGACCGGTCCTACGGTTCGGCGTGCCCTCTCGTGCTTGTGGAATGGTCACGGGCGAGTAGGTCCGGTCTCCGACCGGACGCGGTGCGTTCGCGCCGAAGCCGCCGGGATTGCTCAGGGAAGGGCCTTCCCGTGGCGCGGCTCTTCAGACCGCGCCGTTGGGTGTGAGCTGGCGAGTGGGGGGCACGCGAAGTCGGCCGGGGCGGGCTGAAGCAGCGCCCCACGCGCCGGCGTGCGGGCTTGCGGTGAAAGGAGTCTCAAAGTGGTTCGGCGGGCCGCGCCTGTGTTGCTCCTGCCCCGCGGCCCGGAAACCTAGGGCGCACTTTCCAGCCATGCGTTCCCCACGTCTTTGCCTCGGCGCGTCGCTCGCGTTCCTAATCTCGGCGGCTCCGCTCGCCGCCATCGTCGACCGCAACAGCGACGGCCTCTCCGATGTCTGGGCGGCGCTGTACCAGCCGACCAAGGGGGCCGCGATCGACGAGGATGGCGACGGGCTGAGCAACGCGCAGGAAGCTCAGGCCGGTACCGATCCGCGTAGCGCAGGGAGCGGTTTCACAGCTACCCCGCAGGTCGACGCCTCCGGCAACGTGGTGCTCCGTTGGCGCGGGGCCTGGGGGCGGCGCTACACCGTCGAGACCAGCACGGACCTGAAGGCGTGGACGTCGTTGCCCGGGGTCCATGTCGGTCGCGGGCTGGAGGTGCGCGTGATCGTGCGCGCCGCCGGCGCGGCGACCGAGGCCGGCCGGCATTGGCGCGTGATCGCGAGCGAGGTGGACACCGATGCCGACGGCATGAGCAACGCCGAGGAGATCGAGCTCGGCAGCGACCCCGCGACCGCCGATGCCGCGCCGGGCACGCCGCGCGTGTACGGCGCTCAGTATTTTGTGAGCCCGTACGGTAGCGACACTAGCGCCGGCACGCGCGCGGCGCCGTTCAAGACGCTGGAGAAGGCGCAGGCCGCGGTCCGGGCGAAGATCGCCGCGGGCGTGCCGAGCGGCGGCATCGCGGTGTGGTTGCGACAGGGTCTCTACGAGCGCGGCGCCACGCTGGAGTTCACCGCGGCCGACTCGGGTACGAGCGCCGCGAACTCGGTCGATTGGCGCGCCTGGCCCGGCGAGGAGGTGCGGCTGGTCGGCGGAAAACGCGTGTTCGGATCGGCGTTCTCCCCCGTGACGAGCGCCTCGCCGGTCTGGAACCGCCTCGATGCGACCGCCCGCGGCCGGGTGGTGCAACTGGACCTGAAGGCGCAGGGTATCACAGATTACGGTACGCTGCGGACCCGCGGGTTCGGCAAGGATCTGCCGGCGGCCCTGGAGCTGTTCGTCGACCGGAACCCGCAACGGCTGGCGCGCTGGCCCGATCTCGACGAGCACACGATGCCCGACATCGCGGGGCAGACGATCACGGTCTACTCCGGCACGAGCGTGCCGGCGGTCGGCGGCACCTACCGGCGCGAGACGACGACGGACGGTACGCTGCGGTTCAAGCGCGACGGTCTGGTGGGCGGGGAGCAATTCTACCTCTACCGTTATGCGTGGACGAACGGGCTCGGGCAGAACGAGTGCAACTGGTACATCGCCCCGTCGCTCACCGCCGGCACGCCGCCGGCCAACGGTTTCCCCTCCGGCGCGAAGGTCTCCTGGGTCAGCAAGCAGGACCCCGAGCCCCGCGGCTTCGAGCCGACCTACACGGAGTACGCTGCGGCCGGCCGGCCCACCGTGCTGCACTCCGCCCGGATCAAGCGCGGTTACGCGTTCACGGCGTCGTCGGCCGGCACCTACAGCTTCGGCTACGGCGGCGACCGGCCGGCGCGCTGGGCGGCCGCCCCCGACGGCTGGATCAGCGGCTACTGGTCCGATGCCTGGCTGGAGAACCACCGGCGGATCACCGCGATCGACATCGGGAACCGGCGGATCAGCTTCGCCGCGTCGCCGTTCGAGGCGGCTCCGTATAACGAGAAGCCGATGACGCTGCGGGCCGATCAGCCGTGGTTCGCCTACAACCTGCTCGAGGAGATCACGCGGCCCGGCGAGTGGTACCTCGACCGGACCAGCGGGCTGCTCTACCTCTGGCCGCCGGCCGGGTTCGGCTCCGACTCCGAGGTGGTCGTCTCGCTCCTCGAGACGCCGCTGGTGCGGGGGGACAAGGCCGCGCACGTCGGTTTCCGCGATCTGGTGTTCGAGGCGGTGCGCGGGAAGCTGGTCGAGGCCAAGGACTGCACCGGACTCGCCTTCGTGCGTTCGACCTTCCGCAACGCTGGCGACTCCGCCCTGCGGCTGGAGAACATGACGGCCGCCGCAGTGCAACGCTGCCGCCTGCTCGATTGCGGCGCGGCTGCGGTCTGGCTCTCGGGCGGCGACCGCAAGCAGCTGGTGCCCGCCGGCAACGTGATCGAGGACTGCGAGTTCGCCCGTTACGGCCGCTTCCAGACCAGCGGTGTGCAGGCGCTCTATGTCGAGGGTTGCGGCACGACCTTCCGCCACAACCGCGTGTACGATGTGCCCGACCGCGCGGTCGGTTACGACGGCAACGAACACCGGATCGAGGCCAACGACCTCGGCGGCATCTGTCGGCTCAGCGGCGACGCCGCGGCGGTCTATTCCGGGAGCTGGGACGTGCGCGGCAACCAGGTGCACCGCAACTTCATCCACGAAGTGGGCTCGTCGCTCTTCCACGGCGAGACGCACGGCGTGTACATCGACGACGGCGGAGCCGGGGCCGACGTGCGGGACAATTTCTTCTACCGGATCGACGGCGCGGCGTTCTTCTTCAACGGCGGGCGCGACAACGAGGCGGAGCGCAACCTCGTGGTGCGCTGCCATGCGGCGCTGCGCACCTCCACCCGCGCGCTCACCCTGGGCTCCGATGCGATCCAGAACCTGCTGAACAAGCTGTCCGCGGTCGGCTACCGCAGCGCGAAGTGGACCGCCGCCTATCCGCAGTGCGCGATGATCCCGGATACGGTGGCGGCGATCGAGGCGGCGAAGGACACCTGGCTCACACCCCGCGGTTGCCTCGTGAAGACGAATTTCGGGTGGCGCAGCGGCTGGCACTTCTTCCAGGAGTTGCCGACCGCGAAACAGTACTTCGCCGACGGCGCCACGCTCGAGGCCGACAACACGCTCGACGCCGATCCACTCTTCGTCGACGAGGACGCCGGCGATTTGCGGCTGCGCCCGGAGTCCCCGGCGAGGGCCCAGCTCGGCTGGGCGGCCAATCCCTTCGAGCACGCCGGCATCCGGGAATGAGTCCATTCTGGCGCCGGCTCGACGGCGCCAAAACGTAAGGAACGCTGCGCGTTCCGCGTGGAGCGGTAGGTCCGGTCTTCGACCGGACCCGCTGGGCGTGAGCTGGGATCCTGGACTACCTCTGGCATGCCGCCGGACCCGGTGCGTTCGCGCCGAAGCCGCCGGGATTGTTCAGGGAAGGGTCCTTACGTGGCGCGGCTCTTCAGACCGCGCCGTCGGGCGTGAGCAGGCATGCGGGTGTGAACAGCGTCCGCCGGCCCGGGCTGAAGCGCCGGGCCACGCGCTGGACTACCTCTGGCATGCCGCCGGAGCCGCTGGGGACCGGTCCTACGGTTCGGCGTGCCCTCTCGTGCTTGTGGAATGGTCACGGGCGAGTAGGTCCGGTCTCCGACCGGACTCGGTGGGCTCAATCTTGTGTGCTGACACGAGCAAAGCGGGACCGGTCGGAGACCACAGCCGTCCCATAGGCGAGGGCATTGAGGGGGCTGGGCGGGAGGGTGGTTTCCTGCCAGAAGGCAGGGTGTGAAAAGAAAAACACCCCCACCGCCGAG
>JAGVUB010000020.1 GCA_019136515.1 Verrucomicrobiota bacterium
ATGCTGGAGCAGCTTCATCCGGCCGAAGGACTCGCGCTCGTAGATGTGGTAGCCGGCCTCGACCGGCTCGGCACCGCAGGCGATCAACCGTCCGACCAGTTCGAACACGCGGGCCGTGGTCGACGCGTGGCGGAACTGGCCGGTGTCGGTGATGATGCCGGCGTAGAGCGCCTTGGCGGTGATGTCGTCGAGCGGCAGTTCCAGATCGAAGGCCATGCCGGCGATGATCTCGGCGGTGGCCGCGGCCTGCGTGTCGACGATGTTCTCCTCCGCGCCATGGTTGGAGCCGAGGTGGTGATCGACGTTGAGGATCGGATGCGGGAACCGGGCGGCGAGCTTCGGTCCGACGCGCGCGAGGTCGGCGCAGTCGACGAGCACCGCGGCGAAGTCGCCGGCGGGGAGCGTGTCGGCCGTGTAGAAGGTGTGCTCCGGCGCGAGGTAGGCCAGGCGGCGCGGGACGGGGTCGCCGTTGGCGCAAAGCACCTCAATGCCGCGGCTAGCCAGCAGGCGGGCGATGGCGATCTGCGAGCCGATGCAATCGCCATCGGGTCGTGCGTGCCCGATCACGACAACGCGCTTGCCGTCGAGGCGCGGAAGCGCTGGCGCGGTCGGGCGACTCGTCGTGGATGAACTCGAGCTTGGGCAGGTAGCGCAACTGGACGTACCGGCGCAGATGCTCGCTGATAAGCGAGACCTTGCTGCGCAGCCACTTCAGGCCGCGGGCCGGATCGGCATCCTTCTTCAGCAGCGAAAAATAGACTTTGGCGGTACGGAGATCGGGTGCGATCTCGACGCCGGTGATGGTGTAGAGCACCGCGTCCTGTCCGCACTTGGTGTGCAGCACGTGGCTGATCTCACGCTGCAGCAACTCGTTGATGCGGACGGTGCGGTTGGACATGGCGAATGCGGATGGCGGATTGCGGAACGGGGACTGGACGGGCGGGCCTTGGGCCTTCGGGAACCAATCTCCCGAAAGCTATTCCGCAATCCCCAATCCGAAATCCGAAGTCGTCAGAGGCTGGCGCGGATCTTCTGGATCTCGAAGCACTCGATGGTGTCGCCGACCTTGTAGTCGAAGAAGCCGGAGAGACCGATGCCGCACTCGAGGCCGGCACGGATCTCGTTGGCGTCGTCCTTGAAGCGGCGGAGCGTATCGATGGTGCTCTCGTGGACGATCTCGCGCCCGCGGCGCACCCGAGCCTTGGCGTTGCGGGTGATCTTGCCGTCGGTGACGAGGCAACCTGCGACGACGCCCTTGGCGACCGGGAAGGTGGCGCGCACCTCCGCACCACCGAGCTTGACCTCGCGGAGGTCCGGCGGGAGCAGGTCGGCCATCGACTCCTTCACCTTGTCGGCGAGTTCGTAGATGATGTCGTACTGCTGGATACCGACGTTGTGGTGCTTGGCCAGCGGGGTGACGCCGTTCTCCAGTCGGGTGTTGAAGCCGATGATGACAGCGCCGGCGGCACCGGCCATGAGCACGTCGTTCTTCGAGACCAAGCCGACATCCGAGGAGATGACCTCGAGAGCGACCTTGTCGCTCTTGATGCCCTCGAGCAGGTTGCGCACGGCCTCGGCGGAACCGAAGACGTCGGACTTGATGACCACCTTGAGCGTGGGCTTCTGCGTCGCGGCGATCTCAGCAAAGAGTTTCTCGACCGAGGTGTCCTTCGGTGCAGCAGACGCTTGCGTGGCCTGCTTGCGCAGTTCGAGCTCGGCCTCCTCGGCGATGGCCTTGGCCTCGCGCTCGTTCTTGACGACCTTGAACTGGGAGCCGGCTTCGGGTGTGGCGGACCAGCCGATGATCTTCACGGGAGTCGCCGGGGCGGCCTCCTTGACCTGTTGGCCCTTGTCGTCGAAGAGCGCCTTGATCTTGGTATAGGCCGCGCCGCAGACGACCGCGTCGCCCACGCGCAGGGTGCCGCGCTGGACTATGACGGTGGCGGTACTGCCACGGCCGACCTCGACCTGGGCCTCGACGATGGAGCCGGTAGCCGGTGCCTTCGGGTTGGCCTTGAGCTCCATGACGTCGGCCTGGAGAAGAACGTAATCGAGCAGCTCGGGCACACCGTCGCCCTTGAGGCCGGAAACCTTCACGGCGATGGTCTCGCCGCCCCAGTCTTCGGAGGCGATGCCGCGTTCCTGCATCTGCACCTTCACGCGGTCGAAGTTGGCGCCCTTCACGTCGGCCTTGTTGATGGCGACGATGGTGGCGACCTTGGCGGCCTTGATGTACTTCAACGCCTCATCGGTCTGGGGCATGAAGCCGTCGTCGGCGGCGACGACAAGGATGGCGATGTCGGTGGTGTTGGCACCGCGGGCACGCATCTTGTTGAAGGCGGCGTGGCCGGGGGTGTCGAGGAAGGTGATCTTGCGGCCGTTGTGGACGACCTGGTAGGCGCCGATGTGCTGGGTGATGCCACCAGCCTCGCCCGCAGCCACGTTGGCCTTGCGGATGGTGTCGAGCAGCGTGGTCTTGCCGTGGTCGACATGGCCGAGGATGCAGACGACCGGCGGGCGCGGCTCGAGGAACTTCGACTCGTCCTCCTCGACCGGCTTCGCCTTCTCTTTGGCGGGCGCAGCGGGCGCGGCCTCGCCACGATGCTTCACCTCGAGCAGGAAGCCGTGTTTCTCGGCCACCTTGGATGCGACCGCTTCGTCGATCGCTTGGTTCAGCGAACTGAAGATGCCCATCTCCATCAGTTCCGAGATGAGCCGGAACGGCTTCACCCCGATGGCGACCGCGAAGTCGCGCACGATGATCGGCGGCTTGACGTGGAGAATCTTGACGTCGCCCGACACAGTGACCGTGGCCACCGGACCAGCGGAAGGAGGCAACGGAGGCGGCAGCGGCGCGGCGACGGGCCCGGGGCGCGCAGTAATCCCGGGCAGCGGCGGTGCCACCGGCTTGGGAGCGGCCGGCGGCGCGAGCGGAGGAGCGAGCGGCGCGGGTGCAGCCGGCTTCGAGGCCACCGGCACAGGCGGCGGCAGCGGCGCCGGGACGGGCGCACTCACCACACGCGGAACCGCCGGAGGTGGTGCCAAGGGCGCGGGCGAAGCGGGCCGCGGCGGCGCAACAGGCTGGGGCGCGGCCGGGGCCGGGCGGGCGGGCGGCGGAGGCGGCACGGGCGCGTGGGCGCGCGGGGCAGGCGCAGAGGGGGGCGGCAACGGTGCGCGCACGACCGGCGGTACCGATTGCGCCGCGACACGAGCCGCCTGCTTGGCGCGCTCCGCCTCGGCCTTCTCCTCCGCGATCTCGGCAGCGGAACGCACGAACGCCCCGTGGGGCACCTTGGTC
Source organism: Verrucomicrobiota bacterium (assembly GCA_019136515.1). Taxonomy (GTDB): domain Bacteria; phylum Verrucomicrobiota; class Verrucomicrobiia; order Opitutales; family Opitutaceae; genus CAJCBL01. Next base: position 3,299 of record JAGVUB010000020.1, read on the forward strand.
GAGAACGCCGGCGACTCCGCCGCCGACTCGGGAGCGGAGACCGCCTCCTCGGCAGAGGGCTCGGTCGAGACCGTGGGTTCAGAGGTCGGTTGCGGCCGAGCCTTCAACTCGCTCTCCAGCGCCTCGGCGCTGATGGGATCGACAGTGCTGGAAACGGTCTTCACATCGAAGCCTCGGCCCTTGAGCAGGGCGAGCAGCTCCTTGTTGTCCATGCCGATGCGTTTGGCGAGTTCGTGAATGCGGACGCTCATCGATGATGATTCTGGAAAAGTGCTGGGATTTCGGCGACGGCAGAATCAGGTCTGCGAGGCGCCACCGGTGCCGGCTTGGCGCACGCGGGTGAGAATGTCCTGGGCCTCGTCGATGGAAAAGCCCTCGTCGATGAGGGTCTCTTCGTCGACTGTGTCGAGAAGTTCGATGCTGTGCAGGCCCTTCTCGACCAGACGTTTCGCCACATCCTCGGACAGGCCGAGCGCGGTATGGAGCGTGCCGGCGGCAGCCTTGACCTTGTCGTCCATGGTGACCGGGGCGGCGGCGGCGCGGATGATGTCGATGCGCCAGCCGATGAGCCGGGAGGTGAGCCGGGCGTTCTGACCCTTGCGGCCGATGGCCACCGCCAGATCGTCCTCGCCGACTTCGAGCGCGATGCGCTTGTTGCGCTCGTCGAGCTGGATGCTGCGCGGTACAGCCGGCTTGAGTGCCTCGAGGACCATCTCGCGCGGGTCGGTTTTGAAGGGGATGATGTCGATCTTCTCGCCGTTAAGCTCGCGAACGATGCTCTTTACGCGCGCGCCGCGGGCACCCACGCAAGCACCAACCGGGTCGACTTTCGGGTCGGTGGTGGTGACGGCGATCTTCGTGCGATAACCGGGTTCGCGCGCAAACGCCTCGATCTTCACGGTGCCATCGGCAATCTCGGCGACCTCGAGTTCGAACAGGCGGCGGACAAATTTCGGGCTGGCGCGGCTGAGGATCAGCTCAGGCCCGCGCGGCGTCGTGTCGATGCTCATCAACAGGCAACGGATGCGCTCGCCGGCGCCGTATTCCTCACCGAAAACCTGCTCCTTGGCGGGCATCATCGCCTCGGCCTTGCCGAGATCGATGAAAAGATCGCCGCGCTCCTTGCGCCGGACGATGCCGCTGACGACGTCACCAACCATGTCCTTGTAGTCGTCCATGATCCGGTCCTTCTCGAACTGCCGGATGCGCTGCATGATCGCCTGACGGGCGGTCTGGGCCGCGATGCGGCCGAGGTAAGCAGGATCGATAGCTTTCTCGACAACCTCCCCCACCCCGGCGCCAAAACGCACGGACTGGGCCTTCTCGACGTGGATCTCCTTCAGCGGATCGGCGACGGAGTCGACCACCTTCAACACGGCCCAAGCCTGCAGTTGGCCGCTCTTCGGGTTGATCTCGATCTTCAACTCCTGGCCAGCATTCACCCCTTTGAGGGCCGCGTTCTTGATCGCCGTGATGATCGCCTGGATCATGTCGGCACGCGGAATCCCCTTTTCCTTCTCCATGTACTCGAGGACGGAAAGAATTTCGCTGCTCATTGGTCGGTCGTGGTTTGAAAGGAAAAAAAAGGCGGGCTGGTGGGCCCACCTGGTGAAAGTGAGGACTGTAGGGACGGGCAACGTAGCTTACGGCGAAAAACCATGTCAAGCCCCGCGCCCCCCGCTGCCGAAAAGAGTTGAGCAGATTCTGTCGTGGCAGCGCCTCCGCCAACTGTCCCGGTCCAGCTCACACAGACTGCCGCTCAAACGCCAACTGCAACATCCCCTGCAAAGCGCCCTCGTGCCGCGGCGCGCCCCCTCGGCCGACGACTCCCGCCAAACGCAGCGCTTTCGTCAACAGCTCCGACGCCTCGCCCGCCTCGCCGCAGTACCACCGAGCAAACACCGGGCAACCGGTCCGCGCCGCGAGCAAGGGCAAGAGCCCGTTGCCGATCAGCGTGTCCAGCCGCGCCCCGCCGACCGCTCGGCCCACGATCTCCCCCGCCACACGCTCGCGCCATGCCCGTTGCCCATGCATTTGCCGCACCGTCGCCACGTTGGCCAGTTCCTCATCAGGAACCGAGAACTCGGTCGCCGTACCCCACTGGCCCCAGCGCTCCGGCCAGTCGGGAACCCGCGCCACCCAAGCCCGGTACTGTTCGATCCTGCGACTCGGGACGTTGGCAGGCCGCACCCCCTGTCTCCGCCACAACGGCTCGCCGGCCGCCCGCGCCGTCGCCGTGTCGAGCCCCGCCCGCCAGATTGCCAACGGCAACCGCTCCGCCACGGCGAGCATCGCCGCGCGATTGAACCGGTAGCCCAGGATTTCCAGCGCGGCATGATGGCAAGCGCCCTCCCACCCCAGCCGTGCGATGCGCACCGCGGCGAAGTACACTTTCTGCTGCCAACGCTTCGCCGCAGCCGTCTGCAGGCACGCGGACCGTGCCAGCGGGGGCAGTTCGAGCAGCGGCTGGGCCAGCCCCACCGCATCGCGCTGGGCCGACACCTCGAGCGCATCGTCCGCCGCGAACTCCTCCAGATGGCAGTGCAACCACGGAAGCAGCACAAGCTCCGGCAGCACGCGGCCGCCCAAGGTCCGCGGGGGATCGTCCCCGGGCCGCGGCTCGAAGAGCACGACATGGAGGACGACGCCCTCGTAGGCCGAATCGCGATCGTGGCCGTGCCGCATCCAGTCGACCGAATGGAAATGCACCTCCACATCGCCCACCGTCTCGCGCCCATCGATGCGCAGCCGCGCGCCGCGAAAATCGGGGCCGCCGAGCAGGTTCCACCGCCCCGGGGCGAGCACCTCGAGCCGCCGTCCGTCGCTCAACCGCGCCCCAAACGTGTCGAACAGCCCCTGCAGCCAGATCTTCTGGAGCAGCTTCTCGGGGAACGAGAACGGCCCGTGGAGCCCCTGCATCTCCTCGACTCGTCCGTCCGCCCTGTCCGCGCTGTGTCGCATGATCGCAGTTACCGGCGGCCGCCCGCCCGCCAACGGGAGTCCGTCCTGCTTTGCTGCGCCGCGACCGCCGCGCGCTGCGCCTGTTCCGCGCGCTCAATCCAGGCGGCGAGTTGCTCCGGCGAGATCGCCTGCGCTCCGGCGGCCTCGATCGTGTCGCGCTCCGCGGCGTCGGCAGTCGCCACGCACACCTCGCGCGGCTGTGCGGCTTGCACGGTGAGTTGCTCGATGAGATCGTCGGCCGTCATGCCGCTCGGCGTATAGAGGACCGAGAAGGTCAAATGCCGCGTCGGGCGCTCGATGGCAATGTCGCCACCGCGGCCGTCGAAAACGACGCTTACCCGCAGCCGTTCGAAGTCGTGGAGAATGCGAATCCGCTCGACCAGCCGCGCCCGGACGACCTCGCGCCCCTCCTTTGCCAACACCCGACGCAGATCGGGCCAAGTGTGCGCGATGTTGTAGCCATCCACGAGCAGGTGTTTCGCGAACTCCACGCGAGCGGCATGATGCCGCCCGTCGCCGACAAGGCAACCCCAAGGGCGAGGGCCGGCGGCTCAGTTGGGGCTCGGCCCACCGCTTCCTGCCGAATTCAGGACGGTGCGGCTGGGTGCACCAGCCGTTAGCCCACGCCCGGGGCGTCCGCAGGCGGGATTTCGCTCGCGGCCACCAACCGTGGTGCCTTCGCTACGTAGCCATGAACCGCCGGCTCCGACTTCTGCTCCGAATACTCGCCATCGGTGTCATCGCGCTCGGCGCCGTAATCCTGCTGCCTCGATTGCTCGGCGGACTCGAGGCCGTGCTCCGGGAGATCCGCCATAACTGGTGGTTGCTCGTGTGCATCGGGTTGTCGATCTGGGGGCTGCTCGCGCTCGGCAAGAAACGATAGGCCGCTGCAAGCCGCGGCCGGCACTTTCCGTGCAACGTAGCCGGACATCGCTCTGGACAACGCGAGGCGGACCACGATGCTCGCGCCATTCCGGTCCGGAGGAGTGGCTGAGTGGACTAAGGCACCTGACTTGAAATCAGGCGTGGGCTTACGCTCACCGGGGGTTCGAATCCCTCCTCCTCCGCCAACCGACACGCTCAGATGAAGAGACCGTCGCGCATGGGCCGCACGACGTCGCAGCGCTGAGCGATCTCGGGATTGTGCGTCACCAGCACCACCGCCTGCCCGTTCTCCCGGGCGAGCTTGCAGAGCAAGTCGAACACGTGGGTCGAGTTCGCTTGGTCGAGGTTGCCGGTGGGCTCGTCGGCCAGCACGATGGAGGGAGCGTTGGCAAGCGAGCGGGCGATCGCTACACGCTGCTGCTCGCCGCCGGAGAGCTGGGTTGCCAGTCGCAGCGACTTGTCTCCCAAACCAACATCTGAGAGCAACTGCTGCGCACGCGCCTCCATGTGGTCGGGACTCAGACGCCCGAGCTTGCGCATCGGCATCATGACATTGTCCAGCGCCGTGAAATCCGGGAGCAGAAAGTGAAACTGGAAGACAAAACCGATGTGCTCGCATCGTATCGCCGTTCTAGCTACGTCATCGATCCGACTCATCGGTTGCCCATCGATCCAGACCTCGCCAGCGTCGGTCCGGTCAAGGAGTCCGAGCAGGTAAAGCAGCGTGCTCTTGCCGCAGCCGGAGGGACCGACGATGGCATAGACCTTGCCACGTTCGGCAGCGAAATCGACTCCGCGCAGCACATGCACGCGCCCTTCGCCCGAGCCGAGGTAGCGGTGCACGCCTTCGCAGGCGATCGCGAGATCGGAGGAGACTGGAGAGGCACTCATTGCGAAGTTCCCCGGATCACATCGCCCGGCTCGAGGCGGGCGGCCCGGCGAGCGGGGATGAAGCTGGCGAGCATAACGACCACCGCGGCCGTGAGCGCCGCGGCGAGATAGTGCCAGAGCGACCAGGCGACCACGAAACTGTCGGTGGAGAAGATGCCGCGAATGCGAATCGGCAGACGTGAAACTCCATAGGTCACCGCCGCGCCGAAAATCCAGCCAAGCACCACGCCGCCCGTGAGCACAATGGCCCCCTGCCAGAGGAAGATGTGCGCGATGTCTGTGCGGGTATACCCCATCGAACGCAAGATCGCGATCTCCTTGGTCTTCTCCATCACGATCATCGCCAGAGTATTAAACATCCCAAGACCAGAGATGAGGATGATCGTGGAGACGGTGAGTGCGGAGGACACCCGCAACGCCCGGAAGACCTCTAGCCAAGTCTTCTCCCGATCCTGCCAAGGGCTCACCGCATGCTGCAGCGTCCGCTGCATGTGTGCGGCATCCGCCGGGGCCCGGTCGCGATCGGCCACCGCGACCTGCAGGAACGAGGCGCCGTCGGGCTTCTGGAGGAGCGAACGACACTCCTGCATGTGCATGTAGATCCGCTGGCGATCTATGTCGCTCACCCCGGTCTCGTAAATGGCGGAGACCCGATAATGGCGCATTTGTCCCGAGGCTTCGAGGACGATTGGGTCGCCGACGTTGATTCCAAGGCGGCTGGCCAGGACCCGGCCGACCAGAACCCCAGTCGGGTTGATCCGAAAATCGTTGAGGTGACCGAAGACGATCTGCTGGCCAAGGTCGGACACCTTGAGCAGGTCGTTGATGACAACACCGAAGACGCGAGCCGAATCGCTCCGGATACTGCCGCGGACCAAGACGGCTCCGGTGAGCACCTCGGCGATGCCGGTCACGTTCTCGAACTGGGCCACCGCCTGCGAGAGCTTTTCGGGCTCAGCGATGCCTTCGACGTACTTCACGCTGTCGCGGTGCTCGAAGTCGAATCTGGAACC
>JAGVUB010000036.1 GCA_019136515.1 Verrucomicrobiota bacterium
GGCGTACTCCTGCAGACGCGCCTGCAGCTTCGGCTCGACCGTGAGCATCGGCGCCACGCAGAACGAGTCGCCGGTGTGCACGCCCATGGCGTCGACGTTCTCGATGTAGCAGACGGTGATCATGCGCCCCTTGGCATCGCGCACGATCTCGAGCTCGAGTTCCTCCCAGCCGAGCACGGACTCCTCGACGAGGATCTGGTTGACCAGGCTCGCCGCCAGACCGCGGCCGGCGACCAAGCGCAACTCCTCGACGTTGTACACGAAGCCGCCGCCGGTGCCGCCGAGCGTGTAGGCGGGGCGGATCACGACCGGGTAGCCGATCTCCGCGGCCACCTTCTCGGCCTCCTCGACGGTGAACGCCGGCGCGCTCTTCGGCATCTCGATGCCGAGGCGTTTCATCGTCTCCTTGAAGATGATGCGGTCCTCGCCCTTCTCGATCGCGTCCGACTCGACGCCGATGATGCGCACGCCGTACTTGGCGAGCACCGGGCCGCTCCTTCTCGATGATCTCGGTGAGCGACGGCACGGTGAGCGGCTCGATGTAGGTGACGTCGGCCGTGCCCGGATCGGTCATGATCGTGGCCGGGTTGGAGTTCACCAGGACGATCTGGTAGCCGAGGGCGCGCAGGGCCTTGCAGGCCTGGGTGCCGGAGTAATCGAACTCGCAGGCCTGGCCGATGATGATCGGGCCGGAGCCGATGATGAGGACCTTCTGGATGTCGTCGCGACGGGGCATGATGGGGCGATGGGTTCGCAGCAGGATTGGGAAAGGGGGCTGCGGAAGGCGATCCTGACGAGGTCCAGCGAGCGGGCTCAATCCTCTTTCATGAAACGGATTCATGAAACACGGTTTTGCGGGATGGCGGGGCGCCCGAATGTATCGGACCGAAGTCCGCGGCGCGCCGGAGTGTTAGGCGGGTCCCCGGGGCGGGCCGCGGGGGCTGCCGCAGCGCTTGCCACCACCGGGCAAGCCGCCAGCGTTGCCGGCATGAGCGACACCGCCGAGGCGACACGCGCAACCGCGCACCGCGAGAAGCTCGACCGGTTGCGGAGCAGCATCCGCCGGACGATCAAGGGCAAGGACGAGGCGATCGAGCAGGTGCTCGTGTGCCTGCTCGCGCAGGGCCACCTGCTGCTCGAGGACCTGCCCGGCGTGGGCAAGACCACGCTGGCCTACTCGCTGGCGCGCTCGCTCGACTGCTCGTTCTCGCGCATCCAGTTCACCAGCGATCTGCTGCCGACCGATGTGACCGGGGTGGCGATCTACGACGAACGCGTGCGGGAGTTCGTGTTCAAGCGTGGGCCGGTCTTCGCCCACATCGTGCTGGCCGACGAGATCAACCGCGCCACGCCCAAGACGCAGTCGGCGCTGCTCGAGGTGATGGACCGCGGCAAGATCACGGCCGACGGTGTCACGCACGACATCGGGGCGCCGTTCATGGTCTTCGCCACGCAGAACCCGGTGGACTACGAGGGCACGTTCCCGCTGCCGGAGAGCCAGCTCGATCGTTTCCTGATGCGGTTGCGCATGGGCTATCCGGCGGCCGCCGACGAACTGGAGATCCTCCAGCGGCCGCGACTGACCTACGACAGCATCACGATCGAGCCGGTGGTGACGCAGGCCGAGATCGTGGAACTCCAGGCGCGGGCCGGCCGGGTGTACGTGGAGGAGAGCGTGCTCGAGTATCTGCTGAAGATCGTGGCGGCCACGCGCACCGAAAGCGAGTTCCGCACCGGCGTGAGTGTGCGCGGCGGGTTGGCGCTCAAACAGGCCGCGCAGGCGCGCGCGCTGTTGTTCGGCCGCGACTTCGTGCTGCCGGAGGATGTCACCAAGCTCGTGGTACCGGTGCTGGCCCATCGTCTGGCGCTGGCGCGGCAGGGCGCCGACGCGCTCGAGGAGAGCGCGGCGATCGAGACCATCCTGCGGCGCCTGCTCAGCCACCTGCCGGAGCCGGTGTGAACGGACTTCGGCACAACAGCCTGCGACCGGACGGACCGGCCGAGGGGAACTTCCCCGTGGCGACGGGCGGCCAGCCCC